>DAMCMT010000011.1:69617-87887 GCA_032108265.1 Bacteroides sp.
TGAAAAATGGTTCAAAGTAAAACCCGAAACACTGGAAAAACAAAAAGCCAAAGTCGACAAATACGGTAGTTGGCTGGCCTTACTGGTATGGGTTCCGTTTATCGGCGATGTTTTTGCCATAGCTTTGGGCTTTTACAAAACCAATTTCTGGTATAGTGCCTTATTCATGCTCATCGGTAAGCTTCTACGTTTTATAGGTCTTACAATTATCTTCCTTTATTTTGCCGATAAACTACAGTGGTTTGTATAAGTCAACTTCAAAACACGGACATTCCTTTACCCATTCCTCCGGTTCAATTTCCCCGTTTCCATTACGGTCGGGACTTAAATCCCGGTGCCCACATACCCGGCTTCCGGGATAATCACGCAATAATGTCAGTATCAATACCCGTAACGAATGTATCTGCCAGGATGTACGGGTATCCTTAGCCCGTCCGTATTTATCCAGACCACCCTCGTAACAAATCCCGATGGAATGAGCATTGTATCCACGCGCATGGGCTCCTACCCTTTCCAATTCCCTTGTAGTTATTATCTTACCGTTCTTACGAATGTAAAAATGATATCCCGGGCCTTTAAAGCCACGACGACGGTGGCAGATGTCCAGGTCGTGCTCCGTGAAATCCCGGTCTTCACGGGTAGCTGAACAATGAATGACTATTAAATTTATTTTTCGCATAATATTTCCGTAGGGGCGGTTCGCGAACCGCCCGGTTTTGTTTGTAAATAGTTTTGGGCGATTCGCGAATCGCCCCTACGTCCTATCAATACATTCCTGTACCGAACATCGTTGAGCCATCGCCCGGGTCAATTCCTGCCTCAGACTGAATATCTCCGTATGCATTTCCTTTACCCGGTCGCTCAGTTCAAAATAATCCTTCAATGCTTTCTCTTGCTGATTGACAAGGAATTCGAATTGTGCTGTAATCAGTTCGCTGAATTCACGGATTTCTTTTACGCTTTTCTTTTTCAGGAACGGTAGCACTACAGCTGCCACTTCCACTATTTTCTCAATAATACTTTTCATATTTTTACAGTTTTGAGGGTTTTGATCCGCATGGCGTAGGGGCGGGTCTTGTGTCCGCCCTACATACCGCATGGTATTCCGCAAGGTGTATGCATTGCAAACCATTTTCATAGGGCAGACACAAGGCCTGCCCCTACACCGTGCGGGTCAATCCCATTTCCATCATTTCTTTCCAGTTTTAAGTGAAACAGAGTGTTGGAAAGAGGTTCTCCCCTACGCGTTCGGATCCGGAGTAAAGCCCCCGTCATCATCATCTTCACCAGGGTTATTATCTCCGTTATCACCTGATGCTCCGCTTACCGCATCCATAATTTAGGATGATTTCTTTACTACTTTAACTCCTGTAACTCCCTTTACTCCTTCCCTACTCTCTTACAAATATACAACTTCCGAAAAGCTTGAATTTAGGGCTTTAGCAGTTATAAGAAAGTTAAAGAAAGATACTAAAAATTAGAGTAAATATATTTGTTTTTGTACGCAAATATTATTATATTTAAGCAATAAAAAAAACATTATGGAAACCGAAAAAGAACAACCATTCATTATCCGTACATACAGTAAGGCCGAAATGGCTCGTCTGTACAACCCATCAATGTGTATTACCCTGGCGTTGCAAACACTGGCACGCTGGATGCGGATGAATACCGCTCTTATGGACGAATTAAACCTGATTGGATATAATAAATACAGACGGGCATTTACTCCTGCCGAAGTACGGATAATTATAAAGTTCCTGGGAGAGCCTTGAAAGCTCCTTTTCACCGCATGAAAAACTTTTTTCATAGTGAATTATCCGGTTATTTCCGCATGAAATGAAAATTCATAATTCAAAATTCTAAAACGCTTTTCACAAAAAACTCATAAATCTTATTCTTATTTTTTCTTTTCTCGAATCTGCCTCGTTCCAGTATCCTTGTCAGCATGCGCAGGCTGCGGTTGGTTACCTGTATTTTGCCGTAAATGCTCGGGGTGACGAATGAGAACTTATGACACACCCTCACTTTGGTGCTTTTTTTAAACTATATGGAGTTTGTGTGTGTAATCCGAGGGTAGGTGGCACCTATCCTCGGATTACACACACACCACTCCCCTATAGTTTAGAAATAGGATATTATAGATGATATTATAAGGTCTTTAAATGAAATGTTTGGATATGGATATTTTACTAAAATGTATTCATACAAACATGAGGTTTTGGGGGTAATAAGTGCTTTTCTCTCGAAATGAAGAAAGATTATGGGTAGCAGAGTCGAGAAATGGATATATGTGGGATGACAAAATAATAGATTGAAAAGTTTAGGTGATAAACCTGTTTTTCAACTTGCTTTTAGTAAAAAAAGAATACGTGGTTCTTCCTTGATATGTTCACACATACTAAAGCAGGGATAATTGTTTCGAGTATATTGTTATTCAGAATCTCAATTAAGAATAAAGGATTAATGAGAGAATATTTGTAAATATGCTCATCTTTACGGCCATCTTCCGTGAAATTTCCAGTAAAGACAGAGCGAACTTCGGGGTTCCAGATGAATCGAAAACCCATATATTATTGTTCATTACTGGTAGCAGATAAAAAATAACACTTATAGAAATTACCATATGCATGGATGCTTTGTTTAGGAATTTTCCTATCTTTGCAATATAACGGTGCCTACTAAAATAGATTTTCCTTTTAAAAAAAATAATTTATGCGCCATTCAAATTTTACATACATATTATTATGCAGTTTCTTTATAACATGTTCATCCTCTGATCCTTATTTTTCTCAGGAAGAAACAATAACTCCGGAATTAAAAGACAGCATTATCAATCCCATAAAAGTAGAAATAAAACCTCCCTATCTAATTCTTCAGAATACTATAGGTGGCAGCATTTTAATAGATTCTTTATATGTTAAGGACGCACTCCGTACGAATTCTAAACAAGATCCTGATATGGTAGATTATTATACTGATCCTGATATGAAACGGGTGTATGTGAATGAGGATCGTGTCATATTTTGTTACGGATATAAAAAACAGATTGACTTTATGGATTTCAATTATAATTTGCTCAATAAGGTAAAATTCAAATTTGATAATCCTGCGCTTGTTGACCCGAAATATCAAGGGGATATAAAATTAAGTTATGTCTGTAGTTATTTAGGAAAGTCCTATTTCTATACACTTTTTTGGGGAAAGTCATCCGATGAACCTGTTTCTCTTTCTTCGCAAAATTCTTTTCTGGAAGTTTTTGATTTAGAAGGGAATCCGGTAATCAGATACCGTTTAAAAGGAAAAAAGCCTCCGGTTTACTTTGGGGTGGATGAGGAAACTTTTACTTTATATGGGTGTCTGTTTAATAATAATCCGGAGGATAATATGATTGTATATAAATTGAAGGGGTTGTTATGAATTGTTTGATATAATGATTATTTAATAGTTTTGAGATTACATAAATTTGTTCTACCTAAAACCACCTCATAATTCGATATAGACGGGCACAAGAATTTGTTAACACAATCTTTGCATTCTCCATAATCGCGTATTTTAAGCCATGCATTGGGTTCTCGAACTTCACGGAAAACGATTTCACTCAATTTATTCATCTTGATATTTCCGATAGATTTGAAGTTCAGGTTAGGATGTACTTCTCCGTCAGGAAGAATAGCTATTTTACCGAAAAAGTGTTCGTTAAGTGCTTGCCGCCTCAAAATAGATTGTTTCTTAACTGGTATTGCAATTATATCTTCGAAATCATTAAAAACATTTTCCTCAAAAAAAGGAATATTATTTCCATTGTAAAAAGGTAATAATTCGGTATGAACAGTATCGCTTATGGATAAATTACTGTAAAACTCCAGGTCGGATTCATTGGAAACAATAAAAGAATAGTGCAGATTAAATTTTTCATATTGCTTGATAGTATTTTCAATCGATTCCTTTTCAACGGGAAAATGCACCATCACATTTATCTGAACATCTTCGTTATAAAGTAATTCTCCCAGTTGGTGTATAGAGCAATAGGGAACAACAACTTCTTTTTTAAATGTGTATTCTTTTATTTTGTTTAATAATTCAAACAGGATATCGCATTTTCCCACATTACCAATAACAAAATTTACTTTGGCCAATTCGCATAAACTCAACTTATCAAATATATCCAGATAATCCTGGGCGGTTAACTCCTGTTTAAGACCACAAGTGCAATGGTTAAATTGTTTATAGTAGTTTCCGCAATTATCACATCCAAAAGTACAGTTTTCTCCAAAAAACAAAGACAATTCATTCAGATAAACAAGAATATTGAGACTGAGGAGATTTTCTTGTTTTTCATGAAGGTTTTTTGTAGAACTATATAAACGCAATAGCGGCTTCATTATATATGGTTTACGGCTGTTTTGGTTGTTCTTTATGATATCACCAGTATAAGTACTTCTTATTTGATTTAAGAACTCCATAAAGCCATTATCTGAAAGATATTCTTTTTGAAGGTCAATGGCATAACCTTCTGTCGAGTTTTGCAATGCCCGAAGCAACTCGCATACAAGAGGATTATGCGAATAATTTATATAACTGGAGTTTAACGTATTATATACAATAAACAAATCGCCCTCATTAAAAATAAAAGAATACGGTTCCAAATAGAACCAGTAATCATTTTGCTCTGCATTAATCATAAATCAGTCTGTGGTTAGTTCATCTAATACTTGTTCCTGTAGAAATTTGGGTTGTTCTTCCAGCCGGGAAAATACAGACGAAAAATAAGAGCTAATGCTTCTTTTGCTGTGATAAAAAGGGCAAATAGTTTTACCATCTTTTTCCTCTATAAAATAAGCACATACTTGGCAGTTCTTCCATGCATAACATGTTTTACATTGCTTAATGAATCTGTTATAAAGACGCTTATATATCTGTTGAATTTCAGCTCCATTCAATTCTACTTTCCCATCTTTAAGATATCCCAATGGCGTTTGCTGGCCAATTCTTTCGCAAGGAAATAACTTCCCGTTCACAGTAACGAAAATCTTTTTGTAAAACGGTGGGCATGTTCCGGTAGGAAGGTAAAATCGGTTTTCGATGGAATAAAATAAATCCGCATAAGTTCTATACGAGTTTTTTACAAAGGAATTGTAAAATGTACTAAATGCCAGCATATCCGGGTCTACCTTTTCCAACTCTACCTTTTTTTCTTCACAATTTATATACTGATAAAAACTATCCGCTCTTGAAACAAACATTTTTTCAAAATCCTTTTTTCTGTCTGCACGGATACCACCAGTATTCAATTCTGATATACCGGGATTTTTCCCAAATTTTTTATAAATATAATTTGAAATATCTATCACAGAGTTTCTGTCATGCAATACTGCATTGAACTGAACCTCTTCATCAAAATATACTGGGTATGTTTCCTGCAGTTTCTCCAAATTTGATACTACTTTATCAAAAGACTCTTTCCCCGTCCGCGATAATCTATAAGAATTATTTACCTTATTTCCATCCAGGCTTACCAACATATGGATTTTTTTCTCAGCAATAAAGTCCATGTATTTATCCAGTAGCATTCCATTTGTAGTCATGCTGTATTCGAAATTCATATTTGAAAGATGAAGAGTTTCCAGATAATCTATGACCTCTTTAATTAATTTAAAGTTTAATAACGGTTCTCCTCCGTAAAAGCTGATATATACGATATTGTCAAAAGATAAGTTTTGTGGAGAAATCCATAACTCACATAGATAGTCAATCAAGACTTTTATTTCTTCAAATTTTAACTTTTTGTTGGTTCTTGTATCGTAATTTCCATAAAACTCTCCATATCCACAGTATTTACAAGATAAATTGCACGAATCTGTAACTTCAATTAAAAGTTGCCGTAAATTTGCCAGATTCATTTCAATGTATTTTGTATTATATTCTGTTTCAATATTTTGTGAATCTATTTCAAAAACGCCGTTTTCCTTCCAAAAGTTTAATTTTTGTCGATAATAGTTATCAGTATTGTCTGAATGTAAACCTTCTGAGGTTATAGAATCTGAAGAAAATGAGGGCAAAAGAAGAAAATCTCCGTGTTTGTCTGAATAACAATAAGAGTTTCCGGAGTCTGTTGTAAATTTATTCATCTTTTTTCTAGTAATCCAATTTAAGAATCATATAATCCGTCATTTCATTTTATTTGGATAATTGAAAGAGGAAAAAGACAACTCACCTCTTTCCCCCTTCACATCTAGTTAGTCAGAGCCATTCCCGTAACCGCCACCATAAGAAGATAATCCACCAGCATTGTTAGCATTTGCATTTCTCATCAAAGCCTCAATACTTCCCGAGCAGTTTGTTCCACAAATGCAACAGACACCACCACCACGAAGGCGATTCAATTCTCTTTTGTCTAATTCTTCTCTCGATAAATTAGACAATTTAAGTTTGTTTAATTTTTTCATTTTTTTTAATTATTAATTAAAAATAGTACAATCCTATATCTTTTTGGCGAAAAAGACATAAAACTTTTTATTTAAGCTTCCCAATAAGAATAATATTATTATCATCATCACCTATACTTTGATAAAGGTCTGTAAGTTTTCGCTTCATATCATTATCTAAATCTAAATAGCATGGGGAGGCTTTAACAACTTCCAATTGCTTTTTTAATTCATGAGCATATATGTTAGAAATAAAATATTTTTTACTACAATTATAGGTAATCCGACAAGGAATATCTCCTAAAAAATCATTGTATACCTGATAGTAAGCACCTCGCAAAGTTTTCTTGTCCACAATAATTTGTGTATCAGGCATTTCCCACCGCTCAATTGTTGGACAAAAAAACATTATAAAATAATCTCGCAATTCAGTATAAACATGCTGGTCTTTAAGACTCTCCTCTGTGAGATTTACAGTAAAAACAGGCTGCAAATAATTAGCACTTTCATCATAATGATAGAGTGAATCCTGTTTGCCAGGATAATAATCTATATGAAAATCTAATGCTTCCGCACATTGTTCTGAGCCAATTTCATTAGAGTAATCAGCAGGATCAATTATAAATGGTTCCGCATCAATTTCAGAAAGAATATTTCCCTCGAAGTCTTGTTGCCAGATGACAGAAGGTGTACCTGGGAAAGGCATATTCATGATGGTGAGCTTTCTATTCTTTGTATCAACTTTCAAACGACCTTTGGTGATTTGATAAGGTATGGGAATAGCGAACTTCGGGGTTCCGGATAAATCGAAAACCCATATATTATTGTTCATTACTGGTAACAAATAAATACTCCCTGCTTCTTCATCAATATAACTATCATAATTACCTAAATGATATTCAAAAGGACCTTGTCCTATACCACCAATGTTGCATATAAATTTTCCTTTTTTATCGTATAACTTATATGGAAGATTTAAAGCATCAATTCCTATATAATTGTCACTGATAAACGTATATCCTGACCTTGTCAATGCTTCTTCCGTATTTTCTAATCGGATAATTTCAAAATCTGAGACAAAATTACTCAAAGGAAGATTTATCTTATTTTTTACTTTTGCTATATCACAAACAACAAGTTCATCGTCACCATACGGGATACGGGTAGCTACTATATCTGCTGTTTCGAGTTTGGATGAATTTCCTGTATTATTACAGCCAGAAAAGAACAAGCAGATAAGCAAAAATAAAAAAAAGAAATTATACTTCAGTGCTTTCATATTACAATCGAAAAATTATCATTAAGTATTATTTCAATCTGTCTTTTTGAAGATTAAAAAGATTTAGATGAAAATACAGATTTCACAAATTTATTCAAAATTATTTAAAAACAAAATGTAATCTGACTAATTTTGGTATTTAATATTCTATTATTATAACAGCAACGTTTATTCTATCCCAAAATCAAGATTCGTGTACTCAACTGCAGTATTCAAAATTCTTTTTTTAACGAAACTGTTAGCTTTTTATTTATTTTTCTTTATTTTCACAGTTTAAATTGTGGTTATCCTATTTTATAAATACAATGAATAAACTATTTCCCCATTATACCCAACTCGATGCCATGGATTGCGGACCCACTTGCCTCCGCATGATAGCCAGGTATTACGGCAGAAACTACTCCTTGCAGAACCTTCGCGAAAAATGCTTCATTACCCGCGAAGGAGTATCCATGCTGGGTATTAGTGATGCTGCCGAAAGCATTGGATTCCGAACGCAGGGAGTGCGCATTACTTTTGATCAACTCGTTAATGATGTTCCTATGCCATGCATCCTACATTGGAATCAAAATCATTTTGTAGTTTGCTATAATATCAAGAGAAAACGAAAGAAACTATTGGGCGAGTCAGAAGATGATTATATAATAAGTATTTCGGACCCCGGAAGTAGTAAATATCCTATAAATAAGGAGGCTTTTTTGAAATGTTGGATCAGTACCAACCATGAAGGAAAAGATTGCGGTACGGCTTTAATCCTGAGTCCTACTCCCGACTTTAACAATCATGAAGATGATACGGAAAAGCAACAGAAAAACCTGGGGTATTATGTGCGCTATTTATTCCCTTATAAATCTCAATTAGCCCAATTAGTTGTGGCAATGATTCTGGGCAGTGTATTGGCGCTTATTGCCCCTTTCCTTACTCAAGCGGTTGTGGACCAGGGAATCGGTAATAATAATCTCAGTTTTATCACTCTTATCCTTATTGCACAATTGGTATTAGCAATAACCCAAATGGGGATGAGCTTTATTCAGACATGGATTACCTTGCACATGAATACCCGGATAAGTATAACGCTGATCTCTGACTTTCTGGCTAAGTTAATGAAATTGCCCATACGCTTTTTCGATGCAAAAAATATCGGAGATATAATGCAACGTATTGGCGACCATGGACGTATACAGTCTTTCATGACGGGCACCACCCTGACTACCCTGTTTTCGTTTGTTAATTTTTTCATTTTCGCCTTCATCCTCGGATATTATAATCTGACTATACTGGGTGTTTTTATATTAGGTAATACCCTATATATCGCCTGGATTCTTTTCTTTATGCGGTATCGGCGGAAACTGGATAATATGCGGTTCGCGCAATCATCCGTCAACCAAAGCAACATGGTTCAACTGATAACCGGTATGCAGGAAATCAAATTAAATAACTTTGAGAAGCAGCAACGATGGAAGTGGGAAAGCATTCAGGTTAAATTGTTCCGGATAAGTATAAAAGGAACGGCTTTGGGGCAGTATCAGCAAACGGGTTCCATATTCTTCAGCCAGACTACTTCCCTTTTTATTTCTTTTCTTTCGGCCAAGGCAGTTGTAGAAGGAAATATCACGTTGGGTATGATGATGTCAATCAGTTATATCATCGGGCAACTGTCGGGTCCTATTAGCCAGGTTATTGGCTTTGCCCAGACTTTGCAGGATGCAAAGATTAGTTTGGAGCGTCTCAATGAAATTCACAATAAAGAAGACGAAGAACAAACCATCGCAGACAAAATAGACCATATACCGGATGACAAAACCATAACCCTGGAGAATGTGTGTTTTAGCTATGATGGCGCTGAGCGTGATTATGTACTCGATAATCTGAGCCTTAAAATACCTCAAAATAAAGTAACAGCCATTGTCGGTTCAAGCGGTAGTGGTAAAACCACTATTATTAAGTTATTACTGGGATTTTATCCTCCTATAAAAGGAGAAATAAAAATAGATAATACACCACTCAATGAAATAAATCCCCACCTGTGGCGGCAGAATACAGGAGCCGTGATGCAGGATGGATTTATATTTTCCGACACTATTGCCAATAATATAGCGGCTGGCGATGAGTTTGTAGATAAAAAACGGTTACTTTATGCCGTAAATACAGCCAATATTAAGGAGTTTATAGAATCCTTACCCCTGAAATATAACAGTAAAATCGGTATGGAGGGCAATGGCATTAGCCAGGGGCAACGTCAGCGGTTGCTGATTGCCCGGGCTGTATATAAAAATCCGGAGTATCTTTTTTTCGATGAAGCCACCAATGCCCTCGATGCGAATAATGAACATATAATTATGGATAACCTGATGCAATTTTACAAAGGTAAAACGGTTGTAATAGTAGCCCATCGGTTGAGTACTGTTCAACAGGCCGATAACATCATTGTATTGGAAAAAGGAAAAGTGATAGAAGAAGGTACGCATAAGGAGTTAACTGCCCAAAAAGGGGCCTATTATACGTTAGTTAAAAATCAATTGGAATTGGGTGTGTAACATGGAGAACGAAGAAGATAAAATAAATCTCAGAAGTGAAGATTTTCAGGATGTACTGGGTGGAGTTCCTCCCTGGATATTGCGTTGGGGAATTACGATGCTGGCTTTGATAGTCGGTGTTTTGTTAATTGGTAGTGCCATCTTTAAATATCCGGATGTAATCACGTCGACAATAACCCTTACCGGTTCAACTCCTCCGGCTGCTATTGTGGCTCATTCTATGGGGAAATTGGATGAGCTTTATGTTAATGATAATCAGGAGGTGAAATCGGGTGAATATCTGGCTGTTATCGATAATCCGGCTAACACACAGGATGTACTTTTCCTGAAAAACTATCTGGAAAACCTGAGTCTGGATCCTGATACGCTTATTTCCATGCCTCCCAAGGATTTGTCGTTGGGGGTACTACAATCGTTATATTCCTCCTTTTACATACAGTTATTTGAATATTCAGAATACCGTCGCCTGCAATACTATCAATCGAAAATTGATATTTTGAATGAGCGTGTACGGCATTATGAAAAACAATACGAAAACTCGCTCCGGCAGCAGAAAGTAATTGGAGAACAACTTCTGCTCTCGCAAAAGCAATTCCAGCGCGATTCGCTTCTGTATGCACAGGGTGTAATTTCGAGTGAGGTTTTCGAGAATGCAAAAATTCAACATTTACAGGCGGTTCTTTCCTACGAAAATATTGGTTCATCTCTGGATAACCTGCTTATACAAATAGCCCAGATAAAGGAATCTTTGTTTGATACCCGTTTTCAGTTAACGGATAAAGAGAACAACTACCAGTCTCAACTGCGGACTATGATTTCGCAATTGAACAGTGAAATTCAATCCTGGGAACTGAATTATGTATTATGTGCTCCTATTGACGGCAAAATAACTTTTACCAATTATTGGGTGCTGAACCAACATATTACAGCCGGGAATGTAGTATTTAATGTTGTTCCGTTAGAGGAGATTGAGCCGTTTGGGAAAGCCCTATTACCCGTGACACGTTCGGGTAAGGTGAAAGTCGGGCAAAAGGTTAATATTCGGTTCGATAATTTCCCCGATAATGAATATGGAATAGTTAAAGGGAAGGTAAAGAATATTTCTCTGGTACCGGTAACCAGTAATGAACTTATCCATTATGCTGTTGAAATAGAATTGCCTCAGGGATTGCAAACCACCTACCACAGAGAACTGCCCTATTTACCGGGAATGTCGGGTAGTGCTGATGTTATAACAGACGATATAACGCTGTTGGAACGATTTATTATGCCTATTAAAAAAGTAATTAAGGAGGGATTTGAATAGATATAATTAGCAATATGAACACCGAACGAAAACAAGAAATATTGCAACGTATTGCACGTTACCTAATGCTACATGCTAGCCATACAACCAATATCGGACTTCTGAATGGAAAAATGGGAATAGCATTGTTCTTTTATCACTATTCCCGTTATAGCCATAAAAAAATAATGGGAGATTTTGCCGGAGAATTAATTGACGAAATATATGCCGAAATCCATAACCAGACTCCAGTAGACTTTAAAGATGGACTCTGCGGAATAGCTTGGGGAATTGAGTATTTGATACAAGGCAGTTTTGTACAAGCAGATCCGGATGAAGTATTGGAGGATTTAGATAAAAAGATTATTGAACGGGATGTTAGGCGTATGGAGGATGTTTCCATGGAAACAGGGTTAAAAGGTTTTGGTTATTATGCAATCAGTCGGTTTACAAATAATGGTTTTAATTCCAAAAAGTATATTACTGAAGATTATATTAGTGACTTAATAAATGCGTTGGAAACAAAGAATGCCTCTGATACGGAAAATAGATTATTAGTAAATAATTTAAAGGAAATAGTAAATCATCAGGTTCCTGTGGATATTCCGAATATACTCTTTGATGTCATTGGTAAAAGTCATTATAAAGAAAAAGCTTTATTCAAAAAGAACAGTTCTCTTAGCATACTCGGTAACGGACATGCCGGAGTGGGATTGAAATTAATGGCGGAGGAAGGGTTATGAAAAAAAAGAAAGTTTATATTTTCAATAAGACATCCCGTGCAGCAGTTTATGGAATTGGGACTTACATTAGCCAATTGATAAACTGTTTGAAAAACACGGATATTGAATTTGAATTGATTAATCTATATGGCGAAGGTAATGAAGTAGAAATTACTGAGATGGAAGGCATAAGACAAATCAGTATTCCACAAGTTAATCTCGAAAATCCAACCAGTACCCGGTATTATTCTCGAAATATTGCCTATTTGCTTAAAGAATTTATTCCCGTCGATAAAAATGTTGATTATATCTTTCATTTGAATTTTATGACGGAATATGAATTGATTGTACGTTTAAAAAAGATGTTTAAATGTAAAATAATATTAGTATGTCACTATACTAACTGGAGTTTTGATTTATTGGGAGATGAAAAGCGACTGGAGGCTATCATGTCAGGAAAATATACTCCCCTAAAAAAAAATGCGGAAAAGCGCATAAAAAAAGGAGTGAAGGAAGATATTAAAATGATAAAGAAATGCGATCGGTTTGTTTGCGTAGCACAACACACATTAAATACATTCCTGAATATTACCGAAATTGATAAATCCAAGTGCCAGATTATTAATAATGCTTTAGAAGATAAATATATAAAGATACCGGATATTGAAAGAGATAAATTGAAAGAGAAATACTTCCTTGATAAAAACACCCGGATCATCTTTTTTGCAGGTAGGTTGGACGAAGTAAAAGGTATTTCTTCTTTAATATCAGCATTTAAAAAAGTTTTAAGAACAAACAAGAATACACATTTATTGCTGGCCGGTGATGGTGATTATACACGTTGGATAAACGAATCAAATGATTGTTGGACCAGAATATCTTTTACCGGTAGGCTCGGGAAAGAACAATTATATGAATTATATAGGATGGCTGATCTTGGAATAGTATGCTCACTTCATGAAGAATTCGGATTGGTAGCCATTGAAATGATGATGCATCAACTGCCCGTGATAGTAAGTGAAACTGGGGGATTGGCAGAAATTGTAGAGGATAATGTTTCCGGAATAAAAGTAAAAGTACAAACAATTGATGGTAAAAGAACCATCGATCCAGAAATATTAGCTAACCATATTATTACAATATTGAACAATTCTGGGCTTGCAACTAAGTTAGCAATCGGTGCCAGGCAAAAATTCCTGAAAAAATATGAAATTTCTGTCTTTAGGAACAAAATGTTAAATCTTTATAAGGAGATATGATAAATATTATTTTACAGCCGATGTTTAATAACATAAATTCACGTAGCACATTTTGATTTTTTAATATCTATTTTTGTAAATAAGTTAAATTTTTGATATATGAAAAAGTTAGGTAAATGCACTTACGTAAATTAAGTGAAAATGAGATGAAATTCATTTTGGGTGGTAAACGAACTTATTATTGTTCGCGGTCAAAACGAGAAGGGAATTATATAAGCACTTATACTTTTAATACCGAAAGTGAAAAAGTTGCCATTAGTTGGTGTGATTTTTGGGATTATGTTGGATGGTTCGTAGAAATGCGTTATGTAGATGATAACAGTGATAATTATAATCCCCCGTTTTACTACACATAATTAATTATATAACAATGTTAAGAAACTTGTTCATCATATTATTTTGTTTGACTAGTCAGTTCATTTACCCATCTCCGTATATAATTGATTTAACCCAAGCTATTCATAGGCCTATACTTATGAGTGAAATATTCATTGATATTGATTATATTGATTTAGAATATGTTGCAGATTTAGATAATTTTGATGGATTTCTGTACATTACATTAGATAATAAACACATAATTGCCTATAATAATTTTCAGGATCTTTACCTCTTTGAACGTGAAACAGGTAAATTTATACGCAAAATAGATATTCCTGTTGAAGAAGAATTAGGAGAAATGAATCTTCTACTTGGATATTTTGATGTAAAAGATAATCTTTACTACAAAGATTTACTTTGGTGGGGTAAATGGATTGGTATAGATCCTTTCACCAGCAAAATAAAAAATAGGATTATTAAACCCAAATCATTTGATGTTGCCAATTTTTTAAAATTAGGGGATGGAAACTATATTAGTATGGTAAACAATCATTCGGGTAATAACCCCTATCTATTAGTAATTTATGATGAAAACGGAAATGTTATTTCAAAAGTAAAAAATAATCGCCAATACCTAAAAAGCTCAATGGACACCCCCCATTTGCCGGCTAATTTTTATACTAGTAATGGATCATTTTATTTTCATGAAATACTTTTCGGAGATACTATTTATGAAATAATAGATAATCAAATTTTTCCGCACACAATATTCGAGATGGGTAAATACAAACCCAGTTATAAATTCAGAGATATGCCTGATGCTAATAAGGGACGGTATTTAATTAATTCAGTTTATGAAACAAATAAAACAATATATTTCTCATATAGCTTGAATGGGGAAAATCATTTTGGCTATTTTAATAAAGAAACATCTGAAACATTCATTCATATTAACGAGAATAAGGACATTAATATATCATATAATCTCAATGATCAACTTACTTTTATCCCATCGTTGTCAGGTGATATGCAATTGAAAATAAGTAATATCCTGAGAAAAACAGAGGATGAATCAGAGACTTTAACTGCTATTGTTTATTGGTTAAAATAGCTTATTCACTTCCTTATGAATTCGACTTTGTTACCATAAGATAATGAAAACTCATAAATCTGATAAGGAGATTATCTGATAATTTACCGTAAAAAATAATTACTAGACCGTGAAACATAATTCTAAAATAGGAAAAGAAAAGTTCAAGACAGTAATAATGAATGAAGATTTATAGATAACATAATATGATGACTAGAAATATATTTCAATTATTTTTAAAAAAACTTGGGGTAAAACACGAGGGCACTGAAAAAGTCCCCTTCTTAGCAAAGAGCTTTTGAATTAGTCAGCACATATCCATCAATATATTGGGATATGTGCTGACTTTCTTATATCTTTATAGGTATAAATCAAGCAGATATGCTACCTACTCAACAGACTATACAATTCAGCCAGCACTCAAGTTTATATGACTTGATAATTCCTGCAGACAATTTATTGCGCCGTATAAACGACCTTATCGACTTCTCCTTTATTCATAAGGAACTTTTGAACAAATATTGCCTTAACAATGGTCGAACAGCCGAATGCCCCATACGGATGTTCAAATACCTTCTGCTGAAAACCATTTTTGACATATCGGATATAGATGTGGTTGAACGTTCTCGTTATGATATGTCTTTCAAGTATTTTCTCGGCATGTCACCTGAAGACACAGATCTTATTAATCCAAGTTCTTTATGCAAGTTCCGCAAACTTCGGCTCAATGACACCGATATGCTGAACCTCCTTATTGGCAAAACAGTATCCATAGCCATCGAAAGAGGCATTATTAAATCGAAAACCATTATTGTTGATGCTACCCACACCGGTTCGCGTAGCAACCCTTACTCCCCGGTTGAGATTTTGCGACTTCGTTCCAAGCAGCTTCGAAAGAGCCTTTATGATGCTGATGAGTCCATAAAAAGCAATCTGCCTGATAAAAATGAAGATGATAATTTAGAGCATGAACTTGATTACACCAAAGCTTTGCTTGATGTAGTATCAGTAGATGAAACATTGATTAATGTCCCCAAGATTAAGGAACGCCTTAATATGCTCAAGGAAACTCTTTCAGACATAGAAGATCACTATGTTACATCCAAAGACGAAGACGCACGCATTGGTCATAAAAGTGAAGACGATTCGTTCTTCGGTTACAAGACCCATATAGCCATGAGCGATGAACGTATAATTACAGCTGCCACAGTTACCTCGGGAGAAAAAGGCGATGGCCCTCAACTACCTGAACTCATTGAGCAAAGCCGCAATAATGGTATGGAAGTGGAAACCGTCATTGGTGATGCTGCCTATTCGGGAAAAGATAATATCTGGCTCTCGGAAGATGAAGAAAATGGGTTTAAACTGGTAGCTCGGCTCAATCCGGCTATAAGTCAGGGATTTCGTAAAGAAGAAGATAAGTTTGAATATAATAAAGATGCGGGAATGTTTGTGTGTCCAGCAGGTCACATAGCGATACGTCGTGCCAAACAAGGGAAGAAGAATCAGCCGAAAAATCAAGTTACGACATACTATTTCGATGTTAATAAATGCCGGACATGTTCACGAAGAGAAGGATGCTACAAAGAAGGAGCAAAATCAAAATCCTACTCAGTATCCATAAAATCAGATGAGCACCGACGACAGATAGTCTTTCAAGATACGGAAGAATTTAGAAGCAAGTCCCGTACAAGATACAAGATTGAGGCGAAAAATGCGGAATTAAAGCAAGTGTTTGGATATGACAGAGCTTTGTCATACGGAATATCTCGTATGCAACTGCAAGGTGCTATGGTTATCTTCGCCGCCAATATTAAGAGAATTCTCAAATTAATCTAAAAGGGGGCTGTATTGCAATGATTTACCGAAAAATGGGCTTAATTGCTCATGTGGAGGGTCTATAAGTATTCCAAAGAGTCTCGTTCGATAAAAAAAAGTCGTCAAATCCAAATGTAGGACTTGACGACTTAAACTTTTTACCTCACCGCAAGAGGGTAATCTGAAAGACCAAAGGCTTTTTCAGTGCCCTCTAAAACACACCCGTCATTTTTCCGACCGATATTTCAGTGAGCATCCCGAAAAATATAATATGTTCGGATTATCATCTATGCTCTCAGATTATGGAATTGCAAATGCCGGGGTGCAATTGGGTAATGAAAATCAGGTTTATGATATTGACACTCCATTTACAGCACATCTGGGTGATGATTTTGCTTTAGTAGATAAAATATCGGAAACGGATGTCCGGTTTATTCGTTCAGGTAAAAAGACAACACTATCCTTAGCCGAATTCAATAAAATATGGACGAGGAGAGTTCTTATTGCGGAGCCTGATAAAGAATCTGTTGAACCTGATTATTTGAGTCATTTACGTGAAAGCTTTTTTCGAATGATTCAGCAATCTTATATTCTTATTTTTATTCTTATTTTATTGTCCTATTGCTTTATTACACAACAATCAATCAGTTTGGGAATAATCTTATTGAGTGTTATTAATTTAACGGGTCTGTACATTTGCTATCTTCTTGTACTGAAACAAATGAAAGTTCATAGTAGTTATGCCGACAAAATTTGTTCTTTATTCAAACAGAGTGATTGTAACAATATCCTTGAATCTGACGCAGCTAAACTTTGGGGTATTTGGGGGTGGAGTGAAATAGGGTTCGGTTATTTTCTGTCGAATATTATTTTAATATGCCTTTTCCCGCAATTTATACCATCTATAGCTATAATAAATCTGTTTTCGCTTCCTTTCAGCTTATGGAGTATATGGTATCAGAAGTTTAAAGCCCATCAGTGGTGTCCTCTTTGTTTTTAGTAGTGATGGTTGTTTTATGGCTTGTTTTTATAACTAATATTTTTTGTGGATTTCTTGATTTTGATATAGTTGATATTCTTATTTTATTTATAATATGTTGTGTATACCTATTCTTTATTTTTTCAACTAATTTCATTGTACAGTTAATGGCTAAAGGTCAGAAAACAGAGAATCTTCGTTATGAAATTAAAAGTCTGAAAGCTAATGAAGATGTTTTCACTACCTTATTAAAAAGACAATCCTATTATGAAACAAGCAAAGAAAGTTCTCATATTCTGTTTGGAAATCCGGATTCGACATTTATAATAACAGTTTTTTCTAATCCTCATTGCGCACCATGCTCACGAATGCATGAACGGATAAACTGGCTGCTGGAGCATAATAAGAATATATGTGTACAATACATTTTTGCCTCTTTTAATAAAGATCTGGATATATCCAACCGATTCCTTATTGGCATATACCAACAAAGGAAAGTAAGCCCCCGATAAAGTACCCCTAAATTTTAAACCCGCTATAGTTTTCTACATT
>DAMCMT010000012.1:0-37798 GCA_032108265.1 Bacteroides sp.
AATCTGTGTAATCTGCGTAATCTGTGGTGAATACTGAATTTTCATCAATAAATCAAAGCGTATAATTTACGCTAACTCACCCCGTATCTGATCCTCAAAAGCGCTGAGCGCCGCCTTGGCACCTTCGCCCATAGCAATAATAATCTGCTTATAAGGCGTAGTTGCCACATCACCGGCAGCATAAACTCCCGGTACATTGGTTCGGCAATGAGCATCGACTATAATTTCTCCGAAACGGTTCGTTTCGACTATTTCTTTGAAAACTCCACTGTTGGGTGTCAGACCGATTTGTACAAAAATACCATCCAATTCTTTTACGGTTTCTTGTTGGGTATTCCTATCCAGTACTTTTATTCCTGTTACTTTTTCGCCATTTCCTATTACTTCTTTGGTTTGCGAACTGGTGAATATTTCGATATTCGCTAAACTCCGGGCTTTCTCTTGCAAAACTTTATCAGCTTTCAATTCGTCCAGGAATTCCAATACGGTTACTTTGGAACAGATTCCGGCCAGATCAATGGCCGCTTCAATGCCCGAATTCCCTCCACCAATAACAGCAACATGCTTACCTTGATAGAAAGGGCCGTCACAATGAGGGCAGAAGGCAACACCTTTACCTATATAATCCGATTCGCCGGGAATGCTCAATTTCCTCCAACTAGCACCGGTAGCAATGATTAATGCTGGTGCTGCAAATATCTCCCCTCCGTTTACATGGAGTATTTTCTTTTCTTGCTCAACTTCAATACCCGTTACGGCACGATGCTCCATAATATCAATATTATAAGCCTGCATATGAGTTTTCAGGTTGTTGGCCAACTCTTCTCCGGTTGTTTTTGTAGTCGAAATCAGGTTTTCAATACCAACGGTTTCTTTTACCTGACCGCCGACACGATCGGCCAATACAGCTACTTTCAAACCTTTACGGGCGGAGTAGATTGCAGCAGCAGCTCCGGCAGGGCCACCTCCTACTACAATGACATCGTATTCGCGAACAGGAGCTTCAACCGCCGAGCTATCAGTTCCATAATGGTTTTCGAGTTTTGTCAAGAGTTCGCCCAGTTCGCCACGTCCCATATGTATTAATTGTCCGTCGGCAAAAACAGCAGGTACGCCTTTGAGTTTCAGCGCTTCAACTTCGCGCTCGTTAATGGCTCCATCAACCATCTCGTTAGAAATACCGGGATTGAGCACCGCCATCATATTTAGAGCTTGTACAATATCCGGACAATTGGTACATGTTAAGGATACATAAGTAGTCAGATTAATCGGCCCTTTCAGGCTTTTTATTCTTTCCGATATATATTCGTCGGGAAAGTTTTTTCCCTTTCCATCGCTATTTAATATAGCCAGTAAGAGGGAGGTGAATTCATGACTGGTGGGAACTCCCCGAAAAGAGATTCCGGTAGATTTGCCGTTTTTCAGCAAATTGAACAGGAGTCCGTGAGCCTCGGTTTCTTTTAGATCAATTTTATCTGATGTAGCAACCACATCCTTCAATAACTCCATTAACTCATCGTAACTTTCGTGCTGCCTGGATGCATGTACATCAAAGGTGTAGTTTTCTCTTAATTCAGAGAATATCTGTATTAATTGTTGTTTAAGTGATGTGTCTAACATGATTTTCCTTTCTTTTTATTACAAAAAAAAGGCTGGTAAGAAACCAGCCTTTCATCATCGATTATCAAATCTTACCTACTAAATCGATACTCGGTTTCAGGGTTTCCTGACCTTTTTTCCATTTAGCCGGACAGACTTCTCCGTCATGGGTAGCCACAAATTGTGCAGCTTCTACTTTTCTTACCAGTTCATCGGCATTACGTCCGATGCTGTTATCATTGATTTCGGCCAGCTTAATAAGACCTTCCGGATTAATAAGGAATGTACCCCTGTAAGCCATACCTTCTTCTTCGATCATTACACCAAAGCTACGGCTAACAACACCTGTAGGATCGGCCAACATTGGATATTTAATTTTGCGGATGCTTTCCGAAGCATCGTGCCATGCTTTATGTACAAAGTGAGAGTCGGTACTTACAGAATAAACTTCGACACCCATTTCCTGAAGTTGATCGTACTTGCCAGCCAGGTCGACTAATTCGGTTGGGCAAACGAATGTAAAATCAGCAGGGTAAAAGAAGAAGATTGCCCATTTTCCTTTTACGTCTTCGGTTGATACTGTTTTGAAAGCACCATTATGATATGCCTGAACTTTGAACTCTGGTAATTTTGAATTAATAATTGGTTCCATATATTCTACTTTTTATTTGGTTTAGTGATACAAAGGTAAGGTTAATAATGCAGGAAAATGATAGATGGAAACTAAGAGGTTATAGACAAAACCTATAACACCACCTAATACTTATTGAAAAAACGAGATAAAATAAGTGACTTTTGGAACCCCCAATTGTCTCTTCAAGAGGATAAGTAAGTTTTCTAAAGAGGACAAGTAAGTTCTCTTTGGAGCATAAGTAAGGCTTCCAAAGAGCATAAGTAAGGTTTCCAAAGAGTATAAGTAAGCTCTCTTTGGAGGATAAGTAACCCCTGCAAAGAGAGCGAAATAAGTCTGTTTTCTTGATTTAATATTTAAAGCTACTACCCCCCAGAAACTCACGCAGAAGCGAAGTAGGCGGTATTTCCTTATCTTGTATCGGGGCAAAATACCGGATGAATTTAAGTAGTCGGTATGCCTCGGCATACTCCGGGCAATTACGTGGAACGCTATTAAGTATTGGTTCGGCATACCCACGTAGTACGGCGAATTCGAAAAGTAAGGCTGAATTGAACATCACATCTGCATTTTCCTGATAGGGAAATATCCATTTATCTTCTCCCTTACGTACACTCGGCCAACGCGAAATGGTATCTTGTGCGCTATATCCCCGGTATTTATGGTCGCGGACAATGCGGCGAAGCAACCGGTTGTCTGTAGTGGGTATCCAGTTGTGATCGTCCAGAGAAATGGTTGTAAGGGCCGATACATAAATCATATATTTAAGACTATCGGGAATATGTTTTGTCAGTTCGGGGTTCAATGCATGGATACCTTCCAGAATGAGAATACCGTTTTCTTCGAGTTTTAACATATGCCCACGATACTCCTTACAGCCGGTCGAAAAATTGTAGAAAGGCAATTCAATCTCCTCTCCCTTGAAAAGACATTCAAGATGACGATTGAATAAGTCTAATTCCAGAGAATAAAGAGATTCGTAATCATAATCCCCGTTTTCATCGCGCGGAGTAAACTCACGATCCACAAAATAATTGTCCAGAGAGATGGAATGCGGTTTCATTCCATTGGTCATTAACTGTATAGAAAGTCTTTTGCTGAACGTGGTTTTACCCGATGAAGACGGACCGGCAATAAGTACCAGTTTTACCCGACTTCCGTTCTGGCAGCGCGAGTGTATGATATCGGCTATCTGGCCTATTTTCTTTTCCTGAAGTGCTTCGGCTACATTGACCAGATCGGTAGCATGCCCCTCTTTATTCATAATATTGAAATCGCCGGCATTGCTTACGCCCATGATGTAACTCCAATTAAGATACTCGCGGAATACTTCCAGCATTTTTTCCTGCGGAACCACTTCTTCGAGTTCGTTCGGATTCTCGCGGCTGGGTATGCGAAGTAATAATCCGTCGGCATATTTAACGACATCGAAAAGATGAATAAATCCTGTGCTTGGCAATAAATTACCATAATAGTAGTCGATGGTATCGCCCAGGGTATAATAATAGGTATAGAGAGAGCCGGATGTTTCGAGTAGTTTTACTTTATCGTCCATGCCCCGTTCTTTAAACACCTGCACAGCCTCTGTAGTATGACATTCGGTACGTAGATAACGTATATCCTTATCTATGATTTCCTGCATACGTTGTTTTATCTGTTCAACGTCTTTGGCCTCAACAGGACGTCCAATCTCTAATTTGCAGAAATATCCTTTGGATACGGGATGTTCGACGAATAATTTACCGTCCGGATATAGTTCGGTTATGGCTTTGTAAAGAACAAAGCATAATGAACGTACGTAGGTACGCATTCCCGATAGGTCGCGTACATCCAGGAATTCGACATCTTTGTTGTTATAAACCTTAAACATTAACCCTTCCGTCCGGTTGTTAACCCTTGCGCTAACTATCTGATAGGGCATATTCAGATTAAATCCCGCATAAATATCCAAAAGTGTGGTGCCGGGAGTGAATTTCTTATATTTATTGTTATTTTTGCAATAAATTTGCAATATGTGTCCCATCTTTAATATTTTTAAGTGATACTTGGGACTAAATATAGCCGAAATAAAGAACAACGCAAAAAACGGTAAAACTTATTATAGATGCAATATTCTTTTTATGATTTTTTAAAGCTCATAGGCTCTCTTGGTATGTTCTTGTACGGGATGAAGATTATGAGCGAAGGCCTTCAAAAGGTCGCGGGCGACAGGCTTCGGGGTATTTTGACGGCCATGACAACAAACCGGGTAACCGGGGTTCTGACGGGAGTACTCATAACAGCCTTAATCCAATCTTCTTCGGCAACAACGGTAATGGTTGTCAGTTTCGTCAACGCCGGCCTCCTGACGCTCACCCAATCCATCAGCGTTATCATGGGAGCCAACATCGGAACAACTGTTACTGCCTGGCTGATCTCCATCTTCGGATTCAAGGTCGACATGGCCGCTTTCGCACTCCCACTACTTGCAATTGCCCTTCCACTTATATTTTCAAAAAGAAGTACACGTAAATCTATCGGCGAATTTATTTTCGGTTTTGCTTTCCTCTTTATGGGGCTGGGCCTGTTGAAGGCAAATGCTCCCGACCTGCAACAGAACCCCGATATGTTGGCTTTTGTTCAGAATTATACGGATATGGGCTTTGCATCCATTTTATTGTTTGTATTTATCGGTACCGTTCTTACGATGATAGTTCAAGCCTCGGCTGCTACAATGGCTATTACATTAATAATGTGTGCTAACGGATGGATAAGTTATGAATTGGGTGCGGCACTGGTTCTGGGTGAGAATATTGGTACTACTATTACAGCCAATCTGGCAGCCATTACTGGGAATACCCAGGCCAAAAGGGCGGCTCTGGCGCACCTGGTGTTTAATGTATTTGGTGTTATATGGGTGCTTATCCTTTTCAAACCTTTCACAGGAGGCATTTCGTGGTTTGTAGATAATTATATGCATCCAGGCTCGACAGATGTAGCCGTTTCATATAAGCTTTCTGCTTTCCACACGGTTTTCAATATATGTAATGTGTTACTTTTAATATGGTTGGTTAATTTAATTGAAAAGACAGTTCGTTTTATTATTCCACAGAAAGAAGAGGAAGAAGAGTATCGCCTGCAATACATATCGGGCGGAATGCTTTCGACCGCAGAACTTTCCATCCTCCAGGCCAGTAAGGAAATACACTTATATGCGCAACGTACACAACGAATGTTTAATATGGTTCAGGAACTTCTGCATACTACAAAGGATGACGATTTTAATAAAACCTTCAGCCGTATTCAGAAATACGAAAATATCAGCGATAATATGGAATTGGAAATTGCCAATTATCTGAATCAGGTTTCCGAAGGACGACTCAGCTCGGAAGGTAAGCTTCAGATCCGGGCCATGTTGCGCGAGGTAACGGAAATCGAAAGTATAGCCGACAGTTGTCACAACCTGGCCCGGACTATTGACCGGAAACGCCAGTCGACTGTTGATTTCACCGAAGGCCAGTACGAACATATTCATTCCATGATGAAGTTGGTAGGAGATTCTCTTCAACAAATGATTGTAATTGTTGAAGACCCGGAACGCAATCATGTAAATGATATCAATAAGTCATACAATATTGAAGATGAAATAAATAACTATCGCAATCAGCTTAAAAATCAGAATATTGTTGATGTAAACAGCAAAGAATATGATTATCAAACGGGTGTTTATTATATGGATATTATTGCTGAGTGCGAGAAGTTGGGAGACTATGTAGTTAATGTAGTTGAAGCAGTGGGAGATGTGAAGGAAAGAAAATGATTTAAGCTTTTAAGTATTTAAGCTTTTGAGCTTTTAAGATAAAGGGTGTTAACTTTAGGTATTGCACCGTAAGGAACTTAAAAGCTTAAAAGCTCAAATACTCAAAAGCTAAATTTTATTCAGCTGGTGAAAAATCACTTTTACCAACACCACAGAGTGGGCATACCCAATCTTCGGGGATATCTTCAAAACGAGTTCCTGGTTCGATACCGCCATCGGGGTCGCCTACTTCGGGGTCGTACACGTACCCACATACATCACATACGTACTTCATAATCTTTACAGTTTTAAATTAATTATCAAATAACGGCGAAAAGATACGAAAAGTTTTTAAGTTATCTGTTTCATTTCTTGTATATTTGCCGATGATAGGGAAATTCAAATACAATTTAGGGATATGATATTTGTTGTTGCTACATTAATCGTACTGTTTATAGCGGTTCTTGTTGGTTTTCTTATGGAAAACAGGAAAAACAAGAGACTAAGATCCTTATTGAAAGAAAGAAACAAAAGGAATAAAAAAGTACATCAGGTTTTCGGCGCGGTTTTCGAAAGCATTCATGCTTATATATTAATCGTAGATAAAGGATTGAACGTAATCCAGACAAATTACTACCAGAAAACCAATCAGGAAGATGATGGGAAGACGAAGCGGATAGGTGATATGCTCTGCTGCCACAATGCCATTATGTCCGGTAAATGCGGAACACACGAGAAATGCGAGGAATGTATAGTCAACTCCACTGTAACCCGCGCTTTCCAAATGAAGCAGAGTTTCCCCGAAATCAGGGCTTCGTTGGTTATATCTACGGCTCCTGATGTATATCAGCAACTGGAAGCAGTAGTATCGGGCTCTTTTATGGACCTGGACGAAGAAGAAAGGATGGTACTCACTATTCATGATATTACTGAGATTGTAGCCAATAAACAGGAAGTAGATAAACTAGCCAATGTAGTAACATTTACCAGTGCCCTTTCAAGAGTAGGTTTTGCATCTATAAACCTCATAACCGGCGAGGAGACTGTTACATCTGAATACAAGATAAGTCTGAACGAGAAAAAACATTTGTCGGTAAAGGATATCTTCGATAGCTTCCACTATGTTTTTCCTGAGTACCGGGACGAATTATTATCTTTCGTATCCAGGGCGCAGGCAGGAAAAGTTGATCCGCTGCAAAAAGAAATAAAGGTTTTAACGAACGATAATTCTTTCAAGTGGGTTAAAATATTCCTTATTCAGAAAGAATACCATCCGGCAAAGAATATCAACGAGATATACAGTCTCACAATCGATGTAACTGCACAAAAAGAAACTGAGAATAAGCTGGCAGAGGAGAAAAACAAAGCCGAGGAGGCCGACCGCTCCAAATCAGCCTTCCTTGCCAATATGAGCCACGAGATACGTACACCGCTTAACGCTATCGTAGGATTCTCGGAATTACTGGCTAACGCTACTTCTGCCGATGAAAAGGAACAATATCTTGATATCCTGAAAACCAATAACGAGATACTTCTGCAATTGGTAAATGACATTCTGGATATGTCGAAAATAGAAGCAGGTACGTTAGAATTTAAGATGACGGATATAGACATTAATATCCTTATGTCCGAGTTGGAGACATTATTCAATATGCGGCTTGGCGAGGATTCCCAGGTAAAAGTTATCTGTGAACTGGCTGAACCTAAATTTATGCTTCACACGGACAGAACCCGACTGGGGCAGGTACTATCAAACTTCTTGTCCAATGCCATCAAATTCACTGAAGTCGGCACTATTCGCTTCGGTTATAAACCTTATGGCAATAACAGCGTATATTTTTATGTAACCGATACCGGAATGGGTATTAAGAAAGAAATGCTCGACAGTGTATTCCAACGCTTTACCCGTTTCCACAAAGATAAAAAAGGTAATGGACTTGGACTATCAATCAGCAAAACGATTATAGACAGATTGGGCGGTACTATAGGAGTCGAGTCTGTTTACCAGAAAGGTTCCACCTTCTGGTTTATACTTCCTGATAAACCACTGGAAGAATTACCCGAAGAAAAAAGAACGGAAAAAGTAATAGCGCCGAAAATTGAAAACATTGATACAACAGCAGCAACAGTAACCATAACTCCCGTACCGGAAGTCAGTCCGCCCGAAATCAAAAGTGTAGACAAGACTAAACCAGCTATTCTGGTAGCCGAGGCCAATGAAGAAACGTATGTTTCCATGCAAAAAGCTTTATCGAACACTTACCGCATAGTCCGCGCCCACACCGGAGAAGAGGCAATCATGGTTTATTTGCAAGATTCACCGCTTGTTATACTCATGGCTTTACAACTTCCCGAAGTAGATGGCTGGCAGGCAACAGAAGCTATCCGCCAGGTATCGACCACCATACCTATTGTTGCTATAACAGAAACGGAACCGGAAAACAAATCCGAAATCCTCAAAGGTGGTTTTACCGATACAATCGTGAGCACTTCGACCAAAGAAGAGCTTATAGATACCGTTAACCGCTTTGCAAAGTAATATTCAGAAGAATACTATAAAAGGTTAACAGAACATTCAATGCCGGAATTATGTTGTAATTTTACAGCTAATTTTAACGGTATTAGTATTTATGAATACAATTGATGACTACTCTCACTCGGGGTTAAACGAAAATCAGGTAAACGAGAGTAGGGAAAAGTACGGAGTTAATCTCCTTACCCCACCCAAACGTCCCTCTCTCTGGAAACTGTATTTCGAGAAATTTCAGGACCCGATTATCCGTATACTACTTGTCGCAGTAGTTTTTTCATTCATTATTTCCGTCATTGAAAACGAATATGCCGAAACCATCGGTATTATCATAGCTATTCTTTTGGCTACAGGTATCAGTTTCTATTTTGAATACGATGCCAACAAGAAGTTCGATTTGCTGAATGCCGTTAACGAAGAAACCCTGGTTAAAGTAATACGTTCCGGGAAAATACAGGAGATACCGCGCAAAGATGTGGTAGTAGGCGATATTATTATCCTGGAAACTGGCGAAGAAATACCTGCCGATGGCGAGTTGCTCGAAGCCATCTCCATGCAGGTCAATGAATCGAACCTGACCGGGGAACCCGTGGTAAGTAAAACCACCAATCCGGTTCATTTCGATGAAGAAGCTACCTACGGCTCGAACATGGTGCTGAGAGGTACCACCGTTGTCGACGGACACGGCCGAATGAAAGTTACCCAGGTAGGCGATGCCACCGAAATAGGCAAAGTAGCCCGCCAGAGTACGGAACAAAACACAGAGCCGACCCCGTTGAATATACAGTTAACCAAATTAGCCAACCTGATTGGTAAAATCGGTTTTACAGTAGCTATTCTTACCTTCGTTATCTTCGTGTCCAAAGATTTATACCACTATTTTACGCAGGATGGTTCCGAGGGATGGAGCAACTATATGGCTATTCTCCAAATCATCCTCAAATACTTCATGATGGCCGTAACGCTAATTGTAGTAGCCGTACCCGAAGGTTTGCCCATGAGTGTTACCCTTAGTCTGGCCCTGAATATGCGCCGTATGCTTGCAACAAACAACCTTGTCCGCAAGATGCATGCCAGCGAAACCATGGGAGCCATTACCGTAATCTGTACCGATAAAACAGGAACATTGACACAGAATCAGATGACGGTTTATGAGTCGGAGTTTTATGGTCTGGACAAAGACCAGCAACTAACAGATAGCGAGATAAGTAAAATTATTATCGAAGACATAAGCGTTAACTCCACCGCATTCCTCGAAGAAAGCGAGGCGGGTGCCAAAATGAAAGGTGTAGGAAATCCTACCGAAGTTGCTTTGCTTTTATGGCTCAACGAAAAAGGATACAACTTTCTGCAATACAGGGAGAATGCCGAAATACTCGACCAACTAACCTTCTCGACCGAACGAAAGTATATGGCTACCGTTATACGCTCCTCCCTGCTTGGCAAAACAATACTATTGGTAAAGGGCGCCCCCGAGATTGTTATGGGAAAATGCCGCCATATCATCGTACGGGATAAGGTTGCCGATTTAGCCGATTATCGCCATTCCATCGACAATCAATTGCTCAATTACCAGAATATGGCTATGCGTACGCTGGGATTTGCCTATAAAATTATCGACGACCAGGCTGATACGGATTCCGAAAAGCAGGTTGAAATGCAAGACCTGAACTTTATCGGTATAGTAGCCATATCCGACCCCGTTCGTACGGATGTACCTGCTGCGGTAGCCAAATGCCAGTCGGCCGGTATAGACATCAAAATTGTAACAGGCGATACTCCCGGAACAGCAACAGAAATTGGCCGGCAGATTGGACTATGGAAACCCGAAGACACCGACAATAACCGCATTACCGGAACCGAATTTGGAAAACTAACGGACGACGAAGCGTTGGAGCGTGTAATGGACATTAAAATTATGTCGCGCGCACGGCCTACCGATAAGCAACGGTTGGTTCAACTTCTGCAAAAGAAAGGAGCCGTAGTTGCAGTAACCGGAGACGGTACCAATGATGCCCCGGCACTGAATCATGCTAACGTCGGCCTCTCGATGGGTACGGGAACTTCCGTAGCCAAAGAAGCCAGCGATATAACCCTGCTCGACGATTCCTTCAACAGCATCAGCACCGCCGTAATGTGGGGACGTTCGTTATACAGAAACATTCAGCGGTTCATTGTATTCCAGCTTACAATTAACTTTGTTGCGCTTCTTATCGTACTGCTCGGTTCGTTTATCGGCACGGAATTACCGCTAACTGTTACGCAAATGCTATGGGTCAACCTTATTATGGACACCTTTGCCGCACTGGCTCTTGCTTCCATACCACCCAGCGAAAAGGTCATGCTCGATAAGCCACGCAAAAGTTCCGATTTCATCATCAGTCGCCCGATGGGATACAATATTATAGGAGTAGGATTATCATTCCTCATCGTATTGCTGGGTATGCTGATTTATTATAACCGGACAGACGGAGAGATGACCATACAACATCTTACAATCTTCTTTACTTTCTTCGTCATGCTCCAGTTCTGGAACTTGTTCAATGCCCGGGTTTTCGGTACTACCGATTCTGCTTTCAAGGGTATTACACATTCGTATGGAATGCTGGTGGTAATTCTTGTTATTCTACTGGGACAATTCCTGATTGTGCAGTTCGGAGGAGTTGTTTTCCGTACAGAGCCGATGAACCTCACTACCTGGCTGATAATCCTGGCAAGTTCTTCATTGGTGTTATGGATTGGAGAAATTATCCGTTTCGTTCAACGATTAAAACTCAGGAAAGATGCTTAGTAAAGGAATACGGAACATTATTTTCGACCTCGGCGGAGTCCTGGTCGACCTAAATCGCCAGCGTTGTATCGATGAATTCGCGCTTTTGGGTTTGCATGATGTGGAAGAGTTTATCAACCCGTATCAGCAATCAGACATCTTTATGCAGTATGAACTGGGTGGTATATCTACAATAGAGTTCCGCAATAAAATACGCAAGCAGTCGGAAAAAGACCTTACGGACAGTGATATAGACAATGCATGGAATAGCTTTCTGGGCGAAACACCTTCCTGGCGACTGGATACATTGCTGGAACTGAAAAAACATTATAACATCTACTTGTTAAGCAATACCAACGAATTGCACTGGACCTGGTGCCTTAACAACGTGTTCGATTACCAGGGTTTTACCGAAAAAGATTTCTTTATTCACGCTTTCCTCTCGTACGAGTTACACAAAGCCAAACCCGGAACGGGCATATTCCAGACTGTATTGAATGAAAGTGATATACTTCCGGCAGAAACATTCTTTATTGATGACTCTCCTGCCAACTGCGAAACAGCCGAAATACTGGGAATATCTACCTATACCCCCACACCGGGCGAGGATTGGAGGCATCTTTTCAAAGCGTAAAGACACATGGAGATTATTCACGACACAATAGACAAACTACTTCGACCCAGTGTAGCCACTATTGGCTTCTTCGACGGAGTTCACCGGGGACACCGTTATCTTATTGAGCAGGTTAAAGAAGAAGCTGCCAAAGCCGGAACAGCATCGGCAGTTATTACTTTTCCCATTCATCCGCGTAAAGTAATGCATGCTGATTATCAGCCGGAATTGCTGACGACGTACGAAGAAAAGCTTGACTTGCTTGCATCGACAGGCATTGATTATTGCATCGTTATCGATTTCAGCACCGAGATAGCAGCTTTATCTGCACAACAATTCATGGGAGATATTCTCTCTAAACAGTACAATGTATCCGGGCTGGTTATCGGATACGACCATCGTTTCGGGCATAATCGTTCCGAAGGATTCAATGATTACTGCCGTTTCGGCAAAGAACTCGCACGCGCATATACTATCAATGAGGATACAACTGTAAGTTCTTCCGTTATACGCCGGTTGCTTCATGCGGGGGATGTTGAACTTGCCAACCGCTATCTGGGATATAATTATAATCTACATGGAATAGTAACAGGCGGGCATAAGATAGGCCGGACGCTTGGCTTTCCGACGGCTAATCTGTATATAGAGAATAAATACAAGCTTGTTCCGCAAGATGGTGTTTATGCAGTACGGGTAACTATCGATGGAAGTGTTTACGATGGAATGCTCAATATAGGCCACCGCCCTACTATCGACAACGGGAATAACCGGAGCATTGAAGTGCATATTCTTGATTTCGACTCGGATATTTATAATTTTCCTATTAAACTTTCTTTCATCAGTTTCCTTCGTCCGGAAATGAAATTCGCCGGGAAAGAAGAACTTCGCCAACAACTGGAAAAAGACCGGGTTGCTGTTAAATCTGCACTGGCATAGAGGACAATAAAAAATGCTACGTAGGAGAAGAAGTTTTGCTACGTAGGAGTGCAGGTTCTGCTACGTAAGAGAGCAAGTTCTGCTACGTAGCAGAATACGTTGTGCTACGTAGCATTTTTCAAAGTCCAGGGAATAACTATTTAAGTTCCACGTTTGCTGTCGGGAATAACGATTCTCCCCAATGATCCAATATACGGCTATAAGCCTCGGCAGCAGCACCGTTTCCCCAGTCATAAATGGTAAACTCGCCCATCCCCTCGCCTTCCGGCGATGTGATACCGCCGTGGCCGTAATTCTCCATCATAAAACCATAATCAGCATCGGTAAAGAAAGGCCATGTCTTTTCCCATAGTTTCTTAGTGACTGGGTTTTGGGGGCAATACATCATTGAGAATGAAGTTTTAAGTGCCATCAATCCACGCTGTGTATATTCGGGATTATCAAGTTCTTTCCCATAATCAAGCAACATCTCGGCAAATAGGCTGCCGCGTGCATCATTCCATTCGCCATCACTGTTCATTACACCGAAACCACCTACGGCATCGACATATATATAAGGTGGTTGCCAGGAAGATTGAGTCATCAACAATTCGTCGACCACCCGCTGACCCGTATCGAGAAATTTCTTTTCGCCTGTTACCCGGTATGCTTCCAACAAAGCCGAGCCTGTCCAGAACATGGAGAAGTTACATTGTTTGTGCATATTGTTTCTTGTAACTTTATTGCCGACTAAATCGGGTGTACCGTAACGGCAACACGACCAGTATGTTTCGAAATCCTCCCAACGGCCGGATGGAATAATCTCCGATTCAATTACCTTCAGAGCTTTTAATGCCGCCTCCCGGTAACGGTTGTCACGGGTAAGTTGATAAAGCTTCAGCAGAAAAAGGGCCGACATGGAACTTTCGGGAGATTCTTCCAGATACGGCAAAGGTGTGAGCGTTTCGGTATCCAGCCATGCAGGAAAATATCCTTTATCGTCCTGAAGTTTTATAAGTGCTTCGGCATAACGTATACTGTAATCCAGGAGCCGTTTATCTTTCTCGAGTTCATCGTACCATTGCAACATGATGTATGCCGTCCAACTCATATCGAGGATATGGAAAGGTGATTTACGTATATCCCATGTTACCGGATTACGGTTTGAATTGCCCCAATAGGCCGTTTGCCATCCTTTGGAACGGTTGTATTTCTGCCCGTTAAGTTCAACCTCTTCCATTTCAGTGGCTATGACTCCATAGAACAATCCGTTCTTCTGTGGGGCAGAAAGTGCCAGTTCTTTGGATAATAAGGCTTTATTTTTTAAATCCTTGTTGCCTGTACGGCGCGCATACCGGTATAGACCGCTGGCCGAACGCAAGGAACTGAACCAAGCCTGGTTCCATACGGAGCGCATTTCGCGCTCGTTAACTTCGCCGGGATAGCCGGGGCTTTGAGTTACATTGACAATGAATGTTGGTGCGCCTACCTTCCGACCGTCCAGGTCGAACTCTTGCCACACCGACTCCTTCCATGTATTGAATGCCCAACGGTAAGCGTAGGAGCAATACTTGTCGAACAACGCAGCAGAAACATCTGTCTGATTATATACAGGTAAGGCCTTCCCGTTCCAAAAGCTGTTGAGAACAGGGCGGAAAGGATTCTGCTGTATCTCTCTGTTCCCGGTAGAGGAGAAAACATAGAAACTCAATTCATAATTCCCGGCCGGGAAATAGGTACTGTCTTGTTTCTCATACAATACATGGTCGGTTATCGCCGTTGCACTCATACCCACACTCAATGTATTTTCTTCCGCATCCATATCCATATACAAGTGATAATTACCCGAGGTATAATCATTTTCGGTATCGGGTACTACTATGAGTGTATTTTCGGCATCCTGCATAATCAGAGCAGGAGTACGGAATACATGTTGGTCGATAACATGATTATCGGTCGGTGTAAGATGGGGAGCCCAATGATAACCGGGTTTAAAGGAAGGAGTTATTTTTACTGCATAACCCGGTTGGGTTGAACTCTGTATAAGTGCGTAACAAACGGTAACTTTGTATAAACCGGGCTTAAGCGAGTCTATACGGATTTCTGCCTGTTGATTGCTCAAAACATCGGGATCGATTTGAGCAACCAAAGGCAGAACCGCTGCATAATCATGAGAGTTTTTTGGCGTTGTACATGCGGTATGCAAAACAACCATTAATAACAAAATGACGATTTGGTTTATGTTGTGATTCATTTTTCTGCAAGTTCATTCTCGGTAAATTTACCTAACTGGATGTATTTATCGTACATAGACATATAAATATCATATTTTGTGGGGTCGGGAGTATATTCCATAGCAAAACCTTTTCCCAGTGCCTCCTGAGCCTCTTGTATATTGGAGTATATACCTGCCGCTACGGCTGCAAACATACAGGCACCGAGGGCACAGGCCTGTTCTACCCGGGCTACTTTTATGGGCATACCCAACACATCGGCCAGTGTTTGCATAACAAGCGGTGACTTCAGGGATATACCACCGATGGCAATAACCTCATTAATACATATTCCCTGTTCCAGGCAACTATCGACAATGGCTTTGGAGCCAAAGGCAGTAGCTTCGACCAGGGCGCGATAAAGCAGCGGAGCCGTTGTTCCCAAGGTGAGGCCATATAAGGAGCCTTTTACTGCCTGATTGGCAATCGGCGTTCGGCGTCCGTTCAGCCAGTCTACGGCAATCACGCTGCTTTCTCTGATATCTATGTTTTGGGCATCTTTTGTTAATAACGGAAGTATGGAATCCAGATAATCTTCCAGAAGTTTTTCTTTGGTAGGTTCGTCAATTATGGTTGTTCCGGTAAGGTATTCTTTCACCGGCCAGGCCAGTAATTGCTTGTACCAGGCATAAATATCGCCAAAAGCTGATTGCCCGGCTTCGAGTCCAATCATTCCGGGAATGACGGAGCCATCAACCTGTCCGCAGATGCCTTCTATCAGTTTATCGTTCATTTCTTCGTAAGAGGATACCATTACATCACAGGTCGATGTACCCATGACGCGCACAAAAGCACCGGGCACAATCTGGGCGCCGATGGCTCCTATATGGCAATCAAGGGCTCCTACGGATACAACCACGTTGGTAGTAAGGCCGAGGCGCGAAGCCCATTCACCGGTAAGTGTTCCTACAGCGGTATCGCTTGTATAAGTTTTGGTGAACAAATGTTCTTTGAAAATATCTAAAAGTGGGTCTAGTTCAGTAAGGAATTCTGGTGATGGTAATCCGCCCCACGATTGGTTCCACATAGCTTTGTGCCCGGCAGCACAACGGCTGCGCATCATTTCTTCAGGTTTGTTTAATCCGGTAAGCAGGGCGGGCATCCAGTCGCAGTGCTCTGTCCAGCTATAAGCTGATTTTCGTATGGATTCATCGACTCGCAATACATGAAGCATTTTGGACCATACCCACTCCGAAGAATATACTCCACCTGAGTATGCGGTGTAGTCTGTTTCCCATCTTTTGGCGAGGGTGTTTATTTCTTCGGCTTCGCGTATGGCGGTGTGGTCTTTCCATAGAACAAACATGGCGTTAGGGTTTTCGGTATATTCGGGAAGGAGCGCAAGCGGCGTACCGTTTTCGTCCAATAGAACCGGGGTTGAGCCGGTAGTATCTACGGATATTCCAACAATCCTGGCGGGTGTATTTGCCGGACATTTACTTAAAACTCCTTTAATAGCTTGCTCCATACTTTCAATATAATCCAGTGGATGCTGCCTGTATTGATTTAATCTGGGCTCGCAATATTTGCCTGCTTTCCAACGTGGGTACCAGGCTACGTGCGAGGCTAGTTCCCGTCCACTCTCCGTATCAATAATAAGGGCACGGCAGGAATCCGTGCCATAATCCAGTCCGATAACTAATTTTGATGAGTCCATTATTTATTGTATTCAATATTTAGTTTATTGGTACATCTAAGCCTGCCTCCTGGTTACTTTGTTCCTCGCAACTAGGAGGCAGGCTTCTGGCAAATCCTTCTCTTCGGAGCACTAATTAACAACGTAATCGTGCGGATTCTGAGTAAGGTTCTTATTTGAATTTAGTTGTGCAACCGGTATTGGCAACAAATCATTCTTATGCGACTGATATGCTGGTTTTCCAAAATTTGCCCGAGTCGACATTTTATCGAAGCGACGAGCATCCATGCGTGCTTTCATTTCACCGTAGAATTCCCAGCGAATTTCATTCCACATACGGTCTTCAGTCAGTTCATTTACTGTAATAGGTTTGGGAGTTTCAAAAGCGCGGTTACGTACTTCATTAATGATCTCAACAGCACCTGCTTTATCACCTTTCCAGAAAAGACACTCAGCTTTCATCATCAGAATATCAGCATACCGGAAAATTGGAATATCGTTGTTCATATCGCCGCGTCCACCATCCTGGAACTCGTATTTATTAAGACGCGCACCGTGGTACTCGTTAGCAAATTTATAGTTGAATCCTTGAAGCTCATCACGATGCTCTACACCGTTTGCATCTTTCCATATATGGATGAATTGTACTTCGCGTTCGCTTTCAAGGTTTCCGTCAGCATTTTTAGCTGCAAACGGATAAAGAAATAATCCTTTCCCCTTGCTCTCTTCGGTACACATCAGCATACTTCCGTCTTTACCATATTGTGCTCCAAACATAAAACCTTTGGACCAACGTAGATCAGGATTTTCTCCGGGGCCGAAATAATCCCAGATCCCATCACCATCGCGATCTTCGAGAATTCCTCTACCTTCTGAACCACCCCAATCGAAACTTTCGAAAAACTCAGGAAGCATACACATACCATTCCACGGTCCGGCTTTAGTACCGAATTTAAGAGGATGAGAGTAATGAAGTCCTTTCAGTGGAAGGAAGAAACCTAATGCATATACATCATCATAAGGTATTACGAATATATTCTCGGCAGAACCTTCATTTTGCGGGCGGAAGTTTGCAAAGAAATCGGTTTCGAGTCTGTATTTACGGGCCTCAATTACCTTATTGCAGGCTGCGATACATTTGTCCCATTCATGGCCCGTCCATGTATTTGGCTCGGGAGATTCGCTTTTAAAAATATGTGCATTAAGGTATACGCGGGCAAGGAGCGCATATCCCCCCCATTTGGTAAAACGCCCGTAGGTGGCAGTCGTTACATCTTCGGACAGGTATTCCACATTGTCCTCAATTTCTTTTACCAGTTTCGCATAAATCTGTGGTTGGGTTTCCTGCTCGGGCAGGAATCCTGGTTCAAGATCATACCGGTCAATCCATGGTATATTACCATACATATCAAGTGCATAGTAGTAGTAATAAGCCCGTATCATTTTCAATTCGGCCATAAACTGATTTTTATTGGGGAACTCTTTATCGTCCAGCATATAAAGTAACCGGTTACAAGTAGATATGCCCGTGAAACAGTAATTCCATGGTCCACTGCATAAAGCATCATCGGGGTCGAGCTGGAAAGTGTGGGCACGCCAGAAGCGTCCATTCTCGTACCAGTGTTGCCCGCGGGTTGGCGATATCATGTTACCACCCATATACTCCTGAATTTCAAAAGTCAGATCGAAAAGACCACGCATCCCACCATAAGCAGGAGCCAATGCTGACAGAATTTCTTCTTCAGTTTTAAAAAAGTTATCCAACTCATACTGTTCATATAGCTTCTCGTCCAAGTTGGTGCAGGAGAATATTCCCCATATACAGCCTGAAATTATCAATAAGTTTGCTAATTTATTTATAAGTGTTTTCATGTTCGTTCTTTTTGGGTTATTATATTCTCATTAGAAAGTTATCTGGATACCCATATTAAATGACCTTTTCTTAGGATATTTCTCCTGCCATTCGAAACCGGGCGTCATTCCTGTTACATCCAGTTCGGGGTCGATACCTGAAAAGCCTGTGAATGTATAAAGGTTTAATCCCGATACATATATACGAGCCTTAAATATCAGCAATTTTGGGAAACTGAAGGTATATCCTAGTGTTACGTTGTCGATTTTTACATAATCACCATCTTCCACATAATAGGAAGAATACTTGGGATCATCGTAAAGCGGACTGTCAAGGGCTGATTTAAGGACATTGAGTGGGAACATCATTTTGTTCTCATGATACATACGCATCACATTAACAACCTGGAATCCGAAAGCACCACGCAACATAATCGAGAAATCAAAATTCTTATATTTAAGAGAAGTGGAAAGGTTGGCATAATATTTAGGTATACCGTTACCAATAACCTGTTTATCAGCATCCGCATTATCGCCTTCTACACCATTGAAATCTTTAAAAACCCATTTACCGTTGTCGTCGATATGATCGAATACCAATCCATACATATTCCCGATAGGTTTACCTGGTTCTACACGGTGGGTATAGGTATTTATACCTGGGTCGCCCAGCCATCCGTAATTGGCAAAATCCGAACTATAAAAACCGTCTGAAAGGGTTAAAAGTTTGTTGGTGTTGTATGAGAAGTTGAAGTTAGCATCCCAGAACAAGTCTTTTTTCTGAATGAAAACGGGGTTTAATGTAATTTCAACACCCTGATTCCTAAGTGAACCAACATTGGTGAATGTCCGGTCAAAAAGATTAGGTGGTACAGGTACGTTATACCAATACAGGAGGTCGCTGGTTTTGCGGTTGTAATATTCAATGCTACCACTAAGCCGGTCGTTGAATAATCCAAAGTCGATACCAAGATTAAATTCTGCCTTCTTTTCCCATTTCAGGTCGGGGTTGGGATTACTGGCAGGTTGTACGCCTCTTATCCATTGTCCATTATACAACATACGCGGAGCGTTATCACTCAGGCGTGAAATGGACATATAGCTATCGTTTGGTATTGCACCTGTTACGCCGTAACCTGCTCTGAATTTAAGTGAAGATATTACATCGCGGGTTGACTTCATGAATTCTTCTTCCGAAATCATCCATCCTGCCGATACAGCGGGGAAATTACCCCACTTATTGTTTGCACCGAATTTAGAAGATCCCTCCCGGCGCAAACTGGCCGAAAGCATGTATCTACCGGCAAAATTATAATTAATGCGCCCAAAAAAAGCAATGAGTTTGCTATCCCATTTGTAGCTACTCATTCCTGCACGTCCGTCCTGTAGGAAGTCTCCCGATTCAATGTTATTCCATAGGAAATCATCATTCAGAAAATTATAGTTATCTGCCCAAACTCCTTCACCCATAAAATCCTGATAACTATAACCTGCAATAGCATTAAACCGATGATTCTTAGCAATAGTGGTATTATATTCGAGGGTATATTCGGTAGTTCTGTCTTCAAACCAGTCGGCCCAACGTACAGCTCTACCATGTTGTCCTTGTTGCTTGGATACATACATTTCAACAAAATCATTAAATCCGGATGAAGTATCAGTTTTCTGATAAGCCAGTAATGTTCCGACTTTCAGTCCGGGTACTATTTCAAAAGTAGCTTTAATATTGGCCAGATATTGGTTTTCCTTCCGCTCCTCGTCTCTCTGTTCAAGGATTCCAACTGGATTATAGGTGTTCCATTGAGCTATTTCATTGATTTTACCGTTTTCATCGTAAATAGGTGCAGTGGGATTCTGTTTCGGGACCTGATTATATGCATTACTCCACCAGGTACCACCTTTAGTCAGTGTATTCTGAATGTTGAAATTAATCTGCATACGATCATTTATAGCCGAGTGGTTTACGTTAAGACGAGTAGTAAGAAAATTCTTTTCGGTAGTTCTCATAATTCCCTCTACACTCTTATAAGTTATAGACCCCAGATAACTGGTTTTCTCACCACCTCCACGAAAAGTTACATTATGCGAATGATTGAATGCAGTCTGGGAAATAGCATCATACCAGTTGGTATTATTTCCATAATCAACCATGGATTCAGCAGTACGATTGGGGAAACCGGCTGCTTTTTGCTCGGCCATATACGAACGCCATTCACTTGCATTCAACATATCAGGAGTATCATACATCTTATCAAAACCAAACCATCCATTGTATTCAACGATGTTTCGCTGGGCACCTTTACCACTTTTGGTAGTAACAATAATCACTCCACCTGTACCGCGTGTACCGTAGATAGCAGCTGCCGAACCATCCTTGAGAACATCGATAGACTCGATATCCTCGGGTTGAAGTGAGCCCAGACTTCCTCCAGGCACACCATCGATAACAATAAGTGGAGAGGCATTACTTTCCAGGGTTGCTATACCACGAAGTACCATAGTAGGATTGGCGAATGGATCGCCATTTACCGAGGTTATGGCAAGTCCTGCTACTTTTCCTTGAATTAGCTGCGCTGGTGAGGTTACCGGACCTTTCACGAAATTATCAGCAGTTACCTTGGTAATAGCACTGGTTACTTCTTCTCGTTTCATTGTACCATAACCTACAACAACAACTTCATCAAGCAATTTAGTATCCGAAATCAGCTTGATCTCAACACTTCTGCGGGTACCAATATTAACTTTTTGTGTTTGATAGCCGATATAAGAAATAGTAAGCACCGCATTCTCGCCGGCCAGAATCGAAAAATTTCCATCGAGGTCGGTAGCGGTTCCTTGTGTTGTGCCATCAACCATAATGTTCACGCCGGGAAGTGTTTCTCCGGTGGTGCTGTCCAGAACTTTTCCAGTTATCTGGCGGTTTTGCTGCGCAACAATACTTATACTATGTACATTCTTGTTCTCTGTCTCTTTTGCTGTTGTAAACCCTGTTAGGACAAAGAGGGTTGAAAACAGAATAATCGATTTCGTAATTCGTATATTTTTCATCTTTGTTTTCTATTAGATTAGTGTTTCTCGAGCTAGCTCAATAGTGTTTATTCATTTCCCCAAAGCTGAGGGTTATTACCTTTGTTTTTCCTCCATTCATGCCTCCATTTATGAATGTCGGCTGGTGTGATGAATACCTTCGGTTTACGAAGTTCTTTGGCTGGAGCAGCCGGAATGGGCGATGCTTCGTTCTGATACCAGTAGGCCACGGTAGCCAGATCGAGTGTCAAATTGTTCTCATGCCCATGTTCGATAGTGCCCTTCAGGCTTGTCTCGAAATATACCGGGTCATTAATGAAGAAGCGATAAACATGGGTGCGACCAAGCCAACCTATATCATCATTCACACGAGGATATCCAAAATAAGGATGGTAGTACTTTTCTTTCGGGCACCAGGAAGTATTGAAGAAATCCTCAGTACCGGTACCAATAAGTGAGGGTAATTCTTCCCCATCGATGAACCACATATCATCTCCTTCACCATACCACATCGGGCTAGGACAATGTACATAATAATTTATGCCTACAAAATGCCCCTTCCCTTTGATATCAGCAAACAAATAGTTACCAGTGCCATTTTTATTTTCACCCTGCTTACCTACAACACCCCATTCGGTTTCACCCTGTGGAAGTGCTTCAGTAAGTTCATGGTTGTACCAGGCATGGAACCGCCCCATATCCTGAGGCAGCTTTTTCATTTCCAGATAGTCCACATAGAAATAGAAAGAAGTGATCGTTTCGTCGGACTGATTTTCAATCTCTATCTTCGCCCCGCTAGCAAAAGGCATCTGGAAATAAGAACATAAACCGGTACCGTTTCCCGGACCTGCCGATAAAGGTAGTGAAGCAAAGTTATACTGTTCATCCCATCCTTGCCCAAAGAATGGACCAATAGGCGACTCTACAGACGGATAGCTTTTATCGTCCCAATACATACGGATAATAACATCATTACGCTTAAGTCTATCTGGTCCCGGTGCAATGGTGATCCAGATATGATTAATGATACCGGTTCCGGATATTTCAGCTATGGTGCGGGTTTCGCCCGGTTTGATATTACTCAGATGATCTCTGTTATTACCTGAGCGGTCATAGCTACTTATCCGACGGTTACGAACACCACTTTTCATTTTAGCGAGATCGTACATTTCCCCTGTTATATTAACCTGAGCATTTACATCGGTAATCGAGGAAATTAGTGCGCAAATGAAAAACAGAGTAATTTTCCAATGCAATCTTTTCATAATACTGCGATTTAATTGTTTAAATAATACGTTCGTTTGAAGTTTGGTCGAGATACTTACCCTGAAGTAAGTGCGAGAGAGGTATACATTCTTTTTAAAGACAAGAGTAGTGCTTTACAAGAGTATTCCTGTAGTACGATTTAAATATAATGTTGTCATTTCGCCGCAGATTATACAGTTTCAATATATGGAACTTTCATAACCTGCAGCGATATTTTCAGCAACTTTACTTCATACAAATCATCCTGATTTATCTATACAGTGGTCCATACGTTGCACAAGCCCGGTAATCCGAACCTTCAATATCCGATCCGAATGCATTCCACGCAGAAGGACGGAAGATTTTTCCTTTTTCTACATTGTGCATGCAAACAGGAATTGATAACATAGAAGCCAGTGAGATTAAATCGGCACCAATGTGTCCAAAGCTGATTGCTCCGTGATTGGCTCCCCAGTAATTCATAACAGAGTATACATCTTCAAAATGTCCTTCGCCGGTTAATCGTGGTACAAAGAATGTCGAAGGCCATGTTTTATCTGTACGCTTGTTAATGATGTCGAATACATGATCCGGGAAGGTAGCTGTCCAGCCTTCGGCAATCTGTAATACTGGGCCGAGTCCTTTTACCAGGTTGATTCGGCACATCGTCATAGGCATACCGGCCTTGGTAAGGAACTGCGAAGAGTAACCTCCTCCACGCATATATTCCAATGACGATGGATGCCATTTAGTTGCACCGAGCATTTTATCTACTTCCTCTTCGGTTATTTCCCAGAATGGTTTCATGGCGGGTTGCCCGTCTTTAGATTGCTGTCCTGTTCCATCTAATGTACAAGCACCAGAATTTATCAGGTGGATGGCTCCGTTCGCCAACATTCCATCAGGTTTCCATCCGCTGACACGTTCAATAGCTTCGGGACTCCAATACGTACGTACATCCGCAAATATTTGCGCTGTGTTGGTTAAAAGTTTGCCGAAAAGCATGGAAATACCATTCAGGTGGTCGTCTTCCGTTGCAAAAGCAAATGGTTCGCGGATACCGTTCCAGTCGAAAGACGAATTAAGGATGGCTTCGGAAAAATCACCATCGGGCAGGAAGTCCGTCCACTGGCGTTGCCCCTGGAAACCACCTGAGATGGCGTTATGTCCGTTTGCTTCTTCTTCATAACCCATTTCGGCAAGTACAGGATTGCCAATAAGCATATCGCGCATAATCATAGTCATCTTAACAACAAACTCCCAATCTTCGTCTTTTTTCTCGCGGGTAGTTATCAGATGCGGAGGGTTGAAGTCTTCTCCTTCCCTATTTATGCAGTTCTTCTTAACCCATGCCAAGGCTTTTTCGTATTCCTTATGATCGTAAATACCCTGCTGTATACGACGAAGGATTTCAGAACAGTCTACATACTCTGCACGCATTCCCAGATATTCCTGAAGGAATTCAGGATTGATAATGGAGCCGGCAATACCCATGCAAACAGAACCAATCGCCAGATAGGATTTACCGCGCATCATAGCAACCGCCAGTCCGGCTTTGGCAAAACGCAAGAGTTTTTCTTGTACGTCTTCGGGAATGGTAGGGTCGCCCATATCCTGAACCTCGCGACCATAAATGCCAAAGGCGGGAAGTCCTTTCTGGTTATGTGCGGCAAGAACAGCGGCCAGATAAACAGCCCCCGGACGTTCTGTTCCGTTAAATCCCCAGACAGCTTTCGGAATCAGCGGATCCATATCCATTGTTTCCGAACCATAACACCAGCAAGGAGTTACAGAAAGAGAAAGACCTACATTCTCCCCCGCAAATTTTTCTGCACAATTGGCTGCTTCTTTTACACCACCAATGCAGGTATCGGCAATGACACACTGTACGGGCGAACCGTCAGGGTAGCGTAGATTTGCTGTATAGAACTCGGCAACCCGCTTTGCCAGACCCATTGTTACTTCTTCGAGTGACTCGCGGATTCCGCGGCGACGGCCGTCGATTATAGGACGTATGCCGATTTTAGGATATTTGTTTTTCATGTTAAACCTGTTTTAATTGTTATTTTTTATATGAGTATCTTATTTACCAATACGCTATTTATCTGTTCAATTCGTTAAAACAAGGGATGCAAAGGGCACAGAGTCTAATATGTAATACCTATTAAACTCCTTAAAATCAAAAACTTAACCTAATTCTAATTAAACCCTATTGCTCTGTGTCCTCTGCTTATATACCCTGTCTTTATTCCCGTCACCCCGAGCAAAGCCGAGGGGCCTACCAGCCATTTATTGATACTATGTTGACCCCTCGGCTTCGCTCGGGGTGACGGATGGAATTACATCTAAAATATTTTCTTCAATTCTTCGATTGAAGTACCAAAAAGTTTTTCTGTTATCACTGTTAAGTCCTCCTCTTCTCCTACAAAATGGTAAACGTTATGATTATGCCCCATCGACTCGTCGGGAGATATAAATGCCGCAGGCGAACAACTTTCCAGTTCGAGGAATGGCCCCATAATACTTCCATCTTCCAACGGGCCGTCATTATATGCATTTAATGCATCACCAATAAGCGGGTTCTTTTCAGGATTCCATTCCTGATTCAGGTAAGTTGCTTTCGGGTCAACATCGAATGTTGTTACAGTCAACCGTTTTGTGTCCGGGTCGTAATTACCTGCTATGGCTTTGGTGCGAAGCGCATTCATACCCAGTTTATTGCGGTATTTACCATCGGTTTTCAGGAATGCTACATTTCCTTTAACCTTGAAACGGTCGGCAGGAATTTCGCCAAAGTAGTCGGTGGTAGCAATAATTCCAAGTTCTTTTTCGCTTCCCTCATTGAAAGGAATAATTGTCAGCGAGCGGGGAGCTGTATGATACATATCGAGCATCCATATGCAAACTGTTCCGGTTTCTTCGGTCCAGGCAAAATCATTGAGGTTAGTAATGCTGTTAGAAGTTGCATACGCTACCGCTTTTATGCCTTCGTTTAGACCAATCCCTAACTTAAACCTTATTTCATCGCGCGAAATGAGTTTTACTCTTCTGTCTACACGTAGTTTCAGTTCATTGCCCAGGTAATTAGAAACGGCCATTTCTTTCTGCATTGCCACTCCCTGCGAGTTACCTGCTACCACTTTCCATGGTTCGATGTCGATTGGTTTCGGCGTGTGCCAGTTGTCGTAAACCTGTTCGGTACCGGGAGCGAAATAAACGGAATACTTTCCGCCTTCGGGGCCAAGCCAGAAACGATCCTCGCCACCGTAGCCATTCATGTGCTCGTTAATTTCCGTAGAGTTCAATGCATCATAATTAAGATATCCCAAGCTGGTTCCTTCCAACCCTTCGGCAGTCGAAGTGAACACCTTTCCCTGATATTTAGCTGAAACTATAACCTGCGCCTGTGCATCATCGCTTGCCAAAATAACCAGACTGTCTTTCTCAGCCAGGAATTGCAGGTCGTAGCCAAAAGATCCTTTATCGTACGATTTCATATCCGCTTTTTTGTTGGGGTTGCAGCTTGCCAGGCTTATTATCAAAGTAGCTGCAACCAGTAATAACTTATGCGTTTTCATATTACTTACCACTTTGGTATTTCCAAATCATCCTTGCTTGGCAGAGCGGGGAATTTAGCATGGGGTTCGGTCTGATACCAGAATGTTGTCGAAGAGATATCCGATTTCTGGTTATTGTAACGCCCATCATGTCTCCAACCTAAATCCTGAATAGTAACTTTGAGGTCTTTATCAAAGCGGATAGGATCGAGTACGTGCCAACGATACAAGCCGAAAGCTGTTACTGCGCGGTATAGCCCGTCGGGGCGGATAACCTGGTGCATACCGGCATATGGGGTAGTAAATTCCTGATACTGGCGTGTTTTCTGGTTCTCGAAGTTATACGAACCACAGAAGTAGTCTTCGGCACCAGTACCGCAAATAGTCGGGTATTGCTTGTCGCCATCCATATAGAACTTGATTTCGCCTTCGCCCCACCAGCAATTGTCGTTCACGCGCCATGCCATATAAGTACCTACGTAGTGGCCTTTACCTTTAATACCGTCGACCAAGGTATGCAGTGAACCTTGTGTCGGGTTCGAACGGCGGAACTGAGCGTGGAAGTATCCTTCGTCTTCGGGAACATCAGTCAGCGTATAGTTTATCTGGTAATACAAGCGCATTTCGTCGCGGTTGTTTATGTTCTCCATGGTAATGCGGGCTTTCTTGCGGAAAGGCATTTTCCAGTAACAGTTGAATGCGCTTCCGGGGTTTACACACACTGCAAGTGATGATAGTTGTGCATATTCGTTGTAAGCACTGGCAAAAAAATCGCCCACCGGACATTCTACCGAAGGTTCTTTTTCATCGTCCCAGTATATTCGCATGATAGTGAAACGCCAGTTTCCGGTAGGCGTCATCCAGATTTGTTGGATAGCTCCCGGGCCATCTATCTCAGCAATTGTTATAGTTTCGCCTGGTTTGATAATGATAAATGGATTAACCTTCCAGCCTTTACCCAAATCGCGCGAAGCTTCCCACGCATTCGCCTGGTTGCGGGTATCCTTATCTTTTACCGGGTCGGCCATACCACCCTTACCGGGTTCGCCTGTAAAGTTCTCAGGGCTTATGGAACGGGTTTTGGCATTTGACAGTTTTGATAAGCTGCCCATATTCATATCCAGGCCATTGAACTGGTAGTTTTGGCCAAACGAATACGTAACCATTGCACAAAGTGCGAATACTAAGAGTGTGAGTTTTTTCATGATACTGTAAGTTTTATAATGTGAATGAATATAGTTATGTTGTTTTAGTTTGTATTTTATCAACGTATATGCTAAAAGCAACTACAATAATGAAGCAAGCCAACGGAATAACATACGAGTAATTTATCACTCCGGTGGCATCGGATACCATTCCCTGGAACGCAGTTATAATTGCACCACCCAGTATAGCCATAATATGGCCCGAACCGGCTATCTTGGTATCATCACCCAACCCGGTCATGGTTAACCCGTATATGGTAGGAAACATCAGCGACATGAAGAAAGATATACACATAAGGCTGATAACACCCACATAACCGTGAGTGAACATGGTTAGCAAACTACATACACACGTCATTACGGCAGCGAATAATAAAAGCCGGCCGGGGCGGAAATATTTCATCAGCGCCGTAAAGATGAAACGTGCACCGATGAAAAGTGCCAGTGATAGTACATAATAGGTAGAAGCATCACTTTCGACAACGTCGAGTTCCCTCATAGCGTAACGAATGGTGAACGACCATACACTGATTTGTGCACCCACATAAAAGAACTGGGTAATAACCCCATAGAAGTATTTTTTATTTTTATACAGCCGCTTTAAAGTAGAACCCAGATTAAGCGCACCGCTATCCGATGCTTTCGGCATTTTTGTAATGATGAAAAGTATGAGAATAACAATTAACACACAAGCTACTCCCACATAAGGCCCCATTACCGCATTCAGCTCGGCTCCCTGTACAGCGCTCAATTCATCCGGGCTCATCAGGGCGCGTTCTTCGGCTGTATAGGTTGCCAGGCCGGTAAGAATAAAGAATTTACTGAGCAATACCCCAGTAATTGAACCGATAGGGTTAAACGATTGAGCCATATTCAGGCGACGGGTGGCGGTTTCTTCCGGACCCATAAGAATGGCATACGGATTGGCTGTAGTTTCTAACACTGATAAACCGCCGGCCAATATATATAATGAAACCAGGAAATGCCAGTAAACCATTGTTTTACTACACGGATAGAATAACAGGGCTCCGGTAATGAACATAACCAGTCCTACGATGATACCGGTTTTATAGGTGGTTTTCTTAATAAGGATAGCGGCCGGTAAAGCCAGGCAAAAATAAGAGAAATAAAAAGCAATCTGTATCCATGAAGTCTGGAAATCCGTCATGCTCATTATCTTCTTGAAAGCGGCAAGTAAGGTGTCGGTCATATTATTGGCCAAACCCCATGCAAAGAATAAGGAGGTTAATAAGATAAAAGGAAAAAGAAATTCCTTTGGTACTAAGGGGACTTTACCCGTTAAGTCTTTTTTTGTCTTCATGTTCTATTAGATTAAATAAATCGTATATTAATCGATTAACTGTTGGTGTAAAAATTATTTATCATCCGGCTGTATTAAGCTGGCAGATAATTTGAATATCATAACGCCTGTTTCAGGCTCTGCTCCTGTTATCTGGTAGATAAGTATTTCAACGGCTTTCCGGCCCATTGCAGCAATGGGTTGTTGCACATAAGGTATAGACACATCCATAAAATCGAAAGCATCACTCTTATCAAAACATACTACCTGTATTTGTTTCTGAATGTCGACCTCATTGTTCAGAAGTTCTTTCATACCAATTAATGATATACTGTTGGTTGTAAAAAACATTCCATCCACGGCGATATCGCTTGTCAGTATTTTATTAATTGCACAGGCTATGTCACCGCTAATATTCGTATAGTTAACTTCAAAGATAAGATTTTCATTGTATAATCCGGCTTGTTTCAATGCTTCAGTTGCCCCGCTTTTACGTTCAATAATATGCTGAAGGTTACTTTTATACACAAAAACAGCAATATTACGGCAGCCTTTTTCTAAAAGTAGCCGGGTTGCATCATAAGAGGCCCTGCAATTATCAATAATAACGTTGTTTGTTTGCAAATTCGGGAACCAACGGTCTACAAGCACCAACGGCACTTTACTGTCTTGCAGTTCGGTTATATATTCGTCGCCATGTTCAGTCGGTACAATGAGGTACCCATCTACCTGGTGCCCTTTAAGGATATCAATCAGCTTTCCCATCCTCAGGTCGTCCTCGTTGGTATTGGCAATAATAACTGTGTAGCCCACCTCTTCGGCTTTCTCTTGTATATGAAGTGCCAGTTGTCCAAAGAAAGGGTTGGATATATCGGCAACAATCAGCCCGATGGTATTGGTACGCCCCATACGCAGGCTACGGGCCAATCCGTTGGGCATATAGTTCATTGCTTTGGCTGTTTCCCTGATTTTCGCGGATATTTCCTCGCTCACTCGCCCATTAGAAGCTTTACCACTTAATACGAGCGATACAGTGGCTGTAGATATTCCCAGCGACTCTGCAATATTCTTTATGGAAACTTTCTTTTTCACTTATTAAAGATTAAACGTTTAATCACATTGCAAAACTAGCAGGTTAAACGTTTAATTGCAAACATTTTTATGTGTTTTACAACACAAAATCATAAATTGTATTTGTTTTAGTCAAAAATCTTGCACATAAAACTTAATACTATTGCCAAACAAAGTACTAACTATTATATACAAAAGTGTAGAGTTTTGGTGCGGGGAGATGTGCATCTCGCACCTGTCGAGATGTGCATCTCCCCTATATCGAGACGTGCATCTCCTATACGCCGAGATGTACATCTCCCTATACCAAGGCTCTACACTTTTATACGTAAGAGTCTATACTTTGCTAGACAATACTCCATACAAGCGCATAGACAAGATAGTTAAAAAGTAAAGTTCCAGTAAATTTATTAAATAACCTTTTATAGTGCGTAAAGCCCTAAAAATGGCAAAACATAAAGCTATGTGCTGTTGTTACGAGATTATGATGACTAAAGAGATGTTGAGCGATGAAAAAGATTACAAAACAATACAATGATGTATACAACGGGTTATACCAATCAACGGAAACCGGGCAGTGGAATGCTCTGGCCAGTATTAACCATGAAATCCGTACCCCACTTACTGCTATTATAGGTTTTTCGTCTTTGCTGGCCCAGACGAAAGACACCAAACAAAAGGCAGAGTTTATCCATATTATCGAGGCAAACAATAATCTTCTGCTTCGGCTTATTAGTGATATGTTGGACATGGCTAAGTTCGAATCGGCGCGGCCAAAAGTAAATTTCTCAGAATTTGCGCTGGACGATGTTTTCATGGCGAACCATTATACCTACAATAATCTGGTTAATCCGGAAGTAGAATTTATCTTCGATGAAAACGGAAAGGAGGATTATATGGTTACAACTGATATGACACTGGTGTCTCAGGTATTGTCAAATCTTCTATCGAACGCTCATAAGTTCACCCGAAAAGGTTCTATACGCTTTGGATACAAGCCTACAAACGACGGAATATTTGTGTACGTGAAAGATTCGGGATGTGGTATCCCGCCTCATATTCAGCCATATATCTTCGACCGTTTCATGAAGGCAGACAGTTACAGCCCAGGCATGGGTTTAGGATTATATATCAGCAAAACGATTGTATCTCTGTTGGATGGGAAAATCGGAATGAGATCGGAAGAAGGAAACGGAAGTGTTTTCTGGTTCAAGGTTCCATGTTATACCCGCATAGCGTCGGGCAAAGAAGAAATAATGGAAGCAATGGTATAAAATAAACGCCTGGCAACTCTCTTCTGCCAGAGAACTGCCAGGCGGTTTCCAATCAAAATACTACTGAAAACTTCTGCATTAAGTATTACTATTATAACGCTTCTTTTATTTCAATATTATCTAATGATATCTTATTTCTCCCGGGATTTCTAATTTTAACTTTTACCGTATGCTTATGATTGCCATATTCGGGAGCGGTTTCGAAAAAGAGTTCTTGCTTCGTGTATTTATCCGAGGCTTGAATCTGCCTGCTATAAGTTTTTTGAGCGACACCGCTTACCTGTTCTATGTTTTCCACAGAAACATCGACTAAGCCGCCACCTTCAACCATGAAATTAAGTTGATAGTTGCGTGAATTATTAAGATAAACGTATTGGTAAACTTCTTCGCCGGGTTGTAACTCAAATCCATAATTGCCTTCATAGGCAGCGGTAGCTGATAATGTTCCTGCTCCTTCCCAGGGAAATATGCTATCACCATATTCGAATCCTGGATTGGGAAGTTCATTTTTGCCACTCATATCCCACTGGTAATACCGGACATAATCCACTTCCATATCCACTTCACCACCTTTACCATAGGCGCCAAAGAACATATTCATGGTATGATTGGGCGATTTGATATCGTTCGGGTTCCACGATTCGGCTACCAGTTCGCCGTCAACATAGAATTTTAATCCGGCAGGCGACCATAACATTCCATGTGTTGTCCATTTATTATTATATTGTCCGGGAATAATAAAATGGCCGATATTGTGCTGGAACTTTCCTTCGGGAGATACATTGCCATGAAGCACTATTTCGGTGGTTATATATTCGCAAATGTCGATTTCGAATATTTGTCCGCGAGGACGGATTCCTTCAACATCGCAGGCGGTATTGCCTTTTTCTATATAATATCTAAGGTCGGGGCCCGGCGAATCGAACCAGAACGCGCTGTTTGCCATCTCGGCATCGGGGGTAGCGCTGCGTCTGATCCGGGCTTCAAAGTATCGCCAACGTTATCGGGCATTTTATTCGTATTGCTGTTCCAGTCGTAAGTTTGGATGGATGATATTTTCCGGCCGCTTTCCCAGAATGTACGTTCGGGTATCCGGTCGTTGGTTCGCAGAATAAGGGTACTGTCGGTAAAGAGCATGGCGGGCTCGGGGAGGTTGTCGGTCCGGAAATCATCAAAGTTAGTACGGTAATAATAGTCGAGGGTAGAGTAATAGCTGGTAAACCACTTGGTGGTATCCAACTTGTGGTCGTTAAACTCGTCATTCCATACCATCTTCATGCCTGTAGGCACTGTTTGAGAATGAAAAATGGGTTGGTTATTCTTCGAAGCCACATGTTGAGCAGTAGTAAACGACGGCACCAGAACCGCCAGTAGAAGCAGGTTTTTCGTTCTTTTCATATTCCGGTTATTTTTGTAGGGGCGAATTGCATTCGCCCTGATATACATAGATGCTGCAAAGTTAACTATTAGGAAAACAATTAAAAGCCCGGTTACACCCAAAAGAAAGTGTATTATCTGTATTTTTGTAGCTATAAAGAATATAAATATGAATATCATAATATCCACACAACAGGATTTATACATCCTGATGAATATATACGAATTTGCACGCCGGTTTATGCAAGAAACCGGAAACCCGGGGCAATGGATAGATGGATATCCGTCGGAAGAAGTTATACTGGGAGATATTAATAGAAATCAGAGTTACCTGATAACAGATGATAATGGAGTTATTGTTGGTACCTTTTGCTTTTTCATCGGAGAAGACCCAACCTATGCCAACATATACGATGGCCGGTGGCTGAACGATAAACCCTATGGTGTGATTCACCGCCTGGCCGGAACCGGAAAGGTAAAAGGTATAGGTGATTATTGTATGCAGTGGTGCCTCGAACAGTGTGGAAACGTACGTGTCGATACACACCCTGATAATAAGGTGATGCAAACTATATTCCTGAGAAACGGCTTTACCAAATGTGGTATTATCTATACGCACAATGGTACCCCACGTATTGCTTTCCAGAAATACCCAGGCAAAGAATAACCCTGGGAACTAGAGCTTAGTATTCAAATCGGGAACCAGTTTGTCGTATTGGGTTATTAAATCGTTATCAGCCTGTATCTCTACATTGCTATAATTCTCGTCATGGCTGAACCAACATAAGAACTGCCCGAAGTCGGAATAATGGAATACATCTTTATATGCCCAGTCTGAATCTTCAATATCCGGCTTATGGAAGGATGTAGTAAGGATGTATTCGCCTGTTTCGGACATTAACGCCATCCGGTAAGCCTGATACAATGCAAAGCCGACATCAGCATATGCCAGTTTGAACATATATTTATCACGGAATTGCTTCACTACTTCCCCGAGGCTGTTGCCCACAAATACCATATTGTAATATTCGTCGTTCTGCATCTCGGGAGTAATCAAACCATCCGTTGCAACAGAGAGTGCAGCGCTATACAGTTCGAATGTATTCTGGTTGTAAGCAACCTGTACTGCAATTTGTTTCCCGACTAGTTCGCCGTTGCTTTGTTCTTTTTCTACGATTTGCTTTACCGATTCGACTGCCGAATTGAAGTTCTTTTCCAGTATACTGCTCATAATTATCTAATTTATAATCTGTTTCAGATAATAACAAGCAGTATATGGTCTTTGTTTTATTAGTCGTACAATGTTTTATTAGTCTTCGTATAATCCAAGACGGTTGCCTTCGCTATCGGTGAATATGGCAAAATATCCTCTGTTTTCTGCTTCAATCTTTGTGCGGGGAATTATCATGGTGCCGCCATTCTCCTGTATCCGAGTTGTAGCATTTTCTATGGATTCAACCCACAGGCTTACCAATACTCCCCCACCCTGTACAGGTTTAAAGTCGTCAGCATATGAAATGGAGCCGGGGCAATTACCGTCTTCTTCCTCGGGGAAGAAAGCCATTTTTTCTGTTTCGCAGTCCATTACTGCCAGCTTTACCTGGAATACTGATTCGTAGAATTTTACTGCACGGCCGAAGTCTTGTGCCGGGATTTCGAAAAAGGAAACTAATCTTTTCATCGTTATAAATATTGGGTGAATAATTTGATTGTTGATGCAAAGATAGGGTGTACTTATATCCTGGAATTGTAAATTTTGGACATAATAAAAAAGAGATACCCGCAATGGATATCTCCTTTTTTATATTGTTGATGCCTGATTAATTACCGCCACCACCTTCGGAACCGCCTCCGCCGCCTTTTACGTCATCGTTATTGATGCTTCGGGCAGCCTTCTTTACTTGAGCCCTCAATTCACCAATCCGATAGCTAATACTTACGCCGAAACGTTGACGGGAATATTTGTTCATACTATGTGTAACAAAGCCTTCGCCTTCAGTAAATGATTTTTGAGTTGTATATTTGTTGAATATATTACCAGCAAAGGCACTCACTGTTAGCCGGTTATTCACGAAACTCTTATTCAGACTGAAGTTGTAGTCATAAAAACCACCCCGTTCGCCTTGCAGGGTAGCGCTTGAAGTGGCACCCATCATATTTAATGTAGCTCTTATTTCGAATGGGAAAGTGTGCTGGATACCGCCGTATACGAACATATTCCACCCCGAATTCTTCTGGTCTTCATCAATCTTGATATTGTTGTCCGAGATAGCTTTGGAATCAAGCCGGTAATCATTATATCCTCCATTCATATTCATATAGATACGGGTTTTTGGAGTGGCATTCCAATTAACATACGCACTCATTGATGTATATTTGGCTTTACCAATATTGGCATATGTATTGTTTTGAATTCCATCATCATCCAGGAAGCTATAACTTTCAATACTATTATTATTAATAGAATGCCTTAGAGAAAGATTTATATTAAACTTTTGAGTAAAACTGCTGTAGCTTATATTGAATGCGTGGCTCTTTTCTGTATCCAGGTCAGGATTACCATAACTGATCTGGGTAGGATTGCTGGTATCTCTATAAGGATTAAGAAAATATATACTGGGCCTCCATATTCGCATATTGTAACCACCACGCAAGTTTTGTGTATCACTTAATTTTACACCAATTGTTGCAGATGGAACAAGGTCACTGTACGATTTATCGAAATCTCTTTCAGAGTGAAGCTTATCTGTAACATCGAGCATGGTGTGTTCATATCGTAAGCCGGCATTACCCGAAATTAATTTATATCGCAAAGTGTAACCTGCATAAGCCGCCAGAATATTGTTCAGATGCTTGTAATCAGTACTTCTGTCCATATTCTGGGTTTCTTTCCCGGTTTCGTCGATACCGAAATATCTTGTATCGCTCGTATTATCCCTGATAATGTATTTTGCTCCGGTTTCAATGGTGTGATATTTACCAATGGGTGTAACATAATCTCCCTGGAAGGTATGTTCCATGGTATTCGTTTTCCCATCATTACGTTGGTTCTGGATCCATATTTTATCTTCCCATTCAGGTGTTATAACTACATCTTTGTAAGAAGTAAAGCCATCGCTTGTTTCAGGCTGCGAGCTTATACGGTAAGAGAAAGTTAACATTCTTCCTTTCAGGCTGAACAGCCGTTGATAATCAATATTACCACGAATGGAATACCAACTGTTATCTCCGCTACCTATTCTATTATACGAATAATCCGGTTTTTTATCAACTATAGTCTTAGAGTCAGAGTCATATCCACCCCCATACATTCCAAAAGCCATTGTAACCAGTCGTAAAGTATCGATTTCATAACTGGCCTCGAGATTACCATGCTGGAAATTATTTGTTCCTTTACTCGAACCATCAGATTTCTCTGTAACTCCTCCATCAGTAAATTCTCTCTCGGTGTATGAATATGAGCGAGGCTGGTTATTATGATTATACGCATAATTACCGGTTACAGTTAACTTTCCTTTCTGAACAGTACCATAAGCACTGCCTCCGACTCCACGATTGCTAACATTACCGCTAAGTGTTACTGTATATCCTTCGAAACCGCCACCTATGGTTACTATGTTAAGGATACCACCCGTTCCCTCAGCATCATATTTTGCTCCGGGATTAGTTATTACTTCAATATATTTAATTGAATTAGCCGGCATACTTTTAAGTACTTCCTTCGGATTGTTACTCATCATATTATTCGGCTTACCATTCACATGGACTTTAAAGCTGCTGCTTCCGTTTACCTGAATGTTATCTTCGCCGTCGACCGTTACCAAAGGAACTTTTCTCAGCATTTCAAGCATAGAATTGGTCTGCGAATCCGGGTCGTCCTGTATATTGTATTCAATTTTGTCGATGTCTACCTTCACTAAGGGCTTCTGGGCAATAACTTCTACAGCGCCCAGTTCATTCGTTGCATCAGTGGTGAGTAAGGTTCCGAAGTCCATTGTTTTGTTACTTGCTTCCAGTGTAAATTCCTTTACTACAGTTGATTTACCGATAGAAGAAATAGACATAATATAATCTCCCGAGCCGTTAATTTGCTCCTGAAATTTCCCGTTAGTATCCGTCACGGACAGTTTAACCGGCGTGCCCGGATTTTCTTTTTTTGCTATCCGTATGGTTGCATAAGGTTCACCTTCCATACTGAGAGAATCGATTAAAACTCCTTTTAAGGTGTAGGTCACTTGGGGGGCAGGTGTGTTTTGAGCGAAAAGAAGGCATGATGCTGCTATCAGCATCATAAACATAAAGAGTCTATTCATTTTCTTTGATTTGTGGTTTTTTAGTTTAATATAAATGACGATTCATTAACAGGATTGTTACAGCACGTCCGCAAAATTAGAATGTTTTTATAACATCTACGAAATTTACGTAGTTAAGAATAATGAAATAATATCATTTTTATCCTTTATTATATTAAAAAATGGTGAAATTATCTACCACCACTTAGAATGGATTGCCCCATTAATAAACGTTGAAACCACGAGCCAACTGCTTATTATCAGTTAACCCGTGGTTTAATAAGTGATGGAAACACTATGCCTTTTTCAACTGAGAAGAGAAAATCCTATCAACATAAACAGACCTAGAATGATAAGTGATACAAAAATTATCTTTATCACTTTATTAGCCTGTTGTTCCTCTTTTCGGCTGCTTTTTGTTTTTTTATTCTTGCTCATTATTATATAGTATTAAATGAATTAAGAACTTGTTTACTTCGGCCTACCAAATGTAAGAACAATTATGCGAATATCAAAGAATTTAACTTCTTTTCTACCTCCCTTTACTCCGCTTCCTCTCCGGCAAATTCCATGAGGTATGCTTTGATGAAACCGTCGAGTTTACCATCCATAACCGCATTTACATCCGATGTCTGGAAATTGGTACGGTGGTCTTTCACGCGGCGGTCGTCGAATACATAACTGCGTATTTGCGAACCCCATTCGATTTTCTTCTTTCCGGCTTCAATCTTCCGTTGGGCAGCCTGTCGTTTCTGCATTTCCATATCGTATAATTGGGAACGGAGTAAACGCATGGCATTCTCACGGTTATCAAGCTGTGAACGGGTTTCGGTATTTTCGATAAGGATTTCCTT
>DAMCMT010000012.1:37808-79762 GCA_032108265.1 Bacteroides sp.
TATTTATAACGCAAACGGACTCCGGTTTCTACCTTATTTACATTCTGACCTCCGGCACCACCCGAACGGAACAAATCCCAACTGATGGCAGCAGGGTTAATTTGTACCTCAATGGTATCATCGACCAAGGGTGTCACAAATACAGATGCAAAAGACGTCATACGTTTACCTTGTGCATTATACGGGGAAACACGTACAAGCCGGTGAACTCCGTTTTCACCTTTCAGGTAGCCGTAGGCATAATCGCCTTCAACCTGTATGGTACAGGTTTTAATTCCTGCCTCGTCACCATCCTGAATGTTGAAAATCGTTGTTTTATATCCGTTGTCTTCAATCCAGCGCAGGTACATACGCATCAGCATGGATGCCCAGTCCTGGCTTTCGGTACCACCGGCACCCGAGTTGATTTTAAGTACGCAACTCATCTGGTCGGCCTCTTCGCGGAGCATGTTCTTTAACTCCAGATTCTCTATGGCTTCCAGTGCAACAGCATAAGCATCATCTACTTCTTTCTCGGTAACAAGTTCATCCTTATAAAATTCGAACGACAGTTCCAGTTCATCAGAGAGGGTTTTAACTTCATTATAACCTTCAATCCATTTCTGAAGACCTTTTACCAGCCTCATTTGGGCTTCCGCCCTCTTCTGGTCGTCCCAGAAACCGGGAGCCTGCGTTCTTAGTTGTTCTTCTTCGACTTGAATTTTCTTTCCATCGACGTCAAAGATACCTCCTCAGCGCATCGGTGCGCTCTTTCACGTCTTTAAGTTGTTCCAGTGTAATCATAATTATGTTTTTAAATATCATGCAAAATTAATAAAATATATCCAACCGTTAAAACCCCGATGTTATTTAATGTTTATTGAGTAAATATGCTAAACTAAACATCGTAGTTTTTCAACTATTTTCATATATTTGCGAAAATCACTTTAAACATATTGCGTTATGAGAAAATCCATTTTAACTTTATTGTTGTTATCAATAGGGATAACAAGCGGATTGTTTGCAGCACAGGTCGACAATTACAAGTACGAGAGCGTACCGAACGACCCGCTGAAAGCTCGCATTTATACTCTCGACAACGGACTCAAAGTGTATATGACCGTAAACAAGGAAACTCCCCGTATCCAGACCTATATTGCCGTGAGGGTGGGAGGTAAAAATGATCCTGCTGAAAACACCGGATTAGCTCATTACTTTGAACACCTCATGTTCAAAGGAACTGATAAATTCGGAACGCAGGATTATGCCAAAGAAAGATTGATTCTCGACCAGATAGAGCAGATGTTTGAAGTGTATAGAAAGACTACTGGCGAGGACGAACGCAAAGCTATTTATCAGGTTATCGACAGCTTATCGTATGAAGCTTCCAAACTGTCTATACCTAATGAATACGGTAAGTTGATGACGGCTATCGGCGCACAGGGAACCAATGCATATACCGGTTTCGACATGACGGTTTATACGGAGGATATTCCTTCCAACCAGATCGAAAACTGGGCAAAAATACAATCTGAAAGATTCCAGAACAACGTTATCCGCGGATTCCACACCGAGTTGGAAACTGTATACGAAGAAAAGAATATGTCGCTTACCCGCGATCCGAGAAAAGTGAGTGAAGCGATGTATGCTGCCCTCTTCCCACACCATCCGTATGGAACACAAACAGTACTGGGTACACAGGATCACCTGAAAAATCCATCCATTACTACTATTAAAAATTATTATCGCACATGGTATGTACCCAATAATATGGCCGTTTGTGTTTCGGGAGATTTTGATCCGGACAAAATGATTGCAGTAGTCGATAAATACTTCGGTCACCTGAAACCCAATCCAAATCTGCCTCCGCTTCCGGTAAGGGATGAACAACCACTTACGGCCCCTGTAGAACGCGAAGTTCTTGGATTAGATGCCGAAATGTTGGCGATTGGCTGGCGCATACCTTTTGGTGGAGCAAGCCTGGAAACAGAAACTGCCCAATTGCTAGGCCGTATATTATATAATGGTAAGGCAGGTCTTATCGATGTCGACCTGAACCAACAGCAAAAGTTATTGAACTGTTATGGATACGCGTCTATGATGACGGATTACGGTATGTTAATGCTACAGGGAACGCCTAAAGAAGGCCAGACGCTGGACGAAGTACGTAGCTTGTTGCTTGCCGAAGTAGAAAAATTGAAAAAAGGAGATTTCGATGAATCAATTATCCAGGCAACTATCAATAACTTCAAGCTTTACCAGCAACAACAGTTAGAATATAACTATGTGCGCGCCGATATGTTTGTTGATGCTTTCATAAAAGGCCGCGACTGGAAAGATGAAGTAACTTATCTCGACCGTATGTCGAAACTTACCAAAGCAGATATCGTTGCATTTGCCAACAAATACTTTGGTAATAATTATGCAGTAATATACAAACGCCAGGGGCAAGATCCGAACGAAAAGAAAATAGACAAGCCGGCAATTACCCCGATTATTGTAAACCGTGATGTAGAAAGCGCTTTCCTACAGGAAATAAAGAATATACCTGTTACCCCGATTGAACCGGTATTCATTGACTACAACAAAGATATGAGTAAGCTGAAAGCCAAATCGGACATCGAAGTGCTCTACAAACAGAATACTACCAATGATGTGTTCGACCTGACCTATGTGTTCGAGATGGGCAATAATCATGACAAAGCGCTCGGTACGGCATTCCAGTATTTGAGATATTTGGGTACGGCGGATATGAGCCTGGAAGATATTAACCGTGAATTCTATAAATTAGCCTGCTCGTTTGGCGTTTATCCGGGAAGCGACCGCACGTATGTTTCTCTTTTCGGATTAAATGATAATATGCCCCAGGCGATCGAACTGTTCGAGAAGCTTATGGCAGAAGCCGTGGCTAATGCAGATACTTACAAGAATCTGGCTAACGACATACTTAAACAACGCAGTGATGCGAAGCTTAACCAGATGCAGAACTTCAGCCGTTTGATGAATTATGGCATGTATGGACCCGAATCGCCGACAACCAACTTGCTATCGGCTCAGGAACTGACTGAGATGAATCCACAAAACCTGGTCGACCGTATTAAGAAGCAGAACAGTTATAAACACCGCATTATCTATTACGGCCCGCGCAGCGAGCAGCAATTACTTTCATTGATAAATACCAAACACCGGATTCCGGCTCAATTACTTGATATTCCGGCTGGTAAGGAATTCCCTTATCTGACTACCGATGAAACTAAAATCTATATTGCTCCTTACGAAGCCAAGCAGATTTATCTGGCACAAGTATCCAATTCCGGTAGATATTTCGACGCGAATATTGAGCCAATAAGAAACATGTATAATTCATATTTCGGCGGTGGAATGAATGCAATAGTTTTCCAGGAAATGCGCGAAGCACGCGGACTGGCTTATTCGGCATGGGCTGGACTGACTCCTCCCAGCAAGCTGAAATACCCGTATATGTTCCAATCTCAAATAGCCACACAAAATGACAAGATGATTGAGGCTATTGATACTTTCAATGAGATTATCAACAACATGCCGCAATCTGAAACCGCATTTAATCTGGCCAAAGAAAGTATTATTACCAGGATACGTACAGAAAGAGTAATCAAAAGTGATGTACTATGGTCTTACATTTACGATCAGGAATTGGGACAGAATGTAGATGCCCGTATTAAACGGTATCAGGAAGTTCCGAAGATGACTATGGGTGATGTGATGAACTTCCAGAGAGAATGGATAAAAGACCGTACTTATACCTACCTTATACTGGGTGATGAAAAAGATCTTGATATCGAGGCGTTGAAGAAATACGGAAAAGTTACAGTATTAACTCAGGAAGAGATTTTTGGATATTAATCCTTGTAGGGGCGGTTCGCGAACCGCCCCTACGTTATTCCTCGTACATCTTATCAATTACGTCCTTATAATTCTCGGCCACTACATTTCTCTTTATCTTAAGAGTATTCGTAAGCTCTCCCCGTTCCATATTGAACGGCTCGGGCAACAGCGTAAATTGCTTAATCTGTTCGTAGTGTACAAATTGCTGTTGAAGAGTATCAATCCGGCTCCAGAAAAGGTCGATAATCTCAGGCTTCTTCAATAAATCGGCCATATCGGTATAAGCTATTTTCTTCTCACGTGCATAATCTTTCACCAGGCCATAAACCGGGATGATAAGCGCCGATACAAATTTACGTTCATCGGCAATAATGGCAATCTGGTCGATGTAACGGTCGACAACCAGTTTTGTTTCCAATGCCTGCGGAGCAATAAATTTGCCATTAGAAGTCTTGAAGAGATCCTTGATGCGTTCGGTTAAATAAAGTTCGTCGTTTTTAATATAACCGGCATCACCCGTATGGAACCAACCGTCTTTATCAATAGCCTGGGCGGTAGCTTCGGCTTTTTTATAATATCCTTTGGTAATAGTTCTACCTTTCAGTAATATTTCATTGTTCTCTCCTATCTTCACCTGTACTCCCGGCATAACATGACCTACCGAACCAATAGTGTATCCGCGCATCAGCATACACGATACTGTAGCAGTAGATTCGGTCAGTCCATAACCTACAATCATTTCGATACCTACCGAGCGAACAAACTCACAAATATCATCGGGTACGGCTGCACCGGCTGTCGGGAAGAAATTACCGTTTTCTATACCTACTGTTTTCTTTAGTAGTTTATATACTGTCTTCTCGTAAAATTTATATTTTAGTCGTATGTTCAATGGCGGAGTTTTACCAACACGCAGATAATCAATATTATGTATTTTCCCAATCTTGATTGCATCCAGCATAAGTGCTTTCTTCACACCTGTTGTTTCGTTTATCTTTTCCTGAACGCCGGCATATACCTTTTCCCAGAAACGGGGTACACTGCACATCAGCGTGGGCCGTATCTCCTTAATTGTCATCTGTATATCGGCTGGGCGCAGGTTAATGCATATCTGCACACCCATATAGATGCATAAGTGGCACCATGCTTTTTCGAACACATGTGTCATAGGAAGGAAATTCATCGACACATCCCGGTCGGTCATGGTGGTAAGACGTATTTCGTGAATGCGGAAAGCTTCCAGATAACAGCTATGATGAAGCATTACTCCTTTCGGCTCGCCGGTTGTGCCAGACGTATAGAGGATATTTGCCAAATCATCCTCGGTAGCACGCGAAGTACGTTCTTCTACGATATCGTTGTTCGGTAATCCTATTCCATCGAGTAGGAAATCGGCAAAATAAATTGAATTATTATCGCGTGGGTCTTTGACAACTTTAGAGTCGAAAATGATAAGTTTTTCCAGCGAAGGACAAGAACTTAAAACACTGAAAGCCACGTCGTACTGATATTGCTCGCCAACGAACATATAACGAATCTGTGCATCGTCAACAATATATTGTACCTGAACCCCCGAACTGGTAGCATATAAAGGTACGGATACAACCCGGTTGGCATGTCCGGCATACTCGGTGTACAAACATTCGGGCATATTTTGGGAAAAGATACCGATATTTTCCTCTTCCTCCACACCCATTGCAACCAAAGAATTTGCCGCAATGCGGATTGTTTCAGAGAATTTATTCCAACTTACGGGGAACCATTGTTCCTTTTCATAATCGCGGTAACGGAGTGCAACTTTATCGCCATACTTTTCAGCCTGCCGATGAACCAGAACAGACAAATGATAGTTATCCATTGGGTTATGAGTTAAGAGTTTTGAGTAATAAGTTTTGAGTTTTAACTCGAAACTGATATGCAAAGGTAAGAATATTGTTGAATTTGAGCCATATAACCGGGGATTTCTTAGTCGGGTAGGTTGATGATATTAGCTGGGTAGGTTGACGATTCAACCTGCCCAACTTGATATATCAAGACTACGTTACTTTGAATGAATAACCTATGCTACCGTAATCATCAACCTACGCAACCTGATACCCTTTACCTACGTACCTTGGCACCCTCTACCTACGTACCTTGACACCCCTTACCTACGTAGGTTGACCCTGACAGAAATGGCAGGTAAAAATATGCCATTTTTACAGTTTATTAATTCAAAATTCCCATGATTTATACTTAAATTTGTAATCCTAAAAACATCTCGTATAATATGGTATCAGAAGCTGTTAATTTACTAAAATCGCTTATTGCCATTCCCTCCATTAGCAGGGAAGAAACGGCCGCAGCCGATTTTCTGCAAACATATATCGAGTCGTGCGGCATGGAAATAGGACGTAAGGGAAACAACGTTTGGTGCCTGAGTCCGATGTTCAGCCTCGACAAACCGACTATTCTTCTTAATTCGCACATTGATACGGTAAAGCCGGTGAGAGGTTGGATTAAAGACCCGTTTACCCCGGTCGAAATGAATGGAAAACTATACGGTTTAGGCAGTAATGATGCCGGAGCCAGCGTAGTATCCCTGCTCAGTGTTTTCATGGATTTATGCCGCACTAATCAAGCATACAACCTGATATTCCTGGCTTCTTGCGAAGAAGAAGTTTCAGGGAAAGACGGCATAGAAAGTGTACTTCCCGAATTGCCACCGGTATCTTTTGCCATTGTAGGCGAGCCTACCGAAATGCAACCGGCCATTGCCGAGAAAGGGTTAATGGTTCTGGATGTAGCTACTACAGGAAAAGCCGGACACGCTGCCCGCGAGGAAGGTGAGAATGCGATATATAAATCTCTTACAGATATTATATGGTTCAGGGATTTCAGATTCGAGAAAGTATCTCCACTGCTTGGACCTGTAAAGATGACCGTCACGCAAATAAATGCAGGTACGCAACACAATGTTGTGCCCGACAGATGTACATTCGTTGTAGATATCCGAAGCAATGAGTTATATTCCAACGAAGAACTTTTTGCTATCATTAACGAACATATTTCAAGCGAAGCCGTTGCACGTTCTTTCCGGTTGAGTTCTTCGCGCATTTCGGAAGAACATCCGTTCGTTCAGCGTGCGGTTGAAAACGGACGCACTCCATTCGGTTCACCCACTTTATCCGATCAGGCATTAATGCGTTTTCCTTCTGTAAAGATTGGCCCCGGACGTTCGTCACGCTCACACACGGCAGATGAATATATCATGGTGAAGGAGATTGAGGAAGCAATAGAATTATATAAGAAATTGTTGGACGGATTGAGATTGTAGGAACGAGATATGTTGCAGAAAAACACCGGCATTGTTCTCCATGTACTAAAATACAATGATAATACTAATATCGTTGATATTTATACCGAACAATCGGGCAGGGCATCTTATCTGATACCTGCTTCGCGCTCTAAAAAGTCTTCGGCAAAGCCGGTATTATTTCAACCGCTGGCTATCATTGAATTCGAGGCAAATGTACGCCCGGGAACAAATTTATGCCGCATCAAAGAGGCTAAACCGGTATATCTTTTTCAAACAATTCCATATGAGCCTTATAAATCTGCCATTGCGCTTTTCCTTGCCGAGTTTCTGTATAAAGCGGTGAGGGAAGAAACAGAGAACAAGCCTTTGTTCGCTTATTTGCAACACTCAATTATATGGCTTGACACATGCACAAATAACTTTTCTAACTTCCATCTGGTTTTCCTGATGCGCCTTTCGCGTTTCCTCGGACTATATCCTAATCTGGAAGATTACAGCAAAGGAGATTATTTTGATTTACTCAATGCCTGTTTCACTCCACTTAAACCATTGGTACATACACATTATATACAAGGTGTGGAAGCCTGGCAACTTACCCGGTTGATGCGAATGAATTATGAAACCATGCATCTGTTCGGGATGAGCCGGACAGAAAGAACCCGGTGCCTGGAAATAATGAGCGATTATTATCAGCTTCACATTCCGGGATTCCGGGAACTTAAATCGTTGGGGGTTTTACAGGAGTTATTCGATTGATATGCCATTATTCCTCAAAACCCGAAAGGCCCTGCATCATTCTCCTCTTCCACCGGCTCTTCTCCTTCAATAGAAAGATAAAGCTCGCCTTCTTCCAGTACATTGCTATTATTCATTTTCTCTTTAAAGGCATTTTTATCTTCTACTGATTCGAAAGAAATAATAGTACGGAAAGTACCTTGCTCTCTATTTGGCACAAACCATGCGCCATAAAACCGGGTATCTTTTACTAAATTATACATACCTACACTGGCGTTCAGGGCAGATAATGGGCCACGAACAAACTTCACATATCCTGAATATACCGAATCGATACCGGGGAGGTTTGGGAAATGCGGTTGAATATTATCGGCAGAAGCTTCCACATAATATTCAAGGACATCACGCGCCATACTTTTCGCCGCGGTAGAACCGGAAGGAAAAACAATAGAGACATATAAGTTCCCGGCTACTGCCTGATATTGATAAGGTGACAAGCAGTTTGTAAAGCCCAATGTATCGGCACGTTCACAACGGAAAATATGCATGGAATAAATCCCGAAAGCATCTTCGGAAGTGGGTAATTCATAAATATCTATGGTATATTCCTCGCCGTTATAAGTTATATCACGGTTGGTTAACCGTTCGACATTAAACTCAAAAAACAAATCTGCTCCACCATTCATAAACCCGTAAAGAGCCGTTCCGGTAAATACTCTTTCTCTTTTCACTTCTACATCCTGACAGTGAACTGAGAAAGAGAATACAGATATAAACAGTATCAGGAAGGAGATTCGTTTCATAGAGTCAGCTCTTTCAGGTCAATCCTATCCTTATCTGCAACACCCAATCCTAGCTCCTGAGCAATATCCATGAATTTGCGAGCACCCGCCTTTTCTGTTTTCTGTATACCTTCTTCGTAACGTTTCGACATAATAATATCATAAGCAATACGGTCTACAGCCACAGGATCGGTACCGGCAAGGATTGTTTTGTACTGGCAGATAAACTGGGGATTTGCAGCCGGTCCACCATCGAAACAGCCAATAATACCATCGGCAATATTCAGTACTACCTTATCGCGTATAGGGGGGGAAAGCACATATATATGCGCACGTTTCGTGCCAGAAATCGGTATGCAGACGCTGAGTGTTCGTTATGGCACCAAAGCCCAGGTTCTTCATACATACGGTAATGGAAGTTCCGGCATTCTTCATCACCGGAACATTTATTATCTTAGTTAATTCCTGAGTACATAATTTGCTGAAATAAGAGTTCTTACCTCCATTTACCATAAACGGAAGTGTGTAGACATCGTATTCACCTTCCACATCGGCAAAAAAGAATTGATCTTTATCGATGAGGTCTTCACTGTATAAGCGTCCATCGGCATTGTAATAGCTTTTGTTCTCGTCGTACCATTCGGTCGAAGCAATTCTTATATCCGGATAATTTTCCGGAGTATATCCCGCATCGTCCAGGCTCTCTTGCCTCCTATCCCAGATAACAAGGTTACTACGGGGTATTCCCGCTTCTTCCAATTGCTGAATAATGGCATGGGTAACGGCATGGGAGGTAGAAAGCAGTTTACCCGCAATCGGATTCACCTTTATACCTATTACATCCTGTGGAGTAAAGAATTGCAGCCAAGCTTTCGAAAGTTCCTTCTCGCCTGTAAGTTCCAGTAAGGACTGCTTTACCATTTCATAGGCAGCCTCATAATCAGCTTTTCCGTCGGTTATCGGGTTGGGATGTTGAACTTTAACTACCTTCCCCGGATATTTACCGGGCAGGGAGTTCTCCGTACGCGGAATAGCTTTCGCAACATCAATATTTGTTGCGGGTTTTACTTTCGGGTCGACTTGCGACGGTGCCGGAGCAGCTTTGATAATAGGGCTTGCAGCCACACCTAAACCGCCTGTAATAAAGGCACGGAGGAAACGACGTCTTTTCATACATAAATTATTTTGTGCACCCTCTGTCCCGGGAGCGTTAAACATTCTTTTTTAATAAGAAGTCCGGACTCAGACAAAAGAAAGAAATGCCTCGTGCAAACTTAATGAAATATTTTTTAGGGACAATAACAGAAGTCTGGTAAAGATTTGCTATTGCCGAAATTATTCATAATCTTTGTATAAATTCCTATGAACTAAGCGTTTGGGGGATAATAAATCTTATATCTTACTTAATGAAAGCACTATTATGAGAAAGATGCATTTAACTTCTATCGGTATTGCTATGATAATAGCATTGGCATGTATCCTGCAAAGTTGTGATGATGGTGAAGAGGGAGAAGACAATAAAGTATCTATTAATCTTCTGGAGCCTCATGAAAACACAGCAGTCAATATAGCCGAAAATCCTTCCATACCTTTCCGTTGGACTCCGGTAAATAACGCTACAAGGTATACTCTGAGATTCATGCTCGACGGTGTAAGTACGAATGCATATACACATGCATTTGAATTCGATGTACCTGGAGATCAGGACTCACACACAATTACCTGGCAGGATTTGAATAGTTTTATGCCGGATTACACGGAAGCACTTGTGCTTTATTGGCAGGTAATACCCAGAGGCATAAAGCTTTCGGATGAAGCAGAGGCCGCACTTACTATCCGTAAAATAACTTTCTCTGGTATCTCTGATCCTCCTCAATATCCAATTTATGAACAACATTGTGGCACATGGCATTTTCAATTGAGAGAGGAACGACAGCGAATAGAGGGGCAATACATCCTTTCCAATGAGACAAGAACCAATAGTTTCACAATAAATGAAGACGGCACATTTACTGGCTCAGTGTCTGTATATGATGATGCTATTGCAGGAAGCACAAATCAAAAGAATAAGGTTTATCTTTCGACTAACAAGAAAGGGTATCGCTCGATGTTATTTTGCCAGGATGGGAAAAAACTGGTTTATCCGATTAGTGATAGTGAGGATGAGTTGGTATTTCTGCTGGGGTTGGAATCCTCGGATGAGGGAGCCAGGATTTATTATGCAAAGCAACAGCCGGAGCCACCCCGGCCCATGCCAGATAAAATAGTTCCATTTAGCCGGGGCAGGGTTTCTTCTTTATATGGATCGTTCAGGATTTCCTGGAAACCTGAACTAATTGAAAGATGTACGCTAGATGATGAAGATAACCCGGTTTGGCATGTTTCGCAAACTGCACATTGGCCACACTATTTGCTGTTGTGCGAAGACGGAAGCTTTTCCCTTAACTTTATGGTATACGTGGAAGGAAAAGAACCTGCCGAAAGTATTGAAGGTGCCTGGCGTATAGAAGAAGGGAAGCTGATTTTGAAACCCATTGATGGTAGTGAAACCATATCTATGCTTATAGATACCATTAACGATACAAATGAAGAATCTCTGGAACATACATTTTCTATCTGTATTCTTTCAACAGACGAAAATGGGAAGCCCTATTATGAAAGGACTACTTATGGGCAGCATGTTTATGGTTTTCCCTGGCATTAATAGTATTACGTCTTAATCAGTTGATAAACAAATATTTATTTGTTTATCAACTGAATGGTACTAAGTATTATCTCCTATCCAGCCACGGTTCGGGATTCAACTGCTCCCGTTCTTTGCGCAACTGGAAATGAAGCACTGTTCGGTTTTTATCATTCTTATCCGAGAATATCTTTCCGAGAGCATCTTTTGTTTTCACCTTATCCCCTTTCTTTACATACGCCGAAGACAGGTTACAGTAAACAGATATGTAATTACCATGACGAACGAGTACATTAAACAATCCATTGCCCTGGAACTGGAATACAGCCGAGACTTCACCATCGAAAATAGCCCGCGCATCCGAACCAGCTGGAGTCTGAATATCAATTCCCTTATTATCAAGTTTAACATTCCGCAAACCCTGCACGTTGTATTGTCCATAGCGACTGACGATAGTGTATGGTCCACTCACTGGGATAGGAAGCCGCCCACGGTTATTCACAAAATTACCCGATAACGCCCTGTCTGCTTTACTTAGGGTATATGTACCCATAGGTTCAGGCTTGGGTGCGGGTGTGGATGATGTTCCTTCTTTGCCGGCAGCCTTTGCAGCTGCGTCGCGTTCCCGTTTGGCTTCCGCTTCCGCCGCTTTACGAGCCTTCTCTATTTCTTCAGCTATCAACTTATCAATACGTGCATTCAACTGGCTGGCTTCGCGCCGCTTCTTAGCTATTTCGTTCTGAAGTTCTTTCTGTCTTTTCTGAAGCTGATTGATGATAGAACGCTGCATATCCTCTTGCTCTTTAAGACGTTTGTTTTCCTTTTCATGCTCTTCCAGCAACCGCTTCCGTTCCTGCCGGGTAGCTTCCAACTCGGCTTTCTTTTGATTTATTTCCTGTTGTTTCTCCATGATTTCCTCGCCTTGGAGCCGCTGGAAAGTAGCATATTCCTGCACATAACGCATCCGGCGATAGGTTTGGGCGAGCGTTTTGGCCGAGAAAATAAACAGTAGTTTCTCCTCTATACTATTATTTTTCGCCATGTACTGAACAGAAGTAGCATAGTTGTTTTTCCGTACTTGCAGGTCGGATTCCAGTTTCTTCAATTGCTGTTCCAGGGATTTGAGTTCGCGGTTGATTGTTTCCACATCATTCGCAATATGAAGAATATAGCGTTTACGTTCATCAATCTGTCCGGTAATTGTGGTCAGGGCATTCAACTGCCCGCGCACGTCTTTCTTTGTAGTATTAAGCAATGATTCCGATTCTTCAATTTGTTTGAGTATGGCACCGCGCTTACCCTGCAATTCCTTGACAAGGTTCTGCCCGCCGACCTGTAAAGCCAACGCAAAGCACATACTACAAATGAAGATTATCCGTTTCATAATTGTTCAATACTTTCTATCACTTCAGACAATTCTTTTTTTTCGTATCTCGAAGATGGATTCGTTGGTGCTATCGCCTGCCGCGGAACTTCAATACGGTTCATTTCCAATAACAATTTCTCCGTTCCGTGTGTATTACCAATGGGAATAACTACATCGACTCCTCCCTGCCGCATCATCCAACCGGAAGCTCCTTGCATAAAAACAGCTTCCGAAAGTATGGTTTGCAAACGGGTATAATCCATCTGATTACCCAAAAGTAAATGCAACTCCGATACTGGCGCAACGGCGTATTGCTTGTTAATACGGTCTATCACCAACACCTGTTCCAGAGTAGCTTCAATGCGGACAGCCTCGGTACGCAGCACCGGGGCCACCAACGAAATCTGTATGCGTTCATCGCGCTGCATCTTCACTGTACCGCTGATACTCTGGCCTTTACCTCCCTGAAACCATGTAAACTTACCCCGGGACACAAATGCTTCCGGAGAAGAAACCTGCACAACTCCTGTTGTTCCGGCACTGTCCTTAGACGATTTGCAGGAACAAACTCCTATACATATAAAAAACACCCAAACGATTACTTTATCTATCCGTCGTTTACTCATTCGGGAATATATTTCTTTCGTGATATCTTCTTCTTCAGTGTTTTCGATTCACTGCCTAGTTCTTTGGCTTTTTTCCAAAGTTCAACAGCTCCTTCACGGTCGCCCGTCATATAATAAATATCGCCGGCGTGTTCTACGATTACATCACTTGGTTCCTCTTCGTTCCGCAGTGCATCATCTATATACAACTTAGCTTCGGCATAATTACCTTTAATAAATAATATCCATGCATAAGTATCCAGATAGGTTGAGTTGGTCGGCTCTTTCTTAACCGTTTTATGACTCATTTCCTCGGCCTTATCCAATTCGGCTTCCGTCGGTTTTTTCTTAATGGATAGGTAATAAGCATAATTATTAAGCGCACCTACATTCTCAGAGTTATATACCAAAGCCGAGTCGTATGCGGCAAAGGCTTCGGTCATTTTATTCTTTGTATGTTGAATATCGCCAATCATACTGTAAAAATCGGAGACAACTTCCTTATTCACACCTTCGGGAAGGTTTTGAAGTGCTTTCTGGAAGATTTCCAATGCCTTATCATATTGTTCTTTCTGGTAATATGATATACCAAGGTAATAATAGAATTCGATAACATCGGGAGAAACTTCCACACCCGGCTCGGTGATGCGAATAACCCAGTCGAAATCATTCTTCCGGATAGCCGACCCCAGTAGCGTTATGCGTGCAGCAGTATTAGCCGGGTCTAAACGCAGAATATGTTCCAATACAGGAATGGATTGTTCTTCCATTTGCTTCGTAAGCAAATACTGGGCATATAACATGGGTATCTGGGTATCTTCCGTATCCTGAGCTATTACGCGGTCGAATATTGATATTATTTCGGTACTGTCTTTCTTTGCCTGTTCAGCTTTAAACACCAGTTGCCGGAGTATATTTAGTTTTACCTCGGGTGTTACCTGCTTGTTGAGTAACAGGGAATCCAACTGCTGTTCATATAAAGCTGTTTGCCCGGTCTTCTCGTAATAAGATGCCAATGATAGTGTAGCCAGCGGGTTATCGGGTTCGGCATCCAATACTTTCCGCAAAACAGTATAAGCTTCTTCGTCTCTTCCATTTTGCATATATACATCCCCGAGAATAACCTGATAACGGGTATCCAACGGGTATTCCTGTACAAGACTCTCTATTTCATCGAATGCTTTTTCATGGTTTTGCTGGGCCAGATATATCCGGAATTTCTCCATAGATATCTGCTCGCTTTTTCCTATTTTATCCTCGAGCCGGTTCAGGGTTCCAATCATACTATCGTAATCCTGTTGCTCGCCGTACAACTCTAAAAGGCCAAAGAGTACATCCTGCTTGTTCGGAAAACGCTTAGTCATGTCTTCGAGTACACCAATGGCTTTTTCGTTCAAACCCCGTTGCTGGTACAGTCCGGCAAGTCCCTGAGCATACCAGTAATTAGTTGGATCGTTAGCAACTGCTTTCTCCATTGCCTGCTGAGCGGCGGGTACCTGATTTAGATAAAGGTAAAGTTGAGCTATCTCATACAATGCGGCCGGGCCTTCGGGGTTGATATCCAGTGCATGCCGATACAACTCGAACGCTCCGCTCATATTATTCATCGCTTTTAACTTGGTAGCTTCCAGAAAGAAATATTCATATTTCCGGGCTTGTTCTTCGCCCGGGATAGTTTCCTGAGCGCGAATGGTAGTAGCGAAAAGCAATGAAACGAAGTATGCAGCAAAGCATATTTTTATGTAGAATAGTTTATTCATTCAGGTAGTGGTTAAAATCATTTTTTGCCCGTATGGCCGAAACCTCCGGCACCGCGCTGGGTTTCGTCCAGCACTTCCACCTCTTCCCATTCAGGTTGTTCGTGGCGGGCTATTATCATTTGGGCGATACGTTCGCCGTCTTCTATAACAAATGTCTCGGCCGAAAGATTTATGAGTATCACACAAATCTCGCCGCGATAATCGGCATCAATCGTTCCGGGCGAATTAAGTACGGTTATACCTTTCTTAATTGCCAGACCGCTACGCGGACGCACCTGCGCTTCGAACCCCTGGGGCAGAGCGATGTATAGTCCGGTGGGAACAAGACATCTTTCCATAGGAGCCATAGTGATGGGTTCTGATAAATTTGCGCGGATATCCATTCCTGCTGATAGTTCAGTAGCATATTGTGGAAGATCGTGCCGGGATTTATTGATGATTTTTACTTTCACGATTATAAGTTTTAAGTTATGAGTTTTGAGTAATGAGCTTTTATTTATTACTCATTACTCTTTCCGTGTGCGAAAATAAAGATTTTGAACCTAATAACGGAAAGTTTTGGGTATTAAGTTATTTAGTTTTTGAATTCTTAAAGAAATTAGAGGGCTTAACTACGAGAAGTTTATCATTATTCACCGCATATCACTCAGATTTCACAGATTAAATAGTTTACTTCAACCATTCTGAATTTTAGAATATCAGCAATCTGTACCAAATAATAATGTGATTGAACCCTAAAATGATTTATCTTTGCACAATGAACTGGAAATCACTTATATCCGCTAAACGATACGGCATGGAGAAGTACCATGAAGTACGCGAAGAAAACCGTTCGGAGTTTCAGCGGGATTACGACCGACTGATTTTTTCTGCACCTTTCCGCCGTTTGCAAAATAAAACCCAGGTTTTCCCCCTGCCGGGAAGTGTGTTTGTACATAACCGATTAACACATAGCCTGGAAGTATCTTGTGTAGGACGTTCACTGGGTAATGATTCGGCAAAGGCGCTGATTGCTAAACATCCGGAACTGGCAGATACTTTTCTGCCCGAGATTGGTTCGATTGTTTCGGCTGCCTGCCTGGCACATGACTTGGGTAACCCTCCCTTTGGACATTCGGGCGAAAGGGCTATCTCGACTTATTTCTCAGAAGGAAACGGGCAAAATCTAAAAGTTGAAATGCCTGATAACCAATGGCAGGATATTATCCATTTCGAGGGGAATGCAAATGCTTTTCGCCTGCTTACCCATCAGTTTCACGGCCGACGAAGGGGTGGTTTCGCAATGACATATTCTACTTTGGCGGCTATAGTTAAGTATCCCTTTTCATCCTGTCTGGCGGGAGAGAAATCCAAATTCGGTTTTTTTACTACAGAGGAAGAGACTTTCAGTTGTATAGCCGAAGAATTACAATTGAAAAGGCTGAACGATTCGCCTTTGAAATATGCCCGTCATCCGCTGGTGTACTTAGTGGAAGCAGCAGATGATATCTGTTATCAGTTAATGGATATTGAGGATGCACATAAGCTAAAGATACTTACTACAGAAGAAACGAAAGAATTGTTTATGAGTTTTTTCTCGAAAGAGCGGAAAGAAAGGATGCGTAAAACATTCAATCTGGTAAATGATACCAATGAGCAAATAGCTTATCTGCGCTCCTCTGTAATCGGACTCCTTATTAAAGAATGTACCCGAGTGTTTGTGGAGAACGAGGATAGGATTCTGGATGGCTCCTTCGAAGGTACATTGATAAAGAATATTGAGCCTTGTGCTGCAAGTGCTTATGCTATGTGCGGCAAAACGGCAAAGAAGAAGATTTACCGCTCGCAGGTGGTTCTTGATGTCGAACTCGCTGGTTTCCGGGTTATCAGTACGCTGCTGGATTTAATGGTAGATGCAGTTCAAAATCCGACAAAGGCCTATTCGGAACTACTTATCGACCGGGTTTCGGAACAATATGACATGAAAGCACCCACTACATATGAAAGAATACAGGCGGTTCTGGATTATATTTCGGGCATGACAGATGTTTTTGCGCTCGACCTGTACCGTAAGATCAAAGGAAATAGTTTACCGGCGGTGTAATTAACCTATTCCGCTCCCTCTTTATAAATTATTTTATTTGCTCCTGAGGTTATTTTACAGTCGTTCTTGTCGTTCTTCACAAAAGACTCAATGTGGCGCATACGTTTTTCTTCAAGAATCTCGTCAACTGCTATTAGAATTCCTGTCTCCTCTACATCTCCAAAGCCGTAGTTAATGGCCGTTCCGAACATACGCATAGTAGGGCTAAGATTCATATAAGCATTCACTAACGGGGGAATATTGTAACCAAGTTTGCGCACTTCTGCATTGAGAATTCTATAATCTTCTTTGAATGTATTTTTATTAAAGAGGGCAGCAAGTTCATTTTCATCAGATTGAAGTATCAACGGGCGGAGGGGTTTAATTAACCCGTCTTTGTCTTCAAAATGCTTTTTGAGGAAGTAGAGTATCATGTCACGTCCCTGCGGATGATAGCTGGGATACATAGTTACTTTTCCAAAGAAATATTTAAGTTCGGGCATTATAACCGTGAGTGCACCTAAGCCGTCCCAAAGATTATCAAGTGCAAACAGGCCTTTGCTTCCGGCGCGTGAAGACTGGTATTCGAGTGCAACGAACGAACGTCCTAACTCAATGGTAGTAGGCAAGTAATCATTTATAAACTCCTCAGAAAAATCGAACATATGAGCCGTAGCCAATATAGGATGTCCTTTATCATCAAACTTTACATCCGTACCGAGCACATAGCGGTAACCACCTAATATTTCTTCGGCCTCCGGATTCCAAACGATGAGTTGTTTGTAAGGGTCGTCCATCGTGTCGAACTCATCGAGGTCGTATGATTTTCCCGAGCCACCTCCGGCTGCCCGGAAAGCTATTTCGCGCAGGCGTCCGATTTCGAGCAGGATATTCGGAGAGTCCTGATATGTAACGATATATATCTGGTTATTACTTTTGTTGGTCATGCGCAACCGCTTTTCGTCGGTGAGTTCCGCCTTAATCAGGTCTTTGCTAACGGGTGCGATAATGTCTTGTTCCATCTTACTTGCCTTTTTGTGATTGTTCCTGGTTTTGTCCTAATTTATACACTTCTTCTTTCACGTACTGCGCCCATTGTGCGGGGGTGCGCGATTTGTCGAACGTTTGCCAAGGAATAGGTTTACCGAAAGTTATGGTGAATGTTTTATGACGGTTCTTAAACATTTCATCCACCAGATATATCATGGCGATATTAAATTTAATTCCGAGTGTTTTTTGAACGTTCGCCAGATTATAGAAAAAGTTTGAGTTTCTACCCTCAAAATGTATGGGCACAACGTCCCTTTGTGTTTGTACGCTTTTTACAATAAATGTTTTCGACCACTCCTGGTCCCGGATGACTCCTTTTCGGCGGCGGGAACACAATCCGGCCGGAAACATAATCATGTGATTGTCGGAGTTGAAGCCTGCCTCGACCATACGGGGGAAGTCTTTTGATTGTTTCCCGGTTTTGTTAATGGGGATGAAGAGAGGCGCGAGGCCCTTTACATTCATCAACAGGTCGTTGACGAGGTACTTTACTTTTCCATCGTAATGTTTGCCGAGTACATAGCCCAGCGCTACACCATCCTGGCCACCCAGGGGATGATTGGAAACAAATGTCAACAGTTGGTCTTTGGGAAGTTCTTCCAGTCCGCGAACATCCACTGAAGCATCCAGAAATCCCATGCAGGCTTCAAGGAAATCTACACCCACTTTATCGCTTGATTCTTCGATAAAGGGGTTGAGTTCGTCCTGATGGATAATCCGTTTCAGGTAAGAAATCAAAAACCGGGGTATGTACTTGTAATGCTTCGGAGCTTTTTCGCGAAGTATCTTATCAATATCCAATAAATAAGCAGAGTCTTCCGTCATCCTGTTTACATAAATACGATTCTGCAAAATTAAACTAAGTTTTTAATTTATTGCAAGAAATAGGAAGAAAATAGTAATTTGTAAGCTTGCTTCCTGACGAAAAATCCATTTAGCTATTCGTTCGGACTATGTGAATTCATAATTAATAAATTTCATTTTATACCTTCAATCCCCAGATTATTTATATCTTCATATCAGGTTTATCAACAACATCTTTAACCACTAACTGCAAAAGAATTTACTCTTATACCGCTGAAACAAGTAGACAAAGCTAACTTATTAACAGTCTGTTGATAACCTATTAACACTCAGTTGATAACTTATTAGAAATTTTTAAGTGGAATATTGTGGGGGAATGTGGGGAATTATGTAATTTTACAGTCTAATAGATAAATAAGATACAATATGTTCCACTTCCGAGGCAATATTGAAGCGAAAATCGATGCAAAAGGCCGCCTTTTCATCCCCGCTCAATTCCGCAAGCAGCTTGAAGCTTGCAGCGAGGAAAATATTGTCATGAAGAAATTCGACTTTCAGGATTGCCTTACTTTATATCCGGAAAGCGTGTGGAATACTGCACTGAATAAGCTGTTCGAAAAGGTAAACCCCTGGTCGGAAAAAGGACAGAAACTGATGCGTACGTTTATGAACAAGGTCGAAACATTAACCCCCGACAGTAACGGACGTATACTCATACCACAGAAATACCTACAAATGGCAGGTATACAGTCGGAAGTACTCTGTAACGGCGTGCATTCGAAAATTGAGATATGGGCAAAAGATAAATCGGAAGAATCGCTTATGAGCGCCGAAGAATTGGCCCGCGAATTGGAACAGATTGAAATTTAAGAATAATGGCAGCTGATGAAAAGACATATCATGTTCCAGTATTACTGAAAGAAAGTGTTGACGGATTAAATATAAGTCCCGACGGCATTTATGCCGATATGACTTTTGGCGGTGGCGGACACTCCAAAGAAATCCTTTCTCATCTCAGTGCTGATGGCATTTTACTGGGTTTCGACCAGGACGAAGATGCAGAGCGAAACATAGTGAACGACGACCGTTTCATTTTTGTACGAAGCAATTTCAGATACCTCAGTAACTTTTTGCGGTACCACGATATAGAAAGTGTGGACGGCATTCTGGCTGATTTGGGTGTATCATCCCATCATTTCGATGATAGCGAACGAGGCTTCTCATTCCGTTTCGATGACGAACTTGATATGCGCATGAACAAGCGGGCAGGCATCACAGCCGCCGATGTACTGAATACATATGAAGAAAGCAGGTTAGCAGACATCTTCTACCTGTACGGCGAACTGAAAAACAGCCGTCGTCTGGCATCGGTAATCGTGAAAGAGCGAAGCCAGAAGAAAATAAAAACCATCGGGGAGTTTCTCGAAGTAATTAAACCATTATTCGGCCGCGAACGCGAAAAGAAGGAACTGGCTAAAATTTTCCAGGCATTACGCATCGAAGTAAACCAAGAAATGGAAGCTCTGAAAGAAATGCTTTTTGCAGCTACCGAAGCATTGAAACCCGGCGGACGGTTAGTAGTCATCACCTACCATTCACTGGAAGACCGCATGGTAAAGAACCTGATGAAAACAGGAAACATCGAAGGAAAACAGGAACAGGATTTTTATGGCAACGTACTAACCCCCTTCCGGTTGATAAATAACAAGGTCATCACTCCCGGGCAGGAAGAGTTGGAAACCAACCCACGCTCGCGAAGTGCAAAGTTGAGAATAGCTGAGAAGAAAGGCGGCAAAGAGCCGCAGAGAGATTAAAAAAACAACAAATTATGGAAGAGAAGAAAGAGGACAAAAACAAAAAGAAGGGAGCTTCTCTGAAAAGCATTTTGGGAGGAGATATTCTAGCGAATGATTTCTTCCGCCGCCAAACCAGACTACTGGTGCTAATTATGGTATTGATTATTTTCTACATCCATAACCGCTACGATATGCAGCAAAAACAAATAGAGATTGACCGCCTGAAAAAGGAACTGATCGATATAAAGTATGATGCATTGACGCGGAATTCTGAGTTAATGGAAAAAAGCCGTCAATCGCGTATAGAAGAATATATCAGCCAGAAACAGACGGACCTGCAAACATCAACCAGTCCACCGTACCTTTTAAAGTAGTGAGTTTTGAGTAATGAGTTTTGAGTTGCCACGCGGCATCATGACTCATCACTCAAAACTCAAAACTCAAAACTTATAACTCAAAACTTAAAATGGCTGTTGATAAGAAAAATATAATGACCCGCTACTTCTTCGTCATTCTCATTATGGGATTAGTCGGAGTAGCCATCGTTGTGAAAGCGGGTATCATCATGTTTGCCGAGAGAGACTACTGGAAAGACGTGGCAGATCGCTTCGTCAAAGAAAACGTTCGCGTAACACCCAACCGCGGCAATATCCTTTCTGCCGACGGAAGCCTCATGGCAAGTTCGTTACCCGAATACCGTATATATATGGACTTTCTTGCCGGTGGGGTAAAGAAAGACACCATGTTAATGAACCATCTCGATGAGATTTGTGAGGGATTACACAAAATATTCCCCGATAAAAGTGCCCGTTATTTCAAAGACAACCTGAAAAAAGGCAGGGAAAAGAAAAGTCGCAACTACCTGATATACCCCAACCGTATTTCGTATATCCAGTATAAAGATGTGAAGAAGCTACCCGTATTCCGTCTTAACCGGTACAGCGGAGGATTTCATGAACAAGTATACAACCAGCGGAAAAAACCTTTCGGATCCCTCGCCCATCGTACCCTCGGAGATGTATATGCCGATACTGCCCAGGGTGCCAAGAACGGTATTGAACTTGCTTTCGACACCATCCTCAAAGGTAAAGACGGTATCACCCGCCGCCAGAAAGTAAAAAACAAATACCTTAATATCGTCGAAATACCGCCTGTTGACGGCTGTGACATCGTCACCACCATTGATGTAGGAATGCAGGATATATGCGAAAAAGCTCTCGTTGATATGCTCACCGATATCAATGCCAACGAAGGCGTAGTCGTCCTCATGGAAGTAGCCACAGGTGACGTGAAAGCTATTGTCAACATGACCAAAGGCAGCGACGGCAAATACCGCGAAGTACGAAACTCTGCCATCAGCAATATGATGGAACCAGGCTCTACTTTTAAAACTGCCTCCATCATGGTAGCACTTGAAGATGGAGTAATCACCCCGGACGATATCGTCGACACCGGCAACGGTGTAAAGATGATGCATAACCGCCCCATGCGCGACCATAACTGGTGCCGTGGAGGGTATCAGAAACTCGATGTTACCCAAATACTCATGGTATCATCCAACATCGGCGTATCTACACTGATCGACAAACACTACGCCAGCAATCCCGACAAATTTGTCGAGGGATTGTACCGCATGAGCCTCAATGAGCCTCTCAATCTCCAGATTGCCGGAGAAGGAAAACCAAACATTCGCCGCCCTAAAGACGGCCGCTGGTCGAAGACTGCCCTGCCATGGATGAGTATCGGTTACGAAACACAGGTTCCGCCACTGAACATACTTACTTTCTACAATGCCATCGCCAACAACGGAGTGATGGTTCGGCCTAAATTCGTCAAAGGCATTATGCGCAACGGTGAAATGATCGAAACATACCCGACAGAAGTTATTAACCCAGCGATATGCTCTGAAAAAACGCTTACTACTATACAAGGAATGCTCGAAAAAGTTGTAAGCGATGGTCTTGCCAAGCCAGCCGGTTCCAAACAATTCCCTGTAGCGGGTAAAACCGGAACTGCACAAGTATCTCAAGGAGCCGCGGGATATAAGAATGGCCCTGTACAATACCTGGTAAGCTTCGCCGGATATTTTCCAGCCGACAAGCCGCAATACAGTTGCATTGTATCGATCCAGAAACCGGGGCCACAAGCATCAGGAGGTGTTATGGCGGGAGGTGTATTCGGAAAAATAGCCGAACGGGTGTATGCAAAGAACCTGGCACGAGATATCAATCTGGCGGTAGATACCAACAGTGTAGTCATCCCCGACGTGAAAGCCGGAGAATTATTGCAAGCCCGCCGCGTTCTCGACGAGCTGAAAGTAAAAACCCTGGCCGAATTCAAATCAAAGAATAAGGAAGTAGGGGGAAAATCTCATTCAACCGCCGAAGCCGTAATGCTCGAAAACAAAGAACTGAACGATAATATCGTACCCAGCGTAATAGGCATGGGAGCGAAAGATGCCGTTTATTTATTGGAAAGCAAAGGACTTCGCGTACAACTTTCGGGTGTTGGAAAAGTAAACAGGCAGTCTATAGCTAATGGCACCACCATTAAGCAGGGGCAAACGATAACGTTGAATTTAAATTAGAACAACATGATTCTAACAGAACTCATAAAGAAAATACAGCCACTCTCAATCTACGGCAACCCGGACATTGAAGTAACCGGCGTAAACATAGACTCCCGGCTGGTAAAACCCGGCAATATGTTCATGGCCCTCAAAGGAACCCAAACAGACGGCCATGCCTACATTCCGATAGCCATCGCCGCCGGAGCCACTTCCGTATTATGCGAAACGTTACCCGAAGATATCAACAAAGCCATTACTTACATACAAGTAGCGGATACTGAAGATGCTACCGGAAAGATAGCCACTGCTTTCTACGGCAACCCCACAGATAAAATAGAATTGGTAGGCGTAACCGGCACCAACGGAAAAACTACCACCGCCACCTTATTATATAATATGTTCCGGAAGTTCGGCTATAAAACCGGGCTAATCTCCACCGTCTGCAACTACATAGACGATGAAGAGATTCCTACAGAACATACTACGCCTGACCCAATCACGCTCAACGCATTGCTGGGCCGTATGGCAGATGAGGGGTGCAAATTCGTATTCATGGAAGTCAGTTCGCACGCCATCGAACAAAAGCGTATCAACGGACTGAAATTCGCCGGAGGGATTTTCACCAATCTAACCCGAGACCACATGGACTATCACGGTAGTATGGAGAATTATCTGAAAGCAAAAAAGAAATTCTTCGACGATATGCCGAAAACGTCCTTTAGTCTTACTAATCTGGACGATAAGAACGGTTTGGTAATGACCCAGAATACCCGTTCAAAAGTATATACCTATTCACTTCGTAGTCTGAGTGATTTCAAAGGCCGCATCCTCGAACCCCATTTCGACGGTATGCTCCTTGATTTCAATAATAAGGAATTGTTTGTGCAGTTTATCGGACGTTTCAACGCCTACAACCTACTCGCCGTATTTGGTACTGCTGTGTTGCTGGGTAAAAAGGAAGAGGATGTATTGCTGGCACTCAGTACCCTTACCCCTGTAACCGGAAGGTTCGAGACACTTCGTTCGCCCGCAGATTTCACTGCCATTGTAGATTATGCACATACCCCCGACGCATTGGTCAACGTACTAAACACCATACAGGAAATAGTACAGGGAAAGGGCAACATTATCACCGTAGTCGGTGCCGGAGGCAACCGCGACAAAGGTAAACGCCCCATTATGGCCAAAGAATCTGCCCGTTTGAGCGACCGCGTAATTATAACTTCAGACAATCCCCGCTTCGAAGAGCCGGAAGACATTATTAAAGATATGCTTGCCGGATTGAGTGATGAGGACAGGAAAAAAACCATCAGCATCACCGACCGCCGCGAAGCAATCCGCACCGCGTGTATGTTGGCCCAACCGGGAGATGTAATACTCGTAGCCGGGAAAGGCCATGAGAATTATCAGGATGTGAAAGGTGTCAAACATCATTTTGACGATAAAGAAGTTTTAAGTGATGAGTTTAGAGTAATGAGTAATGAGTTTTAGCTATGCAGGATTATAAGAAACTGAGTGTGTGGGAAAAAGCACACGAATTAACACTTTACACCTATCGGATAACCACCGGATATCCTAAAGAAGAGCTATATGCGCTAGTACAACAAATGCGACGTGCAGCCAGCTCAATACCCATGAATATAGCAGAGGGTTGTGGCAGAAACAGCAACCTAGATATTGCTCATTTTCTAAACATAGCTATTGGCTCAGCCAATGAAATTGATTATCAGTTCCTTTTATCAAAAGATTTATCCTACATAGCAACCCAAGAATACGAAACAGCAACATCAAAAATAGGAGAGGTAAGAGCCATGCTAATTTCACTGGTTACCCGTATACGGCAAGAAAACTCAAAACTCAAAACTCATAACTCATAACTCTATGCTATATTATTTTTTCCAATGGCTCCAAAAGTTTGATTTTCCCGGCTCGGGGATATTCAACTACATCTCCTTCCGTGCACTCATGGCGGTGATACTTGCTTTGCTCATATCCAGTATTTTCGGCGACCGTTTCATTAACCTGCTGAAACGCAAACAAATCACCGAAGTACAGCGCGACGCAAGCATCGACCCGTTCAATGTAGGAAAGGTTGGAGTACCCAGCATGGGCGGCGTCATCATCATTGTTGCCATACTCGTGCCCTGCCTCCTCCTAGGCCGATTGGATAATATATACATGATACTTATGCTCATCACCACCGTTTGGTTGGGCGCTCTGGGTTTTGCCGACGATTACATCAAAATATTCAAAAAAGACAAAGAAGGACTGCACGGAAAATTCAAAGTCATCGGACAAGTAGGTCTCGGACTCATTGTCGGCCTCACCCTCTACCTGAGCCCCAACATGGTTATCCGCGAAAATATCGAAGTAGAACGTGACGGAAAAGACGTGGTTATACACGGAAGCGAAGCAATCAAATCCACCAAAACCACCATTCCGTTCTTTAAGAATAATAACCTTGACTATGCAGATATAGTCGGCTTTATGGGCGAACACGCCCAGACGGCCGGCTGGATTCTGTTTGTTCTGGTTACCATATTTGTAGTAACTGCCGTGTCCAACGGTGCAAACCTGAACGACGGCATGGATGGTATGGCTGCCGGTAACTCCGCCATTATCGGGGTTGCCCTTGGTATACTGGCATACGTATCCAGTCATACCGCTTTTGCCAGCTACCTCAACATTATGTACATACCCGGTAGCGAAGAACTGGTAATATTTATCTGTGCATTTGTAGGAGCCCTTATCGGTTTCCTGTGGTACAACGCTTTCCCGGCACAGGTGTTTATGGGCGATACAGGTAGTCTTACCATTGGAGGTATCATAGCTGTGTTTGCCATCGTTATACACAAGGAACTCCTTATACCTATATTATGCGGGGTATTCCTGGTCGAAAACCTGTCGGTAATTCTACAAGTAAATTACTTTAAAAAAGGAAAGAAGAAAGGAGTTAAACAACGCCTGTTCAAGCGGACGCCTATACACGATCATTTCCGTACAACAATGGCACAACTCGACCCGAATTGCACGTATATGTTCACCAAGCCAAGCAATGTATTCCACGAATCGAAAATAACCGTTCGTTTCTGGATTGTCACCATTGTGTTAGCCGCAATAACAATAATAACGTTGAAAATAAGATAATGCAGATAAGCCCAAATTTAGAAATATCAGGACATCAAAAAACGGATAGAAAGATTTTATTTTACAAAAACCCTTCTACCAATCCCTGCTGTGGGCTTTCTGAACAGGATTTATTGGCTTCTTGCAAGAGTGTACACTCTTACCCCCTAAGAGTGTACACTTTTACCCCCCAAGAGTGTACACTCTTATACCTTAAAAGTGTACACTCTTGCAGTGGAAGAATGTACACTCTTGCACAAAGAACATTTATTATTACAAACAGATATAATTCATGCATTCATAAATGCAGGAACCAATTTATATAAGCGAATGAATAGAATAGTGATATTAGGAGCAGGCGAAAGCGGTTCGGGAGCAGCAGTACTGGCCCGGGTCAAAGGCTTTGATACCTTTGTATCAGATACTTCTGCCATTAAGGATAAATACAAATCACTGCTGGATAAACACAACATCCCGTGGGAAGAGGGGCAGCATACCGAAGAACTCATTCTGGGTGCCGATGAAGTAATTAAAAGTCCCGGCATACCCAACGAAGCGCCCGTCATACAAAAGTTGATTGCGCAAGGCACCCCGATTATCTCCGAAATCGAGTTTGCCGGACGCTATACCGATGCGAAGATGATTTGTATTACCGGCAGTAATGGTAAAACCACCACCACCAGCCTGATATACCACATTTTCAAAAGCGCCGGGCTCAATGTAGGACTAGCCGGAAACATCGGCCGCAGCCTCGCCCTACAAGTTGCCGAGGCCGACCGCGATTATTATGTCATCGAACTCAGCAGCTTCCAACTCGATAATATGTACGATTTCCGTGCCCATACAGCGGTGTTACTGAATATTACACCCGACCATCTGGATCGCTACAACCACAATATGCAGGAGTATGTGGATGCCAAATTCCGCATTACCCAAAACCAGAAGCCCGAAGATGCTTTCATCTTCTGGAACGATGACCCTATTATTAAGAAAGAACTCGATAAACACGGCATACGTGCGCATATGTACCCGTTTGCCGCCGTCAAGGAAGAAGGTGCCATTGCCTACGTGGAAGATAACGAACTGAAAATCAACGAGCCGATTGCATTCAATATGGAGCAGGAAGAACTGGCACTGAACGGTACGCACAATCTGTACAACTCACTGGCGGCAGGTATCTCGGCCAATGTTGCGGGTATTGATAAAGAAAACATCCGCAAGGCTCTCTCCGAATTTAAAGGAGTGGAACATCGTTTGGAAAGAGTGGCACGCGTTCGAGGCATCGAGTTCATCAACGACTCAAAAGCCACCAACGTAAATTCCTGCTGGTATGCCCTGCAAAGTATGCCTACGGGTACAATATTGATTCTTGGCGGCGTCGACAAAGGAAACGATTACAAAGAAATAGCCGACCTCGTGCGCCAGAAGTGTACCGGGCTGGTATTTATGGGAACTGATAACTCGAAACTGCACACTTTCTTCGATAGCTTCGGCCTGCCGATAGCAGATGTCCAAAGCATGAAAGATGCCGTTCGGAGTGGATACGATATGGCCGAAAAAGGCGGTGTAGTACTGTTAAGTCCCTGTTGCGCCAGCTTCGACTTGTTTAAGAATTACGAAGACAGGGGTAATCAGTTTAAGGACGAAGTTTTGAAATTATAAATTTTGAATTCTGAATTTTAAATTACCATGCAGTATCAGTAATGCTAATTCAAAATTCATAATTCAAAATTCAAAATTATTAAGAATGGATTTGTTGAAGAATTTATTTAAAGGCGACAAAGTAATCTGGATAATCTTCCTGTTCCTTTGCGTTATTTCCATCATTGAGGTATTCAGTGCCGCCAGCACACTTACCTACAAAAGTGGAGACCACTGGGCACCCATTACCCAACACTCTGTTATCCTGATGGTAGGTGTTGCGGTTGTTATCCTACTACACAATATACCCTATAAATGGTATCAGGTATTCCCGCTGTTCCTGCTACCCGTTTCAGTGCTGTTGCTCGCATTCGTTACTGTCATGGGTGTTGTTACCGGCGACCGCGTTAATGGTGCTGCCCGCTGGATGACATTCTTTGGTATCCAGTTCCAACCCTCGGAACTGGCAAAGATGGCCGTTATCATCGCCGTATCGTTCATCCTCTCAAAAAAACAAACGGAACAGGGTGCAAACCCCAACGCATTCAAATACATTCTTATCATTACCGGATTGGTTTGCTGTCTCATCGCACCCGAAAACCTTTCTACTGCTATGTTACTCTTCGGAGTCGTAGTATTAATGATGATTATTGGCCGCGTGGCCTGGAAAAAGATGCTCAAGCTGTTCGGTGTCATTGCACTGGTCGGAGTATTCATCGGTGGTGTGGCATTGGCTATTCCCGCTGATACGGAAATTCCCTTCTTGCACCGTATGAGTACATGGAAAAACCGTATTGTAAACTTCACCGAGGACGAAGAAGTACCTGCCGCCAAATTCGATATCGACAAAGATGGACAGATTGCCCACGCCCGCATAGCCATTGCCAGCAGCGGAGTCATCGGCAAAGCACCGGGTAATTCTGTACAACGTGATTTCCTTAGCCAGGCATTCTCCGATTTTATTTTTGCCATCATTGTCGAAGAACTCGGGCTGATAGGAGGAGCCTTTGTGGTTATTCTATATATATGGTTACTCGTCCGCGCCGGACGAATAGCGCAAAAATGCAACCGAACGTTTCCCGCTTTTCTCGTCATGGGCATCGCATTGATGCTCGTTTCGCAGGCATTATTAAATATGATGGTAGCAGTGGGGCTATTCCCCGTCACCGGGCAACCACTTCCACTTATCAGTAAAGGGGGAACGAGTACGCTGATTAATTGTGCTTATATCGGCATGATACTCAGCGTTAGCCGCTACACCCAGCGGTTGGAAGAAGAAAAAGAGGCCGAAGAACTGGCAGAAGCCGAACGTTTACGTTTGTTGGCAGAAGAAGCTGAGCTTGTAGCAGCAGCGGAGCCAACGGCTCAGATATTGAATAGTGATACGGAGTTTGAAAATTAAAGGTCACAATTTGTGACCTTAAAAAAATGAACTACAATTTATGGTAGAGTTACAGGTTATACAAAACAAAATATACGAAATCAGAGGACATCGGGTAATGCTTGATTTTGACTTGGCCGGCTTATATGGAATCGAAACAAAGCGTTTAAAGGAAGCTGTCAGGCGCAATATAGAACGTTTCGAAGGAGATGATTTTATGTTTGAACTGACAAAAGAAGAAATGGTCGAACTTTCAAGGTCGCAATTTGCGTCCTTGAACAAAGGACGTGGGTATAATATTAAATATCCTCCTTTTGCCTTTAGTGAATTAGGTGTCGCAATGTTATCAAGTGTTCTCAACTCCAAAACAGCCATTGAAATAAACAGAGGAATCATGCGTGCATTCGTAGCTGCCAGACAACTGTTGCTTACCCCTAGTTCTAATGGTTTACAAGAATTACAATTGGAAATTATAGAACTCAAAGAATATATCGAAGATGTATTTGCCGACTATAACGATATCAACGAAGATACACGTATGCAATTAGAGCTTATCAACGAGGCATTAGCGGGGTTACAAGTAAAGGATAAATTACTGAATACTCCCAGAAAAGTAATTGAAGGATTTAAAACTAAATAGAAACAATATATGCGAGTAATCATCAGCGGCGGCGGCACCGGAGGCCATATCTTCCCCGCCATATCCATTGCAAACGCTATCCGTGAACTCGTTCCGGATGCCGAGATACTCTTCGTCGGCGCCGAGGGACGGATGGAGATGCAGCGCGTGCCCGATGCCGGATATAAAATCATCGGCTTGCCCGTTGCCGGATTCGACCGTAAAAACCTGATGAAGAACTTCGCCGTATTATATAAACTCGCCAAAAGCCAATTGAAAGCCCGGAAGATTATCCGTGATTTTCAACCTGATGTGGCTGTCGGTGTAGGCGGTTATGCCAGTGGCCCTACCCTGAAAGTTGCAGCATCCATGAATATTCCTACCCTGATACAGGAACAAAATTCCTATGCCGGGGTAACCAATAAACTGCTGGCAAAGAACGCCCGCAAAATTTGTGTAGCTTACGATGAAATGGGAAAATTCTTTCCAGCCGACAAGATTATATTAACCGGAAACCCGGTGCGACAGGACTTGCTGAAAAGTACCGTCACCAAAGAAGAAGCACTCACCCGGTACAAACTCGACCCGGATAAGAAAACAATATTAATCCTCGGTGGAAGCCTGGGTGCACAAAGCATTAACAATTGCATCATAGCACATCTGGAAGAAATTAAAACTTCCGGCATACAATTCATCTGGCAAACAGGAAAGTTGTATTATGAAAGGGCTTTAAAATCAGTAGAAGCAATGGGTGATATTCCCAACCTTCATACAACCGATTTCATAAAAGATATGGCAAGCGCTTACAAAGCAGCCGATTTGATAATATCACGCGCGGGCGCAGGTTCCATTTCCGAGTTCTGTTTGCTGGGAAAAGCAGTTATCTTGGTACCCTCGCCCAACGTAGCCGAAGACCATCAAACAAAAAATGCAATGGCATTAGTAAATAAAGATGCCGCCATTTATGTAAAAGACTCCGAAGCCAATGAAAAATTAATTTCAACGGCACTGGAAACAATAAATAATGAAGACCGCCTGCAAACGCTGAGACAGAATATAAGCAAACTGGCTTTGCCGGATTCAGCAACAATTATCGCTCAAGAAGTAATTAAATTAGCAAATAAAAAATGAATATAGACGCTATCAAATCAGTTTATTTCGTCGGTGCCGGTGGCATCGGGATGAGTGCCCTTATCCGCTACTTTCTTCACTTAGGAAAAATTGTAGCCGGATACGACCGCACCACCACCGAATTGACCGAAAAATTGAATTCCGAAGGCGCAATGATTCATTACGAAGATAATGTCGATTTAATTCCGGCCTCATGCCGGAACAAGGATACAACACTTGTTGTCTATACTCCCGCCGTCCCTGCCGACCATTCGGAATTAACCTACTTCCGCACAAACGGATTCGAAATACAGAAGCGGGCACAGGTACTCGGTACTATTACCCGTTCCAGTAAAGCCTTGTGTGTGGCAGGTACTCACGGAAAGACAACCACATCGACAATGACTGCACATTTACTGTACCAGTCGCATGTGGGTTGCACTGCTTTCCTTGGAGGTATTTCAAAAAACTACGGCACCAATCTATTGCTCTCCAAAGACAGTCCGTACACAGTGATTGAAGCCGATGAGTTCGACCGTTCTTTCCACTGGTTATCTCCATATATGTCGGTTATCACATCTACCGACCCCGACCACCTGGATATATACGGCACCGAAGAAGCCTATATGGAAAGCTTTGAAAAGTACACTTCCCTCATTCAACCGGGTGGTTGTCTTATTATGCGAAAAGGTATCGCCCTACAACCCAAAGTTCAGGAAGGAGTACGGATATATACCTACTCGCGCAATGAAGGAGATTTTCATGCAGAGAACATCCGTATCGGCAATGGAGAAATCATTATCGACTTTGTTGCTCCCGAACTACGGATAAATGATATCAAACTCGGTGTGCCCGTCAGCATCAACATTGAAAACGGTGTTGCAGCTATGGCGTTGGCCCTGTTAAGCGGCGTTACACCCGAAGAAATCAAACAAGGAATGGCTAGCTTCCGGGGGGTCGACCGCCGGTTCGATTTTAAAATCAAAACCGATAGTCTCGTTTTCCTGAGCGATTACGCTCACCACCCTGCCGAGATTGCCCAAAGTATAGGTTCATTAAAAGAACTATACTCCGACAGGAAAATAACCGTTGTTTTCCAGCCCCACCTGTATAGCCGGACAAACGATTTCTATAAAGAATTTGCCGACAGCCTCTCACTGGCGGATGAAGTGGTTTTACTGGATATTTATCCCGCACGGGAACTTCCCATTCCGGGAGTAACCAGCGAACTGATACTCAACCACATTCATCCGGATACAAAAAAAAGCCTCTGCACCAAACAGGAACTGATTGAAAGACTCCGCGATAAACCACTGGATATTTTAATAACCCTCGGTGCAGGCGACATTGAAGATTATGTACCTGCAATAACCGAAATGCTCGAAAGCCGATGATTAAGAAGATTTTTTCCACAGTAATCTTTACGCTGGTTGTGGTTTATCTGATTGTAGCCATAACCGCTTTCAATGTCCAGCCCGCCGGACAGGTGTGCAAGGACATCGAACTGGTAATTAAAGATTCAGTCAATGCTGGGTTTGTGACTAAAAAGGAAGTCACCACTCTGCTGAATAAGAACGAAATGAACCCGGTAGGAAAACCTATGGAAGACATTATCTGCAAAACCATGGAAGAAACCCTGGGCAAACATCCGCTGATTGACGAAGTAGAATGTTATAAAACCCCCAACGGCAACATTGCGGTAGAAGTTACCCAGCGTGTACCCGTATTACGCATCATGAGCCGAAACGGAGAAAATTACTATATCGACAACAAAGGTGGTGTCATGCCCGATTCGCGGTGTGTAGCACATCTCGCCGTTGTAACCGGGAATGTCGAGAAAGAGTTCGCCACCAAAGAATTATACGATTTTGCACAATTCCTGCAAAAAAATAAGTTCTGGAATGCACAAATCGAACAAATAAACGTTCTTTCATCAAAGGAAATTGAATTGGTTCCCCGCGTGGGCGACCATATCGTATTCCTGGGCAAGATAGATGATTACGAAAACAAACTCAGCCGCCTGAAAGAGTTCTATCGAAAAGGACTCAATAAAGTGGGCTGGAATAAATATGACCGCATTAATCTGGAATTCAGCAACCAGATTATTTGCACAAAGAAATAAAGAAACTCAAAACTTATAACTCAAAACTCATAACTTTATGACCGATTTCATTGCAGCGATAGAATTAGGCTCGTCAAAGATATACGGAATGGTGGGCAAAAAGCAGGATGACGGAAGTATCAAAATCCTCGCTCAGGCTACGGAAGACTCTTCCGGTTTCATACGGAAAGGAGTAGTACTTAACCTCGATAAAACATCCAAGGCTATCAAAACCATTGTTGCCGCTTTGGAGAATAACCTTGAACCGGATGATGCTATCGGAAAGGTATATGTGGGCATCAGCGGACAATCTCTCCACTCGCGGATGAATGAAATCGAACGTCATCTGGACGAGGAAACCATCATCTCGCGCCAACTGATTGACGAAATCTCCGACGAAAACCGTGCCACTACCCTGCTCAATGATTTGGAAATTCTGGAAGTAGAACCACAGGAATACAAAATCGGCATCAACCTCGAAGCCGACCCTGTAGGAATAGCCGGACGGGATATCGAAGGCCGTTTCCTGAATATCATCGCCCGCAAAGCCTTGAAAACCAAACTAGAAAGCTGCTTCAAGATGGCGAATGTTGAAATAGCCGACCTACTCGTCTCGCCCATGAAAACCGCCAAAGTTATACTGACCGACGCTGAAATGCGTTCAGGCTGTGCCCTGGTCGATTTCGGTGCAGATACCACTACCGTATCCATATACAAAAACAACATACTCCGTTTCCTTACTGTCATTCCACTCGGTGGAAATAGTATCACCCATGACATCACCACCCTGCAAATGGAAGATGAAGAGGCCGAAATGCTAAAGATACAGTACGGAAATGTAATGTACGAAGAAGAAGCGGAAGACGGAAAAGAAACCGTTATCCAACTGGAAGACGGCAGCCGCATCATTGAACTGCAAAAGCTGAACGACATTGTGGAAGCTCGTGCCGAAGAAATCATCGCCAACGTATGGAACCAGATAGAACTTTCGGGCTATGATGATAAAATCCGTTCCGGATTCGTTATTACCGGCGGTGGAACCAATCTCCGCAAGTTCAACGAGTTTATCCATAAAAAAACAAACCAGAAAGTACGCGTAGCCCGTTTCATCCGCAACGAAGTGCAACTGGAGGGTACAGTAGTTATGGAAAAAGATGGTACGGAAAATACAATACTTGGACTTCTGACCGAGGGAACAGAGAATTGCCGTAAAGCCAAAGAACCTGAAAAACCGGTTACTATCGAGCAACCCACAACTCCGACCGACCTGTTCGGAGCACAGATAAAAGAAACTGCCGAAGTAAAGAAAGACCCTCCAAAGCCCAAAAAGCCAAAGAAGAACTGGTTTAAAACTACGGTAGAGAAAATATCAAACGTGTCGAATGATTTATTCTCAGACGAAGAAATGTGATTTTTCCTGTAGAGACGCATGGCATGCGTCTCATTATTGAAAACCCAAAACAATTCCAGACGCACGCCGTGCGTCTCTACAAGTAAACTATAAACTTAAATATTATGACAGACGAGTTAGTACAATTTGATTTCCCGACAGACTCACCGAAAATCATTAAAGTGATCGGTGTAGGCGGTGGTGGAGGCAACGCTGTCAACCACATGTACCGGGAAGGCATACACGATGTAACATTCGTAGTATGTAATACGGACAATCAGGCGCTCAAAGACTCTCCCGTACCCGTAAAACTTCAGCTTGGACGTTCCATTACCGAAGGACTGGGCGCAGGAAACCGGCCGGAGAAAGCCCGGATGGCCGCCGAAGAGAGTATAGATGACCTGCAAAAGCTGCTGAGCGACGGTACCAAAATGGTATTCATCACCGCCGGTATGGGTGGAGGAACAGGAACAGGAGCCGCACCCGTTATTGCCCGCATTGCCAAAGAAATGGAAATACTTACCGTAGGTATCGTTACCATTCCCTTCCGCTTCGAAGGCGAAAAGAAAATCATACAGGCACTGGACGGTGTAGAGCGTATCGGCGAACATGTCGATGCCCTACTCGTTATCAATAACGAACGCCTGCGCGATATATATTCCGATCTTACCTTTATGAACGCTTTCGGTCGCGCCGATGACACCCTGTCCATTGCCGCTAAAAGCATTGCCGAAATCATCACCACCCGCGGAAAAGTAAACCTCGACTTTGCCGATGTGAAAACCATCCTCAAAGACGGAGGCGTAGCCATTATGTCTACCGGTTTCGGTGAAGGTGATAACCGCGTGAGCAAAGCCATTGACGACGCCCTGCACTCACCGTTGCTGAATAACAACGACATCTTCAACGCCAAAAAGGTAATGCTGAATGTTTCATTCTGCGACAACTCCGAACTGATGATGGAAGAAATGAACGAAGTACACGAGTTCATGAGCAAATTCCACGAAGACGTCGAAGTTATCTGGGGGGTTGCACTCGATGAGGAACTGGACAAAAGAGTCAAAATCACCGTTCTTGCCACCGGTTTTGGTATGGAGAACGTTCCCCACCGCGAAGAAGTACTTCAGCACCGCAGCCGGGAAGAAGAAGAACGTCAGATACAACTGGAAGAACTGCGCGAGAAGAACAAAGAACGTATCCAGAAAGCCTACGGAGGAGACACCGACCTCTTCGGAAGACGCTCTATACGCCGCCGCAGACAAATATTCCTGTTCACACCGGAAGACCTGGACAATGATGATATCATCGCCATGGTAGAAGAAACCGCAACCTACGAACGGGATAAAACCATGCTGAACAAGATTAAAGATAAAGCCAAAGCCAACATCGCCGAACAGGAAAACAATGTAGTCGACTTTGGCGGCGTAATAACCTTTTAATAAATTGAAAATGGAGAATTGAAAATTGAAAGTTACCATGCGGTATCACAATTCCTCCTTTCTTCATTTTCAACTTTCAATTTTCAACTTTCAATTTTCAACTTTCAATTTTCAATATTATGAACCTATTCGATACCGTCAGCGAAGACATTAAAAACGCAATGAAAGCCAAGGACAAAGTTGCCCTCGAAACACTCAGGAACGTAAAGAAATTCTTTATCGAAGCCAAAACCGCCCCGGGCGCCAATGATATGCTTGCCGATGAAGATTCCCTGAAAATCATCCAGAAACTCGTAAAACAAGGTAAAGACTCTGCCGAAGTATACAAAGCACAGGGTCGTGACGACCTTGCCGACGCAGAACTTGCACAGGTTAAGGTTATGGAAACATATCTCCCTCAACAAATGTCGCCCGAAGAGCTGGAAGCCGCACTCAAAGAAATCATAGCCGAAACCGGTGCCACCAGCGGCAAAGACATGGGCAAAGTAATGGGCGTAGCATCCAAAAAACTAGCCGGACTGGCCGAAGGCCGCGCCATATCTGCAAAAGTAAAAGAACTGCTGGGATAAATAATTAACCCGGCCTACTCACACATACCAGAGGGTGTGTCAAAAGTCATTCGATACATTAAGGAAGTTACGATTTGTAAGTAGAAAATTAACTATGCTCTTTGAGGGCTAAAAGCCCGATTCGATTCTAGCCTAGGGTTGAAACCCTAGGCTAGAATCGAACACACTTTCAGTGCTTACTTATAATTTGTAACTTACACAAAGAACGCTTCGACTTATGACACACCCTCTTGTTTTTGTACTAACATCATTAATTTACAAATAGGATTATCCATTGATAATCAAGCACTAACAACATATATTTCCTAAAACCTAAAAAATATTTCCTGCAAATGTTTTGCCAATTCAAAAATAGTCTCTACATTTGCATCCGCAATCGGGAGAAACACCGAAAGCAACATGCAGAGATGCTTGACTTACTGGCCCATTCGTCTATCGGTTAGGACGCAAGATTTTCATTCTTGAAAGAGGGGTTCGACTCCCCTATGGGCTACCAAAATAAAACAATAAACGAAAATAAAAAAGATTAGTCGAGATGGCAAATCACAAATCATCATTAAAAAGGATCAGACAGGAAGAAAAAAGAAAGCTTCACAACAGATATTATGCAAAAACAATGCGTAATGCAGTAAGAAAGCTTCGTTCAACCACTGACAAATCAGAAGCTGTAGCGTTGTACCCCATCGTTGTTAAGAAAGTTGACAAGTTGGCAAAGGTGAATATCATTCACAAAAACAAGGCTAACAACCTGAAGTCAAAGCTGGCTCTTTACATCAACAAATTAGCTTAAGATTTATATTTAATATACGATATTAAGTTAAAGGTCGGACTTTTTAGTCCGGCCTTTTTGCGTTATTCACACCCCCCCTTTCTACAACCATAAAAAGCGCTAAAACCTTTGTTTTTAATGGATTATTTAACACGCAATATGGAGTTTTTTTACTATCTTTGCTAAGTTATTTTAATAGGAAAATAAAATTATGATTGAAGAACAAGTTACCAATAACAACGGTACCTATTCAGCAGACAGTATTCAGGTTCTCGAAGGATTGGAAGCGGTAAGAAAACGCCCTGCCATGTATATCGGTGATACCGGACTGAAAGGACTGCATCACCTAGTTTACGAGGTCGTTGATAACTCTATCGACGAAGCCCTCGCCGGATATAGCACCCATATTGATGTAACTATCAATGAGGACAACTCGATAACAGTTGAGGATAACGGACGCGGTATCCCGGTTGATTTCCATGAAAAAGAACAAAAATCGGCCCTCGAAGTAGTAATGACCGTACTGCACGCCGGGGGTAAATTCGACAAAGATTCATATAAAGTATCCGGAGGCCTTCACGGTGTAGGTGTATCCTGTGTGAACGCACTATCTACCCAGATGATTACGGAAGTATCCCGCGACGGAAAACTATACCGCCAGGAATACTGCTGCGGTAAGCCCGTAAGCGATGTAGCAGTAGTCGGCACATCCGAAAAAACCGGAACACGCCAGACTTTCCGCCCCGACGACAGCATATTCTCCGTACTTGAGTACAGATACGATATACTGGCCACCCGCATGCGCGAACTGGCTTTCCTGAACGCAGGTTTGACCATTACGCTGACCGACATGCGCGAAAAGAATGAAGACGGCAGCTACAAAAGCGAGGTTTTCCATTCGGAAGAAGGACTGAGAGAGTTTGTACGGTTCATCGACTCATCGCGCGAAAGGCTGATACCCGATGTTATATCCATCAGCACCGAAAAGCAGGGAATTCCGGTAGATGTTGCCATCATGTATAACACTTCGTACAGCGAAAATATTCACTCGTATGTTAACAACATCAACACCATCGAAGGAGGTACGCACCTGGCAGGTTTCCGCCGCGCACTGACCCGTACGCTAAAGAAATACGCCGAAGATTCCAAAATGCTTGAAAAAGTAAAGGTTGAAATCTCAGGCGACGACTTCCGCGAAGGTCTTACGGCTGTAATATCTATCAAAGTAGCCGAACCACAGTTCGAAGGACAGACCAAAACCAAATTGGGGAACAACGAGGTTATGGGTGCTGTTGACCAGGCCGTGGGCGAAGCACTTAACAATTACCTGGAAGAGCATCCGAAAGAAGCCAAAGTAATTGTAGATAAAGTTATATTAGCTGCCACCGCACGTCACGCTGCCCGCAAGGCCCGAGAGATGGTACAGCGCAAATCACCTATGTCGGGTGGTGGACTTCCCGGCAAGCTGGCCGACTGTTCAGACCGCGACCCGGACAGATGCGAACTTTTCCTCGTCGAAGGAGACTCGGCAGGCGGTACAGCCAAGCAAGGCCGTAACCGTGCGTTCCAGGCTATCCTTCCGCTTCGTGGAAAGATTTTGAACGTGGAGAAAGCCATGTATCACAAAGCATTGGAAAGCGACGAAATCCGCAACATATACACTGCCCTGGGCGTAACTATCGGTACCGAAGATGACAGCAAAGCTGCCAACATCGAAAAGCTGCGCTACAAGAAGATTATTATCATGACCGATGCTGACGTCGACGGTTCGCACATCGACACGCTGATTATGACATTCTTCTTCCGTTATATGCCCGAAATTATCCGCAACGGATACCTGTACATCGCCACTCCCCCGCTCTATCTTTGTAAAAAAGGCAAGGTCGAGGAGTACTGCTGGACAGACGAGCAGCGTATGGCGTTCATCGAGAAATATGGTGGCGGTTCCGAAAACGCCGTCCACACACAGCGCTACAAAGGTTTGGGAGAAATGAACGCACAGCAATTGTGGGAAACAACCATGGACCCCGAAAACCGCATACTGAAGCAAATAAACATCGAAAACGCAGCCGAAGCCGATTATATTTTCTCCATGCTTATGGGCGAAGATGTAGGTCCACGCCGCGAGTTTATCGAAGAGAATGCTACTTATGCCAATATCGATACTTAATATTTATTTTTATTAATAATCCTCCTCACATCTTACAACGAGGACAAGGCTGAATTCTGATTTAACGGAATTCAGCCTTGTTGTATACCTAAAATCTCATAACACAACCTCCAACAAATCTCCCTTCTTCATATCAACAGTAAGTAACCCCTTCTCATCTACTTTAGAGCGAAGCGCCTTGCCATTCATCCTGAATTTATAATTCCCATTCTCTGGAATCTTCAAAGAGAACTCATTATCCTGCGTTGCCTTCAATGAGATATTTGTAGCTACAGAATTACGCCATTCCGCCGATACCTCAACTCCTCCACGCGCACAAAACCCGGAGAAACTACCATCCCCCCACTGTTCAGGCAAGCACGGCAACAGTTCTATATATCCTTCGTGACTCTGCAAAAGCATTTCCGCTATACCCGCCGCTCCGGCAGTATTACCATCGAAAATGAATATATCATAAGGGGCACCTGCAATGCCCTCGGGCGACATACTGAGGAGGTTTTCGCGGATAAACTGGCTCTCCAGAATGGATACGCTGTTGTACGCTTCCTCTGCATCTTTCAGCCGGGCGTAGAAACATATCATGTTGGCGCGACTCCATTCCACATCCTCCCAGCCGGAGGCGGCGAGACGGTCTTCAATTGTTTTCCTTGCACCGGCGGCGAGTAGTGGTGTTTTCTCCGGTGTTATCTGGGAATAGGGATAGAGTGCAAGCAAATGAGTGGTATGCCGGTGATTGGGACTCCCCTCGTCGTAATCCTCGAACCATTCGCGTACAGCACCATTTGCCCGCAGGCGGAGAGGCGGTAGCTTACTGACGGCCGACTGCAATGTATTCCTGAATTCTTTATCAATACCCAATATATCGGCAGACTGTATGCAGGATTGGAATATCTCATAAGCCAGAACCCGGTCGCACGTAGGCATCATGGATGCGCTGAGGGTTTCGCCCTGATAGATGAAATTGTTTTCGGGCGATATGCTGGGGCCCGACATGAGGTAACCGCTCTGTGGGTCTAGCACCATGTAATCGAGCAGGAACTCTGCGCTTCCTTTGAGTAAGGGGTAGGCAATGTTTCTTAGGTACTCTTTGTCGCGGGTAAACTCGTATTCCGTCCATAAGTGGGTGGCGAGCCACGAACCGGCAGTCGGGAAAAGCCCCCAGCCGATATGGCTGGATGGTGCTGTATATCCCCATACGTTGGCGGTGGTATGAGCCGTCCATCCCTCGCAGCCATAAACAGTACGGGCGGTACGGGCGCCGTGTACGGAAAGGTCTTTAATGTAATTGAACAAAGGAATATTGCATTCGGCGAGGTTGCCGATATTGGATATCCAGTAGTTTTGCTGGGTATTGATATCGAGGTGGTAGTCGTTCGTCCAACCCATATTGCAGGCCAGGTTATCATTGAAGAACCCCTGCAAGGCAACGGGTAAGGGCGAATTCTCGCGCGAAGATGCTATAAGTAAATAGCGGGCATACTGGAAAAACAGCGCATCCAGCCCGGGATCGTCCATGCCTTTTCTCCGTTGCTCCCATCGTTTATCTGTGGGCAGGTTTTCGAATTTGTTGTTGCCCAGAGACAATGAAGCGCGGCTGAATAGTGCGGAATAATCTTTTATATGGGTTGATTTTAGGTTGTCATAGGGTTTACGCAAAGCTTCGGCTATCGTATTTTTACATTGCTCCCGGTACGAGGGGTTTTTATAATCGGTACGTATATCCATCACCAGTATTAGCTCGTCGGCTGCTGTGACAGCAAGTTCTTGCTGCCCCTGCGTTACCTTGCCATTAACGGCATGGGCATTTATACGCCCCTGAAAGTTACCCCCGCCCCTGCCCTGCTTGGGAAAGGATACTTTTCCGGAGAAGAGAAGTTGATTACCTTCAACACTAATATCTGCCTCGCGAAGTAGATTTAGCGATAACTTTGTATGGATGGACTTTGGGCGGTTAGCGGATATGCGCATAACAAGCACATCATCCGGATTACTCGAAAAGACTTCCTGACGGTAGGTGATATCGCCTATGGTATAAGTAGTTACGGTCACTGCATGGTTAAGGTCGAGGCTTCTCCGGTAGTTCTTTACCTCGTCTCCCGGATAGGTAAATTCCAGTTTCAGGTCGCCCACCGGAAGATGGGTACCGAAGGCATCCTGATTTCCCCGAAGATACTCACTCGCTATGCGGTTGCCCTCACGGAGATTGCCTTCGAAAAATAATTTCCTTAGTTCCTGTAGTTTCTCTTTCCCGAATGGCTGCTCCTGATTTTCGTTGTATTCGCCCGA
>DAMCMT010000012.1:79772-80292 GCA_032108265.1 Bacteroides sp.
AATGGTTTCTGTGTGTACGCCGCCGTAGACCATGGCGCCCAGTCTGCCGTTGCCTACGGGAAGCGATTTCATCCATTCGTCGGCAGGTTGTTGATACCACAATTCGTTGGACGGGTTCTGGGCTTTCATGGCCGGGGCCAGTCCGCAAAAAGCAAGAGCAAGTAAAACTCCACGTAATTTCATTTTCTGTTCCTTTTAAGGTTATTAATAATGTCAGGGCACAAATATAGATTGAACTGTGTGATTAGGGGATAACAGATACACCAATTAATAATAAAGATGATGCAGATACGGGTATATACGGCGGCGGGGTATGATTTTGCTGCAAATGTTTCATTTTATGATAAATACATAGTTGGTGCATGGCGGGGTGAGTTATACTTTTGCATAACATTGCTATTGCAAATGGGCGGAATGATAAATGCAAATGCGCGGAATGATAATTGCAAATGGCCGATAAGATAAATATAAATGGGCGAAATCATAAAACGCCGCAGGCGTGATATTATGCATAACCGTA
>DAMCMT010000013.1:0-237 GCA_032108265.1 Bacteroides sp.
GGCTATCCATGCAGGGAGGGACAGGTATCGAGAATCTCAAATTTGCCATCGAATATAAAGACGGCACGCACCCGCAAGAATACATTCACCCCTTCGCCGCCGAGGCCACTCTGCCCAGCGGCAAACTACTGCACTGCAACATCAACATGGAGCAGAAGGTAGGTTTTGTAACCGACCCTGAGACCGGGGCTATCTGGGGGGTGCCACAGTACGTTGTACCGGGGTACGACTATTTGG
>DAMCMT010000013.1:247-80023 GCA_032108265.1 Bacteroides sp.
AGGCTTATGCCGCTTGCTTCGGATAAAAAGATTATTCAGGTGGCCGACATCACGTTAACTAATCCTAGCCCCAACTTTAGTGGTACCTACAACGGAAACGGATTCGCCATTTTGAAAAGCGGTATGGCCTCTTCCGATTTTGTTTTTTCTGGACTTGAAGGTGCAAAAATCGCCAATGTACATGTGCGTGACGGCTTTATGTTGGCGAATGAAAGCAATAATAGTAAAATCTCTCATTGCAGCGCTGTGGATAAGGTGCTGGTACGTGACGGCAATACCAATATCTACACTCTGTGTAGCAGCGACCAGGAAAAATTGGCGGACAGCGGTACTAACACCTTCACTGCCTGCTGGTACAACCGCGCTGCGCCAGGCACCGACCTCGGGAGCACCGGATACGTTTGGAATGAAAGTAGCCAAACCATGCAACAGGTATCCGCCCATTATTTATTTAACGAAGACGACACCATCAACTGGGATTACAAATACGTAAAACCCGAATAATAAACCCGTTCCGAAATTATAAAATGATGAATTATGAAGATAAAGAGAAACATACACCCCACAATTATCGCAGTAGCCTTGCTGCTGCTCGCCGCTTGTAATAATGATGAAATGGCAGGCACGCAGGGCGAGGGCCGCCCGGTACAGTTTGTCATCGGGCAGCCACCTGCTTTTACCGATGCGCCCGGCACACGGGCGGGGATTAAGGATATCGAAGAAGGCGAAGACAAAGGCAAAGGCATAGTTGAGTGGGAAAATGGCGATAAATTGTATGTAACGATGTATATTGATGACTCGGATTTTCAGCTCAGCGGAATCCTCGAATACAACGGTTCCGAGTGGACGACCGATGACGAACTTTACTGGCCGGCAGGATATAGTTCAGCCAATTTCATCATCTTATACGGTAGCCAGGACGAAGACTTATCTCCGTTTTATTCGAGTTCTCATGGAGATGCACCCGCGAACCAGAGTCTAAATATATCCTTTGATTCCTCAAGTGCACAAGGTGTACAATTGGTATTTCGCGGCATCCGGCCCGGGCAAGAGCTCACCTTTGGCGCCGGGTGGCAGGGTATGAAATTAAATGCTCACAATACAGGGCATGTACCTTATGTCGTAAATAACTCTCTAACTGGCACGGGCGATGATATGGTTGTCTATCTTTACCCGAATTCAAGCTCAGACTTAACATACTCGATCGATGGTGTTCAGGCCGGCGACTTCTCCGGTATTGAGGGCAGTCTTGCTCAAGGCCAGCGCTACGTCATCTACTGCGGTGGCGGTGGCACCAGTGCGGGCGATATCGCCGAACGCGAAAGGTTCCTGGCATGGTACAATGGAGATATGTCTACAGACTTCACGCTACAGCGCGACATCACCCTGACCGAACCGCTCGAATCGAAGAGCCTGCCCGAAGGCAGAGTTTTCGACGGCGATGGACACACCATCCATGGGTTAGAGGCAAACGCCGGCTTGTTCAGCGAGAACCACGGCTTAATAGTGAGGTTGATTGTGCAGGGGGCCGAGATAGAGAGTTCTGATGCTCCTGCCGGGGTCATTGCAGGTACAAATTATCATGGCGCCATGGTCTTTGGTTGCCAGGCGATTGACTGCACGGTAAGAGCAACTAACGATTGGGCTGTAGGGGGTATCGTAGGCTATAACTATAACGGCAGAGTCGGCGCCTGTCTCACCCGCGGTGGCACGGTGAGTGGCACAAATTATGCCGGCGGCATAGTGGGCTGGAATCATGACGAAATGGATACCATGGATACCGGGGTTGTTTTTAGCTGCTATGCAGAGCCTGAAAACGTAACGGGCAACGGTGAATATACCGGCGTGCTGGTGGGCTTTAACGAATACTATTCCTTTATACGGGGATGCTATTGGTATCATAATACGCAGCAGAATGGCGTCGGTAAAAGCAATGAAGAGGATATCGAGGCCGTACAAGCGTACTTGGGCGATTTAACGTCGCAACAATTAGAGCTTATGGAAAATACTATAGACAACCAAATGGGTACCGAATGGGGAAATATGGTAAAATGGACGGTGGATGGGTTGGTTTATCTTTGATTATTTAGGGTTGATTGCTCCATCTTGGCCCCACGTGCGGGGGCTTGCGATTACACACATCTTTTCGCCACGGAGTGGCAGGTTAATTCAGGGGTGTGTGTCATAAGTAGGATAACCCCGCTTCGTCATTGCGAACGTAGTGAAGCAATCCAGCTTATAAGCCTTGTGGACTGGATTGCTTCGGGTAAACCCTCGCAATGACGGGATGGCACTGATTTATGACACACCCCCTGGCAAGGTTCTACCACCAATTGCGGGCTGAAAGCCCAGGTTAATAATATCTTCAAATTGACATTTTATTAACTTGCCCTTTCAGGGCGCTGTTTACTTATCTCTTTATTACCCAGGGCGTTGCCCTGGGCTGAATTAACCTGCCACTCCGTGGCGAAAAGTATACAAGTTTACACTAAATGAAACATTACGGTTTTGATGGAATTTAAACACAGAGACACGGAAGCATAGAAGCACGGAGCCACAGAACTTTTAATTGCCCGGAGGGCATCTATATCAATAGAAAAGAACAATAACAACAAACACAACCCGATACGGGTTGCATAGCTAAGCCGGTACTATGCAACTCCCAAGGGAGTTGTGTTTATTGGCATTTATTGTTTTCTATTGATATAGATGCCCTCCGGGCAATTAAAAGGTCTGTGGTTCTATGCCTCCGTGCTTAAAAGAAGCATCCTCCTGCACGTGGGTGTGTCATAATTCAATTTCGCCACGTCATTGCGAGGGTTTGCCCGAAGCAATCCAGTTCACAGGGCTTGTAACCTGGATTGCTTCACTGCGTTCGCAATGACGAAATGGATTTACCGACTTTTGACACATTTTAACCCGCATCGGGTTTGGTGAGAACATAGACACCTTACCCCCCCTGTCGCTACGCTTCACTGGGGGTTATTCAAATTAAGCCCTTTGGCCTGCCTGCGTATCACCTTGTTTAAATCACTTCCTACCGGTTTTGGTGTGAACTAATATATAATTACCGTAATTAATTTTATACCGGCATCCCGCATATCTGTCGGTGTCGTATGTTCCTTTTCTCTCTGTCTTACTGCCTTTCCGACACCGAGAGCCGATGTCTTACATCCGGATGTAAGACTGCTTTACACCCGGATGTAAGACTGCTTTACACCCGGATGTATGACTGCTTTACATCCGGATGTAATACATAGGTTCTCGGTGCAAAGATGAGTATTAAACCCTGACCAATAAAGCATATCATCTGGTAATAAATGGTGAAAGGCCTATTCTTATAAGCTCTTACCTTTACCCTATTTTGCCGTCAGCCCGGAAGACTGGGTAAGAACATATCGCACTGACATAGCCTGGTCGTAACTGAACAAATCGGAATCAAAGCTACTGGTAGTCGCGTTAGCTGTATAATAAACACCTTCGAAACCATTGAAAGTATCTGTCCATAAGTAGCCAATGGTACCAAGCTGGAAGTAAACACCTCGTCCGTTCCTGTATCCTCCCGGCAACATGCGGAAGCCTGTAACATCGTCACTCCCGTCGGTAGGCGTCCATAAAGTGTTGGCCTTTATTTTGCTTCCGGCTGCCGGTTGCAAATAAGCAATCATTGAATCATAATGTTCCTGATATGGCATGAGCCATGGCGAGGGAAGATGGCCTTGCGGATCAGTAGCTGTATATCCGGTATAGAGTAATCCGTATGTGGCGGTATTTGATGCGTCACCGGCATAAGAATATCCAGTGAGGACATTACCGTTTCTGTAATGGGTAGTGCGGAGGTTTGAAGCCATCCAGTACCAGCGGTTGATTTTCACTACCGGGTACGTATTCCCATCGTAATCGCTAACTGTGGCAGGTCTTACCGTAAGGTTGACGGTTGCTGCATTGTACGATCCGTAAATTCCGTTTCCGGGATCAACCGCTACTTTACGTACCGCATTCAGCATACCTTGTGTGTAGAGTGTCGAGGCATCAAAATTGACGCTGCCACCATGTACGGACTGCGTTGCGATGTTATAATCTCCGTCGGTATTCTTATCACGCTGGTAGATTCGTGCAGCAAATCCTGACGAGAAATCAACGCCAGTGTTGTTTGCAAGGTAAACAACTACAGCCTGTGTGTCCGCCGCTGACGGACCTTGAAGATATTCCCTGCAAACCTGTGCTACTATCTCGTCTCCATTATATACATTCCATACCCTGGATAGGCTCCAGTCTATTTGGTCCAGGTCTAGGATCAAGCCTGGAGGCTGGTTTGTGAGTGTAAGATTGATCGATAAGGTCTCGCCGCTAACAAATGAAAAGTTTTCACCGGGGGTATACACGTAATTTTTACCATCCAGGGCAATTTTGACCAGGGGAGATCCGCCCTGTACTTCCTGTGGCATTACAATTGCAGCCAGGCTGATGTCATAGCCCGAAACCGGAGAGCTGAGCATCCAGGGAAAGAGGTCGCTTTCTTCGCGGGGTAGCCTTTCGTTTATATCAATAGCTTGCACACTCAGAACCTTAGGCGGCGGATTCGCAGTGGTTTCGCCGGAAAATGTACCGCCCGGTGCCAATGTAATATTTCCGTCGGAAAGATCTATGGTCATATTGCCGGAAAGACCGGTGACGTTGACTTCTGCACCTTGGGGCCAATTGGCGCCGGCATCGAATGCCGAACGGAAATTCAACTGTACTCTTGCCATAAGATGGGAAAACACCAACGGAACAGTTTCTCCGGACGATGCTCCTTCCGAACGTGCCCACAGGAAATCATTCTCCAGGTATTTATCTTGTGTGGTCTGATCTGTCCCGATATTAAAATTGTATGAAGCCGGGTCTCGTGACGAAAGCTCCGGATTATATGGCCAGTATGCATACAGGTCGAGCAGGTTTGTTCCAGGCCATGGCAAAAAAGAACCACCGGGAGCCGTCCACTGGTTGCCATCGAAAGTATATTCTACGTTTGCAGCATAATTATCCACTGCGGGTGTACCTGGTGATACGGCCACATAAAGCCCTATTTGATCGCCTGTATCGAAAGAATCTCCGGTGATACGTCCCCGCAATATAGAAGGGGCAATTTGAATCTCTGCCGAATCAGGGCAGTTGCCGGATTTATCGTCTTTTATACATCCGTTAAGAGACAAAACAAGAAACAAGACGAAACAAAGTGAATTGCCACGCCTTACCTTATATAATCTGAATAGTATTTCCTTATATTTTAGTAGGTGTCTCATTTCTATCAGCAAACCCGCCTACACCATTGACTGTGATACAATTATTCCTGTAAAGCAGGGTGTCTTTTTCTCCATCATAAATCTGTTTTTATTTATACTCTGTAAATGGGTCTTAATAAAGAACAGGAGAAGTGGATTATGGTTCGTTTTATTATTAAAATAACGTGAGTTCGATATGAATCTCCATAGGGTTTTTATCTGCTCGCCGATCTTATATATGTAACAGGATTATTAAACCAATTAAAGCCCTATAATTATGAAGACAGTACATTTAAAATCGGCCGGACTCTTTTTGCTTTTTGCAATGCTGCTGAATTCTTTGCCGTTAATGGCCGACGGCAGTAACGAGTTCATTACGGTTAACGGAGTTGTGAAAGACAAACAGAACAAACGGAAACTGGAATATGTAACCATCACTATTAGTGGCACCAGCATCGGAACCGTTACGAATGCCGAAGGCGGATTCACCATTAAAGTAGCTGATGATATACAAAATGCCACCCTGGAAATATCGCATCTGGGATACCGCAGCCAAAAGGTACCGGTAGGGAATAAAGACATCGACGAAATTGACATCCTACTCGAACCCAATGCAAATACACTTCCCGAAGTACTGGTTAGGGCCATGGATGCCCGAAGCCTGGTACAACAGGCAGTAGGTAAAATTTCAGTTAATAACAGCGATAACCCCAATATGCTGACAGGTTTTTACCGCGAAACAGTACGGAAAAGACGGAATTATATTAATGTAACCGAAGCTATTATAAACATTTACAAAACACCGTATACCGAAGATGTAAACCGCGACCGGGTACAGGTATTCAAAGGACGCCAATTGGTAAGTCCTAAAGCAGCCGATACACTGATTGTTAAGCTACAGGGAGGCCCGAATTATGCAGTATTCCTCGATGTGGTGAAGAACCACGAACTATTATTCGACGAACAAGCCATGCGCGATTATAAGTTTGCCATGGATGCTCCTGTAATGCTCGATAAACGCCCGCATTATGTAATCGACTTCGAACCGCAACTGGTACAGCCTTACCCGTTGTTTTACGGTAAACTATACATCGACCAGGAAAGTATGGCATTTACCCAGGCCGAATTTAGCTACAGCATGAAAGACCGGAATAAAGTTACCCATACCATCCTGAAACGGAAACCCTTCAACCTGCGTTTTAAACCCGAAGAGATTGCCTATCTGGTAACATACAGGCAGGAAAATGGTAAATCTTACCTTAATTATATGCGCAATGAAATTAAGTTTAAGTGCGACTGGAAACGTAAGCTCTTCTCGACAAATTACACAGTCATCAACGAAATGGTAGTGACAGACAAGCAGTTGCAGAATGTAAGCAGTATCCCGGGACGCGAAGCTTTCAACTTCAAGCACGTACTTTCGGATAAGGTAGCCAACTTCTACGACCCGAACTTCTGGGAAGGATACAATATTATTGCGCCTACAGAGTCCTTACAGTCGGCAGTAGATAAATTGAAGAAACAAAACAGGTAAAAAGAAAATTCTCCCTATCTTTGAGAATTAGGTAATTTGTCCTGTTATGCTGAACGACGTATTATTAGTAAATAAGATCAAAGAAGGTGATATTAAAACATTCGAATATGTATTCAGGTTTTACTATTCACAACTGAAAATGTACGCTTTGGGCATAACAGGACGCGAAGATATAGCGGAGGAGATTATCCAGGATATATTTTACAGGATATGGAAAGAACGCACGAACCTGCAGATAATGCGTTCATTTAAATCCTACCTGTACACAGCCGTTCGCAACCAGGCGTTGCAATATATAGAGCACCGCAGTGTACGGGAACGTCACAAGCAGAAAGTTCTGGCGGATAATGAAAAGGGATTAGGTATTACCCAAACAGATCCCGAAGAACAACTTCTGCATCGTGAACTCGAACAAATCATTAACCGGACTCTGGCCCGGTTGCCCGACAGGCGGCGGCAGATATTTAACCTGCACCGCTTTGAAGGAAAGAAGTATAAGGAAATTGCCGGAGAGTTGTCGTTATCGGTAAAGACTGTAGAAGCCGAAATGACAAAAGCGTATCAGGAATTAAAGAAAGAAATAGAAGAATACCGTAGGGGCGAATAGCATTCGCCCACTAAATAACAAGGGGTTGTCCAAAAAGCCCGGCGTTCTTTGAGATAATTATAGATTGTAAGTTCGCCACGAAGTGGCAGGTTAATTCAGCCCAGGGTAAGCGAAGCGGCACCCTGGGTTACTGCGTGATATAGTAATGCGCCCTGTAAGGGCAAGTTAATGATAATCAGAATTAACATGCCCCTACAGGGCGCAGGAAATCTGGATGTCCATTCAACCCAGGGCGCCACTTCGTTTGCCCTGGGCTGAATTAACCTGCCACTTCGTGGCGAACTTACAATTCGTAATTTATTAACAAAATGCTTGGGGTTTAAAGCACACCCTCTTACAAAACAAAATTATATGAACCTAAAAGAAAAGTTGGATAATGACATGGATAAAGCCTGGGAAGGCTTATACCAACGATTGGAGGATGATGGGCTGCTCGAGTCTGCGATAGATTCGAGGCAGCCCCAGATACGTCGTACCCCAACACTGATGTGGGCTGCGAGCGTAGCTGTTGTACTTATCGGGCTGGCTACCTTCTTCCTGTTAAAACAGGACAATGTAGTGGAAACTGAAAAGTTGGTATTACACACTACAGAAGGCAGCCCAACACTGGTTGCCACACTGAAAGACGGTTCGACTGTTTACCTCCGTGGAGAAACATCCATGACATATCCGGAACAATTTGTTGGAAACAAAAGAGAAGTTGCCCTGAACGGAGATGCATTCTTCGAGATTGCCAGGGACACCGAAAATCCATTCATTATCGACACCGAATCAGTTCTCGTCGAAGTACTGGGAACATCATTCAGCGTACAAACTACCGGAGAGATTCCATTCGCCCTTTCGGTACGGAACGGAGAAGTACGCGTAACATTTAAAGAAACAGGGCAAAGTACCCATGTACACGCCGGACAAACAGCTTTGCTTCACACAAACAAGCTCGAGACGGTAGCCACAACAGACCCGGCACAGTTTCGCCGATACCTGAACCGTATACATTTTAAAGACCAAACCCTGGCGAATGTAATACGCATCATGAATGATAAGAATACGGAAGGTATCCGGATAAGTTGTGCACCCGGAATTGCTGATAAGGCATTTACTGTTGATTTCGCAGACGAATCACCTGAGGAAATTGCAAAAGTTATTTGTACAGCACTCAATTTAAGTTACACACAAGAACTAGACAATATATATATCACTTCAGACTAGCATAAAATATGACTACAGCGGCCGGTAACATCATTTCCCGTTTCTGCTTGCTTATGTTGTTTGCTCTCACGGCACTGGCAATATATGCAGAAGACGGGAATGTGTTCGACCGCAAAGTCCGCATAGATAATGGAGAAGGTACACGCTACGAATTATTACGACGGGTAGCGGATAGAACCGGGTATCAGTTTATCTACGAAAGCGGGGTAATTAATAACGACGAACAAATTAATATAGCTCAAGGCGAATATACGGTTCGCGACGCTATTTATGCCATCACCGGAACGAAGCTTATTGAGATGAAAGTGATAGGCAACCACATTGCCCTCAGCAAGTTGCCCGAAAAGCAGGAGATTATCGTTTCTACCCCTCCCGTAGTTGACAATACGCCCCGGTTCCATATCATTACCGGAACCGTATTCGACCTTTTCAGTAAAGAGATTATTTCTTCTGCTACCATAACGCTGAGCAATAGTTCAATCGGTACCATCACTAACCGGAATGGTGTATTCAGGCTTTCTGTTCCCGATTCGCTTCTCAACGAACGTGTAAATATATCTCATGTCGGTTACGAGAATAAAGTATTCCCGATATCCGACGGGCTTTTCAGGGAATTGGGACTTCCCCTGGAACCTAAAATAATCCCGTTGCAGGAAGTCGTAATCAGGGTTATAAACCCAAGACAGCTTATTGAAAAAATGTTGGACGAACGCCGGAGCAACTATTCCTCGTCACCTTCCTATATTACTGCTTTCTACCGGGAAGGAGTAGAACACAAGAAAAAGAATGTCGACTTTACCGAGGCTGTATTAAAGATATATAAAACCGGATACAACCGCGAAACGGCACTGGACCAGGTTAAACTGATGAAAATGCGAAAGGTTCTCGACCGGCAAGAAAGAGACACGATACTTACCCGGGTTAAATCGGGTATCCACTCGGCGCTTCAACTTGATATAATTAAATATGTACCCGACTTTCTGAGTTTAAATCTCCCCTCAAAGTACGATTTTAACCATACCGATATCACTGTAATGAACAACAGGTTGGTATATGTTATCTCTTTCGAACAGAAAAAAGGAAATAAGGAACCGCTTTACCGGGGCAACCTCTATATCGACACGGAGAACCATGCCTTGGTCGAAGCACGCTTTGAACTTCACCCCGAATATGTAGAGAAAGCAACGAATCTGTTTGTACAAAGGAAAGGTCGCAAGTTCAACCTTACGCTTCGTAAGGCAGCTTATACCGTATCTTACCGGCAGGGCGAGAACGGTGTCTACTTCATCAACCAGGTGCGTGGCGATGTAGAGTTCCGGGTAAGGCGCAGACGGCATTTATTCAGTTCGACATTGAAAGTGTGGTTCGAAATGGTTAACTGCAAGGTCGATACCGAGAATGTTGAAACTATTCCGAGAAGTGAACGCATATCGACGCGTACTGTCTTTTCCGAAACCAACCACTCGTACGATGCCGAGTTCTGGGGCAACTTCAATGTAATTGTGCCCGAAGAGGAACTTAAGGAGTTCATTATCAAAAATTTGGAGTGAAATCGCGATAAATATCGAAACAAAGATGCCAGTCAAATGTTTTTTATGTAGATTTGCATTTATTGTATTGCAAATAACTCTATTATATGAAATATTCAAAGTATTTATACCTTCTGCTGACAGCCTTATTTATGAGTGCTTGTAGTGATGATGAAAAAATCTCGGGCGGCAAAGACGGTGAAGACGATGAGCGTCCGGAAACAATTGCATGGATTGAGGATACTATGCGCGACGAGTATCTATGGAATGGGGATATACCCAATGCAAAAAATCTGAATTATAATTCCGAGCCGAAGCCTTTCTTCACTTCCTTATTATCGGCTAAGGATGGTAAAACAAAAAATGATATACATCAATACTATTCTTATATTGAGAAAGTATCCGAAAGCACGCGGGGCTTTATTCAGGAAGAATACACTTACGGTTTTGAGTATACAATAGTAAAGTTTTCCGATAGGGACAATACTTATACCTACTATGGTGTTCTTGTATTATATGTAATTCCAGATAGTCCAGCAGCGAAAGCCGGAATAAAAAGAGGTGACTGGATTATTAAAGCGAACAATAAAGAGATACTAACTGATGCAAGCTTAGAAAATTTATTTGATGGTAGTGCGAAAACTTTAACAATAGCTCAATGGAACCATCAAGAATGGGAATTTGTTAATCACAATCAAATTTCAATTAATAATGCCCGAAGTATAGATTATAATCCAATATTCATGGCTGAAATAATACCTTGGGGTAATAAGAAAGTAGGTTATTTGGTGTACGACCGTTTTACTAAAGGGAAAGATAACAAAGACTCAACTTTCGATGATGAACTCCGCAGTCTATCCAATCAATTATTTAATGGGGTAGACGAATTCGTTCTTGACTTGCGATATAATAATGGAGGATTACTTTCCTGTGTTCAGTTATTATGTGCTATTCTGGGACCTTCCACCGAAGAAAATATTGGATATTTGCAGTATAACGACGAGACTAAATCTCCATTTGGTGCCGGGAGCAGAATACTTGGGTCGGGAAAGAACCTAAATCTCAAAAGACTATTTGTACTAGTTAGTAGTCAAAGTGCCTCTGCATCTGAAGCCGTCATTAATCTGTTAAAACCACTGATGAAAGTGGAAGTTATTGGGGAGAAAACGGAAGGAAAGAACGTAGGTTCGGAAACTTTTACCAGCAAAGATAAAGTGTGGGAAATGCATCCAATCACATCTACCATTTTCAATTCTAAAGGTGATTCGGATTATGTGCAAGGAATTCCACCTAATCGTGAAATGGCAGATACATTCGACTACGACAGCAAAGGAAATATTAAATATATACATAATGACATATATGACCTTGGCGATGAAAGAGAACGATTGTTAAGAGTTGCATTGGATATCATTGGTGGCGCCTCCATCAATAATTCCGTTAGCAGAGGTTCCCTTCCTACAGGTACTACATTCAAACGAGGCCCTTTTAACTCAATTGACAGAAAAGCTACCAATGGTGTGATTATCGATATTGAGAGATGAAGTGAATTCAGCAAAACTATATAAAACAAAAAAGACTGCATATTGCAGTCTTTTTTTATTTCTGGGTAGATAATATTATTCGCCCGGAATAATTGCTTCAGAAGGACACACATCTGCGCAAGTTCCGCAATCGGTACAAGTATCAGGATTGATTGAATAAATATCACCTTCAGAGATTGCTTCAACCGGACACTCATCAATGCAAGAGCCGCAAGCAATACAGTCATCAGTAATTACGTAAGCCATGTCGTTTCAGAATTTAATTGTATAATAACTAGCACTTAATTTTATGCGAACAAAAATAAGCCTTTTATTTTAGTTGTTATGAATTCCAACGATTAAATTAAACTAATTTGTAAGGCGTCTAAATAGATACAGACAATATTCTATCATATAGGACGTTAATAAATCGTGAGGAAAGCATTACTTTTTGTATTAACTATCATACTCTCTATCAGCGTATTTTCACAAAAAAAGAGAGTCCAAAACCGTCCGTATATCGACCAGCGCAAGGTGCATTACGGATTTCTGGCAGGTATGCATACCCAAGACCTGAAATTCGTAAATACAGGGTTTGTTACGGAGGACGGGCAGACATGGTTTGCCGATGTTCCGGAATATTCCATAGGGTTTACCGTAGGTGTATTGGGCGAACTTTATCTTAACCAATACCTGGCTTTACGTTTAATCCCATCCCTTTATTTCGGAGATAAGCGTGTAACATTCCGCGAAGAACATACGGGTGAAACAACTATTCAAAACGTAAAATCGGGCTACATTGCCCTACCGGTAAATCTGAAATTCTCGGCAGAGCGTTTCAATAATTATCGTCCGTACATTGTAGCCGGTATAAATCCGGTGTATGACCTGAGTGTAAAAAAAGGCCGTCCATTACGCGTAAAACCCTTCGATTGTTATGTAGAAGTAGGTTTAGGTTGCGATTTCTATTTGCCTTTCTTTAAACTCATTCCCGAACTTAAATTCTGTTTCGGACTGGCTAATGTTTTGAATAAAGACCGGAGCGACCTGAACGACCCAAGTCTGTTAAAATACACGCAGGCAGTAGATAAAGCTACTTCGCGCATGATAATGTTGACATTCTATTTCGAATAATATTTCTCATGAGGATTTATCAAAAGTGTTTTGGCAAAATTCACATATTACAAAATTGTAAGTATATAGCATGGTTCAACCGGAACGGTTGCTAATCTTGGTAGCCCGTTGCTTTAGCTTCGGGGTAGGGGTAGTAAGGTTCCATAGTCAAAGCATGCCGAAGGTATGCTATCTTGATAATAATCAATATTTTGTTAAATATCGCGTACCTTCAGCACGCTATCTCGTCGTGGCGCGTTGCCACCCCGAAGCTAAAGCAACGGGCTACCAAGATTAACAACCGTTCCGGTTGAACCATGCGGCATAACTACTAATACTAGGTATCTACTGTATAATTCCCCTTAAATCCCTTCCCCCTCTCCCAAATTATCGCTATTTTTGCATGAAATAACCAACCGGAAACTCTATGCCACTCAATTTACCTGATAAACTGCCGGCAATTGAATTGCTCAAAGAAGAGAATATCTTTGTGATTGATACGTCACGGGCTACACAACAGGATATACGTCCGCTAAAGATTATTATCCTCAACCTGATGCCCCTGAAGATTACCACAGAGACAGATCTCATCCGTCTGCTTTCGAACACCCCCCTGCAATTGGAGATAACCTTCATGAAGATAAAAAGCCATACTTCGAAGAATACTCCCATAGAACACATGCAGACCTTTTATACCGATTTCGATTCCATCCGTAACGGTAAATATGATGGTATGATTATTACCGGTGCCCCGGTAGAACAGATTGAATTCGAAGAGGTAACCTATTGGGATGAGATTCAGGAAATATTCGATTGGAGCCGTACACATGTTACCTCCACTTTTTATATTTGCTGGGCGGCACAAGCCGGGTTATATCACCACTACGGTATACCTAAATACCCACTCGACAAGAAAATGTTCGGAATATTCGAACACACCATTCGCGAGCCTCATCTTCCGATATTCCGCGGATTCGATGATGTATTCTATGTTCCCCACAGCCGACATACCGAAATCCGTGCGGAAGACATATTAAAGAAAGAGGAACTTACCCTGCTTTCCGAATCTCCTGACTCGGGAGTATATATGACCATGGCACGTGGTGGACGCGAATTCTATATTACCGGCCATTCGGAATACTCGCCCGACACACTAGACACCGAGTACCGCCGCGACCTTGCCAAAGGTCTTCCTATTGAGATACCAAAGAATTATTATAAGAACAATGACCCCGACCAGGGACCATTGGTTCGCTGGCGCGCCCATGCCAACCTGTTGTTCTCCAACTGGCTGAACTATTACGTTTACCAGGAAACACCCTATAATATCGAAGATATCCGATGAAATCTTCCCGCAGAATCGAACTCCTGGCTCCGGCCCGCAACCTCGAAAGCGGAATGGCAGCTATCGACCACGGTGCCGATGCCGTTTATATCGGTGCACCCCGGTTTGGAGCACGTGCGGCTGCGGGCAACTCACTGGAAGATATTTCACAATTAACGGCCTATGCCCACATCTTCAATGCGCGGGTTTACGTAACCCTTAACACCATTTTGTACGAAAATGAACTGGAAGAAGCGGAAAAAATGATCTGGTCGCTATACCGGGCGGGGGTCGATGCTTTGATTATTCAGGATATGGGCATTACCCGGCTCAACCTCCCTCCTATCCCGTTGCATGCCAGTACGCAGACCGATAACCGTACTCCCGAAAAAGTGAAATTCCTGGCCGATACCGGATTCCGCCGGGTTATCCTTGCCCGCGAATTATCGATTGGGGAGATTACCGATATCCATGCCTCCACCAGTGTTGAGCTCGAAGTATTTGTTCATGGCGCCCTTTGTGTTAGCTACAGCGGACAATGCTACGTTAGCCAGGCGTGTTACGGCCGGAGCGCTAACCGGGGAGAATGCGCCCAGTTCTGCCGCCTGCCTTTTACCCTGACGGATGCCGATGGAAAAACCATCGCACGCGAGAAACACCTGCTATCGCTTAAAGACCTCAACCGGTTGGACGAACTCGAGAATCTGCTCGATGCCGGTGTTACTTCTTTCAAAATAGAAGGCCGGCTCAAAGACATAACTTACGTAAAAAACATAACCGCTGCCTACCGCCAACGATTAGACGGGATAATGAAACGTCGCCCGGAATTTATCCGCGCCTCTTCCGGGAAGAGCCATTATACTTTTAAGCCACAACCGGATAAGAGTTTCAGCCGTGGCTTTACCAACTATTTCCTGAACGGACGTACGGCAGATATCCATTCGTTCGATACTCCCAAATCGTTGGGCGAAGAAATGGGACGCGTTAAAGAGGTACGGAAAGGCTGCATCACCGTAGCCGGAATCAAATCTTTTAATAACGGAGACGGTGTTTGCTTTATCGACCACGCCGGTAAACTACAGGGCTTCCGGGTCAACCGGGTAGATGGCAATAAGCTATACCCGCAAACCATGCCGGTTATCAGTAAAGGAGTCAGGTTATACCGCAACCTCGACCAGGAATTTGAGAAACTACTATCAAAGCCCTCTGCCGAGAGGAAAATTGCCGTATCCGTATTACTGGCAGAAAATAACTCCGGTTTTTCCCTCAGCATGACAGACGAAGATGATAACAACATCACCATCGCCCTGCCATCAGCAAAGGAACCGGCTCGTACGCCACAAACAGAGAATATCCGCACCCAATTATCCAAGTTGGGAAATACCCCATTCGAAGCCGCACAAGTAGATATTAACTTATCTGCCAACTGGTTTCTTCCCGCATCTGTACTGGCAGATGCAAGACGGCAGGCAGTAGATACCCTCCTGTTAGCACGGCGAATCAATTACCGGAAGGAGATTGCGCCCCTCAAACCTACCGCTCACCCTTTTCCCGGGCAGTCATTAACTTACTTAGGCAATGTTTCAAACAGCCAGTCCAAAGCATTTTACCTGAGCCATAACGTAGCTTCAACCGAATCTGCCTTTGAACTGCACAAACCTGAAAATGCTGCACTGATGTTTACCAAGCACTGCCTGCGATATAGTATGGGCTGGTGCCCGGTTCACCAGAAAGAAAAATCCCCCTACCAGGAACCTTTCTTTCTGACCTCCTCAGACGGAAAACGTTTCCGGCTTCATTTTGATTGTAAGAACTGTCAGATGAAGATTTTCGAGGCATGAAACTATCGCTGGTCATTCTATACAGTTTTATCCTGTCGCAATTTGCACTACCGCTTTCTGCCGCAAGTAATGCGGTTGACAGTATACAAAGCGTTATTCCACTCAATACAAATCTCGAATTGTATACCGACTCCGTATTGCTGGAGTTTCATCCGGTTAAAGACGCTTTTGTAATGCTGTACGAAAAGGAACAGGTAGTTGTTGCCGAATTCGCCCTGGATGCTGCCGATAGCACCACTGTATGGGTAAAACTAGCTCATAGCCAGGAAAGACAGGGCTGGATAAAAGAACAGCATATAATGGAAAACTTTGTCCCGACAGACAGTATTTCCCAGTTTATCTACTATTTCAGTCACCGTCACCTGGGATATTTCATTGCTGTAATCTGTTTGTTTATACTCATCTGCCTTTGCCGGCTTATTATGAAAAAACAAATTACGTTTGTCTATTTTAATGATATCGACAGCCTCTATCCCCTGTTCCTTTGCCTGCTTATAAGCTTCAATGCAACGCTTTACCAGTCCATCCAGATGTTTGCTCCCGAAATATGGCAACAATATTATTTCTCTCCCAGTCTCTCACCCCACGGGCAACCACCATTATTGGCTGCACTACTTGCCGTTTTCTGGCTCATGATAATTATTATACTGGCTGTTACAGATGTTGTTTTTAAACAACTTAAAACCGGAGCGGCATTTATATATATGTTGGGGCTGTTCTGTGCCTGCATCTTCTGTTATATCTTTTTCATCTTTACAGTTCGTTACTATATCGGTTATTTATTCTTCACCTTATTTACAGGGTATTTTCTATATAGGTTTTTCCGGGAATTCCGATTCCGTTACCGTTGTGGCTACTGCGGCGGTAAAATGAAAAAACGGGGCGTTTGCGAACAATGCGGCACCAGGAATACCTGACAGCCCTACTACACAGAGATAAAAAGCTGTAATCCTTTACTTAATCTCCCGGTATTTTATAGATAAAAAGCTGAAGTCTTATAGCGTTTGACGGCTGTCGAACGACCGTTTGACAACCGTCGAACGACCGTTTGACAGCCGTCGGAAGGTCGTTTGACAGCCGTCAAACGCTATAGGATACCGTAAAAATATGTATAGGACACCGGAGGAATCAGTATAGGGATAGGGAGTATTATACTAAAATTACAGAAGTGTTCCCCGCTAAAGCAGTAATGTTATTCCATGCCGTCAACCATTATTTGTTTTGATTGTTTATAAGGGGATGTAAAAAATATAAACCTAATACCCCCTATGGATAGAATAGCATTGGTTGGAAATTTTCCTCCCCGCAAATGCGGGATAGCGACATTCACAAATGACCTTTACGAAGGAATCAGAGAGAATGGTATATTAACATCGGTCATTGCCATGAACGATGGAATGAATAAATACAATTATCCGCCCGATGTAGAATTCCAGATTGAACAGAACGAGATTACATCTTATATTAATGCCGCCCACTTCCTGAATACTAATAACTTCGATGCTGTAATTCTTCAACACGAGTTCGGTATATTCGGCGGACAGGATGGTAAGCATATAACCCAGTTGCTTAAACGCCTGCGCATACCTGTAATAACCACCCTACATACCATACTCGACAATCCCAGCGAGGGGCAGAGGTCTGTTCTGAACGAAATCGCCAACCTGTCCGAAAAGATCATCAGCATATCCAGGAAAGGTATCGACATACTGAGCGAAACTTATGGAATCCCATCCTACAAATGTCAGCATATCCAACACGGGGTACACGAAACCCGTATACAGAATGCCGACAGCATCCGTCAAAAGCTAGGTATACTTAATAAAAAAGTACTTCTTACCTTTGGATTACTGTCCAGGAATAAATCTATAGAGGTAGTAATCAATGCCCTGCCCGAAGTTATCAAAAAACATCCCGATGTGGTCTATGTTATACTGGGAGCCACACATCCGCATGTTATCAAACACGAAGGAGAAGAATACCGTCACTCGCTTATTCAACTGGTGAAGAAACTGGAATTATACCAAAACGTTATTTTCATTGATTGCTTCGTTACGAACAACCAACTGCTGGCCTTATTGAAAATGAGCGATATATACGTTATCCCTTACCTGGGCCAGAAACAAATATCATCCGGCACATTGATTTATGCTATGGCTGCCGGAAAGCCTGTTATTTCAACTCCCTTCTGGTATGCCGAAGAGATGCTTGCCGATGGCCGCGGTTTACTATTCGATTTTAATAATTCCAGGCAACTGAGCGAAAGGATTATCAATCTGCTCGATAACGAAGACGAGCGCCAATCTATTGCCAATAGCGCACTGGCACTGGCGGAGCAATGTTACTGGCCCAATATCGGCAGGCAGTACATCGACTTACTCTATACCCTGGTTAATAACCGCACCACGGATATACCGGGTAACCGGATAAGCCGCGATAAAGACCTTGCTTACTCCTTACCACCTATCAACCTGAACCATCTGCGGGTAATGACGGATGATACAGGCATATTTCAGCATGCCCGATACACCATCCCCGACCGCGCCCACGGTTATTGCACGGACGATAATGCGCGTGCACTGATGTTATCCGTTATGTTGCAAAACGACGTTCAGGATACCGACGAACTTTATAAACTCACAAGCATTTACCTGTCTTTCATTGACTATGCCTGGAATCCTGGAAATAACAGGTTCCGCAATTTCATGTCGTACGACAGGCATTGGCTGGAAGATGAAGGTTCGCAAGACAGCGGCGGACGTACCATGTGGGCTTTGGGTTATGCTGCCTCTTGTACGGATGAAAGTAACTTCTGCCATCATGTTAACTACCTGTTCAGGAAAGGATTGGAAAATATAGATTACCTCGACCATCCCCGTGCCCTGGCCTATCTTATCCTGGGACTGGTGTATCATGCCGAGGCTCGGGGCGAAGCAGATGTGATTGCTTTGCTGGAACAAAAAGCCCAGCAACTATCTACCCGGTTCGATAACTCTGCCGCCTGTGAAGACTGGCCGTGGTTCGACCGCATACTGACCTACGCCAACAGCCGCATTCCGCAGGCATTCATTGCCGCCGGTATGTTCCTCGGGAAACCGGAACTGGCTGATAAAGGTTTGAAATTACTCGACTGGCTCATCGAAAGACAATTTACCGGTGATATATTCTCACCCATCGGAAACAACGGCTGGATGACTCCCGAGAGTAGCGCAGCATTCGACCAGCAACCCCTCGAAGCGCACGGCATGATTGATGCCTGCCTCACTGCCGAAGAATATGTAAAGGATGGAAGATATGCCGATTATGCTCTGAAAGCCTTTTCCTGGTTTACAGGAAATAATCTCTGTTCGGCCACTCTGTACGATTTTGCCACAGGAGGATGTCGTGATGGTTTGCATCCCGACGGTGTAAATCTCAATCAGGGAGCCGAATCTACTTTGTCGTGGCTTATGTCGCTGGTAAGGATTAGAGAATGTATCGCTTCGCTCAGTGAGGTAAAGTGAGGTACCGCTTCGCTCAGGAGGTAAAGTTTTCTCTACTTTATTATCTCAATTCTACTAAGCAAAGCGATACCTCACTTTACCTCACTGAAGGAGCAGAGCGACTGATATAAACTCAAATACTCAAAATTATGATTACAGTAAATAAACTCCCCATACGGATAACTCCCTCGCCCAACCGGATGCTTATCCGCCCGTTTGTACCTGGAAACCCGGCACAGGTAGCCCATATACTATTCAGGATTTTTTCTATCAAAAGAAAGGAACGCGAGCGTATGCTCGAATCTATTTATGATCGTATCGGTATACGCAGAAGTATAGTAAAATCAATATTCCAAAGGCATTACGAGAATGTGAGACATCATATTCCATCCAATGTCGAGTTGTCCGAAGACCAGAAAGAATTTATCGGTGCCTATTTTACTCAACAATATTCTCTCGAATCTACCGCACTGTTCAATCCTTCCATTGTGCCGCATCCTGTTCAGGATAAAGAAGGATTAACGAAATTTATCATGAGTCTGCGGGTTATCGGCGAGGGACATATTTCATCCATTACATTTATGGAGGGCGAGATAGATTCGTCATTCAATATCGTATTACACCAGAATTCGCCTACTGTTCTGGAGCCCGAACGTCACGAACATTTATATGAGAAGAAGATGTTCATGAAGAAATCCAATGAGCTTGGAATACTGTCTAACCTTGCCTGCCAGGTATTCGAACCCCTACCCGAGCATTTCAGTTTCGGTGAGTTGGAACAGTCTATCAGGAAGACCCGCAATTCCAATACATCCATCAGTCCGTCAGAGATTGAGAATGCCCTGGAGAATATCCGTATGCTTGGTTTATCAAACTTCACGCTTAAATTCTCTACGGATAATATTACCGAACGAGCCATATACCCTGCATCGCCCACACAAAGCAACGGGATTGAGGATGCCCGCTTCGTAAAGTTTATCGAAGACGATGGAACCGTCAGGTATTATGCCACCTTCACCGCCTACGATGGCCGCACGGTTATGCCCGAAATGCTGGAAACAGACGATTTTAATGAGTTTAAGGTATGTACCCTTAATGGGCCGGCAGCCCGGAACAAAGGCATGGCTCTGTTTCCACGCCGTATAAATGGTATGTATATGATGCTCGGCCGGCAGGACAATGAGTCTTTATATATTATGAAATCCGATAATCCGTATTTTTGGTATGATTATGAACCGCTTGCTAAGCCTACTTATGACTGGGAAATCGTTCAGATTGGTAATTGCGGTTCGCCTATTGAGATTGAGGAAGGATGGCTTGTTATTACCCATGGCGTAGGGGCTGTGCGCAGTTATTCCCTGGGTGCCATGCTACTTGATAAGAATGAGCCCTGGCGCGTAATCGGGCGATTGAGTGAGCCTTTACTGGAACCAACCAATGAAGAACGTACCGGGTATGTGCCCAATGTATTGTATACGTGCGGGGCAATGGCTATTGGTCGAACGCTGGTTCTGCCGTATGCTATCGGCGATACGGTTACTACGATTGGGTTGGTGAGTATAGATGAGATGGTGAAAGGGATGAAATAACAAGACACGTCACCCCGAGCGGAGCCGAGGGGCCTACTTCCGGTTATGATTATTGACTAGTTGTAGGCCCCTCGGCTCCGCTCGGGGTGACGGAAGAGGGAATATTCAATAAGTTATCAGACTTTCAATAGATACTCCTTAAAGCCTGCGAACTCCTTACCAAGCGATAGACTTTTCTTTTCTCCTTTCATAAACTCCTGCAACTTTACAGGTATCTCAACCGATTCGCCTATTATCCCCTGCACCGTATCCAGGAATTTAGCCGGATGAGCCGTTTCAAGGAATATTCCTGTTTCGCCGGGCAGCAATCCTTCTTCCAAGGCGCGGTATCCACATGTTCCATGCGGATCAATCAGATACCCAGTTTCTTCGTAAACGCGGCGTAAAGTATCGCGTATCTGATCGTCTGTATAAGTTGCTCCGCTAATATCCGCTGTAATAGCTTCGTGAGAATGCCTGTAAAGGTCTAGCACTCGTGCAAAATTACTTGGGTCGCCTACATCCATGGCATTGGCTATGGTTGCAATAGATGGGCGGGGGTTGTATTCACCCGTCTGCAAATACTGATAGAAGATATCATTGCGGTTATTGGCCGCTATAAACCGTTTCACAGGCAAGCCCATACGCTTACCGAATAGCCCGGCAGTTATATTACCAAAGTTTCCGCTGGGTACAGAGAATACGAGATTGGTTGCGACACCTTGCCGCTTCATCTGTGCATAGGCATAGAAATAGTAAAACGCTTGCGGCAGGAAGCGGGCAAGATTAATAGAGTTCGCCGATGTAAGCATCAACTTATCATTCAATTCCTTATCCATAAAGGCAGCCTTTACCAATGCCTGGCAATCATCGAAAGTACCGTCCACTTCAAGAGCTGTGATATTTTGTCCCAGGGTGGTGAATTGCTTTTCCTGTATCTCGCTTACTTTTCCTTTGGGGTAAAGTACGTACACATGTACTCCTTCTACTCCCAGGAACCCATTGGCAACCGCACTCCCGGTATCGCCCGAAGTAGCTACAAGTACATTCACCGGACGGGATTGTCCCTGGGTATAATATCCCAGTAAACGTGCCATAAATCGTGCACCGACATCTTTAAATGCTAAAGTAGGCCCGTGAAATAGTTCGAGTGAATATATATTATCCGTTACCTTTACAACCGGTGTATCGAAACTCAATGTATCGTAAACAATTTCTTTAAGTTTATCGGCTGGTATATCCTCGCCGAAAAAGCAATCTGCTACCCGGTAGGCGATTTCCTGAAAAGAGAGCGTTTCAATTATATCGTAAAACTCTTGGGGAAGAGGTTTTATTGCTTCGGGCATATATAACCCTCTATCGGGAGCCAGTCCACGAACAACTGCTTCCTGTAGCCCGGCGGCCGGGGCTTGTTTATTGGTACTATAATATTGCATCTTATGGGTTGTTTTATAAAGTATTAAAAAAGATAATTCACCACAGATTACGCAGATTACACAGATTAGATTATATCCGTGAAAATACTTAAAAGAAATCTGTGTAATCTGTGTAATCTGCGTAATCTGTGGTTAATATTGATAAAGTCATTTATTAGCCTTGATAAAAGTTTTCATAAACTCATCCTCTTTTAGTATTCCGTACGAACCTTTGCGGGCAGATATTTCATCATATACCTGAACCTCATCCGGCACGATATCCGGATAATATATTACGAATGGTACAGGTTCGGCGGTATGCGTGCGCAGTTCACAAGGCGTAGGATGATCGGGCAGTACAGCAATAGCAACCGGTTCGTCCCAGTCTTTCACTGCTTCATAAATAGGACCGACAACACGGCTATCCAAATCTTCAATAGTTCTCAGTTTTAAGTCGATATCCCCCTCGTGTCCGGCCTCATCGCTAGCTTCAATATGAAGGAATACGAAATCATTACCCAACTGCAAAGCGTTCAAAGCTGCTGATACCTTCTTTTCGTAATTAGTATCATAAAGACCCGTAGCACCTTCCACATCAATACGTTCCAGACCGGCATAACGGCCAATGCCATTAATCAGGTCGACAGCAGAAATAACGGAACCTTTACGAATCTGAGAATATGTTTCTGTGAGTGGTGTCATTTGCGGACGGTATCCCGGTGACCATGGCCATATACTGTTTGCCGGGTCTTTGCCACGGGCAATCCGTTCGAGGTTTACCGGATGGTTTTCCAGTAATTGCTGTGAACGCAATATCAGGTCATTAATAAGATTAGCCGTATCTCCGGCAGCAGGATCGGTAGCCTTTATCATCAGCGGGCGGAAAGGCTTCAACGGAACATCATGGGGTGGAGTACATTCCAACCGTTTAACTCCATCTTTAATTACGAGCAAATGGCGATAAGATACGCCGGGATGGAAGCGAACCCGGTCATTACCCAATTGTTCCTGCAGGTAGTTCATCAATACTTCGGCTTCGGCAGATGTGATATGTCCGGCCGAATGGTTTTTCAGTATATCCCCTTCTACGCAAATAAGATTACAGCGCATGGCCATCTCTCCGGGTTTCAGGTCTACACCCATACTGGCAGCTTCGAGCACTCCCCTGCCCTCATAGACCTGCGGAAGATTAAATCCCAGAACAGACATATTGGCTACCTCGCTTCCCGGGTGGAAGCCTTCGGGAACGGTGCTGAGCAATCCGTTCCTTCCTTTACCGGCAAGCATGTCCATATAGGGAGTGCGGGCATGCTGCAACAGTGTTTTATTGTTTAAAGATTCGACAGGCCAGTCGGCCATACCGTCTCCTAATATGATAATGTATTTCATTTTTGAGAATGGAAAATTGAAAATTGAAAATTGAAAATTACTATGCAGTATGCAATTCTCAATTCTCCATTTTCAATTTTCAATTTATTAAACGTTCGCTATACTCATAATATCCGCAAATACCCCTGCAGCAGTTACACCTGCTCCGGCACCATATCCCTGAATCATCATTGGATATTCCTTATACCGTTCGGTAGTAAGCATAATAATGTTATTGCTTCCTTCGAGGTTATAAAACGGATGTTTCGAATCGACTTCCTGCAGACCTACTGAGCCTTTTCCGTTCTCTAATTTAGCAACGAAACGCCAGTGTTTGTTTTCCTTTTCGAGTACTTCGCGACGCGCTTCGAAATCGGCATCCAGACTGGATATACGTTCCCAGAACTCATCCAACGAGCCTTCGAAGAAGGAATCGGGTACAAAGAGATTCTTCTCCACATCTTCCTGTTCCAGACGATAGCCTGCCTCGCGACCGAGGATAACCAGTTTGCGGATTACATCTTTACCACTAAGGTCGATACGTGGGTCGGGTTCCGAATAACCTTCTTCCTGTGCCATACGAATGGTACGGCTAAAAGGAATATCCCCACTTATGGTATTGAATATATAGTTAAGCGTACCCGAAAGCACTGCCTCAATCTTGAGTATTTTATCTCCACTATTCATCAGGTCATTGATGGTATTGATAATCGGCAGACCCGCTCCTACATTGGTTTCGAACAGGAATTTCACTCCACGCCGACGGGCGGTAAGTTTTAGTTCGCGGTAATTATCGTAAGCCGAAGATGCAGCGATTTTATTTGCAGCTACCACCGAAATATTGTGGTTGAGGAAATCCTTATACAATGCTGCGATATCCGGACTTGCCGTACAATCCACAAATACCGAATTAAAAATATTCATGCCGATTATGCCATCACGAAGTATCTCAGGCGAGTTATCGATACCTACTTTATAAAGCTCATCGCGATAATTATCCAAATCCAGTCCCGGACGGTGGAACATGGCTTTGAAGTTATCTGCAATACCAACCACATTCAGCTTCAATCCATTTTCTTCCATTAGTTTGCGTCGCTGGGTACGGATCTGTTCAATGAGGCTACCACCTACCACACCGGTTCCGCAGATAAACAGGTTAAGCACCTGGTATTCGGACAGGAAGAAAGAATCATGTATAACGTTCAGCGATTTGCGCAATGATTTAATGTCGACTACAAATGAAATATTTGTTTCCGAAGCTCCCTGGGCACAGGCAATCACGTTGATACCGTTACGACCCAGTGTGCCGAACAGCTTACCGGCAATACCCGGTGTATGCTTCATATTCTCGCCAACGATAGCCACGGTGGCAAGATCTTTCTCGGCCTTTACTTCGTTTATCTCGCCCATTTCTATTTCCTTGGCAAACTCTTCGTTCAGCAGACAGCAAGCCAGATCGGCCTCGGCATTACGTACACCGATAGAAGTACTGTTTTCGGACGATGCCTGAGAAACCATAAATACGGAGATGCCTGCTTTAGCCAGGGTGCGGAATATGCGGTAGTTCACACCGATAACACCTACCATACCAAGCCCCTGCACAGTAATAAGACTGGTGTCGTTTATTGATGATATTCCTTTAATGGCTTTTGCTTCGGGATTATTGCGTCCCTGAACAATAACGGTTCCCTCTGCTTCGGGGTTGAAGGTGTTTTTAATCAGGATAGGAATATTTTTATGGCATACGGGATAAATAGTAGGCGGATATATTACCTTGGCGCCGAAGTTACACAACTCCATAGCCTCCACATAACTCAGTTCGCTGATGGTATATGCCGAACTGATTACCTTCGGGTCGGCCGTCATAAAGCCATCCACATCCGTCCATATTTCAAGTCGGGAAGCATCCAGTGCAGCAGCAATAACCGACGCGGTATAGTCCGAGCCACCCCGGCCAAGGTTGGTAACATCGCCGGTTGTTTTATCTGACGAAATAAAACCACCCACCACAGCTACCTGCGGTATTTCTGCAAAAGTTTCACGAATAAGCTGGTTGGTAAGGTCGGTATCCAGAATATGGCGCGAATATTTCTGTTCGGTCTTCATAAATTCGCGCGAGTCGTACCATTGGGCGCCTTCAATAAGACGGGCTACGATAAGAGAAGAAAGCCGTTCGCCATAACTTACAATGGTATCGGATGTTTTGGGAGAAAGGTCTTTTATCAGGAAAATACCCTGGAATATATCTTTTAGTTCATTTAGTAACTCGCCGGTTTGCGATTGGAGCTCGTTGCGACCTGCACTGGTAGGAATTACTTTGCCAATGATTTCGAGATGGCGGCATACTATTTCACCGAAATCTTTCTCGTAATCTGCATTGCCCGAGGCAGCGATTTTAGAAGTACTGATCAGTTTGTCTGTTATGCCGCCCAATGCCGATACTACCACGATTACAGGCTCGCCGGCCGACTCTACGATTTTCTTTACACTCAGAATACTGTTCACGGAACCTACGGATGTTCCGCCGAATTTTAATACCTTCATTTTGAGTTTTGAGTTTTGGGTTATGAGTTTTGAGTATGATGTTGTATTAAAACAAACTCACAACCTGATTATTTAATATGTTTTTTCTTGATGATTTTATGTTTTGAATGTAAGTTCCGGATTGGTCTCTGCATAGAAACTCAAAACTTATAACTCAAAACTTTTTCCGGTGGCGTGATTTCACGTAGAAACACAAATATATTAATAACCCCGAAGGGTCATTGTTGTACACATCGACATGGTGGTTGTATGTGAGTAGTACTTATTCATTTTGCTCTTGTTTCTATCGTTTTAATTGGTAAGTGCTGCAAAAGTAAGCATAATATTTTTCATTCTATCACTTTTTTTGATTTTTTTGTGTACTTTCTCACGCTGCTCGTAAGAATTGCATATCTATTCAACATACCGGTAATAGGAATCATTATACATTCCAGAAGTTTCGGCATAATTCCTCTTTCAGGGTTTTGAGGGTTTTGATCCGCATGGCGTAGGGGCGGGAATTCATGATCGAGCAAATTGAGTCTATGTGATTGACAGATTATCCTGCCAATTCTGTCAGTGTCAAGGTACGTAGGTAAAGGGTGCCAAGGTACGTAGGTTGAGGGTGTCAAGGTACGTAGGTAAAGGGTATCAAGTTACGTAGGTTGATGTTGCCGGGTTGGGTAGGTTAATGTTTCTACCCGGGTAGGTTGATGTTGCCAGGTTGCGCAGGTTGATATCGAAAGGTTGGGCAGGTAATACCGACAGGTTAGGCAGGTAATACCGTCGGGGTATGCAGGTATAAAATTTAAACCGGCCCCCCGATTCAGGGGTGTCTTCTGAATCAGAGTGCCGGTACCCTCGCCAGGGCTGGGGATAGATAAAATAGATAACTAGTGTGTAATAGAGAATTTTTATTTTTGTCGTTGTCGCTGTATAATTATCTCAGGAATTGTCATTTCTTTTACTTCCAGGATGCCGGGGAAAGGGTAGATACTTTCCTGGTCTCTACCCTCTCCGTGAGACATCCCGGCTACTAGCCTGTATTGGCCTTCGGCAAGCCAAGGCATTTGCACCAGTATTTTCGTATTCTCGTACCTGTATAACTCGCCTACCGGGATGAGCCTGCCGGGCTCGGAAACCGGAGAGACATGAAAGCACACATGGTTATTGTGGGCTAAACATAACAGGTTACGCCCGGTAAACTGCACTGGGGCACAGGGCAGAATTTTACCATCACGCCTACCGGTGACGGGGTCGTAGACCTCGTCGATAACCGGTAAGTTCTCTCTCGGCGTAATGGGGTTAGTTTGTGTTTGTGTTGTGGGCATTATACTATCGAAAATACTGGTGACTTAAATTATACTTCTTCCTATTAAATTACTTAGTAACACAACGGGTAGTCCCAGCATTATTATAATAAATAGGAGTACAGTTCATCCCTATATGTTGATCGTTCTGTGATGTCATTTGCCAATGAGTATTCGAACCCCTATAATAGGACTTATAAGTAGTACTTGAAGTATTCTTAGGGCCGTAATAATAAGTAGTTGTATAATACATAGCATATGGTGTAGCCGTTAGAGTCGAACTATTATTTGCCATTCGTCCACCACCCGGATAAAATATAGATGAATAATTATAATGGTTCACCATTAGTGTTCCCTTTACAGCCATGTCCGGACCACTACCCACAGAATATGATGAGCCAGTAGGTAATGTTGTATTTACCGTAAGTTGATCAAAATACCCATCAGCATATGCCCCCCAGAGAGCATTCTTTTTCGCATCAGCACCACCTGGGTCTATTCTTAGTTCATTACTTGTTGAAGAAAGATCTGTTGGTGTAGCAACATTATAGTATACACTATTAATTAATTCAACATGCGAAGGATGACGATAAACAGTACCATTAATGGTAGGGCAGATTTCCCTGCTTGTATCCCAACTTGTATATCGTTCTCTTGTAGAAGTATTTATTTTATTAGCCTGCCCTGGCCTGTATGCTTTGGTATCATTCCACTGAAAATAATAACCAACTTTTGTTGGGAAATCTACAAATGTAGCACCTCCTTCTCCTAAATCAGACCCATTGGAACTTGTGTTATTATTCGGGTCAGTCAAATTGAATGGGGAAATTTTCACCAGGTTAGTTCTGGCATTATTATTAGGTTTACCATCCACGGAACGATATAAGAAGTCTGGTGCTTCTCCCTGCCGTACAAAGAACATGGATACGCCATTGGTAGTGGTAATAGCAATTAATCCATATCGAGGATCCGGATTGGGGTTTTTGCTTTGCATCCCCACACGGAATCGAACAGGACCTGTACCGGATACCACACCTTTCCATTCTTGTACAACTTCCCTGTAATGAGTGTCGGCATTAGTCCCTGAAGGAGGTGTTCCTTCTTCGGGATCGGTTATAGCTACACCATATGTTTTTTCATTCCCATCAATCTTAATCCAGTCGAGACCACCAATAATACGTGCTTCCCAGGCACCTGTATTTGCAAAAGAGACATATCGTGCACCCACTTGTGTATTCCGGTGGAAAGAGCCGACATAGCCGGTTAAATATTTATATTCATTCCCTGGCAACTGTTTTACTTGTATAGTAGCATTGGGGAGATAATTACCCAAATTGGTAGAGATCGAAATCGTTCCACAGTCGCGTAGAACACCAGTGTAATCGTTAGTTGGTGTGGATGCACCGGCATTACGGAAAAATAAAGACCCGACAACCATATCAGTACCATTACCAGTTTTTGAAGGAACAGCGTTTCCGTTTCTTGTATCTGTCATTGTAGGATATGCTGATGTCGTTGCAGTCTGCGACCATGTGGCAGTCCATGTAATACCAATGCCGTAAATATCGTTATTTGGAATTATCAAAGGATATTCGGCCAGATATGTAGCCTGATAAGATACACGAATTTCATCCGTTGCCCATGAAAGATAAAACCCTTTGAATGAAGCGGGAGATTCATAACATCCTATATCTGTTGAAGTAGTAACAACTGCACCTACTGCTGAATTTATTATATGACGATCTCGGCCATCAATATCTTTCTTATAACCTACTGGGATATAAGGGGTATTATTGTCAAAATTCGATTCCGATCCACGACCAATTAATGGACAACGATCATTCAGTGCTTCATAATACTTCATAGAAGCATTTACATTCGTATCAAAATGAGGCCCCGGAAGAGCATTATCTACTTCAAACCAGGCGGTGTTGTTACTATTTAAACCAACATTGGTTACACCAGAAGGTAAAGTTCCTTCAAATGCACAATTTAATACACTGCTCGCTGCTCCGGTTCTTCCACTCCTCCAAAATGCAGAATTTAGAAGTATAGAACCCGCAAGATTAGATATACCGGCATTATTGGCAACGGTAGCATTAATCAGTTTAGAGCCACCAGTAATTGAAATACCGCTCGCATTATTGGCTATCAACACATTGGATGCCGTACCGGCAGTCATATTCAATGTTGAAGTTACAGTTGTTGTATTATTCGTTATTTCGATTGCATTAATAGCTGCACCTGCATGTCCAACGGTAATAAGAGAACCAGATGTGCCAGTAGCACCATCGATAATAAAACCATCTAACAGAGAATTATTTGCAGTGAGCGTAACGCGGTTATTATCTGAAAGTTTAAGTTTTACTTTCTTATTCTTTAAATCACGGGCGGTAGATTTGAATGGAGCATCTTTATCTTCAGCTGCCAGTTCTGTACCTGATTTACCTTCCCAGCCTCCAAATATCCTGATATCGGCTGGTATGGTCAATCCTTCATCGTAAGTGTAGGTAGTATTTCCTTCGCCTCCTGCTACAAGAATACCATGTACCGTTTTACCTGCTGCTTTGATCGTCTGTGCCCGCGTAATTGCCGTAGTAATATCCGGCGCTGGATCGCTCCACGACTGGCCGGTACCATTAACTCCACTCTTTACATACAACCAGTTTTTGTATCCGGCGCCTATTGTTCCTCCGAGACCAACTTCTTCCCATTTCTTAATGCTCGATTCGAACAATACACCATCATTGACGGTGATGTTTACCTGTAGAATATGGTTGCAAATGGCTACTTTATCAATCACTATATCTTCTTCCACAAACATACTACCACCACCGGCACGTTGCAACTTTACGGTAAGTTTCATTTTCTTGGTGGTAATATCCGTCGGGTTATCCTTATCGCAGTCGCCGCGGTGAGCAGGTATATCGAATATAATCGGTTCAGCACACAGGAATCCATCCGCTGGTGTTCTGGCTTTCAGGGTAACGTTTGCCTTAAGGCCATTCTCTATTAAAGACGGATCGTCTCTTTCGGGCAACAATGCACCGGTATAGCTGATGGTAGACGGTACATCACTTAGTATCAACTCGTGGTTATTGCTGACTAGTTCAAAATTGGATGTAACTTTCTCTAAAACCAGCTTTACCCTTGCAATATTCCGACCGAGCTTTGCCTGGGCGGTTGCATTTTTGTCTTCCTTAATTTCGGGAATATCTGTATTTACGAAAAGAATCTCGGGTGCGCTGTTATGCCGTTTTTCCGTATCATTGTATGTAGGCACCCATTTATACATGGGTAGCTTATCCATCGTTGCTCCGGCAACGGGTTCGATGATGGATACTCCTTGTGGGGGTGAAACCATAGCCATATACCAGAATCCGGTTTCGACCTGGGCAGTTATCTGATTGTCGGTACGTACCATATTCAGAATCTTCCGGTGGAAGGTTTTATCGTTAGCCGCACCAGTATTTCTGTTGAAAGTATACAACTGCATATTTTGTATTGCAGTGGCTAAATCGGCCGACCGGGTATCTACATTTATAGCGAAGTTATGATCCTGCGGGTTTACCGGAGCCTGGTCGTCGGTACACGATGTAACAAACAACAGGGATGTCGCCATAAACAACGACGCTGTTAATGCCTTACGGGTATTTGATAATATATATTTCTTCATAACTGGTTTATTTTACTTCCAATTCATATGTAATATTTGCAACTCCCGGGTTATTATCTGCCGACCTGGCGACTGCTGCACCAGCTTCGGTAGTTGAGCCTTCGCCCTGTATGCTTATGGTATATTTATATATATGGTTGCGCTCGATGGTATATTGATTGTGTGCTGGTTGTGGATTCGAACCGGGAGCACATAAATCTATCCGGTAATACATATTTCTTTCGTTATATTCAGCATTAATATACATTTGAGTAACTGTAGTGGCTGCTGCATAATATTCGGGGATATAATACCGGTAATCGTATCTCTGTGCAGTTGCAGTAAGATCTTTCGATAATGGACCGGTATATTCCGTCTGATGCCATACGGTTACCGCTGCAGGTGAAGAGCTCTTTGGGAAAAGATAGGATTGTTTGGGAATACGCTTGAATTTGATTCCTTTTATTTTCACCTGAGGATTGAAGCCCGAAATGGAAGAGGCTAACTTGGCGTGTACTTCTACTTTGGCTATTTGCCGTATTAGTTGTATATCAACATCCTGGTCGGAAGCATTTATAGTTCGTACCACTTCGCCCGTCATAACGATGGGCATAGCATCCAAGTCATACATAGATATGTCTTCGTGTTGGCGGATATTATTTAATAAGGTTTGGTATGTTGCATTATTGCCATTTTCGTCATTGATTGCAGGCATTCCCTTGGCAGCATTATCTTGCCAGTTGGCTATACAATAAATCCTTTTATCGCCGGGAGTAACCGTTATACGGAGCGCACCGGCCCCTTTATCCCACATAGGATCTTCGCTATGCCCGTCTTCGTTGAGGGTAATCTCTTTGTAAACCTCAAGCTTTGCTGGACTCTGTTCATAAATAAAAAACTTAAGCTTAGTTATTTTGTTTTCATCAGCATCGCCGTCGACTTCTGTGCCCGCGCGAGTTTTCTTCTCAAGCGAGTTACCAGATGCATTTTCCGGCATCTTCACCTGAAGCGTAATCAGACTTTCTGTTGGGGTACCCTGTTCGGTTTCCGAACAGGAGAAGAAAGACATAGAGGCCCACACCAGAATGGCGGATGCGATTAATTTGGGGTAATTGTAATGTAACATAGCTTTTGCTTTTATTTACTGCATTTATGCTGCAATTATATTTTCTTATATATCCAAACGTGTAATTATCTGTTCCGGTTAAAATTTAGGATGAATGCGCTCGGCAGTCCGAAGCAAGTTGATTCTTTTTTTGAACTTTAGTGACTAATATATTACTTAATGTAATTTCCTGAACCCGGGCATGGCATTGTGACTAGTAACGCCCCTCACGGTTTAGCCTTCGGGAATAAAGGTATTAAGTATATAAATCAACTACATCTTCGGACGTGCCGGCATTCATATTATCTTACTATACAAATAGAAAAAGAAAAATTATAATGCATAAATAGAATATGCCTGCCAATCGGCGGTAAATCTTCTTCCGCCGTGCGCTGCGTTCCCAGCCAATCTCTTGTACTGTTTTTGTTTTATACATAATTCCCTCCTTTTTTTAGTTAGGTAACGAGTTAGGTTTACCTCACTCTTTATTTTAATATCATAAACTCAGCAGCATTCTCTGTTTGTGAAACAGATATGGGTTGTGCACCTGTAGGGTGGTTCACTGACTTAACTTTCAGCTTCACCTGCTTTTCAGTCTTATCCTGGCTGAAGAGTACAACCCCACCGATATTAGCAGAACTGTGATTTCCATCTCCACTGATGCGGATATCGTGCAGGTTTGTAAATACAAAGTCTTTTCCTTCTTTACCAGATGCATCGGGTAGAATGTCGCAATTCACGATAATATCGTTTCCGGTATTATTTGTTTGCAAAGCACCGTCCGAAGTCCTGAGAAGAGATACGGTGAAGAAACCTGATACTACATTGTTATTCAACCGGTGGTCGCCCAGTGAGCGGATTGCAATCATAGCGGGCTGATCAACAACAATACCGCTACAGCTTAAGAGTTCGCCATCAAATGCAACGTTCGAGCCGCTGAGGTGATGGATTTTATTAAAGTTTACTACCACTGTTTTGGGTAATTCATAGCGTGTATCTTCCAATGTTTTGGCAGAGAAACGGGCTCTTTGTTCGCCGTTGGCAAAGATTGCGCGGGGTGTAAGCCCCATATCAAAATCGAGTGCATCGGCTGTTCCTTCGCCATAAGTACCGTCGACAATAATGTTAGCCCCGGTAGAGTTGGTTAGCGGTGTTCCGTCTGTTTTGAACAGCCCCAGCTCATACATAATGTCTTTAGAACCTTCGACACCTGTTTCGGTACGGATAAGTTTTACGATGGCCTGCTGGTCTTCGATAACTGCTTTACCTGCCGATTTAACAAGGTAGCTATGTTCAACTCCTGAAAGGCGGAGTTCGAAATCCTTGATACCCTCGACCAAGTTGTTGGCTTTTACAGGTACTTCGATATCTTGTTTCACCAGATAGCGGTCGGCAACACCACGTGATGGAGTAAAGGACAATTTACCCTGAACCGGGGTAAAGTTATCGGCTATAGTTGCCGAAGCTTCACTGGTAGCATATGCAACACTTACCGGCAGCGGTGCGCCCTCCTTGGTGGTGGCATACCCGGTTAATGTTACGGTAAAGATAGCAGTAGCTGTACCTTTTATAGGCTTGGTGATTTTAACATCGGACACATACAGCCCGTGTGCGAGTTTAACCAGACGGTTATCTCCACCCAGGAATAGAACTTCGCCCGAGGTAGCGGTAAAGGCCTGGCGGTAAACGCTTGGTCTGTTATCGGCTATGTAGCGGTCGAATTCCAGGTTACCGTTGGATGAATACATACTTACGCGACCTTCTTCGGAAGAAATCAAAAGAACCTCTCCGTTATTTGATACTTTGATTGTATTGAAGTTACCATCAATACTCCGTTCGAATTCGGCTTTACCGTTGGCCGAGATACGTACAAATGTTCCGCGACGGGTAGTAGCATCGTATGTAGTGATGACGGCCTCGCCGGTAGTAGGATTCATTCCCAAACCACATACAGTACCATTGGTCATGCCCGAATAAAGAGATGTACCATCGCTACGAAGCAGTGCATAATGTCCTTTGGCGCCGGTTCCACCTACCAGGATATTACCGTTGCGGGCAATCTCCAACTGATTCAGGTTGGTATTGGCAGCGGCAGGAATCATGGTTTTACCGAAAACGATGTCGCCTTCGGGACGTACTTTATATACAATTCCGCCTTCGGTTACCGAGTTACCGGTCAGAAGTACCGAACCATCGCTGATATTTACTTTCAGTGTTTTTACAGTGTACCTGTTGGCAGGCACTTGCGTAATGTAATACGGTTTGCCTTTATCGTCCAAACGTACAACGGCTGCCTTTTCCTTGTCTCTATCGCCCGAGAATGCGGCTGCAATATACTCGGTTGTATTCCCCAGAACTTCGAAATGGGCACAATAGCCGCTCTCTACATTCCGGTAATGATATAATACCTGTCCGACACTATCTACTTTCATGAGGAAACCCTGACGGCCTCCTGTAGTAGTTTTGGGTTCGGTACCAGCCAGGATAAAAGCTCCACTGCGCAACAAAGCGCCTTTCAGGACTTCACTTCCCTGGTTTCCGGCATAAAGATTGGTAATGATTCGTCCGGCACGGCTCAGGATAACAGCACGTCCGCAGAGTGTAACATCTTTACGGTCTTTTTTATTGACTACAGTTGATTGCCCGACAACCAATACCTGGTCATCGCCCAGTTCCGTCAGTTGGTTTACCGAGGTAAAGCCGGTTAGCGGAAGTGTAAAGACTACATCGCCTTCGCGATCAATCCAGGTTATATTAAAAGCTTGTGCTTCCTGTCCTACCATAGCCACCTCATCACCCTCGAGTGTAGCTACCAATTGTATTTTGTTTTTCTCGCCGTACTTCTTATCAAAGACTACGGGCATGAATTGGGCGCTTATATGAGACGAAAAACCAACACCCAATAAGAACAATATCAATATTTTATGAATACTTGTCTTTCTCATAATATCGTCTACTTTTTATTTATTCTATGATTATAAATTTCTACTCGCCTTGCGCGGCGGTTTACATGAATCCAGTCGATTCCTTCCTCGGACCAGGTGAATCTTCCGATTTCCTGTTCAATTTCCTGAGGTGTTAACTTGATTCTTCCCTTACCCTGTACATAAAAGTCAGCATGAATACCATTGTCGCGCAAATAATTGGCAACTCTGTCGGCTCTTTTTCCTGACAGGATAAAATTATATTCGTCGCTACCTGATTCGTCGGCATAACCATCGAAGTATAGCTGATTAAATCTGAATGATTTCATTTCGACCATGAATTGCTCTAAGCGGCGAACCGACTCGGAAGTAAGTTCGGATGAATCAAAGTCGAAATATAGTGTGAGTAATAATCCTTCGGGAGCATATCCATCTAAAGGAATAAATTCCGTTTTCCTTGGTGCTTCGGCCATACCTTTGAGTATCATCTGGCCACCTTTAATGGCAGCCTCATCTGATAAACCGAAATTGTGTTTGGCAAATGGCTCAGTCAAATCTTCTACCATACGCAGATAGTAGATATCATCACGTCCCTGTAATTCGCGGTCTGATGTAAAATAGGCTCTTTTATTATCCACCGGAGCCATATAATAATCATTGAATACCGAGTTTACCGGATATGGGAAATGGTTCACACTTCCTGGAACAACACCGTCTTTATCAAAAAATACACTAAACAAATCGTAACCGCCATAGCCCGGTAAACCGTTGGATGCAAATATCAACCGGCCTTCGTATAGAACCGGGAATATTTCATCTCCTTCAGTGTTTAACTCCGGACCGAGGTTTATTGGATCTCCCCAGTTCCCTGTCGCTTCGTCATAGTGACAAATATAAAGGTCGAAACCGCCATATCCGCCCGGCATATCGGACGTGAAAAGCAGTGTTTTACCACCATTGATTAAGTACGGATGTGCATAAGAAACTTCTGATTCCTGTGGAAAAACCGGACGGTATTTGGAATAACGTCTGCGGTCGTTCTTTAATAGCGAGTAATACAGTTTGGTGCGGAACGGACGGTTGGCCCGGTCGACAACCTGAACAGAAGTTGAAGATTTTTTATCGTATTCTACCACAGTTGCCATCATGACGTTCATGTCGGGCGAGAAGCTCACCGGACCGTTTTGCAAGTCAATAGGTATCCTGCGGAAATAGTCGCTGAACTTTGGCGATCGTTGCGGTTCAAATTCACCCGGCTCTGCTTTTTCGTGTAGCTCGTAATAGTACGAACGGTGAAAAAACAGTTTACCCGGATCGTTGAAGTTGCTATAACTCATGGCATAGAACGGCTGATTGCCATAGACTCCTACCCAATACTCCGAGTTCGGTGTATTCAGGTTGAGCCGTGTAGCAACATAACCGGGGTCGGCCACCAGTTCGTGCTTCATCGCCAGTGCATCCAGTGTATTCTGGTAACGCTGATATTTACTGTAAATATCTTTATATGCATTATTCAGACAGATAGATTCCGCTTTCTTGTCGTCGCCAATAAAGCGGAGGGCATCTACGTAGTTACATACGTCGTCGACTGAAAGATTCCAGTTCAACATATCCATAGCCTTACCGTAATGCTCGGCAGAAAGCGTATAATTGCGAACCATGAAGTACAGGCGTGCCGTTTTCAGATGCAACGCTGCTCTGCTTTCTTCAATACCTTCGCGACTAATGGCCGTTTCGTACTGGCCCATAGCCTTATCAAACTTCTGCCGGGCAAAATTCTTGTCTGCTTTCTTCTCAATCCGGGATACCTTCCGCACCTGAGCCATAGAGGGCGTACCCTGCAATGAAATAAGGCAGAAAATAAGAACCGGAATGAAAATATATAAATTCTTCTTTATCATCTCAACAAGTTTTTCGGTAAGAATTAACGGAAAATGCTGTAACTTAAATGAATCCCAACCTTAGTAGGGCCGATCCAGTGTCGTGTTTTTTTCTTTTCCAATGGGTATTGTACATATTCGCCGCCAAGCTGGTACTTGTCGTATTGCATATATGCATACCCGATTCCGATATTGAAGTCGAGTGCCCAACGGGAATTAAATGCATATTTATATCCCGTCGAAATACCACCTGATACCCCCCAACCTACACGCCGGATACTGTTTTCTTTATCGTTGTTTTTAATAAGTCCCACATTATAATCGCCATACATGGCATAGGGGCCTGCATAAAAACCGTCCCACGAATCGTTCGTGTAATAATTATGCGGATTGAAGTAGTATCTCAGGTCAATGCTTCCTTGTAATATGCGGAACACTTCTTCACCTTTCTTGAACATATAGGGCATCCACAATGCCTCACCGTTCAGGGTGAATTGCCGTGACAGCGTATACTCGAAGCCGACATTAGGAGAACCGGTTAGCCATAACGGACCGTTGATTTTCAGAATCTGGGCGTCTGCATTTATGGTCAAGCAACTCAAAACAGTTACTCCTAATATATATCGTATGAATGCTTTTATTTTCATTCTCTCTCGTTTTTAATATTATTCCATGATAATGCCACCGTCGTCCAGAATATCCTTATCCCACTCAACTATGGTTATATTATTGATCAGATAATTATTCACATCAAGAATCATCCGCTGGCCATGAAGCAACCGCAATGGGGTAAAACTCGGGTCTTGAGCCTTTATAAATTCTACTGGAAGTTCGATTATTTCTTCACCTTGTGCATCTCTGAAAGAGAAGTTAAAAACCATACAGTCCATTCTATCGGAAACATCCAAAGATGGTAGATAACGATGATCAATTTCAAGCGCCCTGGATGATGGAGTGGTAAAGTTGTCTTCTCCGTCCAATCGGGTAAATACATCTGCCTTAGACATGCGGGTGGTTAATGTATCCAGTTTGAGTTCCTGCTTTGTTGCCACCCGTTCTGCTCTAAGATATACTTGCTTAACTGAAGCTGTTTCAATCGGTAAATTCTTGAACCTTACAGTTATACGCCCGGTATAGCGTTTCAAATCGGTTGTATCTGTATTTATTATACCAGGATGTATGATACTAGGTTTCGACTTATGGAAAAACATATCTGATGGTTGCATATATTCATTATCGGCCCCCTGAGACAGCAAATGAAATGCTGATGTTTCATAGGAACGTGTATCAACGAAAGACAAGCTATCAGTATTTGTATAACAATATACACTGTGTTCTCCAGGATTGAGTCGAAACGCAAATTCTCCTCTTACCATGCGTTCATCATTGGTAAATGGATGAGTTGCATATTTTTCGCCCACCAGATTTCCGGCAGCATCATATACCATTACCCGACAATCTCGTACAGTCTTAGCCTTTACTTCGGGAACGAAAAGCAAATAGTTTGTTTCATCCACAAAGTAATCGTATGTACAAGCGGTATAGGTAAACAATACCGTTATGCATGTAAATAATATTATGAGAAGCAAACTATGTTTTCTCATGCTTCGTTTTTTTTCATTATCACTGTTCCGGATATTGGGGAGAAGCAGTTGAAGTGCTTCTCCCCTCTTTCCGAAGGTTGAAAGAAAAGTATATTAGTGTGTTTGTGCGTGTTACAGAATTATATCTGTTTGTTGAATATCGCCTGACCATTCTTCTACTGCACCAAATGTAACAGTCAGGTCACCGTAAGTTAATGGTTTGGGTGGAAGAACCGGATCGCCACCGGTAGTGATAGTCAAATTCACTTCGCGGATAGTGTTTGGTACAAAGTTCTTCGCAATTGAGTTATACCAGTAAATTGGTTTGTCCTTTGCACTTGTACCATCCTTAAAGTAATGGCCGTCCTTACCTTTAGCAGATACTACAATAAAGTATCTATCCTTAGAAGCTGCATTAACATTAACATTATCTCTACCATTTTTTCTACCTCCATTATTCGGGAATACCCTGATGTCTTTCCATCTAGAAAATGGGTCAGCAATTATTACTGGGTCTTTATACCCTGACTTTGGGTTATCCGTTTCATACCCATTGGATATTTGCACAAGAGTTGCATCCGATGCAGTGATTCCACCAGTAGTACCCGGTTCAATTTTCATAGATGCTGGTAAACGGTAGATAAATACCGTAGCATTTTGGCCCCAATCTACATGTGCTACATTCGGATGAGTAACATCCAAACGAACACGCATGAGTGCAACTTCTCTTTGGAGTTTCATATTTACAGTTTGAGGGTCGTCTTCTTTTATTTCAGCGGTACCATATGCCATGAAGATTTCCGATGGTTCTTCCCATACCGTTAAGCCGGCGCGTTCTTTTTCTAAAACAAATCCAGGCCAATCGGCTGCTTTATGCTTAATTATCATATCTTTGATATTTTTCCCTACCATACTTGCAGCACTCCAGGGAGCAGCGGCTCCATTAACGCCTGTACCATAAGTGGTTACATTATCATTTTCAGGCTTATCGCCACTAACCACATTGGCTACAGCAACAATATTATATTCTCCAACCAGTACATTGGTAAAAGTAGCTTTTTGAGAGTCCCCGGCCTTAATATCTACTGTACGTCCGGAAACTATTAAGCCACTTGTCTTATCTGCTAATAAGACCTGGAGGTTTTTGACATTATCCCAACTTGTAGTTGGAATTGCTGTTGACTTAGCTGCACGAGAGTTCACTTTGTCGGCACCCTCGAAATTAAAAATAAATCTAATTTCGCCTTTCCCGTCTCCATTTACATCAGGAGTAACTTCACTATCCGTACAGCCTGTAAACATTAAAGCTGCCGCAAACAATGAGCATAAATAAAATGATTTCTTTTTCATAAAAAATAAAATTTAGTTTTCCACTACTTATATATAAATTCAGATAGAATGTTGTCGTTTTCACAATTTATGAAGGGCAATTCTTCTGTTACTTTGTAAGTAACGGAAAATGGTCAATCAGAAAGGAAGCAGCGGCTTCCGAAAATAAAAAAGAAGGAAATAGGGTTATTTTTAGGGGTCTCAGGGAAGACAAAAAGCCCCTCCCCCGCATCTAGGAGTAAATGCGGGTAGGACTTTATTTGGCGTAAAACAAGTGAAATATCCTCAGTATTTCACACTTGTTAACGATTGCTGCGAAAAAAATTAAGTAAAGTCGCTCTGTATTAAAAAAAATCTTTATATTTGCCACCAGTTTAGGGTGCCGTTACTTACAAAGTAACGGGGTGTTTTTCCGCTCATTATCAATACTTTAATATCTCTACATCAAGTTATTTATTGTTTGATAAAATATATGACACGATAGAACGGTTCATCTTATTTACCTCGTCCTCTCTAAACCGTTGGAAATAAGTTTCGGTCACTTTAACCGAAGAATGTCCCATTGCATCACATATTAACCGTGTATTATAATTCTGCCGTAAAGCAGTAGTAGCCCAGGTATGCCGGGCAGTATAAGTCGAAATACGCTCTTTTAGCTTTAGTTCTCTCGCCACTTGGGTAAGCCGGTAGTTCGTCAGACGCAACATACGTGTGTATTGCTGGTATTCATTCACTCCCGGCCTGTTGATGATTGGAAAAAGATAGTAAGCATTGGGGTCGGTATTCATATATTTATGGATAATATCCATAGCTTCCTTCCCGACGATTACATCCATCTTCCGACCGGTTTTGTGCCGACGGTATGTAATGACATTTCCATTCAGGTCGCACTTCCTTAAATACGCCAGATCGACAAAAGACATACCGCGAAGTAGGAAAAGCAAAATGAATATGTCGCGACTAAAAGCATACTTATTCGACATATGCCTTTCATTGAAGATAAGTTGCCGCATAGTTTCCGGCTTAATAGCACGCTTTACCGGACTATCAACACCCGTATGCACCTTACTAAACAGACGAGGTACATATGGAGCCACTCCATACTCTACCGCCTGATTGTAAACAGACCGAAGCATCCGCATATACGTTGAAATGGTGTTCCACTTCAACTGATCCGCAATCAGGTCTCTCTCAAACCTGATCAACCATTCTGACGTTAGTTGGTTAAAGGTTATGTCCTTGTCCTTCATAAACTTCTTTAACCGGTTCAACGTACTTCGGTAAACGTGGGCTGTACCATCTCGTTGCTCTCTCTCTAGCTCGGATATCAGGTAACCCATAAACCCCATTAAATAATGTGTTTTCATCTTGTGTTACATATAATTAAATTAGTGTGTTCCCTATTCTCATCACTACATTTAAGATGAAACCAAATAAATAAATTACCGCAATCGGAAGATCACAAAATTCCGCGGCATAAAATAGTCTGTCGTTATTCCCCTAAAATGATAATAATTAATACATGGATAAAATATCCAAGTAATTTAGCACCCCATTTAAATTTATTTATTTCAAATTCAACTTACAATTTTTATGCAGTCAATTGCAGAGACACATTATAAACATTACAATTTTAAAACGTTAAGCTATATTTTATTACTACAATTTGATTGACAAAAAATCCAGCAAATTTAAAAATAAAATTCAAAAATTGAACAGAATATACAACTAATATATTATCACTTGAAGAGTAAATACTGAGAACTATTTAAACAACGCATTATTTTGCACTAATTACAAATAGCTATATAAAGTCATTTTAGTTTATTTAGAATTGCGATAAATACCTTTATATATAGTAAAAGAGCAACAACCTTTACTGTAAATAAAGCATACATAGTCCCAGATTATGAATAATATGTTCTCAAACATATTATTCATAATACTGACGTTCGACATCATGAAATGTAGCGATTCCGAATCGACAACATATACAAGTATTAATTAGAAACGTCAATCAACTGACCTTTATGATTCTTTTTGCTCTCGATTTCCAATACAGGTTCGACAACAGTAGGGGTAGTATCCATGGTATTGCATACACCATTGAACTTTGCCTGCGGCTCAATTTCGAGTTTCACAGTATAAATATCCCCTTTCATAACGCAGTTTGATTTCAGAACAAGATCCTCAGAAGCATGTACGTCTCCTTCGAGGAAACCATGAAGAACAAGCCCGGCACTCCTGACATTTCCTTTGACATGTCCTTTGGGGCCGATTACCATCTTGCCGGTGCAAGAAATTCCGCCTTCGACTGTTCCATCCAGCCGCAGGTTTCCATCGACAGCCATAGCGCCATGAACCACCGTTCCATCGGCTATAATTGTCAGTTTTTCAACATTTGTAGAAATATTCGTTTCAGAATAATCTTCTCTTTTTTTCTTTCCAATCATAATTATTTGAATATGATGTTAATAAAAAAACAAAGAACATTCTTCTGGTTTATATATAAGTAGTGCAAATATATGTAAATTAGTTGAAAGTCTTTCAATTATTTTACATATCTTTGTAGCGATACTTAAAAATCTACTTTATGTGTAGCATCGCTAAAATGGCCGTCTACGTCAAGGCTGAAATAAATTAAGCCTGAAATACAAATTCTCCCTTCCATCCGAACTGCCTGCGGATGTATTTACTCTTATATATTAAACAAAATTGCCTGCCGGGATATTATTTATAGGGCAGAGCTATCAGTAAGTATCACGATTATGAACAATTGGAAAAAAGTTTTCTCTATTATATGGTCAGGCCAGTTCCTGTCTATCCTTAGCAGTACTATTGTAAATTTTGCTATTATCCTGTATATCAGCATTGAAACCGAATCGGCCGAGATGTTGGCATGGGCAGCCATGGCGGGCATTTTGCCACAAACCATACTGGGTCCGCTGACGGGTGTGTACATCGACCGCTGGAACCGCAAGCTGGTAATGATGCTGTCCGACAGCTTTATTGCTATCTGCACATTCGCCCTGGCTGTACTCTTCTGGCTCGGAGTGGCCGAGATGTGGCACCTGTTCATTGTATTGGGACTGCGTTCTGCCGGTTCGGCATTCCATATGCCGGCCATGCAGGCATCGGTTCCGCTACTGGCGCCTACCGACCAACTGACGCGGATTGCGGGCATTAACCAGATTATTAACTCGGTAGCCAATATTGCAGGGCCCGCTTTGGGAGCGTTATTTATTTCTATATGGGACATTGAATATGTATTGTTGCTCGATGTAGCCGGCGCTGCCTTTGCCGTAACTTCGCTGTTTTTTGTACACATTCCGAATCCGGAGAAGAAGGAGGTTGCCACTCCCGATGTTTTCAGAGAAATGAAAGAGGGTATAACGGCTGTACTTCAGAACCGGGGGTTAAGCTGGCTGTTCCTTTTCTCCATACTTTGTACCTTTTTTATAATGCCGGTTAGTGTACTGTTTCCGCTTATTACCCTTAAGCACTTCGGAGGCGATGCTTTCCAGGTAAGCCTCATTGAAGTTGCATGGGGTGTAGGTGCACTGGTTGGCGGAGCGATAATGGGCATCCGTATTTACAACATCAACCGGGTAATATTGGTAAACGGCACCTGTGTTTTATTAGGAATTGCCTTCCTGGCATCCGGACTTCTGCCACCGGGAGGATTCATCATGTTTGCCGTCTTCACAGCAGTAGCAGGAATTTCGGGAGCAGTGTACCATTCGGCATTTACCTCACTGGTACAAACTAACATTGAGCCGGGAACACTGGGAAGGGTATTTTCTATGTTCTTTACTGTCAGTTTGATTCCCAGTTTGATCGGCCTTATCGGAATCGGATTCTTTGCCGACGGCCTGGGAATAACCACCACCTTTATTGCCTGTGGCGCCATACTGATATTCCTGGGAGCCCTTGCCTTTGTACCGCCTTCAGTACTACGCCTCGACAGCCGGAGCCACAAACTGTAGGATTTCTTTCATTTTCCGGTAGCATACATTTGCTTTTCCGATACCATAACATTATCTTTGTAGTAGGATAACTCAAAAAACACCCGGGTCTTTTACCTAAAAACACCCGGGTGTTTATATCCGAAAGACCCGGGTGTTTGTACCAGAAAGACCCGGGTGTTTTCAACTAAAAGACCCGGGTCTTTATAAAAGTATGCTACCGGGATAATAAACAAAAGATAATAGTTAAACACATTAATCATACCGCCTTATGCAATTATACGTAGTACGTTCGAAAGTAGATAAGACCAACGAAAAAGAAAAAAAACAGTATTATGGCATTCCTATCATTTCGGGAGTGATAACAGAAGAAGATATTGCCGAAGAAATTTCGGAACGATGCTCACTCACACCGTCGGATGTACTGGCGGCTCTCGATGCATTGAGCCGTTCGCTGCAACATCACCTGGAAGACGGCCGCTCGGTGCGGCTAAAAGGAATCGGCACTTTCAATGTTTCGGCAACCAGTAGCGGGGTCGACACGCCCGAAGAATGTACACCTTCGAAAATGAAAGCGCAACGCATATACTTCCGGGCCGACAAAATACTGAAAAGTGTACTTGGAAAGATGAAATACAAACTGAAAAAAACGGGCAAAACCAACTAAAACATGGCGAAAGATAAAACCGTATACGTTTGTTCTAACTGCGGGCAGGACTCGCCCAAGTGGGTGGGTAAATGTGCTGCGTGTGGACAATGGAATACATATGTCGAGGAAATCGTGCGCAAGGAGCCTACAGCCAGGCGTGTGCAATCGGGCATTGAAACTGCTAAAGCAAAGCCTGTAGCGCTTCGCGATATTGAAGCAGGAGATGAGCCACGGATCGATATGCACGATGATGAGTTGAACCGGGTACTGGGTGGTGGACTGGTGCCTGGCTCGCTGGTGCTTATCGGTGGAGAGCCGGGCATTGGTAAATCGACCCTGGTACTGCAAACCGTACTGAAAATCCCACGCCTCAGGGTTTTGTATGTATCGGGCGAAGAAAGTGCCCGGCAACTTAAACTCCGCGCCGACCGCCTGGCAGATAATACAAACGACTGCCTGATTGTTTGCGAAACATCGCTCGAACAGATTTATGTACACATCAAAAACACCCAGCCCGACTTGGTTATTATCGACTCGATACAAACGGTATCGACAGAAACCATCGAATCATCGCCGGGTAGCATATCGCAGGTGCGCGAATGCTCGGCATCGATACTGCGGTTTGCCAAAGAAACGAATACGCCGGTGTTGCTTATCGGCCATATAAATAAGGAAGGAAGTATTGCGGGGCCAAAAGTATTGGAGCATATTGTAGATACGGTATTGCAGTTCGAAGGCGACCAGCATTATATGTATCGCATTCTGCGAAGCATCAAAAACCGTTTCGGCAGCACGGCGGAGTTGGGTATTTACGAGATGCGGCAGGATGGGTTACGGCAGGTAAGTAATCCGTCGGAACTGTTGCTCACGCAAGACCATGAGGGAATGAGTGGTGTGGCAATAGCTTCGGCCATCGAGGGTGTGCGTCCGTTTCTGATTGAGACACAGGCATTGGTAAGCTCGGCAGTTTATGGTAATCCGCAACGTTCGGCTACGGGTTTCGATACGCGACGAATGAATATGCTATTGGCGGTACTCGAAAAGCGGGTAGGTTTCAAGCTGGCTCAAAAGGATGTTTTCCTTAATATTGCAGGTGGGCTGCGGGTGAACGACCCGGCTATCGACCTGGCTGTAATCAGCGCCATCCTTTCATCGAACATGGATGTGGGGATTGAAACGGGTGTTTGCATGGCGGGCGAGATAGGGCTTTCGGGCGAGATACGCCCCATTAGCCGGATTGAGCAGCGAATTGGCGAGGCCGAGAAACTGGGATTCCGGCAGTTTATAATGCCGAAATATAATCTGCAAGGGCTGGATAAGAAGAAGTTGAAGATAGAACTGGTGCCGGTAAGGAAGGTGGAAGAGGCGTTCCGGGCACTATTCGGGTAATGGTTTTAAAACGCAGATTAACGCGGATTAACGCAGATTTTTATTATTATTTATTTGAAAGCCGATAGATTAATATGGTTAATATTGATAAGGAAACGAATGATTTAGCTTATAAAATTATTGGTTGTGCATACCGAGTACATAAGAACTTAGGTCCAGGACTTTTAGAAAGTGTGTATGAAGCATGTCTTTGCTATGAGCTTGATAAAGAAGGAATTAAATATGAAAGACAAAAAGAGCTTCCCGTTATATATGAAGGACATTCCATTGATTGTGGCTATAGAATCGATATATTGGTTGAAAGAAAAATAATTATTGAACTAAAAACTGTAGAAAAAATACAACCTATCCATACTGCACAAGTTATGACTTATCTCCGGTTAAGTAATATACATTTAGGTTTACTAATTAATTTCTATACAATGAACCTGCAAAATGGTATCAGAAGATATATTTTATAATCTGCGTTAATCCGCGTTAATCTGCGTTTCAAAAAATATGATACAACAATACCAACTACGCCTCCTCCCCCAGCAAGCTACCAACGAACAGGCAATCAAACAATACATTGCCAGAGAGAAAGGATTAAACGAAAAAGAAATAACAGCAATACGGGTACTGAAACGAAGCATCGACGCCCGGCAACGTACCATATACATAAACATGAAGGTGGATGTATATCTGAGAGAAATGCCGGAAAAAGAAGAGTTCGTACGCACCCACTACGCTAATGTGGAAGGTAAACCGGAAGTAATAATCGTAGGCGCCGGACCGGCAGGACTCTTTGCCGCCCTGCGATTAATTGAACTGGGTAGGCGTCCGATAATTGTAGAACGAGGTAAAGACGTACACACCCGCCGGAAAGACATTGCACTCATAAGCCGCGAACAATCAGTAGACCCGGAATCGAACTATGCATTCGGTGAAGGAGGTGCAGGCGCTTTTTCGGACGGAAAGCTATACACCCGGAGCAAAAAGCGGGGAAATGTAGACAAGATACTGAATGTTTTCTGCCAGCACGGAGCCTCGACTAACATACTGATTGATGCACATCCGCACATTGGAACCGATAAGCTACCACGGGTTATCGAAAATATGCGGAACACAATTATACAATCGGGCGGCGAAATCCATTTCGAAACACGGATGGATAAACTTATCATTGACAATAATAAGGTAATAGGCATCGTAACCAATACCGGCAAAGAATTGAAAGGGGCTGTTATTCTGGCTACCGGCCATTCGGCAAGGGATGTATATCGCTGGCTGTTTCATAACGATGTACTTATGGAACCCAAAGGAATTGCCGTCGGTGTACGGTTGGAACATCCGGCGCACCTGATTGACCAGATACAATATCACAACCGGGAAGGACGAGGAAAGTATCTGCCGGCTGCCGAGTACAGTTTTGTTACACAAGTGGATGGGCGGGGCGTTTATAGCTTCTGCATGTGCCCCGGAGGGTTTGTGGTTCCTGCTGCCAGCGAACCCGAGCAGGTGGTAGTCAACGGTATGTCGCCATCGAACCGGGGTTCGCGTTGGAGCAATTCGGGTATGGTGGTCGAGGTTCATCCGGAAGACATTACTTCCTATGCTACCGGGATGTTGGGTATGATGAAGTTTCAGCACGAAATAGAAAGGCAAAGCTGGCTACAAGGAGGAATGAAACAAACAGCTCCGGCCCAGCGTATGGTTGATTTTACAAGGAAGAAACTCAGTTTCGACTTGCCCGAGAGTTCGTATAGTCCGGGGTTGGTTTCTTCTCCGTTGCACTTCTGGTTGCCCGAATTTGTCACCAAAAGATTATCGGCAGCATTCAATCAGTTCGGCCGGAATGCACATGGCTTTCTTACGAACGAGGCCGTGATGATTGGAATCGAGAGTCGTACTTCGTCGCCTTTACGCATTGTTCGCGACAGTGAAACCTTACAACATGTTGCTGTTGCCGGACTGTTTCCATGTGGCGAAGGCGCCGGATATGCAGGAGGGATAGTATCGGCAGCTATTGATGGCGAACGGTGCGCGGAAGCGGTGTTAAATCATACGGTAAAGAAAAGGAGAGAAGGAGTCATAAGAAGTTAGAGGAGTTAGCGGGCGTAAACGCCCTAGCCGAGATACCTATCAGAGCCTTTAACTCCTAGTGAAGCGATAACTCCCTTTAACTCCTTCTCTACTGATTTAACTCAAACAATAAATAACAACCAACTATGGAAATTGCAATCATAACCCCGGATACACTTTCGTCAGTCGGTTTGCGAGAAATGCTAAAAGATATTTGCAGTGAATGTATTATCCGTACATTCCCCGACTTCGGATCTTTTGCCGACGACACACCGGATATGTATGCCTGGTATTTCGTATCTTCGCAAACATTTGTACTTTATAATGCATTCTTCCAGCCCCGGAAGACAAAGACAGTGATTCTGATGCATGGTGTTGGCGGTACCGCTATGCCGCCGGGGCATCACATTCTTAATATCTTTATGCCGGAAGCCCGGCTAAAGGGAGAATTGGAAAAGTTTATCTCGGGTGAAGCGCGTCCCTTGCGCCCCGAAAGTAGCGATAAAGATCTTTCCGACCGGGAAATTGAAGTGTTGGTACTGGTTAGCAAAGGTCTTATCAACAAAGAAATTGCCGAGAAGCTTGGTATTTCTCTAACAACAGTAATTACCCACCGGAAGAATATTACTGAAAAGTTGGGTATCAAGTCGGTATCAGGACTTACAATGTATGCCGTAATGAACGGATATATTGAAGCCGACAGGATATAATCCTCATAAATTAGGATTGCATACCCGGATTTATTAGAGTTACTTTGCAGCCGGATTTACAAAAGATACAACTAATGAAAAAACTTACTTTCTTAATCTTCTTATCGATATTTACTGCAAATAAATCAGTAGCCGAAGATATTCCACGAGACACTTTGCGTGTAATTGATGTGGAAGAGGTCGTTATTATAGCTACACCTAAAGAAAACCAGAAGTTACGCGAATTGCCAACCTCCGTCACTCTATTATCGCAACAAGATATGCAAGCGAACCAGGTTAATAACATTAAAAGCCTCACAGCGTTGGTTCCTAATATATTTATCCCGGATTATGGTTCCAAGTTAACATCGGCTATATATATACGTGGTATAGGTTCGCGCATTAACACACCGTCTGTAGGGCTTTATGTAGACAATGTACCGTATATTGATAAGTCGGCATTCGACTTCAATTACTCGGACATCGAACGTATTGACATTCTACGCGGCCCACAGGGTACACTCTATGGTCGGAATACCATGGGAGGACTGATTCGGGTATATACCAAGTCGCCATTCTCTTATCAGGGAACCGATGTAAAGCTTAGAATGGCTACATACGGCAATGTAAATGCATCGTTAACTCATTATCACCGTGTATCGGATAAATTTGCTTTCTCCACAGGAGGGTTTTATGAATATGCGGATGGCTTCTTTAAGAACGCACTTAACAATAAAAAGATTGACCGCGTAAGTTCAGGCGGCGGACGTATACGGGGTATCTATTTACCCTCGGATAACCTGAAACTGGACTTGAATGTAAGTTATGAGTATAGCGATCAAGGGGGGTATGCATACGGATTATATGAGAAAGAAACAGGGAAATGGCATCAGCCTTCTTTTAATGAGGATAATAGCTATTACCGGGGTCTCTTTAATACCAGCTTAAATCTGGAATACCAGGCTACAAATTTCATTTTCAGTTCCGTCACCGGCTTCCAGAACCTGAAAGATAAAATGTTTATTGATCAGGACTTCACTCCGGTCGATATATTCAACATAACCCAGAGACAAAAACTAAGTACGCTCTCTGAGGAAATCGTTCTGAAATCGAAACCCGGCAGGAACTGGCAATGGACAACAGGAGCATTCGGGTCTTACCAATGGTTGAAGACTAATGGCCCCGTACTGTTTAAAGAAGATGGTGTTGACCAGATGATTGAGGGCAATGTTAACGAGATATTCGAAAGCTTACGCGAAAGTAATCCCAGAATGCCCGAAATGAGTTTGGATGTAACCCAACCACAGTTGCCTGTAAGTAATATTTTCGATACGCCGGTGTTTAATACCGCTATTTATCACCAGTCTACATACAACAACTTGTTCGTTGAAGGTCTTTCTTTCACGGCTGGCTTACGACTGGATTATGAAAAAATGAGTATGACTTATCACTCGGGCAGCGACCTGACTTTCGACTTTCTGATTAAAATGGGCAATAGACCGATGTCCTTTAACGGCCTCGAAGCTGCATCTGTACTGGATGGTAAAGAGAAAAATGATTATCTGCAACTGCTACCTAAATTTGCTTTGAAGTACGACTTTAATAACCGTAATAATATATACTTCTCCGTATCAAAAGGATTCCGTTCGGGTGGATATAACGTGCAAATGTTCTCGGATTTGGTGCAATCGGGATTAAGGGACGCAATGCTGGAATCAATCATTGATAAAGGTGGCGATATGGTTGAAACAATCATCGAAACGTATGTACCCGGATTCAGGGAGCCCTTGGATATTAAGGAAAGTACTATCTATAAACCCGAATATAGTTGGAACTATGAAATCGGTTCGCACCTGACTCTCTTTGATAACAGGCTACAGGCCGACCTGGCTGCTTTCTATATGGACACACACGACCAACAGGTTTCCCGCTTTGCCGAAAACGGATTTGGTCGTATGACTATTAACGCGGGCCGAAGTAGAAGCATTGGTGCCGAGGTTGCATTGCGTGCCAGTATAACCAAAAGCATTATGTTAAGTACATCTTATGGATATACCAACGCCAAATTCAAAGAATATCTTTCTAATGAAAAGAACGAAAGCGGTGAACTTGTCGAACTGGACTACAGTGGGAATTATATTCCTTTCGTACCTCAACATACACTCTCAGTTAACGGACAATATACCTGGGATTTTGGTGAAAACAAGAAATTCCGTTCGCTGACGGCTAACCTGGGATATACCGGTGCCGGGGAAATCTATTGGACAGAGGCTAACGATGTATCGCAGTCTTTCTATGGTACGGTAAATGCACGGTTAAGCGCACTGATTGGCTCCATGCAAATTGATATATGGGGGCAGAATATCTTTGATAAGAAATACGCAAGTTTCTACTTCGAGAGTATGGGGAAAAGTTTCATGCAGCAAGGACGTCCGGCACAGGTTGGGGTCGATGTAAGATTCAGGTTTTAAGAAGAGGCAACAGCCAACGACGTAGAAACCGCAAACGATACCACCAACGGGATTGCCGCAACCAACGAGGGTCGCGGCAATCTTGTATACTACCATCAGGGCGGTATATATAACGTAAAAGACCTATGATTTCGTGCCGGTCGACTTTTTCTATACGGCAGATATTACCATCGCCCAGCATCAGGCACTTATTCCCTTCCGAACCAATATATCGGTGAATCATATATTTACCTTCCCACTTATAAAAAGGGCAGTATCCGGGCAATAATTCTTCGCCGGGGGTATAGGGCACTACTTCGACTAAGTCGATTCCACCACGGATAAATGGATACATACTTTGTCCGTCGATATAGAGTTTTACCGGTTTCCCTTGCGCCAGAGCTTCTGCTGCCTCAGCAAGGAAGCTGTTGGGCACTACTATCTTCCTCATACTCTAAAGATAGTTTCGCAAGAGAGACGGGCCGCATTCGCATCGGGCAAACAAGCCAAATGATAGACTGGTACAGAAGAGAGCATCAGATTCAAGGTATGACTAACAGGATCGTACAAGGCATCATCGTAAGCAAAATCGGGTGGACACGAGGGATGCATGGCTCCATAAGCATGGAGCGTATTCAGTTTTTTTATCTTATTATAAGGAGCCTGTGACAAACGCACACAAGCTACTAATGGGTAACTTTCGTTTTTATAACAAGGCGTTTTACCACTCCATGGGCTACCATAAGCCCAAGGTTTCCCATCCACAATGCGGACAATGGGGCTATCATCGTTCAATAACACAGCTCCTTCAATATTTTCGCGCCATAAACGCGTATGGGTGCTTTTACCAGTACCGCTCTCGCCCAGGAAAAGAACGGTTTTATCCTTATATATGATGGCGCTGGTATGAATGGCAATGGTTTGAAGGCGAATCGTAGCCAAACCATATGCCAGCCAACAACCATAGCGCACTAACATCGGGTCCATGTTTCCGGCAAAGCGGGATATGTGACCTCGCTTATCTGTCCATATGTATAATGGTGAACCAATAAGGGGTTTCTTCTCAAGCAGATATCCTTCTTTATACTTCCCGAACCGGCCGGTACTAAATTCTGTATCACTATTATAATATACCTGGGTAAAGGGTGGAACTGCCGATTCATCATCTTCCACGAACCGGCACAAAGGGGAAATTCCAGGTTTTACTGCAAAAACATTGAAACCGGGCAATGCAGTTACAGCTTCCACTAACTCTCTACCTTCGATGCGGACACGATGCCCGGCGAACTCATAATCTTGTTTTATCGTCATACCTATGTAGTTTGTTTACCCGTTGGGGGGGAGTTTACACTGAATTATCTGGAACCTCTACGAGGTTCTTAAATGATAAAACCTAATTTATTTCTATTGATATATATGCCCAATGGGGCAGCTTTCCTTTTCACAAATTGTCCGTTAAGATAAATATGTCAATAGAAATAGTGAATATCGAAACATTATCTAATCCCCGTTAGGGGATTCATTTCCTGTCAATTAATTCCTCCAACGGGTTTATTTTTAAATCGAATATCCGGTCACAAAAAGCGAGTGAACTTTCCCGGTGGGCAATAACAATCATGGTAAGTTCTCTCCTTTCTTGTGAGAGTGTTTGCAATGCCAGGTTTATTTCCTGCTCAGTATGATTGTCCAGTGCCGAAGTGGCTTCATCAAAAAACAATACCTCAGCTTCCTTATATAATGCACGTGCAATACCAATACGTTGTTTTTGTCCGCCGGAAAGTCTGCTACCATATTCTCCCAATGGAGTATCCAAACCTTGTGGTAACTCATTGGCCCACTGACGGAGTTGAACCTGTTCTAAGACTTGATAAACCTTGTTCCTGTCTATTTCCTGTTGGCCCAAAGCGATATTATCAGCCAATGTTCCTTCCATAATAAATATATCCTGAGGTACATAACCTATCAGTTTATGCCAGTTATTACGGTTGGCAGGAGTCAGTTGCCTGCCATCAACCTTTATATTTCCTGTAGTTGGCTCCAAAAAGCCCAGCAGCAAATTGAACAGGGTTGACTTTCCCGAACCACTCGGGCCACGGATTCCGATACGTTCACCCCGGTTGATGCTCATATTCAGATCACTGAAAAGTGTATGTCCATCCGGGAAAGCAAAACTGATTCCTTGTACCTCGATAGAATGCTTGAATAAAAAATTAGATTCGGTTTCTGTTGTTGGATGGGGTCTACTTATCATCCCGTCTGCCACAATGTTCACAGTATGCGATGAATTCTGGAGCATTCCCCAACTATTTAATATACTTCGTATGGCAGGAATTAGCCTGAATGCAGCAATAGCAAATACGCCACTGACCATACCCAGATTGCCTTGTCCGCTCAATATCAACAAAGCAAGACCGATAACAACAGCCAGTTCTGAAAGAAAAGAAGGGAATAAATTGTATATTTCTGTACGTAGTCTACTCCGGACAATTAAGTCCATGCCCTGTTCAAAGTTGCAGAGTGAGCTTTGAAAAGCATCAGCAATCTCTAGTTCAACATAGCCCCTGAAAGCTTCCTGTACGGTACGAGACTGTTTGCGCCGTGCTTCCATCTCTTCAGTCCCGAAACGACGCAAACGCTTGCGTACAATCCGCACATATAAAATTGCCAATGGCAGAAAAGCCAGACAAAGCAAAACTCCGGCAACTGGTTCCCAAACAACCAGTGAAGCCACCATCAGAAATACCAATACCGAATCGCCGATAATACGAAAAAGCGGTGCCAATACGCCCAGACTGAATGAGTAGCAGGTATAATTCACCTCATACCCGAGTTGCACACTACTCTTTGCCTTAAGGAAAAGCAGCCCACGATGATAATAGTTAGCAAACATTTGCTTGCTAAAGGAACGGTAAATATCAAGCTGATAATTGCTTTGTACTCGTGCTAACAGTATTACCAATCCGTTCTTCACCAGTACAAAAGCTAACACTATCACACATAGTATCAACATTGTATCCCGGTCTTCTTCCGGATTCATCACAGAGAATAATACAGGTATTAACGCCGCAATGCCGGCAAAATCTAACAATGCCCGTATCAATACCGACAACATTACCCAGATGCTTCGTCTACGTTGCGAGCTTGATAGTAAGTCGTATATTTTGCAAATCATCAGTTTTCCCTGCTCTTAATATTTTTGCAAATATATACATTTTATATTTTAACAGTAGAAATAATAAAGGAAATATAGTATAATTTTATTATCAACAAAAATTCATCTGCTCATATTTCACAATGCTACTCCTTTAACTACTTATTAAATTGATTCATGTTTTTTTCCCCAAATACCATCTTCATAATATCTTCCTTTTTATCCTCGTCTAATTCAATTTGAAGCAATATACGGGGTTTTTTATTCTTTTCAGCGGGTAAACTATCAGCTGAAACGTAAACTTCAGGATAAGTCAAAACATCAATTATACGCATATTGAACACATTTGCGATTTCTTCAAGCCTCTCAACGCTCAACTTGGTTTGGCCGCTCTCCAATTTGCTATATGTGGTGTGATCCACATTAATAGCATCTGCAACGGCTGCTTGGGTTAGGTTTCGGTCAGCCCTAATTTTAATGATATTAGCCAGTATGTCTTTATTAGTTTTATTCATAACTACAAGATTATTGATTTATTTTCAAGTAGACATGGTGATATATTCAACTTATTTGAATTTTTTGCATTATAAATTTGCATTTTAAGAAACTTTATTTCTATATTTGCATCGTAATACAGGAAAAGTATTGCAAATTTATCAAGCAGCAACAAAGAAAATTAAAACTCACACTGAGCTTCTAAGCATTCTGGTATTTTGCGGTCAGTCTATTCATAGGAATACTACCATTCAAAAGACAAAATGCCTGGACTCAGAATACTACATAACATTTGAAGAAGCAATAAAAATAATGTATATGGAACATTTGTATATATTATTGAATATTAAATCATTAATAACACTTTCGTTGTTATCATATTATTTATTTACATATTACTTATGTAAAAAAGTATCTTTGAGTAGTTTCATCTAACAGTTCAATCATAAACAATATATTATTATCAATTCAATTATTAACAATTAATTTAGAGACAACATGGAAATGGAAAAAAATTATGTGGCTCCCGAAATTGAAATTTTGGAAGTAGAAGTAGAAGAGGGTTTTGCAGGAAGTGGTGATGTAACACCTCCGGGTGGAGATCCTTGGTAAATATTATCGGTTGATATAAATTTTAATAATTTAACAACTGATGTGAATATGGGGGGAATCATGTTTTTGATTCCCAAATTAAAAACAATAAAAAAAATCACGAATGAAAAAAGTCTTATTTTACGCAAGCATATTTACTCTTGCTATAACAAGCTGTTCTGAAAATGAATTTGACTCTCAGCAGCAAAAGTTGGGTTCTAAAGGAATCAACTTCAATGCTGTAGTAGAGCAGGGTACTCCTACTACAAGAGGAGAGTTTACATATGATGATGCAACAAACCTATATCCTCATTTCTGGTATGCTGAACAAGATAGAATTTCGATCTTCAGCAATAATATTCTAAAAGGCTATCCTTCTTCAACTCCTTTTATAGCTTGGGATGCTACTGCAGGCGCAGACTATAAAGCTAGTAAATCTGAATCTAATGGTCAGTTCACAGCTATATCAGATGGCGACATCTTAAACTTTGCAGATGATAAGGAAACTAAATTTCTTGCAGTTTATCCCCTTGGATTTACAGCTACAAATACTGGAAACGTCTTTACATTTACAGGTCTTCCTGAACTTGCAACTCAGGAACAGAAAAATTTGACCGGTGCTGGTGTAGATGTAATGATTCCCATGTATTCTTATTCAACTGCCAAAAAAGAAAATTCATATGATGCAGTTGGTGAAAAAGTACAATTAAAATTTAAGCGTATGACTTCTGCTGTCGTATTAAGCACAAAAGCTTATGACGAAGACTTTGGTCCTCTCCAGAAAATTAAATTATCAGCAAAAGGAGCTAATTCAACTATTTTTCCAGATTATTCTGGTGTTTCTATTTCCGGTTCACAATTGAACTTTGGTACTGATGCAGAAATTGAAATTACAGTTCCGGCAACAGATGATGACGGAGTAGAAGCTAAATTCACCGCAGGTGCATCTGGCGCTGCAACAGATCTTGAGTTAACTTTAACCAGCACTGAAAATTGGAGCGACGATGCTCGTGCATATATAGCTATTGCTCCTATTAAACGCAAAGCATTTAAAGATGCAAGCGTTAAGGAAAGAATGCTAATTTACTATGAATTCCAAAATATAAACTTGGTCGACACAATGGATACGCAGAACGACTGGCCCGCAACTGTTGGTAACTTCGTTAATGCCAAATCTCTCGATATCAGTAAATATCCTTATTTGGTTGTTGGCCCAGACGGAGGTACAAGTCGTACACTTATACTAAACAAAGGAACTTTAGCACAAGTATTCAATTCTGCGCAAACAGACGTTATCTGGGACTCGGAAACTGACCAGGAAGTTCCGGTAGCTTCATTTACAAAAGCTAAAATTCATCCTAATTTAACAGAAGATGACCTAAAACTGCTATCAAGTAAATTCAAAAACCTTACAGAAGTTATATTGTACGGACAAACTTCTATTCCTGAAGGTCTGTTTAATGGTTATGGTAAGTTAGAGAAGGTACAACTTGATGCCGCTACAACAATCGGTAAAGATGCATTTAAAGGCGCTTATGCAGCAGGAACAGGTGAAAATACGATCTCCGCACAAGCCGTAACCTCTATTGATGCTACCGCATTTGACAACACTGTATTGAACAACGTAATTTTGCCATCATACTTATTTAAAGAAGATGCAAAAGACGACCTTCTGGTAGCTGCTAACCTTGTTAAGCTTGACATGTCAGCAGTGAAAGTAATGGGTAATGTATTCCCTGAAGCAGGATTTACACTTATCAATTATGATGTACTTAAAACAGTAACAGTTGGTGATGAGCTACAATTAGGTTCAAGTTCATTCCAAGGTTGTGATGTTCTTGAAACAATCAATGGTGGTTCTGTAGTTTTGAGAGGTTCCAGTGTGTTTGAAGACTGTCCGAGTTTAGCAAATGTATGTAATCCTGATGATTTCGAAACTGACCCAACTAAATCTGGTAGATTCTATGTGATGACTAATGAAAACCAAGGTAACATCCCGGCCGGCTCATTTAAAAACTGCGCTGAACTCAAATATGTATACCATGCCGGATTAGAAAACTCATTGTTACAACCAGTAACTGTCGGTAGCAGCGCATTTGAAGGCTGCGTAAACTTAACCAATATTCCTTTGAAAAAAGCAACAACTATTGGAGCAAAAGCATTTAAGGGATGTGTAGAATTGGAATGCCTTGATGATTATACAGTTGAAGGCATCACTAAGAAAGTATTGTGGGTTGTAGCCGAAGATATTAAGACTGAAGCATTCTCTGGTTGTGCGAAACTGGCATATGTTTATTTCCAACATGCAAAGACTATCGAAGACCTGATTTTATTCGGAACAACTTCACTTAAAGAAGTTAAATTTGATAATGCATTTACATCAGGTACAGTTAAAGCAGGCGATAATACTTTCGGAACAGCTTCTAACATTATCCTGTACGTATCCGCTGCTCAAGAAGGTGTTGATGGTAAGAACTTATCTATTAAAGATGGTGTTGACAACAACTCTATCACATTCTCAAGCATCGAACAATAATTGATATCAGGTGAAATTTATTTTATATAAAATGGATTTAAACTGAAACAATTTATAAATAAAAGGTGAGGCCAAAGCCTCACCTTTTATCTTCACAAAACACTAAAATGGATGGAGTCTATAAAAATCTGATAGGAAACTTGTGGAAAGAGAAGCATTTCTTCGCCCAAGTATGCCTATTGGGATTTATTCTCAGTTTAATAGTTATACTCGGTACCCCCAAAGAATATGAGGCAAGTATTTTCACCGTTCCGGAAAGTACGGCAGGAATATTCGATGCTGAAGGAATGCTCGATCTGGGTTTAAATACCGACAAGATGAGAGTACGAGATGCTATATTGCCCAGCTTCTATCCTGGAGTTGTTAGCTCCACTCCTTTCCTTGTTTCACTATTCGACATACCGGTTACATTGTCCGGAAAAGAAGCTGATACCCTAACCTTATCTGAATATATATCCGAATATCAACGCTACCCCTGGTGGAGTAGCATTCTTGGTTTACCTCGCAAAGTTGTAGGCTTTGCATCTAATTTATTAAGTAATGAGGAGCCCGAAGATATGTTCGAAACCGGCAAGCCCGTCAATCCCTTTCGACTTTCTCAAAGAGAGGCAGCTATTGCAGGTATTATCAATAACCGGATAACAGTAGACGTAGACAGAAAACGGCGCACCATCACATTAAAAGTACGTATGCAAGATCCATACATAGCAGCTGTTGTGGCCGACAGCGTAAGATCGCATCTGCAAGATTACATAACAGACTATCGAACCCGGAAAGAACTCAGGAATCTTGATCACATAAGAACAATCCAGGAGCAGGCATACAATGAATATGATAATGCTTTAAAGGCTTATGCCTCTTTTTCAGACAACAACCAGGATTTAGCAAACAAACAAGCCCAAGCTGAATTGGTCAAACTGAGAGTAGAAAAAGACATGACCTATAATTACTACATAAAAATAGCCAACCAGGTTCAACTCGCCAAAAACCGAGCATACAAAGAGCGTCCGGTATATGCCATTATTGAACCGGCAAAAGTCCCAATCCATCCGGTTGCACCAGCCAGGATAAATATATTGATAGGTTTCACAAGCTTGTCGATATTCATTGGTGGCGGATGGATCTGGCTAAAATCCAACATTTTTTTAACTAAACATAAATCATCTTATAGCTATGCGAATCAAAGACAATTACAAAGTACGAAAAATCGCCAACGAAAATCTAATCGTTGAACAAGGCAATCTACATTCGGATTTAACGAAAGTAATTTCACTTAATCCAACTGCTATGTTTCTGTGGGATGAGCTACAGGGAAAAGAATTCACATCCCAGGATGTGGCCGATATCCTTATGAAACAGTATGATATTACCCGGGAGCAGGCTACAAGTGATGTAGAAAGATGGATAAACTCCCTGAATAACTGCGGAATCTTACTAATGCCCTGATGTTGATGACAAATATACAGAAGCAATTCTTCGAACTCCTGAGAGCAGGTTTATGGAATCGGCCTGCCGACGCAGGATTTTTTGAACAGGTGGAAACGGATTGGAATGCCATTTACCAACTGGCACGCCGGCAAACAGTATTGGGGATAGTATACGATGGCATCGGTACGCTTCCTGCAACGTTGCATCCACCACGGTCGCTGTATCTGCAATGGGTGGCACAAGTATCAAAAATAGAAGAGGCGAACAGGCATCTGGACGAGGTAGCGACCGGATTGTTCTCTTTATACAAAAGAGCCAGTATAACTGCAGTACTTCTTAAAGGCCAGGGTGTGGCTATTAACTACCCACACCCTGAACATCGGCAACCGGGAGATATAGATATATTTGTGGGTAATACCAATTATGCATCAGCAAACAACTTGCTTACATCGGAAGGAGGGCATAAGCATCCCTCCGGTACTTATAAACATACCTCATTCTCCTATCAAGGTGTAGAGATTGAAAATCATCGCCTTGTGGCTATGCTTCGGAATCCTATCAGTGACCGATATTTCAGGAAGATGTCAGAAAAAACACTTCCACATCAGGCGTCGATTGTGACACTTTCCGGAACAGGGGAAGTAATGGTACCACCGACTACATTCAACGCTTTGTTCCTAATTGTACACATCGTAACTCACTTTATCAGTGGAGGTGTAGGATTACGCCAGATGTGTGACTGGGCACGGTTGATGCATGTTCATGCTGCTAATATAGACCGCAACGAACTTAAGAATATGTTAAGTAAAACCAAATACAAACGCCCATACGGTGCGTTTGCTGCAATTGCTGTTGATTATCTGGGACTACCGGAAGAGGCTTCGCCCATAATACTTACAGATGCTGACCGGCGACACACTAGTATACTGATTGACGACATATTGCAGATGGGTAACTTTGGACAGCACAATGACCGTGCCGACCGTAATAAAGTCGGATACTGGCAAACCCGCTGGCGCAACTACAAGCAGAGTATAAAGCGTTGTTGGCAGTTTCGTTTTATATCGCCGTCCGAGACCGGATGGTATGCTATTACCACGGTAATAATCTGGACAGGACTCCAATGGAAGAAATTATGGAAGAAAAATAAAAATAAAGAAGCGCTTAATTAAAGCGCTTCCAATATTCTTTTTAGCACCACCTGTGCCGATATCTCCCGGTTAGCAGCCTCGGGAATAACAATAGACTGTGGACTTTCAATTACTTCATCCGTTACAATCATGTTGCGTCGGACAGGAAGGCAATGCATAAAATAAGCATTATTTGTTACTGCCATCTGACGGTCGCTTACTGTCCAGGTACGGTCTTTACTGAGTATACGTCCGTAATTATCACCGGTATAAGCCGCCCAGTTCTTGGCATAAATGAAATCGGCACCTTCAAAGGCTTTCATCTGGTCATATTCCACACGGGCATTACCAACGAATAATGGATCGAGTTCATAACCTTCGGGATGGGTGATTACGAAATCATAATCCGTTACATTCATCCATTCAGCAAAAGAGTTGGGTACTGCCTGTGGTAAAGCCTTAGGATGTGGTGCCCATGTCATTACGACTTTAGGACGGTCTGTTTTTTTATATTCTTCAATCGTTATCAGGTCGGCAAAACTCTGCAACGGATGCCTGGTTGCAGCCTCCATGGAGAATACCGGGCGGCCTGAGTATTGAATAAACTGATTTATAATAACTTCGTTATAATCGACTTCACGGCTCTCGAAGCGTGCAAAGGAACGAACTCCGATAATATCGCAATAACTTCCCATTACAGGAATGGCTTCAAGAATATGTTCGGGCTTATCACCATCCATTATTACACCACGCTCTGTTTCCAGACTCCAGGCTCCCTGGTTGATATCCAGTACAATAACGTTCATACCCAGATTGGTTGCCGCTTTCTGGGTACTGAGGCGGGTACGCAGACTGGAATTGAAGAAAATCATCATCAGGGTTTTATTCCTACCCAGTTCTACATATTTAAAACGGTCTTTCTTAATTTCAAAGGCTTCGTCAAGGGCACTTTTCAAATTGCCCAGGTCTTGTACACAAGTAAACTTTTTCATATTATTCAACTATTTCTTATTTGCCCATCGCCTTCAATAATCCACTTGTAAGAGGTTATTTCCTCGAGTGCCATAGGGCCGCGGGCATGAAGTTTCTGGGTACTAATTCCGATTTCGGCTCCCAAGCCGAATTGTGCTCCATCAGTAAATGCAGTAGATACATTGGTATACACACAAGCAGCATCTACCATTTGGGTAAATAATAATGCACGTTCTTTATTTTGAGTAACGATGCATTCGCTATGTTTAGAACTATACTCGGATATATGTCCAAGAGCATCCTCAATGCCCGGTACTGTTTTTACAGATATGGCATACGACAGGAATTCCGTTCCAAAACTTGAAGGTGTTGCAGGTTTCAGTAGTTCAGCCGGATAGTTCCCATCAAGAGCTTTGTATGCCAACTGGTCGGCATAAATTATCACATTACTGGTTTGCAGTTTACTGCACAATGCCGGTAAATCGGCCAATCTCTTTTCGTTAATAATCAGGCAATCCAGCGCATTGCATACACTTACGCGCCGGGTTTTGGCATTGTTTATAATATCGGCCCCCATTTGCGTATCGCCATATTCATCAAAATAAGTATGGCAAATACCGGCGCCTGTCTCAATAACTGGTATGGTGGCATTTTGGCGTACAAAATTAATCAGGCTGCTACTGCCGCGGGGAATTATAAGGTCTACATATCCCGCTGCATGGAGTAGTGCATTAGTAGCTTCGCGGTCGGCAGGAAGAAGGGTTGCAATGGCTGTATCCAGACCAAATTCCTCAAGTACGTAATGAATAACTGATATTATGGCCGTATTTGAGTCGTGTGCATCGCTCCCACCCTTTAATATACAAGCGTTCCCACTTTTAAGGCAGAGTGAAAACACGTCGAAAGTAACATTGGGACGTGCTTCGTATATTATGCCGATAACGCCGAATGGAACGCTAACTTTACGCAGGTGCATACCATTGGGTCTTGTTGATTCTTTGAGAATACGTCCCAACGGTGAGGGCAGTGTGGCTACATTGCGTATATCATCGGCTATACCTCTCAATCGATCTTCAGTAAGCATCAGCCGGTCGTAGCGAGGATCATTTCTATCCATGCGGCTCAAGTCGGACTGATTGGCCTTCAATATCGATGTGGTTTGTTCCAATAACCGGTCGGCAAGTGCAATCAGTAATGCATTAATATTTTCATCACTAAGTGTTAGTAGCTGCCGGCTTGCCTGCCGCGCAGCTTGGAATATACGGGTTAATTGTTCCATTTGTCTCTTTTCTATTTATTCCAGGCATAGATAATCATAATGTACAATCGGCTTCTCACCATGCTTACCTACAATTGAACGTGCTTGATCGGAACTATATCCGGTTTTACCGACACCAATTCTACGCCCTTCATGGTTTATAATCCGCACGATGTCATCTTTCTCAAACTCTCCTTCAATACGGGTGACTCCTACAGGAAGTATACTTACCGCCTTTTCAGAGTTGGCTACCACACTGGCTGCGCACTCGTTAATGTGTATTTCGCCTTTAGCAAAACCTTCGCTATGAGATATCCATTTCTTCACGCTCGAGGTTGTTTCCGTAGCCGGTATAAAACGGGTGCATATTGTTTGCGAGGTTCGATAAAGCAAATCTACAAGTATATTATCTTTCTTTCCATTGGCTATAATCACAGATATTCCTTCATCGGCTACCTTGCGGGCAATATTTGTTTTGGTTTGCATACCGCCGCGCCCAAAGCTGGAACGTGCGCCCTGAATGTAAACGGAAATGTCTTCGCCCTGCCTGATTTCAGGAATAACGGATGATGCCGGATCGGCCGGAGGGCCATCGTATATCCCATCAATATTACTGAGTATTATAAGCGCCTGCACATCCATCATAGCGGCAATCAGCCCCGAAAGCTCATCGTTATCGGTAAACATGAGTTCGCTGACGGATATGGTGTCATTTTCGTTGACTATGGGAATAACGCCATTCTCGAGCATCACCGTCATACAGTTTCGCTGATTGAGGTAATGGCGGCGCGAGGCAAAGTTTTCTTTGGTGGTTAACACCTGCCCCACTGTGATTCCGTGCTCGCGGAATAATTCGTAGTAACGGTATATCAACTTGGCTTGCCCGACGGCAGAGAATAACTGACGTTGGTCGACACTATCTAACTTACGTAGTGTTTTTAGTTCACTTCGTCCTGAAGCTACAGCTCCGGATGATATCAGGATAACTTCTACACCAGACTTACATAATTGCGCTACCTGGTCGGCCAGGGCCGACATACGTGTTACATCCAGACTCCCGTCCGGGCGTGCCAGGACATTACTTCCTATCTTTACTGCAATCCGTGTAAACTGTTGTGCCATTTTGGTTACTATTTGATAGTGCAAATATAGTTATTTTACACTAGATTGCAGTAAAAAAAGAGATTCGTTATTTAATCGTCATTCGTACGTTCTCTTTCGCGTACTACGGTCATAGCGGCCTCATAATCTTTTTCGTTAACCTGAACAGCTACCTCATTACTTATATAAGGGGCTATCGTTGTCATCAGACCATCTTTCAGGGATGCCTGGATGCCATTAGCTTCCAACTGGCCTTTCACTAGTTCGGCTTCCCAGGGAGAACCTGTAAAAACATCTACCAAAAATTCATCATTTTTATCTTTCATAATATAAAGTATTATGGGTGCGACATATACAAATATACACATTTTATCCTAAAACCTAACAATATTAAGATGAATTGAGAAAGATGTATTTTACTTTACACTTTGCCTTATAAGCTTAGTCTGATATACATTGTAGGTTAAGGGTGTCAAGGTACGTAGGTTGAGGGTGTCAAGTTACGTAGGTTAATACGTGAAGTACGGCAGGTAGAATCATCAAGTACGGTAGGTAAAAATATTAAGTTATGTACCCTTGCATTTACAACAATTATTCTAATGTAATGCGGCTTACGTCGACTGGATGATTGAGGAAGATGGAAGCAGATTCGCTGAATTTATCTTCGGCCTCGGTAGTATAAAAACGGGTGATCCCACCACGGGTACATTTAACATCCATTTCGGGATGACGGGCCAAATAGTCTTTGAGGCTTAAAGCAACATATTCGCCTTGCGAAATAATGGTTATGCCGTCGGGGGTAAAACGGCGGATTTTGTTTAACAGTAGTGGATAATGAGTACAACCAAGTATAATGGTATCGATCATCCTGTCTTTATAAAGCAGGTTGTCGATGTCTTTTTGTACAAAATAGTCAGCACCAAGGGTGTGGTATTCGTTGTTTTCTACCAGGGGAACCCACATAGGACAGGCTTGCCCGTGAACGGTTATATCAGGGAAAAGTTTATGGATTTCGAGCGGATATGATTCGGAACGAATAGTACCCATTGTAGCCATTACCCCAACATGACCATTCCGAGTAATGGATCCTATTTGTTCAACAGTGGGGCGTATTACACCCAGTACTCTCCTATCCGGATCAATTCCGGGAAGGTCGTTAATCTGGATACTTCGAAGGGCTTTAGCCGACGCTGTATTACAGGCCAGTATAACCAGGTGGCATCCCATCTCGAATAGCTTATTGACAGCTTGTAGAGTAAATTCGTAAACAACTTCAAATGAACGGGTGCCATAAGGAGTACGGGCATTATCGCCCAGGTAAAGGTAATCATACTGGGGCAGTACTTCTCTAATCTTGTTCAAGATAGTTAATCCGCCGTAACCAGAATCGAATACCCCTATCGGACCGGGTTGCTGTGATAATTTAGCTGTCATGGGTGGTATTTAATTTATATATATTGCAAAACGCGGATAGAACGAATTAAGTTCTATCCGCGTTATTCGCGATGTGTGATATTATTAAATACCTAATTTTGCTTTCACCTTTGCACTAACGTCGGTACTTTGACTTTCGTTAATGTAAGGAATGTAAGGCATATTAGTTGCCGAAGTATTAAATATATAAGTAAATCCTTCAGCATCACCTACTTCCTTAATGGCTTTATCTATTTTTTGATAAATAGGATTAATCAATTCAGCTTGCTTTTGTTGCCCTTGCTGATAAAAATCCTGCTGATATTGCTGGCTCTTTTCACTTATATCCGCAAGTTCTTTCTGCCTTCTTTCCAGAATGTTTGCCGGGAGACTTCCATCGGCATTTGCAGTCTGTAGTTCCTGCAATTTTCTATTGAATTCATCCTCCATGCGCTTCATCTCATCTTCAAAAGTCTTTTGAAGTTTTTCCATCTCGGCCTGGGCAGCTGTAAATTCAGGCATCAATGGAATGATCTCATTAGTAGCAATATGACCGAATTTAAGTGTTTGTGCAGCTACACTCATCGGAATGATAAGTATAAGTGCAAGTGCAATTTTCTTTAACATAATTCTATTACTTAGTTTTAATAATTATTTTAATTGTATAGGCTGCAAATATAGGAAATTAATTTGAATATCCTAATGCTGCGAGCACTTCATCGCTAATATCGATACGGGGTGAAGCAAAAATAACGCTTGAGGCTGAGGCTCTGTCAATTACCAGAGAATAGCCACTCTTTTCGGAAATTTCTTTCACTACATTGTATATTTCGTCCTGTATAGGCTTCATAAAGCTTTCGCGTTGTTTATAAAGTTCGCCTTCAGGACCGAAATATTTACGCCTAAGTTCGGCTACTTCTTTTTCCTTTGCTATGATCTCTTCTTCTTTCGCGCTTTTTTGCTCGTCAGACAGAAAAGTAGCTTCGGATTGGTAGTTTTTATACAGCGTTTGAGCTTGCTCCATAGAGGCTTCCACTTCTTTTTGCCATTTGGCAGAAGCCTGGTTCAATTGTTCGTTTGCACGTTCATAGGCAGGTATACCCTGGAGTATATATTCCATGTCTATGAGGGCAAATTTCTGCGCACTGGCTGTCAGGCTGACGGCCATCATCATAATAATTAATAGAACAGACTTTTTCATAACGTTTAGTTTTAGTAAATATTTAAAATTCCTGGCCGAGAATAAAGTGCAGCTGGCTACCGCTATACTGCATTGTTCCACCAAGTTTATCAAATCCATAAGCCCAGTCGATACCCATCATACCAATCATAGGCAGGAAGATACGTACACCAACACCGGCAGAGCGTTTGAGATCGAACGGATTGAATTTATTTACATCAGTCCATGAATTACCTGCTTCGAGGAATCCGGCTACATAGATACTGGTTGTCGGTTCGAGCATTATCGGGTATCTGAGTTCTAGGCCCAGACGAGAGTATGCATATCCTCTTCCGCCATTAGCGTACATAAATGAGCTGTTTTCGTATCCGCGCAATGCGACTGTTTCGGTTGCATAACTGGAATATCCTGTCATACCGTCACCACCCACGTCGAACGTTTCAAATGGTGATTTCTTATGTTTGTTGTAATGACCGATAAATCCATATTCCACACGGGTCATCAAAACCGGAGTCTTTACAGCATTAGATAAAGCTGTATATGTTTTCGATCTGAATTTCCATTTGTGGTATTCAACCCACCTATGCATCTTATTAACGTCGTCCTGGTTCTTTAAGTTGTATTTGCTGTAATCAGTACCGTCGAGCAATGAATAAGGTGGAGTTAGTTGAGCCGACAAAGTGAATTCAGATCCCTGACGTGGGAATATCGGATTGTCGGTCGAGTTACGAGCCAAGGTAAGATTCAAACTTATATTATTACAGTTACCATCGGTTACCGGGAAATAATACCATTCTTTCAGCATATAACGCTGGTAAGAAAGTTCGGCCGAGAAGGTAAAAAAGTCATCGGGCCAGTTCAAACGTTTTCCCCACATGGCAGATAACCCGAACATACGGATGGACTTATCAGGGTCATAATAACTTTCCAGGTTGTTATATCCACCATAACCATAACCATACATACTCGAATAATAGTTATTCATCATATTATTGGTATATGCCTGATTGTAGTATTGGCTACTAACATCAGTCTGCATGGAATAATAAGCTGATACGGAGAATGATGTAGGTCTTTTTCCGCCAAACCATGGGTCGAAGAATGATATACTGTACGATTGATAATAACTGGCATTTGTTTGCCCGCTCAATGTAAGCGTTTGCCCATCACCTTGCGGAAGAATACCACGATAGTTTTCTCCGGGATGTAACAGGTTATTCAAAGAGAAATTAGTGAATTTCAGACTTAATTTACCGATAACCCCGGTTTGTCCCCAACCGGCAGAAAACTCAATCTGGTCATTGGCTTTAGAAACCAGGTCATAGCCTATATCTACTGTACCGGCTTCCGGATTCGGTTGTATATCTGGTTGTATGTTTTCCGGGTCGAAATGTCCCATCTGCTGGATTTCGCGCATAGAACGCATCAGATCGTCCCGGCTGAATAATGCCCCCGGACGGGTACGTAACTCACGGCGAACCACATGATCGTACAAACGGTCGTTACCATTGATAGTAATTTTGTTGATAGTTGCCTGCTGGCCTTCAAATATTCTCATCTCCAAGTCAACAGAATCGCCCACAATATTAACTTCAACCGGTTCGAGACTATAGAACAAATATCCATTGTTGTAATAAAGGTTACCAACGGCATCATCGTCCGTACTTGTACGTTCGGTAAGAAGCTTTTGGTTATAAACATCACCTTTCTTCATGCGGAGAATGTAATTCAACTGGTCTGTTGGGTAAAGAGTATTACCTACCCAGGAAATATTACGGATATAGTATTTCTCGCCTTCGTCTAATTCAAGGAATACATTGACCGTTTTTTCATCAAAGTTTGATACGCTATCTTTTACGATAATAGCATCACGGTATCCTAATTCGTTGTATTTATCAATGATAAGTTGCTTATCGGCTTCGAAGTTTTCGGGTACGAATTTTTTAGTCCGGAACAGGTTAAGCAGCTTGCCCTTCTCATTCGTTTTCTTCATTACCCTTTTCAGTTTTCTGTCCGAAAGTGCTTCATTCCCTACAATGGTGATTTGATTTACTTTAATTTTTTCTTTCTTATCAATGTTTACATCAACAATAACCTGGTTGTCTGCTGCAACGTCGTCTTTCTGCACAATCTGAACATCGGCATTTTTAAAGCCTTTGTCGTCAAAATATCTTTTGATTAACGTTTTTGCTCTGTCAATAGCATTAGGGGTAATCTGGCTTCCCGGAATAAATCCGATGCGCGCCTGAAGATCTTCGCGTTCCGATTTCTTCACCCCATTATAGCGAACCTGGGAAATACGGGGACGCTGTGCCAGTGTTATTTTAAGGTATATCTTATTATCTACAATCTTCTCGGCTGTGATACTTACATTGGAAAATAAGCCATGCCGCCAGTAACGCTTAATAGCCTGCGTTATTTCATCGCCTGGTACCGTGATTATTTGTCCAACGCCTAAACCCGACAATCCAATCAGTACATAATCTTCGTAATTGGGAACTCCTTCTACTTCAATTCCACCAATCTCATATTTACGGGGTGTTCCTGAATACAATATTATCGGTTTAGGTGTTCCGTCGTCGTCTGTAATTGTTTCTGTTTCAATTTCCTGTGCTACTGTGGGAGTCACAGACGAGAATAAGCAAACAAATACCACGAAAAATAAAGAAATACGCTTGTGCATTTATGTTATGTATTTACGTTAACAAACTTGTTCACTGGTTTTACCAAATCTTCTCTCTCGCTTTTGATAATCATCAATGGCTTTCAGAAGTTCATCTTCTTTAAAGTCGGGCCAGTAAGTATCACAAAAATATAATTCCGAATAAGCACATTGCCAAAGCAGGTAATTGCTCAGGCGGATTTCGCCGCCGGTACGGATAAGCAAATCCGGATCAGGCATAAAGTTAGTAGATATTTTCTTTCCAAACATCTCTTCATCAATATCTTCGGGTGATATTACACCGTTTTTAACTTCTTGTGCTAACTTTTTTGCAGTTTCGGCTATTTCCCAACGCGAAGAATAACTTAAAGCCAGTACCAAACACATACCAGTATTGACCGATACCCTTTCAATACATGAGTATAATCGCTCCTGAATGTGGACTGGCAATTTACTTATATCGCCTATAACCCGGAAGCTAATATTATTCTTCATAAACATTTCTTCTTCAATGGCATCAAGCAACAGGTTCATCAGCGCCGTAATTTCTTCCTCGGGCCTGTTCCAATTCTCCATCGAAAAGGTATATAGCGTGAGATACTTCACCCCAAGACGGGCTGCCGCTTTTGCTACATCACGGGCAGTCTCAGCACCAACCTGATGGCCGTAACTACGATCCTTCCCACGCTGTTTGGCCCATCTTCCATTGCCGTCCATAATGATGGCGATGTGTTGGGGTATCATATTCAAATCAATGTTCTCCGTATTGGACATCTGCTTTAATAATTACATCCCTTGCACCGGGATAATATATCATAAGTTATGAAGAAGACGGTAAATGAATAACTGTCTTTGTTCTTAAACCCTTTTCCTTTAATCTGATAAGGATCTTCAAGTGTAAGGCCATTACGGTTTGTCACATCCAGCTTATCAGAAAGTGTAAACCGCATGGTAAATTCGACTCCGATATTAATGCGGGGAGCTATTTTGTATTTAACTCCTAGTCCAACCGGAAGATTTACCGTAAAAATATTCCCGGCAGGCTTAGGTGCATAAGTCAACCCAACTCCACCAAGTATATATGGCGTAAAACGCCTGGTACCCCTAAAATCCTCTTCTGAGCTGTAACCCAGAAAATTATACTCATATTGTACTCCCAGGTCAAAAACAGTACGCGTAAAGCTTACATTCTCCCACCCTGGGTATTTGTTTTCAAAATCTCTGGTATCTCCGGCAATCTTACCTACAGCAAGATTACTTTTCAATGCCATGTGCGGATTCAGTATATATCTTGCAATAAGTCCTCCTGTAAATCCGGTGTCTTTATATAGTTTACTGTAATTAGCATCGCCCATATAAAAGCTACCTCCTAAGAACCCGCCCACTTCCATGGTATATTCATCATTCTGGGCACGAACCGGAGTTATCCAACATTGCAAAATTAAAAGCAAAATAATCAGTCTTCCAATAAATTTCATACTACATAAAGGATAGCATTTATTTTATCAAACGACTGATTTTCTGCAAAATTATATATTTATTATTGAATATCGAAACCTAGTCTGTTTAAACGGCCGCGCCAAACTTCGTTGCCATGCCATGCGCTACCCAGCGGCTGGTAATTCCAGATCATCCAGATAAAGTTCTTACTGTCGATAGCCATCGAGTAACTCATGCGGTTTTTAAAATCGTCCGGAAACATAAACTTCTCTTCTATCTTTTTCCATCTAAAACCATTATCACCCGAAGTATAGATCGTTTCGAATCCATCACCAAAAGCATAAAACTTATCACCATAATACATGATTGTAGGATTGACGAAGGCAGGAAGATGATATTCACCCTCGGTTGCCATATCACTCCATACTTTACCGTCCATTCTGCCATCCATCAGGGTAAACCATGGAACGGTTTGTGTTTCGGATGCATCTGCAGGTTTTCCTACAATTACAGATCGTATCAATGCAGTAGCATTTGTATGAGTTATGTATGATATATTATCAATTGGAAAATTGGCTGGTACCTCTTCTCCTGTCTCCCATACGCCACTTTCAATATCAGTAACCGCAAATACATTCTTACCATCTTTTTCTATTACTGCTGAAATTATTGGCGTAAGTTCATGGTCACGGTCACGTCTTGGTATAGATGCTAACAATGAAATAACTTTTCCTTCCAGCGGAGAATCTTTCCATTCTATTCCGTCAGCACTATGAAATAAAGTTCCGCCTTCATTTATAATATAAAGGTGTTCATCATTATTAATATCAGTATGCTTAAAAAGAGAATGCAATTTTATATTTGACGGTAATCCTTGAATACCTGTATTAATTCTCCAATTTTTACCATCGTCTACCGAGGTGCTGTAAACAGTTGTATTGGAAGTATAAACAAGCAATTGATTTCCCAAAACAACTGTTTTCGAATCCTTAAATGCATCGCCCAAAAAACTGGTTTCTATTTTACTCCACGACAATGAATCCGGGTCTTGTTTGTGCCTGCGAACCTGTATCGTGTAGTCTTTTTTATAAGCTACATCTTGTGCGTATACTGTAATTTTCATCGGACTATCCATAGTGGTGGTAAAGTCTAATGAATCAGTTGTATTCATATACATTGAATCACCAATAACTACTACCGCATAAGGTCCGGTTCTAAGGTCTTTAACCAGAATTTTATTTATAATCGTATCTGCCGAATGGGGAATAGAATCCACATTATAAATCCTCGCAGGATTTGAAAGCTGGTCAATCGTAAATTTGGGAGTGTAATTATAATAAATAGTATCAAGCGCGAAGGATTTAATTGTTGCATCCGGACTATATTCACCGGGGTCATTGTCTCCAAGGCAAGACACAATGGTAACTGAAAACACTAACAAAAAAGCAATTACCGGTACAAACTTTATTCTCATTGGGAATTCATATTATTTACAAGGTGCAAAAATAGGAACAATTTTGGCTATACCGAACATTGATGGCAAGTTTTATATAAAATTATGGATACTATTGTGGTAATTCCATATATATTCACCAAAAAAAAGTTCGGGCGAATAACTTTTTTTATTTCTTATTTCAGGTGCATTAACACCCGAATGAAGAATTTTCCTACTTTTTTCGACGAATATTTCATCCCATAAACCGTCGTCCAGGAAAGACTGTAAAAGCTTGCTTCCACCTTCGACCAAAAGATTTTGAATACCTCTTCCGAATAAATCGTGCATAATTTGCGGAAGCAGCCATGAACTACTATCCAACGTTATGTATTTAAGATTCTCGCTATCGGGAAATTCTTTTATAGTATAAACGAGGGTGGGTACTGTTCCGTCGAATAGCCGCAAAGTACGTGGAAGCGATAAATATTTGTCGAGCACAACACGTACCGGATTATTCCCATGCCAGTCTCGTACCGTTAGCGAAGGATTATCCAGCAAAGCAGTTTGTGTGCCTACCATAATAGCATCAACCATCGCCCGCTTTTTATGAACAAGCATAGTAGTGAGGTCGGTAGAGAGTTTAACCGGACTACCACCTGTACGTGATAAATCAATGAATCCGTCGGCAGACTCTGCCCATTTCAATAGTATATAAGGCCGGTGCAGGTTATGATATACTGTAAAATTACGGATAAGATTACGGCATTCAGATTCCAAAACCCCGACAGTTACATTCCGGCCTGCTTCCTGAAGTATCTTTATACTTCTGCCCGAAACTTTCACAAAGGGATCGACGCAGCCAATTACAATCCGTGGAATACCTTTTTCTAAAACAAGTTCGACGCATGGCGGCGTTTTACCATAATGAGAACAGGGTTCGAGGGTAATATATATGGTTGATCGCCTTAATAACTCCGGGTTTTTAACAGAGCGAACTGCATTCACCTCGGCATGAGCCTCGCCACAACGAATGTGGTAACCTTCGCCTATAATTTTACCATCGCAAACAATAACAGCACCTACCATGGGATTGGGTGAAACGCTGTTCCTGCCGTTTGTTGCGAGTTGGATGCAGCGTTGCATATAGATTTCGTCCTGGGTCATAGATTATTATTTATTTTATATGCTTATATTTGCATGCCCGAAACCACAAGCCAATGTCTATCAGAGAATACATACATAAGTCAATTAAAAACATTTATCCGCCCGAAGAATACAGAAATATCTCTAATATTGTATGCAGAGATATACTGCATTTGTCCGAACTTGATATTTACACAGGCAAATATATTAATTTATCAGAAGAAAACAGGAATCTGTTGGAAAACTGCCTCAATCGACTATCAAAATCCGAACCCATTCAATATATTATAGGTACTACTGAATTTATGGGCCTGAAATTCCGGGTAGCTCCGGGTGTGCTAATACCGAGACCTGAAACCGAAGAACTAACCAACCTGATCATTAAACAGACAAAAAATAAAAGCCGGATAGTCGATATCGGCACTGGTAGTGGTTGTATAGCTGTTTCGCTTGCAAAGTATATTCCGGATGCACAGGTCGAAGGTTGGGACATATCGCCGGCGGCTCTTGAAATAGCAGAAGAAAATAGCCACAGGCTGAATACTAAAGTTGTTTTCCGGCAGGAAGACATTCTAAAGTATATTCCCAGCGACCGTCAATTCGATATTATTGTAAGCAATCCGCCGTACATAACCGAAAAAGAAAAAAACCACATGGATCGCAATGTTTTGGAATGGGAACCCGGCACAGCATTATTTGTACCAGACAACGACCCGCTCCTTTTTTACCGTAAGATTGCCAAATCAGGGAGATTTATGCTGGCGCCGGAAGGAAAAATATATTTTGAGATAAACCGTTCGTACGGAAAAAAAATAGTGGAACTTTTACTTGAAAACGACTACCAGAATGTGCAGCTAATTAAGGATTTATATGGAAACGACAGAATGGTTGTTGCAACACTATGAAAGAAATCACTGAAAAACAAGCCTGGAATAAAATAAGTGCATTCTGTGCCTCGGCAGAGCATTGCAAATCGGAAGTTTTGCAGAAACTAAAAACCTGGAATGTCGAAACAGATGCCATCGACCGCATTATCGAAAAACTGGAAACCGAAAATTATCTGGACGAGGAACGATATTGCCGTAGCTTTGTACACGATAAATACCGCTTCGACAAATGGGGAAGAAAAAAAATAGAGCAGGCTCTTTATCTGAAAAAAATATCATCCCGATACATCAGCCAGGCAATCGAATCGGAAATCGACCGGAATGAATACCTGGAAATTCTAGAGACATTACTGGAGAACAAGAAAAGAAGCATCAAGGCATCCAATGATTTCGAACGAAATGGAAAGCTTATCCGATTTGCCCTGTCAAAAGGTTTCGATATGGAAGACATACTGAAATATGTTTCAGCAGACAGTTAAATAACACCCTGAATCAGATGAATAAGCCCCAGTGCCTGGAAAAGTCACGAGTTCTCTAAAGAAAAGTGGTGACTTCTCCAAAGAGAAGTGGTGACTTTTCCCCCCTGAAAAGTGGTGACTTTTCCAAAGAGAAGTGGCGACTTTTCTTAGGAGAAGTGGTGACTATTCCGGAGAAGGTTGATAAAGACCTTTTTTGAGGACAAGTAAATTCTACCCAAACTTTTCAACTTATTTTGAAAAGATATACTTTTTTTCTTTTTCATCTCGTTCAGTTTCTATATTTTTGCAACATTATCATCAGAGTATAAATATTAGTTATGAAGACCTTAGAGAGATTATTCGCAGAGAAGTTGTTGAAAATCAAAGCAATCAAACTTCAACCGGCAAACCCGTTCACGTGGGCATCCGGCTGGAAATCACCCTTCTATTGCGATAATCGTAAAACGCTTTCCTATCCTTCTCTTCGCAATTTTGTTAAAATTGAGATTACACGTCTTATACTGGAACGTTTCGGACAGGTAGATGCCATTGCAGGCGTAGCAACAGGTGCTATACCACAAGGAGCTTTGGTTGCCGATGCCCTGAATCTGCCATTTGTGTATGTTCGTGCCACACCGAAAGACCATGGACTGGAAAACCTCATTGAAGGCGAACTTCGTCCCGGAATGAAAGTTGTGGTAGTGGAAGACCTGATTTCGACAGGCGGAAGCAGCCTCAAAGCAGTTAATGCCATCCGCCGCGACGGTTGTGAAGTTATCGGTATGATTGCCGCCTTTACCTACGGATTCGATGTGGCAGTAAAAGCATTCAAGGAAGCCAAAGTTCCACTGGTGACCCTTACAAATTATGATGCAGTACTGGATGTAGCCCTCCGGACAGAATACATTACCGAAGACGATGTTGAAATACTGAACATCTGGCGGAAAGACCCGGCACACTGGGAACCTGAAAAATAACAGATTACCTGTTTAAACCATATAACACTAACCGACACTGGGCCGCAGAGTTCTCACTTTTTAATCTCTGTGTTTCAGTGTTTTTGCATTAAATATATTATGAGCAAATTCGAAAGCAGCATCAAAATGATTCCTTATAGCCAGGAACAGGTTTATAATAAACTCTCGGACCTTAACAACCTGGAGAGTGTAAAAGACAAAATTCCTGAAGATAAAATAAAGGAGTTCAGCTTTGATGCCGAAAGTATAACATTCAATATACCCCCCGCAGGCAACATTACCCTGCAGATAGTCGAAAGAGAACCCCATAAATGCATTAAATTTGCAACAACCACATCGCCGGTTCCTTTTAACTTGTGGATACAAATCGTTCCGGTTTCGGAAACCGAATGCAAAACCAAGCTGACACTGGAAGTTGATATCAATCCGATGATGAAAATGATGATTGAAAAACCAATCAAAGAAGGTATTGAAAAGTTGGCCGAAATGATTGCAGTTATTAATTATGAATTATGAATTAAAAATTATGAATTGCCATGCGGCACATAATTCAACATTCAACATTCAACATTCAAAATTCGAAAATGAAACTTTGGGAGAAGAATACGGAAGTAAATAAAGATATCGAAAATTTTACCGTCGGCAAAGACCGGGAAATGGATATATACCTGGCCAGTCACGATGTCATGGGATCCATGGCGCATATAATAATGCTCGAAAGCATCGGATTACTTACAGCCGACGAGTTAAGCGCTCTTCTTGCCGCACTGAAAGACATCTATCAGGAAATACAAGCGGGTAAATTCATTATCGAAGAAGGAGTAGAAGATGTACATTCGCAGGTTGAATTACTACTGACCCGTCGCCTGGGCGATGTGGGAAAGAAAATACACAGCGGCCGTTCGCGCAACGACCAGGTATTGCTGGATTTAAAACTTTTCACCCGCACCCAACTAAGGGAAATTGCAGAGGAAACAACTGATCTATTCCATATTCTCCTCCGGCAAAGCGAGAAATACAAAAACGTATTGATGCCCGGCTATACACATCTTCAAATTGCGATGCCTTCCTCTTTCGGGCTTTGGTTTGGAGCTTATGCCGAAAGCCTGGCCGATGATATGTTATTTCTTCAGGCCGCCTATAAAATGTGTAACCGCAATCCGCTCGGCTCGGCTGCCGGATACGGTTCATCATTCCCACTGAACCGAAGCATGACTACCGAACTCCTGGGATTCGATTCCATGAACTACAATGTGGTATATGCCCAGATGGGACGCGGCAAGATGGAACGTAATGTTGCCTTTGCGCTAGCCAGCATTGCCGGAACAATCTCTAAACTGGCTTATGATGCCTGTTTGTACAATAGCCAGAACTTTGGGTTTGTTAAACTGCCCGATGATTGTACTACAGGTTCAAGCATAATGCCCCATAAGAAGAATCCGGATGTATTCGAACTTACACGGGCTAAATGCAATAAGATACAATCGCTGCCCCAGCAAATTATGATGATAGCGAACAATCTTCCCTCGGGTTATTTCCGCGACCTGCAAATTATCAAAGAAATATTTATACCTGCATTCGAAGAATTGAAAGACTGCATACGGATGACCTCATACATCATGAATGAAATTCAGGTGAACGAGCATATTCTGGACGATGATAAATATCTGTTGATATTCAGTGTAGAAGAAGTAAACCGTCTGGCCCGCGAAGGCGTACCTTTCCGCGATGCTTATAAGAAGGTCGGTTTGGATATTGAAGCAGGAAACTTTACGCACGATAAACAAGTTCACCATACCCACGAAGGTAGTATCGGTAATCTGTGCAATGACGAAATTGATTTGCTGATGCAAAACATTATCGACGGCTTCGATTTCGAACGGGCGGAGCAGGCAGAAAAAGCACTCCTGCACCGGATATAATACCAAAGTTTATTAGCCATCATCAATTATAACACATAAAAACTATATTACCATGGATTACAAACCTACTGAAAACCGCTATACAGGACAAATGCTATATAAATACTGTGGCAAAAGCGGCCTGTTACTTCCCCGCATATCATTGGGTCTCTGGCATAATTTCGGTGATGTCGATGATTTTGATGTGGCAACTGACATGATTAAATATGCGTTCGATAATGGGGTGACTCATTTCGACCTGGCAAACAATTACGGCCCTTCGCCGGGTTCTGCTGAAACGAATTTCGGTAAAATACTCAAAAACAATTTCCAGGGATATCGCGACGAAATGATTATATCTTCAAAAGCCGGACACGATATGTGGCCTGGCCCTTATGGAGACGGAAGCTCGCGTAAGAATCTCATGGCCAGTATAGACCAGAGTTTGCGCCGTACGGGATTGGAGTATTTCGATATCTTCTACAGTCATCGTTACGATGGAGTTACTCCGGTAGAAGAAACCATGCAGGCGCTTATTGATATTGTAAAACAAGGAAAAGCCCTATATGTAGGTATATCCAAATACCCGGTTGAGAAAGCATATGTAGCATATGAAATGCTAAAATCTGCCGGCACGCCCTGCCTCATCTACCAGGATAGATATAGTATGTTTACCCGCGAAGTAGAAGAAGGCCCGCTTCAACTGGCAAACGACCAGGGATGTGGCTTCATTGCATTTTCTCCCCTCGCCCAGGGTCTGCTTACCAATAAATACCTGAATGGTGTTCCGGAGGGTTCACGCGCCGCCCGTTCTACCGGTTTCCTGAAACGCGAACAGGTAACAGATGATAAAATATTGGCTGCCCGCAGCCTCAATGATATTGCACAACGCCGTGGTCAGTCGCTTGCCCAGATGGCATTGGCCTGGGTATTGAAAGATGAGCGGGTAACTTCAGTCATCATTGGTGCAAGTTCGGTGAAACAACTTTCTGATAACCTGAACGCAATGGATTGCCTTTCATTCAGCGTGGAAGAATTGAACGAGATTTCGAATATTCTTTCTTCCGTGAATGTTCAAATGCCGAAGTAATGCACCGCAAGCGGATAATTACCATATTATCCCTGATCTTGCTTTTCTTCTCCTGTGAGAAAAGTCAGCAATCAACGATTCCGGATGTCCGGGTAAATTTCTCATGTAACATAGTTCAATCCGAATTTGCAGCTATACAAATTCCCGGGCAATTTGTGAAAGTTTCCCGGGATAATCATAACGTCAATGTTGGTTACGGTGGTCTAATCATCGGCCAATCCATATATCCCGACAATGGCTATTGTGCATTCGATGCTGCCTGTCCGGTGGAGTGCGACACGAAGGTATCCGTAAACATCCTCGATTTAGGTATCAACGGTGCCATATGCCCTTCCTGTGGAACCACATACAACCTTAGTAACTTCGGATTCTCCAATGAAAAAGACCGGGAACCCCTAAAACGATACCGAGTTTCAGTCTCAGGAAACACCTTGCAAGTAAATAATTAGTTTTTTTGTATCATTTATTTGGGTTTTTACTAAATAGCCCTTATCTTTGCACCCGTTAAAACGCGAAAGTAGCTCAGTTGGTAGAGCATAACCTTGCCAAGGTTAGGGTCGCGGGTTCGAATCCCGTCTTTCGCTCGATCTTTAAAAGAATGCTCGAATGGTGGAATGGTAGACACGAAGGACTTAAAATCCTTTGGCCATAGCGGCTGTGGGGGTTCAAGTCCCCCTTCGAGTACTCAAATAATCTCCTATTAGTCAATGACTTATGGGAGATTTTTATTTTTATACCATTGCCTCAATCCTACCGGGCTGAACTTCCATTCTACAAAACCAAAACTGTTGCAACATAAAAAAACGACGAAAGATATAATCTTTCGTCGTTCTGTCGGAATGAGGTGACTCGAACACCCGACCCCTACGTCCCGAACGTAGTGCGCTACCAACTGCGCCACATTCCGATTGCCTTAGCGAGTGCAAATTTACTTTATTTTTTCTATTCATCAAATAAATAACATAAATATTATATTTTTTCTAATTTGGTGTTGCAGCATAAAAAAATATCTTTATCTTTGCACCCGCAAACGGTTAAGGTACCATAGCTCAGTTGGTAGAGCAAAGGACTGAAAATCCTTGTGTCCCCGGTTCGATTCCTGGTGGTACCACTTCAAAGCATCAAGCAGTTACGGAAAAGTAACTGCTTTTTTTATGGAACAACCGTAAAATTAACAGTTTATTTGGATCATCCCGTATTCTTGTGGGTTTTCTCAAAAAGTTTTATTTTTGCTTTATG
>DAMCMT010000014.1:0-39743 GCA_032108265.1 Bacteroides sp.
TCTCACCCCTGCGGGGTTGCGGCAAGGTGCCGCTACCAAATCCGTAAGCTGCGCTCGTTCCTCGCTTGCATACGGTTATGCATAATTACACGCCTGCGGCGTTGCCGTTTTTATAATGATGAATAAACATTAAAGTCTTCGAACAGGCCGTAATCCAGCAGGCTGTAGTCGCTTCCGGGGATTTGGCTTTTTACGTTGTTCCAATCGCCGGGGCCGGTCATTCCTTTCAATGGTTTGTAATGGGGGCCCAGGAGGTTTTTGAGGCTACCAACTACTCTGACTTCTACTTTGTTGTTGCCTTTCTTGAGGTAAGGGGTAAGGTCGAAGTTAAAGGGCTGGTAGGCAATGACGCCTGCTTTGGTGTTGTTTACGAATACTTCGGCAACGGTACCGTTCCAGTCTTTCAGTTGCAGGGCGTATCGTTTGGAAGTATCGTCGATGGTGTATTCTTTGCTGTAGGCTACATCCCATGAGTAGAAAGGTTGTCCCTGGTCTTTCCAGCTTCCCAGCTTGAATGAATTAACGGGTTTGCGGATAATCCAGCCATGAGGGGCGGCTTCGAGCGAGAAGTTACCGTAGATATACACAGGGGCGATTTCGGCGAAGATGCTCATGCGGTCGACGCTCAGTTCGACTACGTTGACTCCGGTTTTCACATAGCGGCCGATGTTGTACAGTCCGAAGCGGCTATCCAGTTTGGTTTCGCCGTCGATGGCTGTTACGGGAGTACCGTTTATTTTGGCTTTCCAGAGGTTGGGTTGTTCGGCAAGTAGTTGCGCTTTGCTCATGTCCATGTCTTCGGAAACGATGAAACGGTATTGTACCTGTATATCGCCGGTGGTGAAGGTGTCTTTTTCGACAATGGTGTTGCGGTATTGAACGGCGGTGTTCCACGGGTCCCTCATGCCGAAGTTCTTGTATAGCTGGTTGCAGGCTTCTACGGCGTAGAGGTTCCGTTCGGCTTTGCCCTGGATGATGAGGTCGCAGAAATCAATGTTGAGTACATTGTCCTGCACTCTCTTTATTTCGAGGGGCTTGGAGGCTTGCAGCAACTTCTCTTTCGCTATTTCCGGTTTGGGTTGGTACCTGTTCATATCGGATAATGAGCAGAATAGGATTAAACTACCTGCCGGAGGTAAGGTAAAGGATGCCTCCATGTTGCTGCCGGTAGCGGTGGCGGGGTAGGTATATATTTCGCCCGACATACCATCGAGTTGCAAGAGTGTCTTTCCGGCGATGGAGATTTTCCCTGTAGCTGTTTCGGTTAAAGAAGAATTGGCGAGGAATACCAGTTCGCCGTCGTTGTACGTCCGGCGTTGATGGTACAGGTCGTTTCCGGTGAGGCCAGTGAAATTAATCTTATCATTTACCAGTAAATCATTGATTACCTGGGTGGTTAATGTGTTGTAAGAGGTGATGCGTGAGGAGTTATCGGCGAAGAATTTCTTGAGTTCTGCACTTTCCTTACCATCCACTAAGGTGGGTGTAGAGAAGGTGATAAGCTTTCCGCCCGAGGCTACAAACTTCTGCAAGAGTGCAAAGGTTTTCGCATTGAGGTTTTCGGTCATTGGGGGAATTACGACTTTCTTGTATCCGCGTTTGCCGACAACGAACAGGCCGTTCTTTGCGCTGCCCTGGTCTTTGATGATGTTCTCGGAACCTAAGTCGAATTCTACCTGGCTCTTTTCCAGTTTGGTTACAAAGTTCTGGAAATCGATACCTACTTCCATTGTCCTCGGGTGGCCCTTTACATAGGAGTAGTACAACCAGGCGGTTGTGGTAGGCTCGAGTACAATCATATCATTCATCTGTTCGCCCTGGCTGAGGAGCAATGAGAGGCGGCCGAAATAATCATTCTGCGTTTTGTAGCTTTCCCACCACGGCGAGAGGGAGGTGAATACAGGTGGATAATCGTATTTACGCGCTCCGACAATCGTCATGTGCGAGAGGTGTTGGTTCATGAAGTTTACACCCAATACGTATTCCCAGTCGCCAAGGCGCTTGAAGTCTTCGAATGTTTCGTTCCAACCGCCGCCGCCGTAGGTTTCGCTTAGGGTGCGGACGTATCCCATCTGGTTGGCCACGCTGCGTAATTCTTTCACTGCGCGTACGTTACCAAACTGTGCCATGGGGTGGGTATCATTAAATTCGTTGAACAACATATCGATGGCAGGCATCTGGTGCCATGCATACATGGCCATGTTATCTCCGCCGTGCGACATATCGGGCCAACCATGTTCCCAGTAGTGGCCTGTCCACAGCATTTTCTTCTTTTCGGTATAGTTGAACCACGGTTTCGCCCAGCGGTCTATAAACATCTGGGTCAACGTTTCCATGTAGTTGTGGCGCACTTGCTTCCAGTTGCCTTCGGTTTCGGCAAGGAGCGGGAGAACGCTTTTCAGGTCGTAACCCCATTGTTTTTGGAATACGTCGAAAAGGTCGGGTGTCCAACGGATGCCACCGGAGCCTGAGACGTTCGGCTCATCGGTAAATACACCTTTAATGACGGGGCCGAGTTCTTTTCCGAATTTCTTTTCGTAGCCCGACATGGTTACGTCGATGAACTTTTCGGTTACTCCGGGGTAAAGGAGGTCGACGTAAGAGAAGCCGCCGTACCAGTCGGAAGTGCCGTAATAGGTTTTCTTATACAGGTAGTATTCGCCTTTCTGGTTTTTGTAGTTATTCAGGTTGGGGGTAATATCTACAAAGGTGTTGCCTTCTTTTTTGAGGCAGAGGTAAAATTCACTGGTATCTTCGGGCAGCATTTCTTCTTTTACGAAGTTGAGGCCTTGCCCTTGATTGTAGGACTCGGGCATGAGTGCGGGAACGTGTCCGCCTGCAAAGCCGCTGGGGTATGAGTTTTCATCGTAAATCCAGATGTCGAGGCCGAGTTTCTTTCCGGCTTCGACGCTGTAGCGGTACATATCGAACCATTCGTCGGAGAGGTATTCGGTTATCAATCCCGGACGGGGATGTACGAAGGCTCCGCCGAAACCCTGGTCTTTCAATTCGCCGAGCATGCGGTCGATATCGGCATAAGTTACTTTGGTATTCCACACCCACAAAGGTGCAGAGCGATACTCTTTCGAGGGGTTTTGGAATTGCTTTATCAGTTTCCCGAACCTCATTTCGCGGGGTTGCCCGGTGGCGGAGGAACCTGTACTACAAACGAGTAGAAGTGTTATGAGAGTGATTGCTTTCTGAATGAATTTCATACGCATAATTTTGATTATTGGACTTATTGAACTGTTCAATGCAAAATTATGGGTATAAAAGGTTTTCGAGTTGTCAATTATGATATATGATTTTCCAGATTTGATAAATCAATATCCCAGCTCATGCAGCATCTTGCACAACTGGTCGGGGCAGGATGTGGAGCGGCTTCCGCAACGTATCCCTTCCAGTTTTTCGATAACGGTGTTTGCGTGCATACCTTTTACAAGGCGGGAGATGCCTTGCAAGTTACCGTTGCAACCGTTCCAGTAGGCGATGTCTTTGATGATGCCGTCGTCCTCAATCTCCAATTCGATGCAGGTACTGCATGTACCTTTGGTTTTATATATGTGTTTCATTATAAATTCAGATTTGATTAGGATTTACCCTGAGCATCGGTCAGTTCTTCCGGTGCCACATCGCCTTTTTGGATATACAGTGTTTGGGATGGGAATGCAAAACTCAGTCCGGCCTGGTCGAATGAGGTAAGGATCTCGAGATTTACATTGGATGTTACCCGTCCGATATCTCCTTTCTTCTCGATGAAATAAATAAAGGTGATAACGAGCGCCGAGTCGGCAAAATCCGAGAAATTGGCAACGACATCTTTAGGGGATACAAACTCTACTTTAGTGGGCATATCGCGCAACATAGTTAGTGCCTGACTCATCTTTTCGGGGGTGGTATCGTAGGTTAATCCTATTTTCATCACCACGCGCCGCATGGGTTCGGTAGAGATATTAATAATGTATGCGTCAGCTATTTTGTAGTTGGGGAATGTAATGATACGCTTATCGTAATTGCGCATCTTGGTGCTGCGGATGCCTACGTCGATGATGGTTCCTTCGAAGCTATCTACTTTAATGGTATCGCCGATGGTGAAAGGACGGTCGGACAGGATGGTAAAGGCTCCAAAAACGTTCTTTACCGTATCTTGTGCGGCGAGGGCGAAAGCAATACCCCCGATACCGAGTGTTCCGAGCAAGGCGCTGATGTTGACTCCTACGTTACTCAAGGCCATAACGATACCGATAATCCACACTACAACCAGGAGTGTACGGCGTATAACAGGCATCATTTTGCCGGAGAACCGTTGGGCGCGGTTGGTTTTATCGTCGCGGTTTACCCAGTATACTTCGAGGAAACTGTTGGCGAGGCGGGCAATGAGCCAAGTTGCGTTTAGCACAATTAGTATGCGGTAGGCACTGTCTACCGCACGGACAAAACCGTCGGGATATACCAGGCGGTGTATGGATATCCATATGCCCAAAAGCATGATACCAAAGAGTATGGGCGATTCTATGGAGTTATAGATTAAATCGTCCAGCTTGTTTTTGGTTTTCAGTGTATAGGGTTTTATAAACTTTTTGTTGATGTACGAAACTAGCTTTGTAATGACAATGGTTCCTAAAATGATTAGAATGGAAATACCCCAGTTTTCGAGTGTATTTCCCCAAAATTCTTTTTCTAACATTCTGATAATATTTTAATAATGATATTCGGTTGCGAATATAATAACTCTATTAAAGATATGAACCATTACTCCGGGGCTTTTGTTTACCATAGGTAATAATTTTAATAACCAAACTTAATTTACAAGAATATGAAAGAAGATAAAAACCAGATGGAAAATCCGGAAGAATTGAAAGCAAAAGAAGCTCCGGAAATGAATTATGTCAATAAACCGAACGAAGAGGTACCAACGCTGAATAGTGATAATGACCCGCAAATGGGATGGCACCTGGAATCGGGAGAGAAAATTAATGAGTATGATAAACATTGATTATGATTAAAAATATTTTAATGACAGTTGGAGTACTTGCCATTATCCTGTTTTTGGTTCTGTTAGTACTCGGCATAAAAATAGTTTCCACTGTATTTATGTGGATAATTGGTGCCATAACAATTGTTGCTGCAATTGGCTTTATTATATACTATATTGGAAAAGCTTCCGGCAGTCGCTCATAAACATTGTTGTATTCATCAAAAGATACGGATGATAATAATGCGGTGGTTTTGAAGGAGTATCTGGATAGCTTATTAAAAAAATGAACTGCAAAGTACGCGTGCTTTAATCCGTGTACTTTGCAGTTTAAAAGAGACTTTTAATCCATCTTAAACGATGGCGGAATAGAATCATCTGATGCCGCCCATTGCTTGTTGGGGTGTTTATCCATAACAAATTCTATTTTACCGCCCTTCATCAGTTCATCATGGCTGAACCATGATTTATTCCATTGCTTTCCATTGAATGTTGCAGACTGGATGTATTTATTATCCGGTGAATAATTACTGCAAACTACTTCGAATGTTTTTCCATTAGGTAGCGTAAAGCTTGATTTCTCGAAAACAGGACTTCCGATAACATACATCGGTAATCCAGGGGTTATCGGATAGAAACCCATCATGGAGAAAACAACAAATGCAGTTAACCCGCCACCGTCTTCATCGCCGGGAACTCCCATCAGGTCGTTGCGGAACCACTGGTCGAGGAGGTTGCGGATGCGTTTCTGGGTTTTCCAGGGTTGACCGGCATAGTTGTACAGGTAAGGGATATGCATACAAGGCTCGTTGCCCATAGAGAATTGACCTACATTGCCGGTGTGATCGGGGTACATAGAGTAGAAATCGTAACGGCTTTTACCCAATGGGGTATCGTACATATCTTCTAAGGCATCAGCAAAAGCTTGCTTTCCACCTAGCAGGTTTACCAGATCTGCAATGTTATGTTGAACATTGAAACGGAAAATATATCCTGTATTTTCATCATAAACATCGCGGGCACCCATTGCAGGTGGGAAACGATAGTCGAGGTTTTCCATAAAAAGTCCGAATGTATCCCTGCCATGGAAGAATTTGGTTTCCGGGTGAAGAATTTTGCGATAGTTATAAGAACGTTCGGTGAAATACTTTGCTTCGTCTTTTCTACCTAAATGCCCGGCAATCATGCCCAGGCACCATTCATCGAATACGGTTCCCAGTGTTACGGCTACAGCCTGACGACGTTCCCAACCGTGTACTTCGGGCACTGTTTCCTTTTCGCCTTTGGCAAGTACAGGGAAGTATCCGTGGTCTTTATAGAATTGATCTAATATTCCTGCTGGTTTAGCCGACCAGGGCGCGAGGGTTTTCTCGGTTATTGCACCTTTACAGGCAATGTATGCATCATTTAAATTAAAGCTTCTTAATCCCTTATTATAAGCATCGATTACCATAGATACCCCATGATTAGCGTTCATGCGACGACTATCGCCATCAACTTCGGGGAAGTTTGGCATCCAGGGACGTTCCATCTGGCTGGCCATGCGCAGATGCGAGTTTATCATGGCGCTTTCTTTTTCGGGTTCGATGATAATACGTAGCGGGTGGGTTGCCAGATAAGTATCCCAAATCCAGTCGTCGGTATAGAATGGTATACCGTTGTCGTCATGAACTTTGCCGTCGAAGGCACTGAAGTATTTGCCGTCTTCGGATATACAAATCATGCGTTCGTAGGTGCGGTACAGAGAGGTGTAGAATAAAATTTTCTGGTCTTCTGTACCACCGGTTACGTTAATTTTGCCGAGGGTTTCGTTCCAAATCCGGCGTCCTTTATCGGCAAGTGATTGCAGGTTGTAGTCTTTGATTTCTCTTTTCAGGTTCTTTTCAGCCTGTTCGGTGCTGATAAATGATACGCCATAGCGTACAGAGATGGTCTTTGTTGATTGCGGGTATTTTATATTGTATGCGGTTCCTCGTGTTACGGGTACAGCATCCACACTTACAGGGTTTATATCGGTTTCGAGATAGATATAAACTTTAGTATTATTATTTAGCTCCTGGTAGCCTTTAATAGATTTACCGTCTGTCTTTATCTCACCGTTGCGAGTTGAGATAAGAAAGTTAGAACTGGTAGCTGCATCTTTGAAATCAATTTTATAGATACCTGCCTGTGCCGACGGGGCAAACTCGACATGGATATCGTATTCATCTAAATCGACGCTGTAAAAGTAGGGTTTAGTTACTTCGTTATCGTAGTAGTACTTTATGGAACTCTTGTTTTCAGTCAGTTCTCCCTGATATGGGCTTAATTTAAAAGCAGACCGGCCACGGTGACTGGTTACAATGAGGGGTAAGCCGTCGATGAAGTTGTCGGTGTACATACCTCTTTCAGGGTAAACACGCAGCATACTGTTGGGTAGATGCACGGTTGGATAGGTTGGCACAAGCAGATGGCTGATGTTGCCTATATAGGGGTTGACATAATCAACCGGCTGCTTCTGGGCGGACAAAAAAGTTGTGTATAACATCAGTAGGGATGCTATGAGGGGTATTACTTTCAGGTTTTTCATTGGGTTTTGTTGGGTTAGTAAAAAATGGAAGGATAATACGTCACGTCATTGCGAACCGAAGGTGAAGCAATCCAGCTATAGATTAAATTGGATTGCTTCGTTCCTCGCAATGACGTAGATGTATTACAATTCGTTAGAGAATGAATACGGATAATCCACTTCGTTAACTCCTCTGGTCTTGTTGGGAACCGGAGACATTTCGTAAGATATATTCGCACCTTTCATTAAATCGCCATGTGTGAAATAAGTTTTAGAATGTGCTTTACCATTCAGTTTCACACCTTTAACGTATCTGTTATCTTTATTGTTGTTTACGGATTTGATAGTAATCGTTTTACCATTCTCCAGATTAACCTTGATACTTTTCATGAGCGGAGAGCCCAGGATATACTCGTCGGTTCCAGGACAAACGGGGTAGAATCCCATGGCAGAGAATACATACCAGGCCGAAGTCTGACCATTGTCCTCGTCGCCACAATACGCATCGGCATAAGGATTGTACAGCTTATCCATTATCTCGCGTGCCCAGTATTGTGCTTTCCAGGGTTCGCCTGAATAGTTGTACATATATACCATGTGCTGAATAGGCTGGTTGCCGTGTGCATACTGGCCCATATCCATTACCTGCATTTCGCGCATTTCGTGAATAACGCCTCTACTCCTTAATCCTAAATGGCTGGGAAGAATGAACACGGAATCCATCATAACATTGAATTCTTTTTTACCACCCATGAGGTCAATTAAGCCTTTGGGATCGTGGAATACGCAGAAACTCCAATGCCAGCTATTACCTTCGCAGAATTCATTGCTCCAGTCTTCGGGTTTGAAAGTTGGATTGAATACGCCTTTATCGTCTCTACCGCTCATCAGTTTATGCTTCGGGTTGTAGACGTTTTTGTAGTTCAGGGCGTGTTTTTTGTATTGAGCAAGTTCGCTTTCGGATTTGCCTAATGTCTGTCCCAGTTTATAGATTGCCCAGTCGTTATAAGCATATTCCAGGGTACGGGCGGCGTTCTGTCCGATACCCACGTTATTGGGAACATAGCCGTGTTTATTGTAGTACTCGTACCCTACCCTACCCGATGCTGTGCGGGTCAGATGGTCGTTGGCTCCACGGGTAACGGCTTTCCAGAGTTCTTCAATTTCGTAACCTTTGAGGCCTTTGATATAGGCATCGGCAACTACAGAGGCCGAGTTTTGGCCAATCATAATATTGCGGTGTCCGGGGCTACCCCACTCGGGCAGGAAGCCGCTTTCTTTCCAGGCATTAACCAATCCGGCTTGCATCTTTTCGTTCATAGACGGATAAACAAGATTGAGGAATGGGAACAAACAACGGAATGTATCCCAGAAGCCGGTATCGGTAAACATATATCCCGGTAGTACCTGGCCGTTGAACGGGCTGTAATGCATTACTTCGCCACGTGCATCTATTTCATAGAATGTACGGGGGAACTGTACTGAGCGATACAGGCACGAATAGAATGTACGGAGGTTATCAACATTTTCGTCTTCGACTACAATTTTACCCAGTACTTCGTTCCATTCGGCACGACCGTTTTGTGCAATCTGGTCGAAGCTGTCGTTACCCAATTCTTTCAGGTTCAGTTCGGCCTGTTCGGGGCTGATGAATGATGATGCTACTTTAGCGTGTACCACTTCTCCCCGGCGGGTACGGAATCCGATGATGGCTCCAGCATGGTCTTCTTTCGCTTCGTGTTCGTTCTTACGAATTTCGCCATCGCCTACGACGGCTTCGTAAGTGAATGGTTTGTCGAACTCAATAACAAAATAATTTTTGAAGTTTTCGGGTACTCCACCACTGTTGCGGGTGGTATAACCGATAATTTTATTCTGTCCGGGGATGATTTTTACGTACGAGCCACGGTCGAATGCATCGACTATGACAAACGAGTTATCCTCGGGAAATGTAAACCTGAACATAGCAGCCCGCGATGTGGGTGCGATTTCAGTGGTTACATCATAATCGGCCAGATAAACGCGGTAATAATAAGGTTTAGCTATTTCGGCCTTGTGCGAGAACCAATTGGCGCGTTTGTCCTGGTCGAACGTAGCTTTCCCGGTTACGGGCATGATGGAGAATTGTCCGTAATCGTTCATCCACGGACTGGGCTGGTGGGTTTGCTTGAAACCGCGGATTTTGTCGGCTGTATAAGTGTACATCCAACCGTCGCCCATTTTTCCGGTCTGGGGCGACCAGAAGTTCATTCCCCACGGGCGGGCAATAACCGGATAATTGTTTCCGGTAGATAATTCGAATTTAGATAGTGTTCCGGTAAGTGGATTTACGTAGTCTACCGGTTCGAGATTGGTTTGGGCTATGGCTGCAAAAGTGCATACGAATAGCGCAAAGAGTGAAATCAATCTTTTCTTGTTCATGATTAGTGGATTATGGTATTAAAAATGTCTATCCCCACACAGGGGCACCCACAAAGATACACTTTTTTAATTTTCAAACAGTTCGGGATAATATTTTCTTATCAAATCCTTATCATTTATTGTTAATTCTTCAATAAGTTTAGGCTCATCCTGCGGCCTGAGGCCTTTCTGATTCATTACATTTATCAGGCTCCAATCTTTTACAGGTTTATCGGGGGTTGGGTCGGCAGGCTCATGTGCGGGGAGGTCGTAGCGGGTGAAATCAATAACGTAGGCCGGGGAACTTTTTTTGTGCCAGTCGCGCAGCAGTGCCAGACGGAACTCTTTGTTAAAGAACCATTTGATTTCGAGGTTATTAAACCTGCCCAAGGCAAAGAGGATTTCATTGATTGCGTCAACCTCGACGGCTGGACGATGGACTTTATCTTCGCCCGCCGCAGCGGACAAACCGGACACGGCATCGACGGCTTCAACAACCGGCGTGGCGTTGGCCCCATCGAAACATACAAAGGCTGGGGACTCGATCTTGGTCACCGCGAAGTAATGCACACCATGGGTATACACTTCGATAAAGGGGTTGAACTGAATGGTTTCGGCTGGGTAACCAATATCTGGGAAGCCCAGATGGTACACGAATTCGGCAAAGACCTTATATGCGATGCCATGGAAATGTGGGTAACCGATACCAAGAAACGCTGGCCCGATACGGGATACTTCCCACGGTGTGGTGCGTATCATTATGCAGAGGGTTACGAAACGGTTTCCGTTCAGTTCGATGGGTTGCTGAATGGATATATTCGGCTCGAAGGCATGGATGGCAGAGCCGGTAAACAGAAATAGGATGATTATAAATATAAGTTTTTTCATGGTGTAGTTGTGTATCAGGATTAGTTTCATACTGTGAAACTCTTTGTTTCATACTGTGAAACTCTTTGTTTCATACTGTGAAACTTTTGGTTTTATACCGTGAAACTTTTGGATTACTAATTCGACTTTTATGGATTAGTACAATCAATGACCAATTCATTCTTTTCGGGTGCAAGACTGAATACATATCCGGATGAAGTTTCTCCACTAACAGCCATACCTTTTTTACAGATAATGCTGTAATCGAAGCCACGGAATTGTGCTTTGATTGTATTGTTGCCGACCGATTGGAAAGGCAATTCCGCACCTGGCGCAGTAGTAAGTTCCAAAAGCCATTCGAGGCCTTTCTCCTTGGACTTGCAGGTTACTTCAAATTGGTTTTCGCGGAATAATAGGATAAATTGATTACCGTTATTATCCGTGCATGCTACTTGCAGGATATCTTCGGCAGGTTCGGTTACAACCGGGTTATCGAGTAAGATTTCGGATGTGTTTCCGTTAGCGTCTTTCCTCATAATCCGCAATCCGGCGCAGTCTTCATTGGTACTCCACATAAAGCCATCGACTACCGGAAGCGTGTAGTAGAAAAATTGATTTCCTACTCCCGCTTTTTTCAGGTACTCAGATTCAAAGCGTTCATCGAACAGGTGTATATCGCGGAAGCGGAATGAGTTGTTTTCCCAAAGCAGGTTTACGCGGAAGAAACGGTTGTTAAACCATACTGTTTTGCGGCCTTCATTGCGTATATCTTTCATGGTGGTAAAGGCGGTGGCGGGAGTTACAGGGAAGTTTTCTTTAAACCATAATCCCGATTGCTCCAGCGTTTCAATCCTGATTTTATTATCGGTACGGAGGGAGTCGAACAACGGGTATTGCATCTCCAATCCCTTTTTCATTGCGTTCCAGGTAAAGGAGTTTTTCTTGCCCGGCTTGTAAAAGGTAGGGGATTTTTTTCTTCCAGAGAGCATAAACGCATTGAAATTAAAGAGGGGCAAATGTTTATTTTATTTCCCGATGAATGGCACATTTATCATCCGGATAGAAGAACAGGTTGGCAGGAATTCTGGATTGGTTTTAGTGGTATCAATATAGACAACCGGGTAGAGGGGAATTTCTTCAAAAAACAAAAACCTATTTTTGCAGTAGGCATATAAGATAATATTGTGCAACTTTATAAACAAGCTATAACCATTGCAAGCGACCAGACACCGGGTTATCAGCAGATGCTGGCCGGGATTGTAAATCTTCTTCTAGGTTATGCCTACACATATGATAAACATTCACTGTTTGAGGATTTGCAGGTTACGAACCAGATAAACCGTGCAAAGATAATATAGCCGAAAAATATAACATAGGTATTACGGCATGTTTTCTCATTGCAAAAATATGCTTTGAGAATAATTTTCACGTCCATAAAAAGACTTTCTCTCGCCTATGAGAAAATGTTCTCTCGCCCATGAGAAAAAACTCTTATGGGCGAGAAAATATATACTTAATCCGTAGATTAATTCGGGTATTCCCTTAGGATTTACTTATATTTCACTGAATAAACCGATACCGGGCCCATTAACCCTGATGGTTGCAATTCATTGTTTTCATTGAACTCATTGAAAGCGCACCATGTTTGCCTTTGTTCTTCAGGTAGTTTACTATCGCCGATTAAGCGGTTCATCCAGTTGTTGACGACAGCAATCTCAATTGTATTACTACCTTCCCTGATATAATCTGATATATCCACACACCAGGGGGCGGTCCATGCACCTCCGGCATAATTACCGTTTACTTTTACCTTAGCTATGGAAGTCAGTTTGCCTAAATCCAGATAGTAGTTTTTATCACCGGAGAGGTTATTCAATTGAATATGGTTTTTATAAATGGCTGTTCCGGAATAAAACTTGATACTGTCGTTGGTACCTTGGGTCCAATCATATAGAGAGTCCATAATAACCGGGTGTTGTGGTCCACGCATCTCTGAATTGAAAGTAACTGTCCATGGCGTTGCGATTTCCTGTTTATCTTCCTTCTCAGGGTAATTGTCGGTAATGTTGCCTCCCGGAGAGTCCTTAGATGAACTGCGGAAAACAATGAATGCACTTTCCAACGGTGCTAACTTTAGTGGTACAGATACTTTTCCATCACTCAGAGTAAATGCGTTGAGCTTACGAACGGTACCGGTTACCGGATTCCATAGTTCCGGTTTTTTACTGTTGATACGAAATTCCGGGTTTATGGTAATTGATTCTTGTGATTGATTAGAGAGAAAGTATATATCGCCATCTTTCCGGGTACGGTGGATAAATAGTACAGGGTCTTCACCCGTGGTTTTAAAATCGGGGATTACGCTTAAAAGATTAAATAACTCCTGCATTTCCATTCCCGATGCAATCATGCCTTTACCTACCTGAGCATGTTTTATGTTATTGCCGTCAACCTCTCCCCAGAGAGAGGCGGCTAATTGTTGAACTTCTGTATCAGCTTTGGGATAATTCTGGTAGCTGGGAGAACAAGATGGTTTTGGCCCTAGAACAACAGCACCATCGTTTACAAGTTGAGATATCTTTTTTAAGAGTTCCGGGCGCATGGTTTCTTGTTTGGGGAGTACCAGTACCTTGTATCGTAGTCCGTCAGGTAATTCCAGATAACCATCTTTTACTGTGATGCGGGTCATCAGCACTTCGGCGTTTATATAATCGAAAGAATATCCTTTGGGGAGGGGCGGGTCACAGGTACCTATCATTTTGGGGGTATCTTCGCCGATGAAATAAGCAGCATCGGCAACATACGTTCCTTGTTGAAGCATATAATTGCATCTTTTCAGGTATTGGATAAACATATCCATATCGTAGAACCAGGTATTCTTCCGGTTGAATTCGGTACTGAATGACGCATTCATTCCCGGATTTTTATCCTCGTATGGCTGATGGATATATACATGTAGTAATGTACTGTTAATGCCTTCGGTGAAATACTTATCACCCCGCTGTTTTAGTTTGGCGGGATAACGGCTGAATGCTGCACCGCCCGCGGTGAATGATTCGGCATATATTTTCCTTTTTCCATAGATATGGCCACTGGATGATGCTGCCCGGTTCTCGATACTTCCCAGTGCATCTTCGTTCCAGAACTCGCCGCCAATTTCATCGGATTGTCCACCGTATTGTAGGAACTCGCCGGGGAAGCCCCAATGGCCGTAGTTTTCTAGCCAGGTGGTAAAGCCGTGTTTATTACTTACTTCTTTTAATCCTCCAACATAGTCATAGGATATTTTATCGGCGATAAGTCGCCGTAAATCCCAGAAGAAACGGTCGGTTATATCACGGCTACCCACTACATATCCATTAAATGCGGGTATAAAGGGTACGGGGTTATAGTTATAGCGCTGTTTGAATTCATTTATAAATTCGTCTGTCCAGTTTTGGCCACCCACTTCGTAACTATCCAGGACTACGACTTTCCAGGTTTTTCGGTCTTGTGGTGGGATGCGGCGCATTATTTCACCCATATAAGCATCGAAATGGGAAGCTATGTGTTGTTTGCTCATCTTATCGACTTCCAAACCAACGGCTTCGGGTGAAGCAGGGCCATTTACGACTCCGGTAGGTGACATTCCCGAACGAATTATTTTCCAGTTACCTACAGGGACATCCCATTTCAGGGTGCCATCTGCGTCCATGAATTGAGTGATGTCAATTACATCTCCGATGTCGACCACAGCGTTAGGGTCTGTTATTTCCGGTTGGTCTTTCCACATATATGAGTCCCAAGAGGGCAATGGCCTTTGGAATAGTCTGCCTAAAGATTTCTCGATATATAATTCTTCCAACCCTTCGCCCGATAAAGATATTTCGGCTAAACCACTATTTCGTCTTATGTTACTAAGTACCACCCGGAAACAACCTGCTTTAGTTTCGGGGATGGCGATTACTGTAGGTTTATACGGACTAAAGGCGACACTTGGCATCTGGTTAACACGGTTGAGATTGAATTTCTTTAGAGATGCGAAACTATCAGTATCTGATTGTTTGTACAATAGCTCAATATCCATATTTATGGGACGGGGCAAAGGCGTAACCGACAAAGACCGGATAATAACCGGAGCGGATGTCTCGAAATCGATAGTGACGGTATTGTGGGATTGAAACGTAACTCCCGTTTGAGGGTCATCATCGGCTATGTGTTCAATATTACTGATTTGCGGAACAGATGTAATTTTGGAGTTTAGTGTTTTAAATGAATTGTCGCAAGGGAAAGCAAGCACCTTCACATCCTGGAATTCATTATCCGGTTTTGCTAACTTTGTATTTATTGACACAGGGCCGGTGACAGACATTTCGGTGGTAGACAGATAACGCATAGATTCCCCGGGAGTTACCCAAGGCCCACCCGATTGACTCCATCCGGGGCTGTTGAACAAACCTACTTCAATGTTCAGTTCGGTTGCTTTTTTTAGTGCGGTATGGAGTATATCCCACCATTCATCGGTGAATATTTTTACTTTCCCGTATGATTGTTCTTCGGCGGGTAACCCAATATTTCCAATGAAAACACGGTTGATTCCCACTTGTTTCATGGCTTCCAAATCCTTTATTACTCCTTCTTTGGAAATATTATCCGATATCCAGTACCAGTATACGGACATTTGTGCTTCGACGGGTATATTGGTAAAAGTTTTCTCTATTTGATCGAAGTTCAGAGTGTCTGTATTATCTTCGATATAGTCACAATTATAGAGCATACCAATTATTACCAAAAGGATAATCGGCATACATAAGTATTTTATTATATGCATTGTTTCTGTTTACTATTTTCTTATAGTCAGCACTTTACCGTACTAACGGGAACTGAGAAATTCTTAACGTTGTACATCCGTAGGGTATAAGTGTTATTTCTGTTTCGGGTTCATTTGGCCATCTACTAGTAGAGAAGGGTAATGGTCCCGACATTTCGTTGTAAAGATTCCAGCTTGGGATGGCTTTGGCTTTTGTTTTCAGCTCGATGGGTGCGTTTTCGAGGTTCCAGAAGAATTTACCCTGGGCTTTTTCGTTGTTTACTGTTACGGTGAAATGTTCCTCGGCTTTGTTCTTGTCGAAGTCAATGATACCGTAATTCCAGGGTGTGCGTGGAAGTATCTCCCAGTAAGAGTCTCCGAATTGCTTCTTGTCTTTATCGTCGAATTCTTTCTTAACCCATTCTTCTTCAATTTTCAAGGCATAAACTAATGGACCTCGCTGTACGGAAATAGAGTTCTCAAACCATGTATTATCTACCTGGATATGCATGGGGAAGGATACTTCAACAATGTCACCGCTGTTCCAGTTGCGGTCGACAATCTGGATTTTGCCGCTTTCAGTGGCTTTCAGCTTTTCGCCGTTTACAGTGGTTATGGCTTCTTTACACCAAGTAGGAATACGCAAATGAAAAGGGAACTTTACTGTTTTTATTTTCTTATCCTGTATATTAAAGGTGAAACGGATTTTATCGCTCATAGGATAAGAAGTCTCTTCAATCATTTGTACCAGTACTCCACTACCTACTTTGGCAGTGACTTGTGATGGCGAATAAACAAGTGCAGCAAGGCCATTATCGTGAGTGGCATACCACAAGTTTTGTACAAACTTGGGCCAACCCTGATGCATATTAGAGTAACAGCATGGATAACCCGACATAGTACCAAATACAATGTCAGTGGCTGAATGGTTGGTGTCTTCGTAAAAATTACGGTGATGACGGGTAACCATAACCTGATTAGCTTGCTGAAAGTATTGTTTGTACATGAAATCATCAGTAACCTGAGTGGGCAGAGCATTGAATGCAACCTTTTCCAGATGTTCGATATAATCGATATCGCCTGTTATTTCGACTAGCTTTTCGAGGGAGTACATTAATTCTACTACCGAACATAGTTCTACACCCTGGGTCGGATTATTACCGTGCAATCCTTCGTCTCCTCCGTACATTCCCTGCGCCTGTCCGTTATAGGCTTTGATATCGGCAAAACCTCTCTTCACGGCTTCCAGGTATTTCTTGTCTCCTGCTTGCTGGTAGTAAATTACCGGTTCTTTAATTCCCTGGGCAAGGTTGACGCAATGTATGGTATTGAAGCGTTTCATTTTGTCGGTACAACAGAACATATGACTGAAATCATGGGCCTGGGAGTGAATTAAATCACCCAGCTCGAGCAGGAATTTTTCTCCGGTAATATTGTAGAGCCAATAGATAACCTGTAGGTTATCGCCTGCCCGGAAGTTTGCCCAGAAAGTCCAGTTGCCCAAAGGTTTTGTAGGCAGGGTATCGAGTTGATACCGGAAATATTTGCTCATGAAACTAATTATGCGCGGGTCTTGGGTAGCCGAGTGGTATTGTTGAAGTATTTTCAGCACCACCATGCGGGGCCACCAGTCGTGCGCATTGTCGCGTTGTACGCCCGCTTCATACGGATAATTCGTATCGGGGCCGAAAAAGCCATTAGGTTTTTGACTGCTGAGTGCCCATTCCACCCAGGGCTGAACTTTCTTTTGTAAGTCCTTATCGTCGAGCAGGTAGGCCAACGGAAGTAAACCGTCAATCCAGTAAGGCCCCCTCTCCCACTGGTCGCCGTCGCCGCCCAACCAGCCGTTTCGTTTGCCCATTACCAAAGGGTAAAGCTGGTCCATGTGCCCGGTTGCTCCTGTACGCTGACGTTCGAGCATCTCTTGTAACCAGCCTTTGGCTTTGATGCTTCCCAAAGGGAGTTCCATATAGGGTTTTTGTACCAGGGGGTAGCGGTTGTTACGGTAATTGGGCATCTCGCCCGGGTTTTGTGCCGTTACAAATGTGCATAAAGTGAGCAGTAATACACTGCACAGAAAGCTTGATAGTGGTTTTTTCATTGTGCTATACTGATTTTTACAGGACCCAACAAGCCGGAGTCTCTTAGAGAGGATTCTTTCGACGGTCCGTTGATGGTCCATGTTTTACGGTTTTCTTCAGGTTGACCTGCATCGTATACCAGGCGGTTGTACCAGGTGCTTGTTACTTTTATTTCGAGGGTGTTGATGCCGGTTTGTACTGCTTCGGTGATGTCGGTGCGGTACGGGTACGACCATAATGTGCGTATCGGAGTTCCGTTTACTATGACTTCGGCAATCATTTCTACATTCCCCAGGTCGAGAGAAATGCGGGTTTCTTCCTCTTGTTCGCTGATTTCGAAAGTAGTGGTATAGGTGGCTGTTCCCGAAAAGGCTTTGGCTTCCGGGGACATATCCAGGTCTTTCCAAGGTTTAAGTTCAGCTATCTGAATGCTATCGGGTGCGCCCCATCCCGGTGCGAATGAAAGTGTCCACGGGTTAGTTAAATCAATGGAAGATGCTGTACCGGCAGGTTGCAAAGTGGTTTCCGGTGCGATATCTGCTGATTGACGGAAAACAATAAAGCAGGAACCTGCACGGGCTATATCAAGTTCTACGGATGTACGGTTGCCGTTACGCTTGGCGTTGGCAAGTTGGGCGGTACCGGTAACAGGGTTCCAGATTTCAACGTGCCCGGTGGCCCGGAAGTCGAGTGTTCCGGTGAAGTTGCTGCCCTGTGGCGCAGTGATGAAGTACCATTCGGCTCCATCGATACGGCGGTGTGCCCAAAGAGCATTACCTCCGGTTACATCCGGGGTGAGTTTGATGGTTTGGAGTGCCTGTTCAAGGGGTATATTGGCATATACACGTCCTCTGCCTACTTTACGATAGCCTTTACCGGATGCTTTTCCCCAGATTTTACGCACGGCGGTTTCGAAACGTTTTTGTGCTTTCCAACCACCTGTAAGAGTTGCCAGACTGTTCGGGGCATTTCCTACTACTGTGGCGCCGGCATTGAGTAGCTCGTATATCTTTTCCAGTGTTTCGGGAGCCATGCGGGGTGCATCGGGTAGCCATAATACCTGATAACTAAGACCTTCGGGTGTAACTATCAGACCGTCTTTAACAGTCAGGCGGTTCAATAGAATATCCGGATTACAGTAATCATATTTGAACCCTTCAGGGAAAGGCGCATTTTGGTTGGGTTTATGGCTGACTTCATCGCCCAGGTACCACAATACATCTACGACGGGTTTGCCGCGTTCGAGCAGATAACTGCAACGGGCGAGGTAATCATTGAATTCGGACATATATTTCCACCAGGTCTGACCCCGTAGGAATGGTGTGCCGATACCTGCGCCGAAAGATGTTCCGGGCGGTAGGAACGGTTGCTGTGGATTGTGAGTGTAGGTATGGAAAACAAGGTGCGATACTCCGTCGATACTGTTTATATTGGCTACTTCTTTGAGCATGCTTAAATGTTCGTCCCAGGTAAGGTCGAAAGAAGTAAATGCTTCGGCGGCAAGACGAGTTTTTCCGTACAGATGTGCCGCTGATGCTGCCGGTTTAATAGGTTTGAAGTTGGATGAGCCGACAAATGCACGGGTCATGGGTTGCCAAAATTCACACATGGGGATATCGGCAAATTTGTAGTATTCAAGGATATCGGCCGGAAATACGTCTCCGGCAGCAGTTTCGTAAGTAATGTACAGGCCGTTTTGGTGGGCCAACTGAGACATTCGTCCGTAAAAGTTATGGGTAAAGAGGTCGTTAATGGTTACTCGCCAATCGCGCAGGAAGCTTGTGGTGGTTTCGTGATTATCAATGACATAACCGAAAACGGCGGGTAGCCATTTGAGGAGTGGGTATTGCGCTACACGCTGGAATTCCTGTTCCATACCAGGCGTCCAGGTTTGGGTATAACATTCCCAACTGTCCAGAAGCATTCCGTTGAGTAATCCGTTGGCGAGAACACCGTCTTGTCCGGAAAGTCGTCCGATATATCCGGCGAACTGAGCATCAGGGCCTGCAGGCGAAAGTTTGTTACACTCCCATCCTGTTCCCTCAGGGGGTGCGGGACTGTTCTTTCTTCCGGTATTCACATGTCCGATGCGTAATACAGTCCACTTGCCGGATGGAGCGTTCCAGGTAAGCTTACCGCTTTCGTCCATGAATGTACTGATATCCTGTATCTGGTTTGGGTCGACAAAAGCTTTACTGTGCTGACTGGGGAAAGCTCCGCTACGCTCCAGGCTGCGGAGTGTCCATCCGGCTTCTGACTCCCAGCTATTCTTACGGGCCGCAGAGAACAATCGCAGCGAAGACAAAGCCATATTGTGTTGATTGATGATGTTTATGCGATACTTGTACACCCCATATACATCCGAGCAGGCAAGGGTAATCGGTTGGTTATCCTGAGAGTTTGCCTGCGGCATATCGGTTTTGAGAATGTCTTCCACCGTACCATCGGGTAGAACAGCCTGAATAATGACTTTTACTTCGGGTTCGTAACATTGAGGATGGTTGAAACTGTTTATGGCAGGGAATTCTACCGAACGGAGAACAGTTTCTTTCGGAAACGTCACTTCCACCCAATGGGGATTAGCTTCGGTGGTAGGGGAAAAACGGATTGGCTTTTCTGCATTGCCTGTGAAATAACTTTCCCAGGCTATATCGTGGTTACTTTGGATGGATTGGGGAATTAAAGGTAATCCCGTATCATCCGCAGGGGTAGGAAATGCAAGAACGGTAATGTCCTTGTAATCCCGCCAAGGTTCCCCGGAAGGTTGAGGTACTGCAAGGGAATGGTCGATGGTTTTTCCTCCAATAATATCGGTACGGCTCCATACCAGGTGTCGCATGGCATTGGCAGGCTCAATCCACGGTCCCCCGGAAGTGGCCCAGCCGGGACAGTTCTGCATGGAGAACCGCAATCCCAGGCGTTTGCATTCTTCGGCCGTGTGTCGAACGGCATCATCCCAGTTTGGGCTCAAACTGGTTATCTGTGGTTCCACACCGGGCCACGGACCGCCAAACTGTCCGTGGAAAAACTGAATGCCGGAAATTCCTGAGGCTGCTATTGCTTCGAGGTCGCGGGTTATCCCTTCTTTAGAAACATTTCCACCAATGTAATGGAACCAGGTTTCAGGGTAATAGATTTTGGATGGGGAAGTAAAGTTTTCTTTATCGTAATCACCGAAAGGACGAGTTAATTCTTCCCCGGGAGGGAGATACAGAACCTGCGAAATGGTAAATAGCGGGAATGCTGTAAGAACGATTATCCCCAGGATTAGGCGTAGTAGTAGATGGCTGACTTTTCTCATTTTGATTTGTTTGATAAAGTAGGCACTCTTAATCTACAGCCCTTAGAATGTTCAAAATAAAATATTCGTATCCGGACTTACAAATAATACATAAGAAATATTATACTTATTTCAATTCATACCCAGGGTTTTGCTCCAGGCTGTTATTGCTTTTCTGTATTTCCGAATAAGCTATAGGCAACCTATTGAATGCATCTTTCCAGTCAGTTTTTCTTGTATCGGGAGTCAACGAATAACGTTCATTCGTAAATGTACCGTCGCTTTCTTTTGTGATTTTAAATCCCATGATATGGGTGCTTTCAGTCTTTTCGGCAATTTTCCAGCGACGTACATCGAAATAACGATGTCCCTCGAATGCTAATTCAATAAATCTTTCGTGGTATATTCTTTCTAATAAAGCTTCTCCCGATTCGGTAATATGTGGCATTTCAACCCCTTCACGGTCTCTGATTTTATTCACATATTCACGTGCCAACTCCTCATTACCTAAATGATACTGGGCTTCGGCATAGTTCAGATACATTTCGGATAGACGAAACAATACGAATGGGCCGGTATATTTCTTATCCTCAATTACTCCTACTTCTTCTTCGATGAATTTACGCAGATAAAAGCCGGTCATGGTAGCATCGGTATTAAACATGTCATGACCTCCGGCAAAAGTTTCGATTTTCCTGTCTCTGTATGTAGAACCATTGTAGTATACAGATGCATAAAAACGTGGATCACGGTTTTCATATGGATTGGCGGGGTCGTACATGGAATTAGAATTCAATGCTCCCGTCTCGCTGTTAGTTACAGGTATTTCCCCATCAATAGTTTCGTAAGCATCGACAATATTTAGCGACGGAGTTACCCAAGCCCGTCCGTTCTCACCGGCAGGTCCCATCCACAAGGTTAATCTACTTTCGTATGTTTCACTGAATTCTTTGGCGAAGATGTATTCACTGCAATTTACATCAATAAACATTTTCCGGTAGTCTGTTGCCAGGGTATAGCCTTTATCGAAAAGGTCTTTAGCAGCATCGGCTGCTTTCTGCCATTTTTGTTTGTCGTTTTCCGGATTATTCAACGGACTGGCTGCATAAAGCAGAACGCGTGATTTCAGTGCTCGTGCTGCATTACCGCCGGCTCTGTTTCTCACTGCCGGTTTGTCGGGAAGTGTTGAGATTACATCATCCAGTTGCTTTAGGATATAATCTACACAATCATCATAAGAGTTTCTTTTCATTTTAGACCAATCACTGTTTATGTCAAAAACTTCTTCGATGATTGGAACTCCACCGTATGACCATATCAGCTTCGCATAAATATAAGCCCGGAGAAACTTCATTTCAGCTATTAATTCTTTTTTGAGTTCATCATTTAAAGGTGAGCCATCAATATTCTGGAAAAACACATTAATATTCTGAATGAATTTATATGAGTTCTGCCAGGATTGTAATATATTGGATATGCTTCCTACATTATCGGCCGTCAGTATATTATCTCTGACAATATTTACTCCTCCCCGATTATGCTTACAGAAATTATCATCCGAAAAATACATTATCTCGTAATAGTTATCTTTATTGGCTATTCCGTTGTATTGTTCGTTAACGTACATCTTGAGTAGATTCTCGTCCTGCCATACCAACGGGCCCGGATATTTATCAGTAGGAGTAATATCGAGTACATCACTACATGAGGCTAAAAACATTATATATATAAAGCCCAGTATATAAGTTATTTTTTTCATCACTTACTATTTAAAATGAAACATTTACACCTAAATTTATTAAACGCATAGGATTTAAATCCCATCCACCGTTTGCTGCTTCAGGGTCGACCCCGAACTTTCCAAGACTATCGAATGAAAATAAATTTGTTCCGCTCACATATATCCTGGCACGTTCCAAACCTAATTTCTTCGTGGTTATTTCGGGCAGATTATAACCGAATTCAGCATTTTTCAGTTTGAAGAAAGCTGCGCTAAATTGTGTGAAAGTAGTTCCTCCGATACCCAGAGATGTGCCCAATCGTGGTTTGGTACCATTCGGGTTGTCGGGCGTCAATGTATCTTCTGTCCACCATTGCAAGATATTACCTCCGCCATTAGCTGTTGATGGGTTCACCCAGTCTTCGCGAAGCGTATAGATTGCGCGGGCTTGCCCCTGAAATCCTAGCATAAGGTCGAAACGTTTCCAACTGAGATTGATATTAAGCCCGTAGGTAATTTGTGGAGTAGAAGATAAATCCTGTCTGATGCGGTCGAGAGAATTGATTTCACCGTCACCGTTCGCATCCCATACTTTAATATCTCCGGCTACTGCACCTGGTCTTTTTGGTACGTTCGGGTCGGCTATATCCGCTTCTGAATATAATCCGATGGCTTTATAACGTAATGAACTTCCAATCGGATGTCCCTCTTCTTTCTGATATAATTCTGCCTGCGGAACTTCGTCCATATAAACAACTTTGCTACGTGCGTATGTGAAGTTACCGGATACCGAATAATTAAAATCTTTATTTATTCTATCCCTGTATCCAAGCATGAATTCAATCCCTTTGTTCTCAGCTTTTCCAATGTTTTCTCTTGGTAAGGTTAAGCCTGTAAAGTCAGGAACAGAAGCATTACGTGTAGTCAGGATATTGCTTCTGTTGGTTTTGAACCAGTCGAACTCAAATGTCATACGGTCTTCGAAGAAACGGGTTTCCAATCCTACATCATACGTTTCGGCAACTTCCCAGGTAATATTTGGGTTGGGGAATGTTACCTGTTTGATTCCCTGATTTTGTGACCCGTTAAATACAGCACCACTCTGGATTTCATACATGGTCAGATATTGGTAAGCAGCAACATTGTCAAATCCCATTTTACCCCAGGAACCACGAAGCTTCAGGTTATTCATCCAATTGATATTCTCCATGAACTTTTCTTTCGAAATAGTCCATCCACCCGATACTCCCGGAAAGAAGCCGAAACGTTTTCCCTCGGGGAAATTCTGCGAACCATCGTATCTGAACTGGAACTGGAGCATATATTTATTTTCATAATCATACAGCACACGTCCGAAATAATTCTGACGAGCTGTTTTACCCGAACCTCCGTAAGTTTCCATCGTGGTTTTATCTCCGGCGTTTATCTCCTCCAATACTCCTGTAGCAAAGTTTTGACGTTTACCTTGCAAAAAAGTATTGTTGTAATTATTTTGTTCGAAGCCTACAAAAGCATCTATGGTATGTACATCAGCAAAAGTATTCAGATAATTTATACGAAAATTACCCGTGATGCTTTCATTTCTTTTTTCTTCAATATATAAATTTGGAGCGCTTATGGAGGCTTTATACTTTTCGTAAGTATCTGTGCTTTCATTGTAATTATACACATAGTTAACATTCTGGAACTGTTTCCATTGCTGCGCAAAATAATCATAAGCAATACTTCCTTTTACAGATAAACCTTTTACCCATGGAATTTTCACATCAATAGTTGCCTGACTGTTCAACACCCAGTTTGGTGAATTGATATAACCAGCTTCTCCCGAAGTATAAGTAAGAGCATTGTCGTTGCCCCAACCCGGTGCAGGATAGTTTGTTCCCGGCCATATCGCATGTTTAGTCGGCGCGCTTAATCCAATGTGTGAATAGATACCAAAACCGTTTGCCGAACCATTACGTGGTAAAACTCTTTTCGAGTATTTACCGGCTAAATCGAATGTTACCTTGATGTAATCATTTACTTTGGCATCAATGTTAGACCTAACATTGTACATGCTGTTTTTCATGGCACCGTTCTTATACGGAGAACCCTGGTTGAGTAAACCGGCTGACACCATATATTGTACGGCCTGATTACCACCCGATAACTGTAAATTAGCTTTATCCTGGTGCGACCATTCTCTTTGTACCGCTTTAAACCAGTTGGTATTGGGATAATGAAGCGGGTCGGAACCATCTTTGAACTTTTGCAAATCTTCCGGTGTCCATGCTGCGGGCAAACCCCTTGCTTCATTGGCCAGATTCTGGGCATTTGCATAAGAATATGAGTCGGCCATTTTTACTATCCTTGTAGGTTGTGAAAACGAATGGTTATAACTTACGGTAATGGTAGGCTTCCGGCCTTCAACCCCGCGTTTAGTGGTAATTAAAATAACACCGTTTGCAGCCCGGGCGCCATAAATGGCAGCCGAAGCATCTTTCAGTACAGTGATTGATTCAATGTCTTCGGGGTCGAAACGTGATAGTATTCCTCCCTCTTCCGTACGGGCAATACCGTCTACTACGTACAACGGACTGTTATTTTTAGTATCGAAAGAACTTCTACCTCTAATCATAATGTCCGTATCTTCATTTCCTGCTTCTCCCGAACGGGTATTGATTATAACCCCCGGAAGACGACCGGCTAGCCCGGCAGCGGTATTCCCGGAGGGGCTCAACGCTATATCTTCGGATTTAATAGTCGTGATTGCACCGGTTACTACCTGCTTTTTTTGTATACCATAACCTACTACAACTACCTCGTCCAGAAGTTGTGAGTCTTCCTCTAATACGATGGCAAGTTCTCTGCCCTGCATATTAGCACTGATTAGGCTTTCGTAGGGTAAATAGCCGAGATAATTAACCTGGATTTTCTTTCCGGCCGGTACAGTGATAGTAAATTTACCGTCTATATCGGTAATTACTCCGTTCTGGGTTCCGGCTTCCACAATACTAGCGCCAATGACCGGTTCGTTATGCTTATCACGAACCGTACCTCGTATGGTCACTGTTTGTACAGTAGATTGCTGCACCCTGGGTGCCACATTGCTTACGGTTACCGTGTTGCCTTCATGCCGGAAATTAAGCCCGGTACTCTGCGAAAGGAGGGTAAGAACTCTGTCGAGTGGTGTGTTTTTCTGGTCGATAGTGGTTCTTATAGAAGCGTTTACCACGCTCTCTGCATAGAGGAATTTGACACCTGTTTGCTTACTTATTTCATTAAATACTTTTTCAATAGGTTCGTTCTTAATCCTCAAGGTTACATTTTTGTTGTTTTGAGCTAATGCCGGTAAAGTGAAGGATGTTAAAAATATAACAAATAAAACATAAAAGGCAAAACTCTCTCTTGTTTTTAGTCTAAAATTCATAATTTTGTAGTTTGATTAACAATTAAACGACTCAAGTACAGTAATTACTTTAGTTGGATGCTGGGAACATATTTCTATCGTATGATTACTGTCTCGTTTTTTGTTGCAGAAGTCTCTTCTATCGAAGGGGCTTCTTTGTTTTTTGTGTTTTTCGGATGTGTTACATAGGCTATTAAATTTTAGGGTGAATATCAGGGTTTATAAATCAGTATGTGCCCGTCCTCTTCTTTGTACTCAAAACCTGTGGCATAACAGATAGATTCGAGTAATGATTCAAGGCTTTTATTATCATGTTCTCCATATATGCCGATGGTAGGGTCTACATCTTTGGCTAGCAGTACCTTGCGGTCGTATATACGATATATTTCATTGGCTACGGAGCGCAACGGTGTTTTGTTGAAGTAAAGTCCGCCCTGCCGCCAACTGAGTACGCGGGCCGACAGTTCCTTTTCTCTCTTAAATTCTTTACTCGTTTTGTCCATAACTATTTGTTCTTCAGGCAATAGCCTTACCATAGCATCTGTCATATCTACCTGTACTTTGCCGCCTTCGACACACACATTATAATAGTCATCTTCGTTGTAGGCTTTCACATTAAATGTGGTTCCCAATACCTGTACGGTAAAGTCGGTACATTCAATGATAAAAGGTTTTTCCTCGTTCTTCATTACATCAAAATATCCCTCACCATCCAGGTAGATACGCCTTTCGCCTGCTGCAAATTTATCCGGAACTTGTATTTTGGTTCCGGCATTCAGTAAGGCTACAGAGCCGTCGGGCAGTGTTACCCGTTTCCGCTTACCGTTCATTACTTCAATGGTGGAGTAAACGATTTCTTCCGTAGTGGGATTATCTGTTAATTTATAGAGGCCGAAAGTTGCTCCCATTGCTAAAAGCACAATAGCAGCGGCATATTTCCACCAGTTACTGTTCAGGCGGTGACGTACCGTCTTTCCCGAAGGTCTTTCCAGTGAATCAAGCAAACATTTCGCTTCCTGTCTATATAGTATAAATTGCTTTTCGTCTACACTTCCGGCTTCCAGTTGTGTTTCTTCCCAAAGACTATCTAATTCTCTGAAAGTTTCATCCTTTCCCTCAGCACCGAATGCAGATTTCATCTCTGTAAGGTCTTTACAGGTATATAATCCGTCTATATATCTTTTGATGGGATGTATATGATTATTCTTTATATCCATTTTATAGATGTATATAAGAGGTACAATGATTTATCTTTTATCTGTTAGATAAATACTGTTATTTAACTTTTATTAGCATACGGATAGTTTATAGAGGTAAATTCATGCAGAACAATAATAAAACCATATCAATATATATATCACCATGTTTCTGCAGAACTTTCCGGAGAATCTGTAGGGATGCAGATATGTGCCGCTGCACTGTGTTTACGGAAATATTTAATTCTTCAGCTATTTCTTTATGAGAAAGACCTTGCTCCCGGCTCAACCGAAACACTTTATGCTGCTGAGGAGTAAGGGTATGTAGTGCATTCTCTAATAATTCCATAAGTTCCCTGGTAACAATTATATCAGTTTGTTCGCCATTTTCAGCATAGTCAAGGGAGGAAGATAACAAAGATTCTTTCAACCTTTCATTTTTGTCAAAATCAACAAGCATATTAACGATTCGGTTTCTCATAATAGTATAAACATACGGGCCAAAAGGTGCTTCGGGATCTATAAACTCCCGGGTTTTCCAAACTGCACTGAAAGTATCCTGAAAAACATCTTCGGAAAAAGTGGTTGACTTTAACATTCGCATGGCAAAATACATGAGTCTGTTTTTATATGTTGCATATAATTCGCAAAAGGCATCTTCATCTCCTCTTACCAAACGCCTGACTAATATTTTTTCCTGCTCTGTGCTATTGTTCATGATTAGATATGAAAATCCTGAATTTTCAGTTTTCAAAAGTACAAATAATTTAGATAAAATCAACCGAGGCCATAATGAATTAAATCATTCCTTCTAAGATCGTAGATGTTGCATTCTGCAAAGCACCCAAACACTTTGCCGCAAACCTCTGAAGTGTTTTGCCGCAAACCTCTAATGTACTTTGCAGCAAAACACTTCAGAGGTTTGCGGCAAAGTATTGCAGGCAGATAAAGTGTCTCATAATAAGCAATAATGATATTAAGGTAATCTGTGTCAAATTTCAAAGTATATAAATCAAATATATGAGTTTCTTATATTTTGGGAGCACTACTTTTGCGTTAATTAATTTATTTACTATGCATGACAATCATTATTTCCTGGCTTTCGACATTGGCGCAACAAGCGGGCGCTCCGTTCTGGGAAGAATTTCAAAAAACAAAATCGACATAGAAGAACTAACCCGTTTTCCTAACAAAATCGTCCGTGTTCACGACCGGTTTCATTGGGACATTTTTTCTTTATATGAAAATCTGAAAGACGGTTTGAAAGCTGCTGCTTCGAGAAACATTAAAATCAGTGCTATCGGTATCGATACCTGGGGAGTAGATTTTGCCTATATCGGCGAAGACGGTACTATTCTGGGTATTCCCCGTTCGTATCGCGACCCCTATACGGAGGGAATACCCGAAGAGTATTTTAATAATGTACTTTCGCGTAAGGAGGTGTACGGGCTTACGGGAATTCAGATTATGAATTTCAACAGTCTTTTCCAGCTTTATGCTGCAAAGAAAGAGAATTCTTCGGCACTGAAAGCTGCAACGGAGATATTGTTTATTCCGGATGCACTTTCTTATCTGCTTACCGGGGAAAAGGTTTGTGAATATACGATTCTTTCTACTTCGCAGTTTCTGAACCCTAAGACGAAACAGGTAGAGGGTAAGTTACTGGAAAAGATGGGCATTGAACCGTCACTTATTCCCCCGGTTGTGATGCCCGGAAATATCATGGGATATCTCACCGAGAGCCTTTCGCGGGAATGCGGATTGGAGAGAACTCCTGTTATTGCGGTTGCGGGGCATGATACGGCTTCGGCTGTGGCATCTGTTCCTGCTGAGAATAAGAACTTTGCTTATCTAAGTTCCGGTACATGGTCGCTGATGGGGATTGAGGTGGAAGAACCGATTATAAATGAAGAGTCGTTCAACCTGAACTTCACCAATGAGGGCGGTGTGGATGGTACCGTAAGGTTCCTGAAAAACATTACCGGTATGTGGTTACTTGAGCAATGCCGCAAGGAATGGGATGCAGCGGGGAAATCATTATCATACCCGCAGATAGTATTCCTTTCGGGTTCCGTAGATGGTTTCCGCTCCTTTGTGGACCCGGACGATGCATGCTTTGCCAACCCCGAAAGTATGACGGGTGCAATTGCTGAATTCTGCCGGAAAACGGGACAGGCAGTTCCGGAAACGGAAGCGGACTTTATACGTTGCATCTTCGACAGTTTGGCTATGAAGTATAAGTATGTGCTGGGATGTTTGCAGAAAGTGGCACCGTTCCCTATCGAGAAGTTACACGTTATTGGCGGTGGCTCAAACAACCAGTTGCTTAATCAGATGACGGCAAATGCTATCGGTATTCCGGTAGTTGCAGGCCCGGCGGAAGCTACGGCAATTGGGAATATCATGATGCAGGCTAAAGGTGTGGGTATTGTGAATTCGTTGCAGGAAATCAGGGATGTCATTAAAGGTAGCATGAGTGCGGAGGTGTTTTATCCACAAGACTCAGCGCTTTGGGAAGATGCGTATCAAAGTTTTATCAATCTTATATAATAATGAAAATGAGGATAGCAACACGGAATGAACGGAATGAGCGGATAAACGCGGAAATTAATTAAATTCCGTGTATTTCAGTTCATTCCGTTCATTCCGTGTTGCTATCCTCGTTTACTTTTAATCAACAAAAAAATTACGTAATATACAAACCAAATAATAAGAAAACCATGAAAAAGAATGAATTAGTACAGAAATCGTATGAAATCGCTAAAGAACGTTATGCTGCAATAGGTGTTGATATTGAAAGCGCACTGGAAAAATTGCAGAAGATACAAATATCCATCCATTGCTGGCAAGCCGATGATGTTACCGGATTTGAAAACCTGGCCAACATGGGCGGCGGCGGTATCCAGGCCACCGGAAACTATCCTGGAAAAGCCCGCAACATAGACGAATTACGTGCTGATATCGAGAAAGTACAAACATTGGTAGGTGGTAAACACCGTTTGAGCCTACACGAAATATATGGTGATTTCCAGGGTAAAGTTGTAGACCGTGACGAAGTTGAAGCATCACACTTTACCAGTTGGATGCAGTGGGCAAAGGAAAAAGACCTGAAACTGGACTTTAACTCTACCTCTTTCGGCCATCCTAAAAGTGGTGACCTGACACTGGCTAACCCAGACAAATCTATCCGTGATTTCTGGATTGAACATACCAAACGCTGTCGCGCGATCTCTGAAGAAATGGGTAAATATCAGGATGACCCCTGTATTATGAACCTGTGGATACACGATGGTTCAAAAGACCTGACTGTAAACCGGTACCTTTACCGTTCGATTTTAGAAAAATCACTGGACGAAATCTTTACCACTCCGTATGCCAACATGAAAGATTGTATGGAATCCAAATTATTCGGCATCGGCCTGGAAAGCTATACAGTAGGTTCGCACGATTTCTATTTGGGATATGGTGCTAAAAAGCAAAAGATGGTAACACTGGATACCGGCCACTTCCACCTCTCGGAAAGTATTGCTGATAAGATTTCGGCTCTGTTACTCTTTACCCCTGAAATTATGTTGCATGTAAGCCGCCCTATCCGTTGGGATTCCGACCACGTAGTTATCCTGAATGATGAGATTACTGAACTTACAAAAGAAATTATCCGTGCCGATGCAATGAGCAAATTGCACGTAGGACTTGACTTCTTCGATGCTTCCATTAACCGTATCGGAGCTTATGCCATTGGTATCCGCGCTACACAAAAAGCATTCCTGCAAGCGTTACTCGAACCAATTGCAACTTTACGCGAGTACGAAGCTAACGGACAATACTTCGAACGTCTTGCATTATTGGAAGAAGCCAAGAGCTTACCATGGAATGCCGTGTGGGATTACTTCTGCCTGAAGAATAACGTAGCTGTAGGTGAAGATTATATCACTGAAATACAACAATACGAAAAAGAAGTAACATCAAAGAGAAAGTAAAGAAGTGAGGTAAAAGTTAGGTAAAGTCAGTTAGAGAGTGAGGTAAAGTATTCCTTTACAACCACTACTTTACCTCCTTTACCTAACTCTATACCTCACTTTAACTTACTCTATACCTCACTCTAAAAAATATACACATGAATACAATCATCGGTCTGATAATCATCGCAATAGGAAGCCTCGGACAATCCAGTTCGTATGTACCCATTAACAAGGTAAAGAACTGGTCCTGGGAAAGTTTCTGGCTGATACAAGGTATATTCGCATGGTTGGTATTTCCGCTGGCCGGGGCAATGATTGCCCTGCCCGCGGGAACATCCCTGTTCGAAGTATGGAGTGCCGCCGGAGCCGGAGCCTGGAAAAGCATCGGTTACGGAATACTCTGGGGGGTAGGCGGATTGACATTCGGCCTAAGTATGCGTTACCTGGGAGTAGCGCTCGGCCAATCCCTTGCACTCGGTACCTGCTCGGCATTCGGAACACTCATTCCGGCATTATTGAAAGGTGATAATCTTTTCACCGGCAACGGCCTGATACTGCTTATCGGAGTCTGTATTGCCATTGCGGGTATTGCCGTTATTGGGTATGCAGGAGCATTGAAGTCACGCAATATGTCCGAAGAAGAAAAAAAGAAAGCAGTTAAAGACTTCGCTCTCAAGAAAGGGATACTTATCGCTCTGCTAGCAGGGGTTATGAGCGCCTGTTTCAACCTCGGGCTAGATGCCGGTGCACCTATCAAAGCTTATCTTGTACAGTCAGGAGCCAATGAATTGCTGGTACTTAATCCGGTTATTCTGTTAGTAACCATCGGTGGATTTTTGACTAATGCAAGCTATTGTCTTTTCCAGAACAGTAAGAATAAAACCTTTAAAGATTATACAACCACATCCGGGAGGGTTTGGGGTAACAACCTGATATTCTGTGCATTGGCAGGGGTACTATGGTACTCACAGTTCTTCGGGCTGGGCATCGGACAAAGTTTCTTCGAACCCGAAGGCGTTATGATGGCCTTCTCATGGAGTATACTTATGTCACTGAATGTGCTGTTCAGTAATATGTGGGGTATTATATTGAAAGAATGGAAGGGAGCCGGCCGTACTACAATCGTAGTATTGATTTGCGGATTGGCTATATTAATTTTATCCATTATATTCCCACAATTAATGAAATAACACAAACTGAAAGATGAAAGTACAAAAACTCACATCCATCTTCGCAGGATTTTTAATTAGTATGCTCTTCATAGCCTGCAATCCTACGGAGCAAACGAAAGACGACGATTTAGTTCCATTCACCGAAATAGAAAAAAACTTTATCGATATACCATCTTCCGTACAAACATCTGTTTACTGGTATTGGATTTCCGATAATATTTCCAAAGAAGGTGTAATCAAAGACCTGGAATCGATGAAAAAGGTAGGCATCAACCGTGCCTTTATTGGAAACATCGGTTTACCAACCAGCGACCAACCGTATGGAAAGGTAAAATTACTTTCCGACGAGTGGTGGGATATAACACACACAGCACTTAAAAAGGCAACCGAACTGGATATTGAAATCGGTATTTTCAACGGGCCGGGCTGGAGCCAGTCGGGCGGGCCGTGGGTAAAGACTGAGGAAGCAATGCGCTATCTCGCACTTTCGGAACTTTCAGTAAAAGGTCCGCAGGCCCTGGATGTGCAGTTAGAAAAACCGAATAAAGACTTTCAGGATGTAAAAGTACTGGCTTTCCCGGTCGATGAAACTCTGGTAGCGTCGAACCTGATACGGAAAGACATCCGTTTCAAATCTCCCGAAACATTTACCATTGATTTCGAAAATCCGAAGCCCCATCTGGTAAGGTCAATTATGATTCAGCCGATAGAGCATCCTATCCACGTCGATGTGGACTTATTGGCTAAGGACAACACTACCGGAGAATACAAATCATTGAAGAAGTTCAATGTTAACCGCACCAATGCCTCCACAAATGTAGGTTTCAAGCCTTATGGTCCGGTTGTAATGGCTATTCCCGAAACGGAAAGCACTTCGTTTAAAGTAGTTTTCACAAACGCAAATCCCAATAGTGGCATTGCAGAGTTATTACTTTCGGGGCAAGCACTGGAAGAAAGATACATCGAAAAAACACTGGCAAAGATGTTCCAGAGCCCACTGCCTTACTGGCATGAATATATGTGGCCGGAACAACCACAGGTTACAGACAACTCTGCCGTTGTGGATGCCGGAAAGATTATCGATATCACCGCCCACATGGACGAAAACGGCAACCTGAAATGGGATGTTCCCGAAGGTAACTGGAAGATTGTACGTTCAGGTATGGCACCTACCGGTGTAAAGAACGCTCCGGCATCTGTTGAAGGCGAAGGATTGGAAATCGACAAAATGAGTAGAAAGCACGTGGCAACACACTTCGATGCATATATGGGCGAGATTATCCGCCGCATCCCACCCGAAGACCGGAAAACCTGGAAAGTAGTTGTTCAGGATAGCTACGAAATGGGTGGACAAAACTGGACGGACGATTTCATTGCAGATTTTAAAAAGGTATATGGATATGACCCTGTTCCATTTATTCCGGCATTTAATGGTTACGTGGTTGAAAGCAGAGACGCTACCGACCGCTTCCTCTGGGATTTACGAAGACTTGTTGCCGATAAAGTAGCATACGATTACGTAGGCGGTCTACGCGATGTAAGCCACAAACACGGGCTTACCACCTGGTTAGAGAATTACGGCCACTGGGGTTTCCCCGGCGAATTCCTGCAATATGGCGGACAGTCTGACGAAATCGGTGGCGAATTCTGGAGCGAGGGAGAGTTGGGTGATATTGAAAACAAAGCAGCCTCGTCCTGTGGCCACATATACGGAAAGAAAAAAATATCAGCCGAATCATTTACTGCAGCCGGAGCTATCTTCGGCCGCTATCCGGAACTGATGAAACAACGCGGCGACCGCTTCTTTACTGAAGGAATCAACAACACCCTGTTGCACGTCTACATCCATCAGCCCTACGAAGACAAGAACCCGGGAATGAATGCCTGGTTCGGTAACGAATTTAACCGTAAAAACACCTGGTTTTACGATATGGATATGTTTATCCAGTACCTGAAACGTTGTAATTACATGCTTCAACAGGGAACGTATGTAGCCGATGCTGCTTATTTCATTGGCGAAGATGCACCGAAAATGACCGGAGTATGCGACCCCGCACTACCAAAAGGTTACTCTTTCGATTACATCAACGCCGAAGTTTTAATGACCCGTATCAAAGTAAAAGACGGTTACCTGGAACTGCCCGACGGAATGAGATACAAAGTACTGGTACTCCCGAAACAGGAAACTATGCGCCCGGAACTCCTGCGCAAAATAAACCAACTGGTTAATGAAGGTGCAGTTGTACTGGGTCCTGCACCCACCCGCTCGCCCAGTTATCAGAATTATCCGGATGCAGATACCGAAGTTAGGCAACTGGCCGCTTCCCTCTGGGGACAGGTTGATGGTACTAGTGTGAAACATTCACAGGTAGGTAAAGGTATGATTGCATCCGGAATGGAGATGCAGGAACTATTCGACTTGCTTGGCATAATACCTGATTTGAAAGTACGTCCCACCGACCCGGTATTGTATATCCACCGCACTCAAAAAGACGGTGATATGTACTTTGTTTCCAATCAGTCAGAAGAAACAATAACCATCAATCCCGAATTCCGGATTAACGGTAAAGAACCTGAATTGTGGAACCCGGTAACCGGTACCATCCGTAAACTTAAAGCATATACCACGGGCGATGGTAAAGTAATCGTGCCGCTGGAACTGACAAAACTGGAAAGCGCCTTTATCATCTTCCGCAACTCATCGAAAAGTTCCCCGGGAGGTACTGTTAAGGACAATTTCCCAACCAGGGAAAGCCAGCAGGAAATCACAACCCCCTGGACTGTTACTTTCGATGCAAAGATGCGCGGACCGCAGCAACCTGTTACCATGAACACCTTGCAAGACTGGACGCAAAGCACCGACGAGAGCATTAAGTATTACTCAGGAACAGCCGTTTATAAAAATGATGTGCAAATAAATAATATATCAAAAGACAAAACCTATTATCTGGATTTAGGCAAAGTGATGACTATTGCCAAAGTGAAGGTAAATGGCAATTACGCCGGAGGAGCTTGGACAGCACCATGGCGCGTAGATATATCAGACTACATCAAGGAAGGCAATAATACGATAGAAATTTCCGTCGTTAACAACTGGATGAACCGTATAATCGGCGACCAGGCACTTCCGGAAGAACAAAGGGAAACATGGCTGCCGGTTAATCCATATAAAAAAGAACATGGATTACAGTCCTCGGGATTAATGGGGCCGGTATCGGTATATAGTGTAAATTATTAATAAATAAAACTATACTGGTGCTGCAAAACGATACCAGTGCTACCATAAAATTATACTAGCGCTAAAAGAAATCTCTACTAGCGCTAAAAGAAAATTCTTTTAGCGCTAGTAGAGCCAGACAGAATGACAGCCTGTTAGAGCACATAAAACTGTCATAAAGTCATTAATATAATATGTATATTTGCCGGGTAGATTATTTCTCCCGGCAAACCAGTATAACAGAATAAAAACCATTTCAATTAAATAAAAATGAAATCAATATTAAACAACCGCCCCGAACTCGAAAAGCGGATAAACGAAGTTGCCGAAGTTGCCGGCTACCTGTGGCAAAAAGGCTGGGCCGAACGTAATGGCGGTAATATCACTATCAATATTACCGACGTGATTGACGATGAAATCAGAGCTATGCCTCCCATCTGCGGAACTATACTCATAGGCAAACCACTGCCCAACCTCAAAGGTTGTTATTTTTTCTGCAAAGGTACCAACAAACGTATGCGCGACCTGGCACGTTGGCCGATGGATAACGGCTCGATTATCCGCATCCTTGATGATTGCGCCAGCTATGAAATCATTGCCGATAACCCGGTAATGCCTACATCCGAGCTACCCTCACACCTCTCCATGCACGATTATGAAATCGGTATCGGTTCGGGATATAAAGCTGCGTTGCATACACACCCCATCGACCTGATAGCCATGACACACAACCCGGCTTTCCTCGAAAAAGATAAACTCACCTATCTACTTTGGAGCATGATTCCCGAAACACGCGCATTCTGCCCCAAAGGATTAGGCATTATACCTTATAAAATGCCCAGTTCCATCGAACTGGCCGATGCCACGGTCGAAATGCTGAAAGATTACGATGTGGTAATGTGGGAGAAACACGGAGTATGCGCAGTAAGCGAGAATATCATGGAAGCATTCGATATGGTAGATACACTGTCGAAATCCGCACAGATATATCTTACAGCCAAATCCATGGGATTTGAACCCGAAGGAACATCCATGGCAGATATGGAAGCATTGAGAGTTGCATTCAATTTACCGAAATGATACAATAATATTCCTACCCGAATGAAAAAATTATCATTATTATCCGCCCTTTTAATCCTGTTTAGCAGTATGACAGTATCCGCCCAGGTTACCAGTAAGGAATTCGATATCGATTTGTGGCCGAACGGCCTTCCCAACACGAACGGTATCGATAATCAACCATTCGATGAAAGTAAGCACAACTACAAACCCTCTGTCCGGGTATTTCTGCCTGCGAAAGAGAGAGCTACCAGCCGGGCTGTAGTAGCCTGCCCGGGTGGAGCTTATATAGGACTGGCATACGGACACGAGGGCCACGAGTGGGCACCCTATTTCAACGAAATGGGCATTGCACTTATCGTTTTAAAATACCGCATGCCTCGCGGTAACCGGGCTGTTCCATACTCGGATGTTGAAGAAGCGTTGAGATTAGTAAAAGAAAATGCGAAAGAATGGAATATCAACCCTGCCGATGTAGGAATCATGGGTTCTTCGGCCGGAGGACATTTAGCATCGACCATTGCCACACACGCCAAACCCGCGGAACGTCCGGCATTCCAGATATTGTTCTATCCGGTTATTTCCATGGACAGCTCCATTACTCATGCCGATTCGCGCCGCAGCCTCTTAGGTTCGGAACCTACTCAGGCGTTAGTCGATGAATACTCCAATGAGAAACGGATAGATGCCAATAGCCCCCGGGCTTTCATCGTATTCTCGGACGATGACGACGGTGTACCCAGCGAAAACGGCGTTTACTATTACCTGGCATTGAAGAAAAATAAAGTTCCAGCGTCGCTATACATCTATCCCTCGGGAGGACATGGATGGGGGTCAAGAAAAGACTTCAAGTTTCACAAGGAAATGACACAGGACCTCAGAGCATGGTTAAATGCATTTTAAGTTACACCACTAACATACATATCATGAATAGAACTACACTCATTCTTTTGACAATCTTTCTACAGGCTTTCTGCTTATCGGCAAAAGCACAAACTCCCGTAGGCTTGCAAAGTGACTACCTGGAAGCCCCCCTCGGAATAGACAACCCCAACCCACGTCTTACCTGGCATATAGACGATTCGCGGCAGGGTGCCCGGCAAACATCCTATCGTATTATTGTCGGCACCGACTCTATGCAGGTAGTGAACGGAGCCGGAAAAACATGGGATACAGGAAAAGTAAACTCATCAGACATATTGGTAACTTACAAAGGAAAAGCACTCGAACCTTATACCAAATATTACTGGAAAGTAATTACCGGCGACCAGGACAATAAAGAAACTGCCTCAGCCGTAACCTCGTTCGAAACCGGAATGATGGGTATTGAAAACTGGCAGGGTGCCTGGATTGGCGATGGAAGAGACAGGGATTTCAAACCTGCTCCCTACTTCCGCAAGAAGTTTACCGCAAACAAAACAATCAAATCGGCTCGTGCATACGTGGCAGTAGGCGGATTATTCGAACTATACGTCAATGGCGAGAAAATCGGCAATCACCGTCTCGACCCGATATACACCCGTTTCGACAGACGTAACCTGTATGTTACCCACGATGTAACCGAACAACTCAAACGTGGCGACAATGCCGTCGGCGTTATACTGGGCAACGGTTGGTACAACCATCAATCGCTCGGCGTATGGGACTTCCACAACGCGCCGTGGCGTAACCGCCCCACATTCTGCCTCGACCTCCGTATCACCTACACCGACGGCACTACAGAAGTTATCTCTACAGATACAAGTTGGAAAACTTCGTCGGGTGGTGTGATATTCAACAGTATTTACACTGCCGAACATTACGATGCGCGCGAAGAGCAAAAAGGTTGGAGTACACCCGACTTCGACGATTCTAAATGGCGGGGCGTAGGATTCAGGCCCACACCATCACAGAATGTTACTGCTCAACAAATCCGTCCTATCCGCAATGTAAAAACTATGCCAGCAGTATCATTTAAAAAGATAGATGATAAAACCTACTGGTTCGATTTCGGGCAGAATATGTCGGGGGTAACTCAAATAAAAGTATCCGGTGAAGAAGGTACGGAACTCAGAATCAAACACGGAGAACGCTTGTATGATAACGGACGCATAGATATGTCTAACATTGACGTCTACTACCGTGGCGACAAAGAGAAAGATCCTTTCCAAACTGATATACTCATTCTAAGCGGCAAGGGAGAGGACGAATTCATGGCACGCTTCAACTACAAAGGTTTCCGCTACGTTGAAGTAACCAGCGACAAACCTGTTGAACTAAACCAAAACAGTATTACCGCCTATTTCATGCATAGCGATGTGCCCGCAGTAGGAACTATACAAACCTCTAGCGACCTGGTAAATAAATTATGGTGGGCTACCAACAACGCCTATCTGTCTAACCTCATGGGTTATCCTACCGACTGCCCTCAACGCGAAAAGAATGGCTGGACGGGCGACGGACACCTGGCTATTGAAACTGCCCTGTATAACTTTGACGGCATCACCGTTTACGAAAAATGGCTGGGCGACCACCGCGACGAACAACAACCCAATGGTGTACTACCCGATATCATCCCGACCGGCGGCTGGGGTTACGGAACGGATAACGGATTGGATTGGACCAGTACAATCGCCATCATTCCATGGAACCTGTACCTCTTCTACGGCGACAGCAAACCGTTGGCCGACTGTTACGAAAACATCAAACGCTATGTTAATTATGTAGACCGCACCAGCCCTAACCACCTCACCAGTTGGGGACGTGGCGACTGGGTTCCGGTTAAATCACGTTCGAACAAGGAACTCACATCTTCCATCTATTTCTATGTGGATACCAAGATACTGGCCGATGCAGCCAAGATGTTCAACAAACAAGCCGATTATGCCTATTACTCATCATTAGCCGAAAAGATAAAGAAAGCCATCAATGACAAATATCTGGACAGGCAAACCGGTATTTACGCCAGCGGCACACAAACCGAACTTAGCGTTCCCCTGCAATGGAAGGTTGTACCCAAAAACATGATTGCCAAAGTATCAGGTAATCTGGCAAAGAAAGTTGAAGAAGCCGGTTTCCACCTCGATTGCGGTGTATTGGGTGCCAAAGCC
>DAMCMT010000014.1:39753-76606 GCA_032108265.1 Bacteroides sp.
CCATCCTGAATGCTTTAAGCGAAAACGGTCACTATGAAGCAGCATACAAGGTTGCTGCACAGGATACTTACCCGTCATGGGGCTGGTGGATTGTAAACGGTGCCACCACACTATTGGAAAACTGGGATTTGGAGTCTAAATACGATATTTCGGATAACCACATGATGTTCGGCGAAATCGGCGGATGGTTCTTCAAAGGTCTCGGTGGTATATTCCCCGACCCGGAACAACCGGGGTATAAGAACATTATACTTCGCCCCAACTTCGTAAAACAGTTGAAACATTTCGAAGCTCAACACGATGGCCCATACGGAAATATTACTTCCAAATGGTTATGGAAAAATAAAAAAACGATTCAGTATGAAGTTGTTATTCCTGCCAATAGTACGGCAACATTGTATCTGCCGGATTATATTCAGGGAGAAAAAATAGTAAAGTTGGAGGCAGGCAGACATTCATTAAATTTGAAAGTGAATTAAACCAAAGGAAATTTTCCTTTTTAGAGACGCAAAATTTTGCGTCTCTTTTTTTATCATCACTACTTTTTGCCTAATTCAGCAGCTGTAGGTTTACCTATACGCATTAAACTAATTACAGCAGCCAGCAAAGCAATACCGCAACCCAGATATAAAGATATGTGCGTTCCGTTCGTAGGAAATATCATAAACAACAGGGCGACCAGTGCAGCGCCACTGGTTTGTCCCAGTAACCGCGTAGTACCAAGCATACCGCTTGCACCACCACTACGATTGTCGGGAGCCGATGAAATAATGGTACTGTTATTGGGTGTCTGAAATAAGCCAAAGCCACTTCCGCAAACCGCCATGCGCCAGATGATATCAAAATGTGAAGCATCATTGGGCAGACTACCCAGCATAAAGAGTCCGAAAGAAAAGATAGTCAGCCCGATTCCTCCCAATATGCCCGCATTGATTTTTCCAGCAAGTACACCCGCCAATGGTGCAAATACCATGGTGGCAAGGGGCCACGGAGTAAGTAGCAAGCCGGTGGCAACCTCGTCTTTTCCAAGCACTCCCTGCAAGAAGAAAGGTAAAGAAACCATTGCAAGCATCTGCGCCAGGAAGGATACCAATGAAGTAATTACCGAGAGAGAGAAAACCGGGATACGGAGTAAATCTACCGGGAATATTGGAAATTGCTGTTTATTTTCTCTCTTAAGAAAAAAGTATCCTATAATCATAAGTAATACAAATGCAGCCAGAATGATACTTACAGGAAATTTATGCGTAAAGCCTTCGATTACACCGATTACCAACCCAAAGGTAAGAGCATTCATTAGTCCTCCCACCACATCGAACTTACGTCCGGTAACTTTAACAGGATTACCGGGAAGAAACCTGTAACTGAGGCCCAGCGCAATAATGCCGATAGGAATATTGACAGCGAACAGCCACTTCCAGGTAGCTACAGAAAGAATCATAGCCGCAATAGTAGGCCCGGCAGCAGCCGATACCGAAACTATAAGCGCATTAATACCGATTCCACGGGCCAGAAAACTACTGGGATAAATAATACGGAGTAAAGCAGTATTTACACTCGTTATAGCAGCAGCACCAAAACCTTGTAATGCCCTTGCTGCTGTAAGCATCCCGATTGATGTAGATAAAGCACAGAATAAAGAAGTAAAAGTAAAGATAATAAGCCCCATCATATAAATTTTCCGTTAACCCCATATTTCACCAATAGAAGCAAAAGACAATAAAGATATCATCATAGCCAGTTGATACGCATTTACTACCCAGATTGAATAACTGGGCGTGGTATTGAAATCGCGTGCAATAGTAGGCAATGCCACATTGGCTATGGCACCATCGAGTACCGAAACGGTTATACCAAAACAGATTGCGAGGATGGCCCAATATCTTTCAGGCAAAGGAAGTCCGGCACCCGGCCGGGTAATTCTTTCGACATTCATTTGTTTCGCTGTTTTTAGTGCTAAACAAGTTGAGGTATGTGTGTGTTCACCGAAAAAAAGCAATATCGGATAAGAAATTAGCTCATGCATTCGTTATATTTGTATCCGGAATATCTAATGCCGTTAATAAACAAATAATATGGATACAAACCCCCAACTGATAACATTAACCCAGGAGAACCTGGCTACCGAACATATATGCTGTGCATTAACCGAAAAGAAGGGAGACCCAAGCGTTCCTTCGAAAAAAGCATGGTTAAGCAGCCGGATTAATGAAGGATTGAAGTTCACCAAACTCGATGCCCGTGGAAAGATATTCATCGAATACATACCGGCTGAGTACGCCTGGGTTCCGGTTATTGCTCCGGGATACAATATCATCAACTGCCACTGGGTAGCCGGTAGTTTCAAAGGTAAAGGTTATGGTAAAATGCTTCTGGATGCCTGCGAAGCCGATTCGGCAAATAAGAATGGTGTAGCTGTTATGGTAGGGAAAAAGAAAAAAGCATTCTTATCTGATAAAGCTTTCTATTTGAAATACGGCTACGAAGTTTGCGACTCGGCCGAACCATTCTTCGAATTGATGGTAAAACGATTCAATAAGGATGCTCCGTTACCTCGCTTCAATGATACAGCCAAAGCGGGAATACCGGGAGATATTAACGGTATTGATATTATATACACAGCTCAATGCCCTTTCAATGCTTTGTATGTAGGTTTATTGAAGCCGGTTATTATGACGTCGGAAATACCTGTGCGAACACACGAAATCACCAGTAAGGAAGAGGCACAGACACATTTTTGTCCGGTAACCACCTACAGTGTGTTTGTTAACGGTAAATTCTATACCAATGAGGTAATGACGCCCGCCAAACTGGAAAAACTCATTAAAAGTATTTAATAAAATAATCAGACACACATTTCTCGCTTTTTTGAGCCTGAAATCATTTTTAGCCTCTCCGAACCCGTCCCACAACGATTCTGAGAGGTATTTTTTTTGTTTTTATAAGAGTGTACACTTTTACCCCCTAAGAGTGTGCACTTTTACCTCCCAAGAGTGTACACTTTTATACCCTAAGAGTGTACACTCTTGCATCGTAAAAGTATGCACTCTTATAAAGTAGTTATTTATTTAAACAAATTATTTGCTGCGTTATACTTATTCGTACCTGCGTACCGTAACCCGTTCGCGAATAAATAAATCATCGGCACTCAGCCATATTTTACTTGTTAAAAGTTCAGGATACCCGGGATTATCAGCAAAAAAGCTTTCGATAGTATCAATAGCAGCGTGCGAGTGATGCCCACCCAGCAATGCACGGCACCAGTTGGCAGGAAAGAAAATATCCCCGGTGCGTTGTATTTCCTGCAATACATCCAGACCCGGACGTATATATTCTACCGCTTCATTAGCGCGCAACGGATGATTGAGTAAACGAAGTGCCGAAAGCGCCCAGGGTTCTATTTCGCGGTTTTGTTTCAACATCAGGCTACGGAAGAAAGCATCCCGGCTGGTTTTCTGAGGGGCAACTGCCTGCGAAACGAATTCGTATTCTTTCCGGCGGTCAGGGTTGGTAATGCGGGCAAGTTGGGTGGCGGTAATGGCACTCGATTCTTCCGGGAAACGAACGGCAAGCTGATACGATAGGGAAATCAGGTCGGACTCGTTGAGGATAAGGTTTTGTTGTTTCCGGTAATCTTCGTTGACCCAGGCTTTTTTCAGGAGTTGCCAGGATTTATCTTCCGATGCCATGCGGTAAAAAGTACGGGTGGCATTTATTCTGTTCTGGATATTTCCCTGTTTCGCCAGGCTTAATAAGATTTCTTCGTTTTCTTTATTATCTGATATATACGATGCAAAGAGCCTTTGGCAATTTTCGGCATACAACAGTGCTTGCCTGAATATAAGGGGACTATCCTCTCCCGGCAGGTAATTGAGAACCGGATACAGAAACGAATCTGCACTGTAATTATTGGCGAGAAGCGTTTCATAATAGTTCATTAGCAGAGCCAGGCGGCCGGCTTCACTCTTTTCTCCTTTCAATAACACATCCAGGCTTAAAGGAATATCGCTCATGCGGAAATATCCGTATGCACGGCCGTTGCTATTGGGTAATACATACGAGGCATCAAACGGCAAATCTATTTCAGTAGTCATTCCGGATATTTCCGCTTCAAAGGTTTCGGTAATGCCATTGCCGGATACGACGGTAAATTGTACAGGTTGCGACCAAAGGATGCCTCTTTTCCACGGGTCGGTTTGGGTTACGGTCAGCTTGCGGTTTACTAGCTTGCAGGTGTAGAACGGCATACCCTTTTCTTTTACCCAAGTATCGCTCCAGATACGTAAGTCCTCATCTGTCAGGCCGTCGAGAATTGAAATAAGGTCGTCCCAATCGGCATTGCCATAAGCATACGTACGCAGGTACTCGCGGATACCGTCGCGGAAACGCTCCTCTCCCACCTTGCGCACCAGCATTTCCATAACGATGGGGCTTTTGTTGTAAACGATGCTGCTGTATATCAATCCGGCATCGCGCAGATTGCCCAGGTGTTGCTGAATAGGACGGGCGCCTTTGGTACGGTCTTCCGAATAGGCCGACGGGTAATAACTGAGGATAAAATTGAGGTCATGATTTACATTTGGGTACATGGGTTCCACGATACGGGCGGCAAACCAGTTAGCAAAAACTTCCTTGTTCCACACATCGTTAAACCACTTCATTGTTACATAATCGCCGAACCACATATGGGCGGTTTCGTGGGCAATCAGGCTGCTGCGTCCAAGCATTTCGGACAGGGTTGCATTGGGTTCCAGGAACATTCGGCGGTCATTGTACAACGTTGCTCCGGTATGCTCCATGCCACCGTACTGGAAGCCGGGGAGTATAATAAGGTCGTACTTCTCGAACGGATAAGGTATAGCTGTATATTCTTCGAGCCAGTTTAGTGAATGGAATACTTCGCTGAAAATATCTCCACACTGGGCAACCTTAACCGGGTCGGTTTCGCGGTGGTACAGGGAGATGGAACGTCCGTCGCGGGTTTCGGTCAACCGTTCGAAGCGTCCGGCAACAAATGAAAAGAGGTAGGTACTTACCGGGTCGGATGCTTTGAATTCTACCCGCTTTCTATCTTGTTGCAGGGTTTCGCTCTGAATGCTTCCGTTGCCCACAGCTACCCATGTTCCGGGGATTTCAAGGGTAAGAGTAAAAGCTGCTTTCAGGTCGGGCTGGTCGAAACAGGGAAACAGGGTGCGTGCTCTGTCGGGTACAAGAAGCGTGTACAGGAAGTCATCACGACGGTTGAGGGATTGGTCGTTGCAGGTAAATGTTACGGAAACGGTGTTTTCGCCGTTGGAAATCTCTTTTGCAGGGATTACGATGTGCTGGTTTTCCAGGATATAAGGAACCGGGGCACTGTTAAGGGTTACATTTGATATTTGCTCGGGTGTAGCGGTAAAGTCGAGGATAAGCGGGGATTTGCCGGATTTTACCAGCGTAATTTCGGCTTGTCCGGTAACCGGGGTGTTTTTATTTTCAGGGATAGAAAAAGATAGGTTATAACGAATGTTGGTATAATTAGCATACCGATGTTGGGCAAGTTCGAGGGATACACCTTCTTCGAGTAGACTGTTTATATCAGGTTGTTTGCAGGATATCAGGATTAGTGCAATCAGGTATATGGATAATAAATGCTTCATAGGGTTAATTTCTTTCCGGAAGTTTGATTGAAATACAAATTTATCAAAAGTTTTCGTACTTGAAAGTATTCAGCATTATTATAAAATGACTTCTACCACACCAACTTTCGTCCAGCCCTTATAAGATAAGAGAGGAATTGCGATGGTGCATTCCTCTCTTTAATTATCCTATTAATGAAGGTCTATTGTTCCAGAAACATCATTGAGAGTATCCGGTTGTAGTTCTTTTACCATAATGAACTGGTCGGGAATACCGTTTATATTTACAATTCCATAATCCGAAGTCTGCCTGTATCCGAAGCGGGAATAATAATTCGGGTCACCCGCCAGGAATGCTGCTCTAAATCCCATCTGAGTTGCTATACGGAAGCCTTCGTGCATCAATGCAGAACCTATTCCTTTATTGCGATATTCCAATAAAACAGATAACGGCGCTACCAAAAGTGCATCGAAATGAGTTCCGTCGGGTTGTACAACCGGAAAATGAGTAAACATGATATGCCCAATTAACTTTCCGTCCGACTCGGCTACGAGAGCCAGTTGCGGAATGTATTTTTTGCTTTCGCGAAGATTCAATGCATAGTCCTGTTCGTCGCCATCCATTACATTTGCGGTTTTAAAGGCTTTACGAATAAGGTTATACACTTCCGGATAATCTTCCGGTGTTTCTGGGCGGATGCTGAATATTGGTTTATCAAGTATGCCCCGGATACTGATTCCATATATCCGCGATTCTTCATCCCACGGATGATATCCCTGTCCGAGGTACTCGAAGCCATATTTCTCATAAAATCCTATGTGGTCCGTACAGAGGTATACATTATCAAACCCTGCACGGGCAGCATCTGTCTTTGCTTTTTCGATAAGCAGGGTGGAATATTCTTTGCCCCTGTGTTTCTCTTCGATATATAGTGCACATATCCAGGGATAAAGATCCATACGGCTGATAAAATCGTTCGTTATCATACCTGCACAGCCGATGATCTCTTCGTCTTTTTCCAACAAGTACCATTGCGGCAACGGATTGGGAGTTGTCAGGCTATGTTTAATGCTGTCGTGGTAAATAACAGCAGGTACCGACGGCCATTTCGCCGGAAAATAACTCATTGCTTTTTCAGCATATGTGGGAGTCTCCCGTATTGAAATAATATTCATATTGAGGATGTTTGTAATTATATTGAATGTAAAAGAGAGAATTGCTCCACCGTAAGTGGAACAATTCTGATCTATCTGTTTCAATCATTCGTCATGTATTGCTTCTGACCAATGTAGAACACGTATCCATAATAGTCTTTGTACTTGTTATACAATGACTCTTCATGCCGTTCGCTGGCAACTAATTCTTCTGCAAGCTTGTTTCCCGCATGACTAGCCAGATATACTTCCTGAGCTGCAGGTTGTGGAGCATAAAAATGTTCCGTCCAGCAATTGCTAGGAAGGATAAAGTGACCAACCGGAATGTATCCGGTACGTTCCATCTTCGCAATTACATTCGAAATTGTATCTATTTCCGGGTATGCTTCCATCCAGAAGTCGTTAATCTCGTCGGGACGAGTGGGTGTAAACCAACTGGCTTCGGATACTGCAACATATCCACCCGGTTTGAGAAATTTGTTCCAAAGGCGCATACCGTTTTCAAAACCAATGTTGTATATGGCTCCTTCAGACCAGATGAGATCTAACTCTTCTTCACCGAAAGGAGGTTCGGCCATTGTACCGACAACGGTCGACATACGGTTCTGCAAACCGCGCTCGACGATTCGTTTATCGAGGATTTCAATGAAATCGGGGAACAAGTCGAGGGCTGTAATATGTCCTGTTGTATTAGCAGCCAGTTCAAGGGTTTGTGTACCTGTACCGCATCCCAGATCGGCCATGCGTGCATCAGCCGGAAGATTTTCGATAAAGCTTAATGCTCTACGGGTTACTTCAGGGCTACCGGGACCTTGTCTTTCTAATAATTTGAAATAGTCACAGATAAATGAAAAGTCGAATTCGTGTACTGTTTTATAATCTTCACTCATGATAATTATTTTTTATGTAATAGGATTGGCTAATGGATATACGAATACCATTTTATGCAACAATTGGCACGCACAATTCGTTCAAACAATTCGCCGGGATATAGTTATAAAAGATACTTCCGGGGAGATTCTACTCCGGAAATAGAGGAAGGGATAATCTGTAAAATGGTGCACAGATTATTTAGGGCACCAATATCGTCTTAGGTTTTGAAGTCATAAAAAAGTTTATCAATCTCTGTTAAAACGTAGCAAAGATATATTTAGTTTTGGAATAATTCATAGTTTTGTGCAGCAAATGTTGAAAATAAAATGCGGAAACTTTTATTCTTTACCTTCATCCTACTGATTTCATCTGCAGAAAGGCCGGAGATTAACGAGCCGGCATTCGTACCCGAAATGCCTGAGTTACCCCTCTCTTACCACCTCTATGCAGAGATGGCATTAGAGGGTATCATTAATTACGATGCCTTTGAACAGGCTATTACGGGCTACCAAAAAATAGAGGATAAACGGAAAGAAATAATAACCTTGATTGATTATTCGAAGCCTTCGACCGAAGAACGGCTGTATGTACTGGATATGAGCCGGAAAAAACTCCTATACAAAACGCTTGTTTCGCACGGGCGGAACAGTGGGAATCTGTATGCTACTTCTTTTTCCAATAAATATGGTTCTTACCAAAGTTCATTGGGTTTTTTTCTTACTGAGAATACTTATTCGGGAAAGAACGGATACTCACTCGTACTGGAAGGATTGGAAGAAGGTATTAATGATATGGCAAAAGGCCGTGCAATTGTAATGCACGGCGCTCCGTATTCTAATCCGTCGGTAATAAATTCTACCGGCCGTTTGGGAAGAAGTCTGGGTTGTCCGGCACTACCTGAAAATCTCAGCAAAAAAATAATCAACCTGATTAAAAACGGGTCGCTTATTTACATATATGCCGATAATCAGGAATACCTGGCTCAAAGCCCAATTCTTAATGACAATATTGAAGATATAGGGAAAGATATAATCTGATTTACCTGTTCCGCATTCTTTGCCGGCGTTCTTCTTCGTCTTTCAGGTACTTCTGGTATTGTTCGTCTGTTAATACATCCTTCAGCTTTTTGTTGTATTTCTCGCGGATCGACTGCATTTCGGTACGTCTTTTATCTCTGTCGTCACCGGTAATTTTAGACATACTCTCGGACATTTCGAGGTTCAATGTATGTACCTTCTCTTTCTGCGCATCTGTCAGTGAATAGTCTTTCACCATGCGTTCGGTCATTTGTTCTGCACGTTGCTTGGGATCCATGTTCCGGCCTCCCTGGCCCATTGCCATACTGCCAACCATAAACAGAACAGTCATTAACAAACTAATCTTCTTCATAATTCTTGTTTTTAGTTTATAGAATATAAAACAATTATTATGATTGTTTTAATAGCAAAAGGTTTAATATGTCGTAAAAAAAGGCGGTTCAGATGAACCGCCTCTACAGGTTATATTTTGTTTGTATTATTTCACCTTATTCTTTACCGGCTGAATAATGAAACTGAATTCGCGGTCGGCATACGGTATACGGTATTCCGGAAGCGGAAGGGCTCCCCAGCTATTGATACATGCTAATCCCATCTGTACCTTGTCAATACAAAGATTTACATAATCTACAGGCTGAACTTCGGGGAAGTGACGTTGTATTTTGTACAGGCCTTCGTCCAGAGACTCAATTGAATAATTCAATGCCGAAGCCGAGAACGGAGCATCGCCGACAAATTGCAACCCATATCCACCCCGGTCGAGCTGACGCCACCAACGGATATCAGTCTTTGTTCCGGTCTCCTGCGGACGAATGTAAGCATAAGGCTGTTCGGCCACCGTTTGCTTGTAACGACCCAGGTCGGTAACATGATTGCGGTCCGAATAGTTTTCAATCGGGCCACGACCGTAGTAGTCAATGTAATCATACTTTTCGGGCATCTGCATTTGCATACCAAAGCGGAACATATCGGGAACTTCCTGTTCGGCTGTAGTAGTCATCTTTTGAGTGACTTTAATGGCGCCCTCATTATTTATAACATACGTCAGATACAGTTTAGCATAAACTTCAGGCATATCATACTCGGCATTTACTGTAACCAGATTATCTGCGCTGGTATGTTTCAATGAAATAAGTTTCATTTCCGGATTTTTCCATACACGGTATATCTTTTGCAGATTAGCACCCATATCATTATCAGTCGGTGCACGCCAGAAGTTCGGTGTCAGCATGGCACGATAATTCAACATCGGTTTACCGTTGATATCATACCGACTCAGGAAACCATTTCCACGGGTAAAGTCCATGCGGAAGTTTTCACCTTTTACAATAAGATAATATTGGTCGTTGTCTTCGACTACGGGAGGAATAACCGCAACATTGGTACAAACAACATTCTCAAGTTTCAACTCGGGAGCACTGTATTCGCGGATAGATAGCTGATTCTTTGCAACGATATGTCCGGCAGGCAATAACATTTCGGCCTTTTTCAGTTTATAACTAACATTGAGCAGAATTTCCTTGCATGGACATATACCATCTAGCGAATAATTCAGTTTTATCTTAGCCGTTTGCTGCGGTGCTATATTCAGGTCGTTGATAATACCATTCTGAATAACTTCACCATTAGCAACCAACTGCCAATCCATATAATAAGCAGAAAGATCGCGAAAGAAGTTCTCATTATACACATTTACTTCGCCGTTTTGCAGATCAACAGGAGTTGTCCAGATAGACTGATGATAGAAGCCTACTTCGTACATGTGCGGATTAGGTACACGGTCGGGGCTTACAAGCGCATTATCGCAGAAGTTCTGGTCGGAGGCATCATAGCGGTTGAAATCTCCACCGTAACCATATATTTCAATACCATCTTTGTTTTTCCAACGGATAGACTGGTCTACAAAGTCCCAGATAAAACCACCCTGGTAATTAGGATATTTACGAATCAAGTCCCAGTATTCTTTAAAACCACCCTGCGAGTTACCCATAGCATGAGCGTATTCGCACTGGATAAGCGGTTTGGTTGGATTATTCTGGCAATATTCTTCACTTCTTTTATAATCCCAGTACATAGGGCAACGTATATCCGTAAAATCATTACCACCTGCCTGTTCGTACTGTACAGGACGTGATTTGTCTTCCTTCTTGATCCATGTGTATGCAGCTTCGAAGTTAGGACCGAATCCTGCTTCATTACCTAATGACCAGAAGATAATCGACGGATGGTTAAAACTGCGTTGAACATTGCGTTCATTACGTTCCATGTGTGCTTTGGCATAAGACGGATTCTTTGCGAGTGTTTTATCGCCATAACCCATACCATGCGATTCTACATTAGCTTCGGCTACTACATACAAACCATATTCATCGCAGAGGTCGTACCACAGGTTATTGTCCGGATAGTGGCATGTGCGTACAGCATTGAGATTGAATTCTTTCATTAATTTGATATCCTGCAACATACGATCGCGCGAAACGATATAACCACCGTCGGGGTCCATTTCGTGACGGTTAGCACCTTTGAATAATACGGGTTTACCATTAACAAGTACTTGTGCATTTTTTATTTCGATTTTGCGGAAGCCCACACGTACAGGTATTACTTCCAGCAACCGGTTACCATTCGTAAGACGTGCTGTAAGTGTATATAAATTAGGAGTTTCAGCAGTCCATTTGGCAGGGTTAGATACCGTCATAGTAGCAGTTTGCTTACCGGAGCCTTTTACTTGTGCCGTTGCTATGCTGTTTCCGGCTTTGTCGGTCAGTTCAAGTTCAGCATTCCCACCGTTCATCCACAACTCAATAGCTAAAGTACCATCGCGATACTGGGCATCCAGGTCGGGGGTAACACGGATATCCTGTATGTACTGTTTATTACGTGCATATAGATAGCAGTCACGGCCTACGCCTGAAAGACGGAAAAAGTCCTGGTCTTCAAGGTAAGTACCATCGCACCAGCGGAATACCTGGAATGCAATAAGGTTTTTACCGGGTTTGAGGTATTTTGTCAGGTTAAATTCAGCTTCAAGCTTACTGTCTTCACTGTAACCTACATACTTACCATTTACCCAAAGGTATATATTGGATGTAACCGAACCGAAGTGAGCAAAGATTTCCTTTCCATTCCAATCGGCAGGAACAATGATTTCTTTTCTGTACGAACCCACATGATTATCAACTACTGGTATCTCGGGCGGATTACTCTTAAACTGATGACGCCAGGGATATCCTACATTTACATACAACGGGTCGCCGTATCCATTTAATTCCCAGATACCGGGTACCGACATATTGTCCCAACCACGGTCGTTAAAATCGGTACGGAAGAAGTCGAGCGGACGTGCATCCGAATCTTTCACCCAGTTAAATTTCCAGGTGCCGTTCAGGGTCATAAAATTAGTAGATTTTTCTTTTACTGCCCGTCCGGCTGCTTCGACAGATTCGTAGGCAAAGTAATTGGTGTGCATCGGTGCGCGGTTTACTGCATTAACACCGGGATTCTGCCATTCGTTAGACTGTGCAGACGCTGTTATTCCAAGCATAGCAAGGCAACAGGCCAAGAGTGTTTTCTTCATTTTGTCTTAGGTTTGATATTAGAGTTAATATAATCAGGGGCTTTCGTCGGCTAAATTACACAAATTAACGTTAACTAAAGGTGTGATTATCATTCAAATTGGATTGTAAATAGTTCAATTGAACTATTTATGAACAAAACGATTACTTTATAGCGCTATACGATTTATTGTATAGCCTTACATAATTTGCAGTATAGCCTTATATTGCTGGAAGTATAGCCCTATACAGTCGGAAGTATAGCCCTATACAATTTACAGTATAGCGCTACCCTATTTGCAGTATAGCGCTATACGATTTTCAGTATTTTCAGGTGTACAACCCACCATTAATTGAAATCACATTCCCGGTAATATAAGCAGCCTGGTCAGATGCCAGGAAGCCTACAGCGGCAGCAACTTCCTCGGGCGTACCGAAACGGCCGACGGGAATAAGTCCTTTCAATGCTTTCTCGTCTAAATCCTGGGTCATATCGGTGGCAATATATCCGGGAGCTACGGCATTTACGGTAATTTTGCGCGAAGCGACTTCCTGCGCAAGGGCCTTGGTAGCACCGATAACCGCAGCTTTGGCGGCTGAATAATTTGTTTGTCCGGGCAATCCTTTCATTCCGGAAAGTGATACCATATTAATAATGCGGCCGAAACGTTTGCTTATCATGCCTTTCAGAAGTTTGCGGGTTACATAGAAGAAACCGTTGAGACTGATGTTGATTACATCGTTCCATTGATCGTCTTCCATAAATACCATGACGGAATCCTTGCGGATACCGGCATTGTTAACTAACAGCGCTATATAATCATCGGGATGATTTTCAATCCATGCGTCAATGGCTTTATCTACTTCTTCGAGGTTAGAGACATCGAAACGGAGTATTTCGGCAGCAACACCCTTCTCTTCAACAAGTTTTTGGGTTTCTAGTGCGGCGGCTTCGTTCGAAGTGTAGTTTATGATTACGGGATATCCCATATCTGCTAACTGGAGGCATACGGCACGGCCAATTCCACGGCTTCCGCCGGTTACAAGTGCATATTTCATTTTATTGTTATATTGTTTTGTATTGTAGAGTTTACCATTTTGTGGCGGTGAAGGTATCGGGAGCTATAGGGGTATTGAACTTTTTATTGCTCAATTCATATATGGTATAACTTCCGTCACGTTCAATCGTTTGCAGTACAGAAAGTGATAAATCTTTCTTATCATAACTGGCTACAACTTTATCGAAATTACTTTTATTACTTTTCTTGTCAATAATTGCAGTAAGCACATAATGTTTACCTGTTTCTTCGAGTGTAACTTTCTCTGCTCCCATCTGCAGAACATTTCCTTGCAAGCAAGCCGATAGAATGGCTTTCATTCCCTGCATTTTCTGATTGGTTTTGCCCGAAGTTTCTCTTTTCTTTCCGGCAGCAACCATAACGAAGCGGTCGCCGCTAATCATCATCAGGTCGCCTGCGGGGTCGGTATAGCGCATAGTTAGTTCTTCCGGTTTCTGGTAATAGAAATCTCCTTCGGAAGTCATATCTTCACCCATCATGGCGAGATGCTGGGTTTGTTTGAACTTACTGACAATAGTTTTGTATTCTGAGTTTCCGGAAGCAATTTTCTGCACAACCGGAAAATCGGTCTGGCTAACTATCTGGGCATTAACTGCTAATGTGCAGATAAGCGTAAGTACTAGTAAATGAATTCTTTTCATATAATATTTTTTTTAATTTCGTCCATTCCCATAATACCGGCACAGGTAAACAGGGATGTTATGGAAACGCCCATAATACCATGAAGGTTCAGGTTCTGTCCGGTAAGTAACAGGTTCTGCACAGGAGTATGCGAAGTGAGTAATGTCATCATAATGTCGTTGCAATCTTTCCGGATACCATAAGCCGAACCTTCCCACGTTCCGGTATAATCACGGTAAGTCAGAGGGCTACTGGTATATACCCGCTCAACAGCTTGTGATAGTCCGGGAACTTTTTTCTCTGCAAACATAATACATTCTTCGGCTTTTTGTTGCTTAAATGTCTTATATTCTTCGCCCCGATTCTCTATGTGTGTATCCGACCATTGCGCCACTTCTTCCCAATGCATGGGGGTTAGTATATCTATATTACGGGTAAATTCGCTACCATCGGCCGGAGTACGGTAACTGATTAATGCCGACGACATCCGGGCTCCGGGAATATAGGAGTTATTCCATACATTATCTTTCTCGTACACAAATAAATTGCGGTTGAGGTAGGGAATACTGCTTTCCCTGAGTTGAAGATGTGTGGTAAACATACCGAATGTGTTGTCCAGACGTGTTATCCGGTTCTTATATATCCGGCGTATGGCTTTGCTGTCGGGAATCAGAGACAATGTTAATGCTGGGTGCAAATCGGATATAAAATAGTCGGCACTGAATTGTTCCTCCCTGTTTATCTCTACGGCAGTTATTTTCCCCTCGTTTTCAATGAAACGAGTCACTTCGGCACGGGTAAGTACAGTTCCTCCCATCCTGCGTATACTTTCCGTCAGTTTATCGGCTATCAGTGAACCACCTCCGTTTAACCGCCACGAGCTTTGGATGAACGAACTGTTTATCTGGGCAAAAGTATATAGTGGAAGCTTTTCGGCATTTAACTCCATGGTAAGCGACACACCAGAAAGTACGTTACGCAGTACCGGATCGTCGATGGTTTGAAGCAGGAAGTGGTATGCAGATTGTTGAAACAAGGATGAACTTGCTGTTTCAGCTTCCTGATTTATGCCTTGCAGGGTATTATCAATGTTGTTTCCAACCTCTTTCAAGAAAGAAACGTATCTCTGCAGTTGTCGTTGCTGATGGGGAAACTCTGCGGAAAGCTTATCGGCAAAGTTATCATAACCGGAAGCAAGAAGGTAAGATTTTCCCTGGGTTACAACCTCAGCGAAACCATCATCGTCCAACCGTTGCCAGGGAAGGTCGAGCAGATCATAATAACGGAATAGCCGGTGCAGGAACTGGCCTTCATCCAGTCCTCCTACAAAATGAAATCCGGTATCAAACTCGATTTTCCCCCGTCTGAAAGTTTGCAGGCACCCACCCAACTGATGATTCTTTTCGAGAATGCAAACGTTGTATCCTTTTTTAGAAAGAATATATCCGCATTCCAGTCCACCCAGGCCACTACCCGCAATAATAACATCGTAATGTTTCATCAGCTATCTCTTGTTGGGGTTTACAAGTACCTTTCCACTCTTTGTACGGAATTTAATCACGAGGTTGAACAGGAATGGAAGCAATGTGTACGATATCAGAATGGTAGACGACATACCGATAAGTGTAGCCACACCAATAGATGCTATAGCCGGGTGCACGGCAAACAATAGCGAAGTTGTTACTATAATCAGGATAATGGCCGACAGGAATATAGCTGTTTTATGATAGGTAAGTACCGGCCTGTCAGGAGTACGGTATTTGGATAATAGTCCATCCATTATAAATATACTGTAATCGACCCCTATACCGAATATAAAGGTAGAGATAACAATGTTTATCAGGTTAAATTCCAATCCGAAGATTGCCATTGCTCCCAAAACAATATACCAACTTAACGACATGGGTAGGAAAGCAATCAACGTGAGGAATATGTTGCGATAGGATATTAATAATACAAGGAAAACGAACAGAGACGAAATAGTAAGTGTAATATTAAAGTCATCGTGCAGCATTTTCACCATGTTATTGGTATAGAACATAGGATCGACGACTACAAAGTTACGGTTGGCAGCAACCACTTCGTCGCCTACTTCGAGTAAGTCGTTCCTGTCCATTCGCACGGGAACAAATACCATATAACGTCCATCCGTATATTCAATTATATTGGAGAGTATCTCTTCAGGAATTACATCTGCATCATATAGGGATACAGGTTGATAATCTTCTTCGAGCATATCGAAGAATGGAGTAAAAGTAGCCGGTCCGAAGCGGTATTCAGCTCCGGCCTCTGCTATATTCTTCCGGGTTTCTTCTATCCTTTGCGGAGTCCAGTATTCTTTCCAGCGATGAATCCGTTGTTGCTGTTCGCCTGTTGGGATAAAGAGGGATGAAGGAGTTGAATATCCTTGTATCTTGTTCTCGGCTACCATACTTTGAAGTTTCTGTCCCAATTGCAGATTGTAAATCAAGGCAGAATCAAGATTGGTAGAGATAGTTGCGAAATAGATTGTTTCGAATTTATCTGAGTTGGATACCATTGCGCGGGAACGCAGCACATCGGGTTCGTTGTATCCGATATTGCGGAGATCAGAGTCGAACTTTACTTTATCAGACGCAAAGAAGCATACCACCGTAACCAGTAAGATCAATACAATAAGCCATTTCTGACGGTCGAACGAGTAAGAGTTCATCTTTTCGAGTACGGCAAAAGCCTTCTCAGACTTCCTATTCTTTTCGGAACGGAAAAATTGTGGCAGGAACAATAAGCAGAAAACAGTAGTTCCAACCAATCCGAGAGAAGCAAAGAGACCAAAGTCGCGCAACAATTCCGACTTCGTAAGTAACAGCCCCATAAATGCTCCGATAGTAGTGAGCGAACCCATGATAACCGGTACGGTCTGGTCTTTGAGTACAATAACCGGGTCGCTTACATATTTATAATGAGTAATAACGTGCATACAATAGCTGAATGCAACCCCCATCACAATGGCTCCTATGCCCAAAGCCATAAGCGACATACTTCCCTTAATAAAGTATATAATAGCAAGTGCGAATATTACTCCATAAATAACCGGAAGCACCAAGTAAATCAGCGTCGATTTGTTTTTGAAGCACACTAACAGTATAATAAAAATAAGAGCCAGTGATATGGATATGGTTACCAACAGGTCTTTCTTTATCTGGCGGGAATTGTAAACACTCTGTACCGGTGCCCCATGATAAAGTATTTCAATTTCCGGATATTCGGTTTCGAATATCTTAATTTCCTTTTCAATCATTTCGGCCAATCTCGTTCCCTGTTTGGAATCGTATGATTTAAAACTGGGCGATACGAAAGCTACCAAGGCAGTTGTATCGGCAGTAAAGAAATGATTATTATAAAATGAATAATTACCACCCATACTACCAGCCATTCCCGACATACCCGAAAGGAAAAGTTCGCGGATACCTACCGGGTCTCGAGGAATTATATCTCTGTACGACATTCCGGCGGGAGAACGTAGCAGACTGTAATTCTCCTGCATTTGTTCTTCAATATGGCCTTTTTCCAGGATTTTATCCAATCCGGCATAATCTGCTTCGCTGAGATATTGAGGTACATTGTCGTATAAATAAGATACTGCCGAAAGGAAAAGGTCTTCATTTACCTGATACAATACATTCTGAATAGCATGTTGTGTCGAATCTTTTTCCAGAAGGGAAGCAATAAAGTTATCGCAAACATCAATCAATTCGTCTGTTTCTACAGCATCCGTACGGGGGTGAAAGACAACGAATATTTTGTCTTTTACTTTGAGATTGGAGAAGACCAGTTCTTCTGCACCACCTTCTTCGGCCGAGGGAAGCAATTTGGTGATATCTTCTTCCAGGTTTATTTTTGAAGCAAAGAAGGAAAAGATAATCGTTGAAATAATAACGATACTGTAGAATAAAACCTGGTGTTTCTTAAAAAAGTGGTATAGGTTGATTGTGAACTTTTCCATTCTTTAATTTTTTCGTAGGGGCGAATTATATCCGCCCCATATTTTAATTCCATTTTCAGGGCGAATGCAATTCGCCCCTACGGTAAACAAACTAACAGCCAACCTTGTTAAGCCGCCTGCCGCCTTTCCATAATAAAATCGTATAAACTATCAAATGTTTTGATAGATGCGATTTCCTGGCTTTTAATCTTAACACCGAAAGTACTTTCAATCAGTGCAACCATATCTACCAGGCTCAAGCTATCAAGTTCCAGAGTTTCCTTAATATCAGCATCGGGGGTGATATCTGTTACTTCTACTTCGAATTCTTCGGCTAATACCTCGTTTATTTTTAAAATAAGTTCTTGCTTTTCCATTGTAAGGGTAGTTTTAATTGTGTTTAATATCGAATTTATAAATTTCTTACTATCAGGGTTGAGTTTGTTCCACCAAAGCCGAAGGAATTGGAGAGGAACATATCGAAATGTTTGTCGACTCTTTCTGCCGGGATATTCAGCAATGCCGAAAACTCATCGGGGTTCTCAAAGTTGATGTTCGGGGCAATGAAGTTATTCTTCATCATGAGGATGGAATAAATAATTTCACTGGCTCCTGCCATCCACATCTCGTGTCCGGTCATGGATTTAGTCGAGGTTACTTCCGGTTTATGGTCGCCGAATACTTTGGCAATGGCTTTGGCCTCATTCTGATCGCCCACCGGGGTCGAAGTAGCATGGGCGTTTACATAACCAATATCGCGTATATCAATTCCCGCTTCGCGGATAGCCATTTCCAGCGAACGGCTGGGGCCATCGACATTAGGAACGGAAATATGGTCGCCATTGGAAGAGAATCCATAACTGCAAACTTCTGCCAGAATGGGTGCACCTCTCTTTACTGCCGACTCGTAACTTTCAATAATAACCGTTGCAGCACCACCACCGGGAACAAGTCCGTCGCGGTCGCGGTCGAAAGGACGTGATGCTTTGGTTGGTTCGTTTTCGCGGACAGAGAATGCGCTGATACCGTCGAAGCTACCGATAGAAAAAGGATTTACTTCCTGAGCCCCACCGCAAATAATACAATCCTGAAGCCCCCACTGAATGAGCAGGCTTCCTAAACCTATGGCGTGCGAACCGCTGGCACATGCTCCGGAAACCGTCATATTGATTCCTTTAAGCTTGAAAAGGCAAGCAAGGTTCATACTTACGGTAGAGTTCATAGACTGGAAAATTGCGCCCGAACCTACCAGAGTAGTATCTTTTTTCTCGCGCATGGTATCTACGCTTTTCACAACTGCATCGGCTGTACTATCGTTACCATAAAGTATACCTACTTCGTGTGCATCTATATAATCTTGGTCGAGTTTTGCATTCCGCAAAGCCTCTACCGTAGCCATATATGCATAAGCGCCCTGTTCCGGCAGATACACACGCTGGTTGCGACTAAGAATACCTTTCAGATTTACCGGATCGAGATATGCAGTAAGCCCCGAACGGAAGCCCATTTCTTTGCGTACAGGGTCGAGAATAATACCGGATTTACCTTCGTATAATGAATTCTTTACTTCTTCCAACTCTTTACCCAGACAGGAATATATACCCATTCCTGTTATAACAACTCGTCTTTTCATGTCCTAAGTATGTTTTGTCAACAGTTTATCTAATGATTCAAATATGTGTTTTCTTTGCTCAATCAATCTGGTGAGCTTGCCTTGCTCGAATAAACGGTTAAAACGCCATTCGCTAAGCCAATTAGCGAAGCGTTTTTTATAATTCGACGCAAAAGTACCTAAAAAAGGCATACAAACGATAAAAAACAAAGCATATAACACCGATTTTGTAGTAAGAAGCACCAAAAGGAACAAAGAAATATAAGTAATTGGTATAGTGATAAGTACCGCGGAGCCAAAGTTTATGGTACTTATAAACATCTTATCTTTTAATTTTGAAGTTACAATCTTGGGTAGATAAAAAATAAGCAGATGTGATAAAAAAGCCACCAGGAACAATGGAGATAACAGGAGAAACAACAAACCTTCAGCCATTAAAACAGGCTTACTGATTTGCTTTTCAAAGTTCTTGTCCTTCAATCCCAGCTTTTTCATCTCTTCAGCCAATTGAAGGGTTTCATCGTATAGGTTTTGTAATTCTTCCGGTTCGGCTGCCCTTACCTGTTCTAATTCCTTAAACAAAAGCTTATCGGCAAGCAGTTTTTCGGGCAATAATTCAGGGAAAAAACCTTTGCCACCGGCATAAACAAATCCATAATCCGAGTTGCGGATGAAATCAATGGCATCATAATTATCCACATCGGTAATATTTAGCATCATATCAGATATCTGTTGCCTTACCAATGCATTAACCTTACGCTGTGCTGTACGAGGTTTGGTTTTATAAAGTTCATAGAAAGGTTTGAGCGAAATAGGAGTACCATATTTAATAAGAAATTCCTCTTGCAACTCGAAATAATCCGAATAATGATTGCAGGAGGGTAATATGAATAATTCTTTTTCGAAATCAGTTTTCCGGGCAGTCTCAAACAAAATGCGTACATAAGCCAGCGAAAATTGTCCCAGCCAGTGTTTGTCCTGATGTCCGGCTTCCGGATATATCACCACTGTACCATCATGAAGCAATTCGTTTTCAACTTCCTCAAAAGTCATGCTGTTATTCGAAAGTGTCTCCTCGCCATCATAAAGCAAACGGTACGAAGGCATGATTCCCAGCCAGCGCAACGGTTTATTAAATACAGGTTTAAAGAGGTCGGCACGCGAAAGTAGTCTTAATTTTCGTGTTTTACGCTTATTCATTGAAAGGATAACTCCCAATGCATCCGACAGGCAGTTCTGGTGGTCGGAAACAATCATTAGTGGGCCTTCTTCGGGAATCTTCTCCCTATCGAGCCAATAAACTTTCCGGTAATAAACTTTATCGTGAAAAAAGCGTATGTATTCCGAGAAAATCCTGAAACCTAATCCTCGTTTTGATTTGTTGTCTGCTGTCATGTTTACCCTACTTAGTTAATTTGCACTCTTTTGTTAGTTGTGTTGTTAGTCTTCCGTATTATGGACGAGGAACTGATTTAATAAAGGATTATCCTTTATCTCTCTGAGAGATTTCATTTTAATACCGATTCGCCCGAAAGTCTTTTCGACTTCGGCATCCTGATAGTCGGTGAATACAATATCAATATGCTTCGCAGTAAGCCAGATAATAAGATATTCAAGGTTCTTCACCGTTAGCAATTCGGCACCTATACTTATAACAGTACTATCCTCTACTGTAAAAGCGTATGCCTGCACGACACTTTCCTCAATAAAATTTTCATCCTGTAAGAGTATAGCAATCTTCATTTATTCTTTTCGTTTAGTCGTTTTATACGAAACCTTGTCTGTGAAGCTGCAAATATCCGAATGTTTTCTGTACCAATTGTTATATGAGAAGAGACAAAGATGTTCTAAAAGTCGTTTTCTTGCCTCGCTCATATACGGACAACGAATAGCCATAAATAGCTAGCAACGAATTTGCTCCAATTAATAAAAAAACGAGACATAAAAATAAACAAAAGTATATTGCCGCAATAGACCAAAGTATATAGCCGCTATACAGTCAAGTGTATTGCGGCTATACACTTCTATCTATAGCCGCAATACACTTGACCGTATAGCGGCTATAAGAAAAATGACCTCACAGCACACTACAGAGGGGGTAAAAATGAAAAAATCTGGATAAACCTACTCAGAAAGACAAAAGGGGAACGTAGTTAAATATTCGCATTTTTTTACATATAGGTCAGTGCAAGCACTCCCTGATAATCTCCACGCACTTATCCATTTGTTGAAGTGTATGATTCGAAGATATGGATAGCCGCAAACGGGTACGTTTTGCTGATACGGCCGGGAAAGTTACCACACCGATATACAACCCTTTTTCGTGGATAATGCGGCTGACTTTTCTCAGTTTCTTATCATTTCCCACAATCACCGGGATAACCTGCGATTCTGTTTGCCCGATATCTAATCCGGCTTCCTTTAATCTCTGCTGCATGTAGAGGGTGTTTTCCCATAACCGGGAACGCGAGGATTTATCTGCTTCATATAATTCAATCACTTTTAGTATTCCGGCAGCCGTATGGGGAGCCATGGCACAAGAGAAAACATAAGAACGGGCAAATAAACGGATGTAAGTCATGAGTTTACTATTGCCGGCAACAAACCCGCCGATGGCACCGAAGGATTTGCTGAATGTGCCAATAGTAAGGTCTATCTGGTCTTCGAGTCCGAAATGCTCGGCTACTCCCCTACCGTTTTCGCCAAATACAAGTGTGGAATGTGCTTCGTCCAGTAATATCGGGATACCGTATTTGCAGCAAACAGCTACGATATCGGGCAACCGGGCCAAATCGCCATCCATACTGTAAACACCTTCTATACATACAATGGCCCGGCGGGTACCCAGGTTTTTCAGGATTCTTTCCAGGTGTTCGGCATTATTATGGCTGAATACTTTTACTTCGGCACCCGCCAACCGTACTCCATCGTAAATGGAGGCATGGGCAAGGATATCCAGAATAGCCACATCGCCCGGTTTCAGGAGACAGGAAAGTACACCTAGGTTCGCTCCGTATCCGGTAGGGAAAACAATGGCTTCTTCTTTCTTTTTAAACCGGGCAATAGAATCTTCGAGTCTTTTAGTCATATCGTAATAACCACTTAAAAGCGGAGCGGATACTGCACCTGTACCGTATTCGGCAATGGTATTCTGCACAGTGCGGATAACTTCGGGGTGTGTGGAGTATCCGAGATAATTGTACGAACAGAAGTTCAGAAAATCACGTTCGGTATCTGCATAACGGTCGTACACACGGAATTCTGTAGTGGGGGCGGATGATATCGGATTGCCGTAAACCATGTATTTACGGGCAACGGCATCCTGATAAAAATCCCAAAAGATTTTACTTACATCAAAAAGGTCGTCGCCGCGGTAGGTAGCAAAATCGGCTTGAGTAAAATCATCACAATTTATTTTGTGTAAAGCAGTATCTGCGTTCAGTTGCATATTTGTGGTTTATAAAGGGTTATCGAGGAAAACAGAGCGAAAGAAATAATGATAGTCGGAAAACGGGTCGCATACAGACAGAAAGCTGGTGGGACTATGACCCGAGAATTCTTTAAGGTCTTTAATAAGATGTGATTTGTCGTAATAGCCACATTCTTCGGCCAGTTGGTTAATATTCATTCCGGGATTTACCTGCAGCAGATATATGGCTTTCCGGAAACGTGTTATCCGGATATATTCTTTGGGGTTAAGGCCGATATGACGGGTAAAAACTCTCTTGAATTGTTTATAACCCAGACAGGATATTCCAGCCAGTGCCGATACATCATGCGTACCGTTTCGAATGGATTGAATGGTGGTATCCAACCGGCCGATATTACATAAGTCAGCTTGTCTCAGGCGACTTATCAGGTAGTTTTCAATCATCTTTATTGATTCAGGAATCTCTTTTGCGCCGGGTAGTCTTTTATTTAGTTCGATTAAATGTTCGTCATTAAGTTCATCCAGTGATATTCTCCGGTTAATCATTTCATTGGGAGGTATATTAAAGAATGCATGGACAGCGGCCGGCCGGAAGATAACGGCAATAAGACTTACTGTTCCCGAAAAATACAGTGTATCGTATTCCGTTGTCTGTCCGTATAAATAAGAATCGGGTGGCATACTGTTATCTTTAGCCGATGACATTTGTGTACCATTCAACAGGAAATACATCCCGATAGAGCCTGATGGTAACATCCGCTGGGAAGTTTGCGTTATATTCTCCAATGTAAGAAACCAGTATTGCCTGATGTATGGAGCAAGCAAATTCGATGGTTGTATGACTTTAAATGTGTTCATTATTCTGTTGTACCGGACAAAAATAGAGTTTATTTACGGATTTAATGGTGTAAAAAAAGGACTTGCTTAGAATTAGTGAAAAACGTCCTATTAATGGATTAGAAGTATTTGATTAACCTTCCCACAGAAATGCAGAAAACGCAAAGTTATAAATGCAGTATCAAACTGTTATTTATAACTCCGCGTTTTCTGTGTTTTGCGGTTAGCTATATAAGCAAGAATATTAGGCTTCTACACCTTCTCTTGTTTTACGGGTACCAAAATGCCCCATAAATGCTGCGATACATCCACCGATAAGCAATGCAAAGAATGACCAAAGAGTTGAGCGTCCTGCTGCATTAGCAACTTTATTTGCTTCTTCGCGAGCATTTACTTTCATCTCTTCCCAATCTTGTTTGGCTTGCTCGATATTATCCTGCATATCCTGGATCCTATCCTGTGCCTGGGTACGGAGGTTATTATATAATTCAATATATTCATCCACAGCCCTGTTCACTTCAGCCTGAGACATACTTGTATTATTGGCAATAGCACGGGTCAGGTCATTGCGGTCGATATCGCCGAAAGCATTCTCTGCGCGGTCTTTGGTTCGTTCCAGAAATTTGTTGATAACTGCATCAGCATCATTCGGGTTCAAGGCAAGACGTCTAACAGAACGCTGCATATCCGAACGGACAGCTTTCACTTGTCTTTCAATGTAGTCTGGTTGCAACTCTGCTACACCACTTCTCCTTAATGCCTGGCGGATATCCTGACGTACTTCAGCCTTGTCAAAGTCACCATCGCTATCAATATTGAATACTTGTTCAGCAATTCCTGATACTCCTTCGCCCACGGCGGAACCCACACCTGAAATTACATTTCCGGCAACTGAGCCCACTGAACCTAAAATATTACCAGCCATTTTAACTACACTAGATGCAAGTGATATAGTCATGATAACGGTAAGTATTGTTGTAGTTGCCCATACCAGGAATCCGTGAATATAACCATCGGCTCCTGCCAGCTTACCGGCTACAAAACCACCGGCGGCGAAACTAACAATCAACGCTACCACTGTCCAGATACCTACATTGGTTCCAATGCCCGACATGGGACTATCAGAAGTAGGGTCCAACATAAAGAATGAAATACTTGAAGCAAGGATAGCCAGAAGTACGGATACGGCCATAACCGTTACAACACCACCAAAAATACTACCCCATGATACTCTTCGCTTCCAATCTGCAAATCTTACTCTTTCCATATACTTGTTTTTAAATGAATAAATTATTTATCTTTTCTTACATTGAGAACAGCCAAATATGAAAAAAGTTCCGAAATATTACAGTTTTAACGCCATAACAGCGCATTATTATATTAACAAATCGTAATTAGTCACACGTTAACATTGAAAATAAATTACTATCAAACAGACCTAATACACAACTTTTAAAACGGCAATTCATTCTACATCAAATATTTTAGAAATATTACCTTTCCCGTTTAGTATATTACTCTTATATTTGCTCTCCTATTTATTTACTATACTATCTAACCTCTAAACAAAATGAAAAAGACTACGCTAAAAACAGTTTTAGCTATAGCGTTATGCTTTGTAGTAATGCAAGCCGAAGCTAATCAAACACCGATCAAAGGCTATCACTATTCAACAGCCGAAGCGCCTGTAGGTAACGAATGGGAATCTCCCGAAAACATTGCACTCAACAAAGAACATCCCCGCGCATGGTTCTTCTCGTTTCAGGATGTAGAAAGCGCCCGCAAAGTATTACCCGAAAACAGTAAATTCTGGCAATCGCTGGACGGCAATTGGAAGTTCAACTGGGCACCCGACCCGGACTCACGCCCGAAAGATTTCTACCAGCCCGCTTTTGATGTTTCCGCCTGGGACGAAATCCCGGTTCCCTCAAGTTGGAATGTATATGGCATTCAAAAAGACGGAAGCCAGAAATATGGGACACCTATTTATGTAAACCAACCGGTAATCTTTCAGCATAGTGTAAAAGTCGACGACTGGCGAGGCGGTGTGATGCGTACCCCACCAACAGAATGGACTACATACAAACACCGCAACGAAGTAGGTTCCTACCGTCGCGAATTCGAGATACCCCAGGATTGGGATGGCCGCGAAGTATTCATTAACTTCGATGGTGTCGATTCTTTCTTCTACCTTTGGATAAACGGTCGATATGTGGGATTCTCCAAAAACTCGCGTAATGCAGCGTGTTTCAATATAACTCCCTACCTGCAAAAAGGTAAGAATACAGTAGCCGCCGAAGTTTACCGCAGTTCTGACGGTTCGTTCCTCGAAGCTCAGGATATGTTCCGCCTTCCGGGTATTTTCCGCACAGTAGCTTTATACTCGACTCCAAAAGTACAGATATGCGACCTGGTGGTTATTCCCGAACTGGATGAGACATACACAAACGGCTCCCTGCACATAAAAGCAGATATCCGCAACTTCAGCAAAAAAACAATTAAAGACCATAAGCTGGTATTTACCTTGTTCGAGAACAAACTCTTTTCCGACGAAAATACCCGTGTAGATACTGCACCGGTTATTTCGAAAGAAGTAGCCGCAGTTACCCCCGATACAAGCATTGAAGTTACCGATATTGTTTTACCACTCACATCGCCCAGGCAATGGTCGGCCGAACTACCATACCGCTATACACTGGTAGCCGAATTAAAGGATAAGAAAAATAAAACCATTGAAACAGTATCTATCTATACCGGTTTCCGGAAAGTAGAAATCAAAGATACCCCGGCTTCGGAAGATGAATTCGGACTGGCAGGACGTTATTATTATATAAACGGAAAACCGGTAAAGCTGAAAGGAGTGAACCGTCACGAAACCAATCCTGCCGTAGGTCATGCCATTACCCGCGAGATGATGGAACAGGAAGTTATGCTGATGAGACGCGCCAACATTAATCATGTACGCAACTCGCACTATCCGCCCGCACCGTATTGGTTCTATCTCTCTGATAAATACGGGCTTTACCTGGAAGATGAAGCCAATATCGAATCGCACGAATATTATTACGGAGATGCTTCCCTCTCCCACCCTGCCGAATGGGAAAACGCCCACGTAGCCCGCGTACTCGAAATGGCACACGCTACTATCAATAATCCATCGGTCGTTATCTGGTCGTTGGGCAACGAAGCCGGACCCGGTAAGAACTTCGTTACGGCTTATAACGAGTTGAAGAAAGTCGACACATCACGTCCCGTTCAGTACGAACGCAACAACAGTATTGTAGATATGGGTTCCAACCAGTATCCATCTATTGCATGGATGCGCGAAGCCGTAAAAGGAACTTATAATATAAAATACCCTTTCCATGTTTCCGAGTATGCACACTCCATGGGTAATGCGGTTGGAAACCTGATAGACTATTGGGAAGCCATCGAATCTACCAATTTCTTCTGTGGCGGCACCATTTGGGATTGGGTGGACCAGGCCATATACAACTACGACAAAGCAACCGGCAAAAGATACCTTGCCTACGGTGGCGACTTTGGCGATACTCCCAACGATGGCCAGTTCGTAATGAATGGTATCGTATTTGCCGATCTCGAGCCGAAACCCCAGTACTACGAAGTAAAGAAAGTATATCAGCATATCGAAGTAAATGCTATTGATATTCCCAGCGGTACATTCGAGGTATTCAATAAATACTACTTTAAAGATTTATCGGATTATGATATGCGGGTATCATTATACGAAGACGGTATAGAAATAGAAAACGCCATCATACCGTTAGGCAATGTTCCGCCACGAAGCAAAACTACCATTCAGGTTCCATACTCGTCTATCTACCTAAAACCACAATCAGAGTATTTCGCCAAAGTACAGTTCCTGTTGAATAAAAATAAGCCCTGGGAAAACAGGGGATTTATTACAGCCGAGGATCAAATACTGCTCAAAGAAGCCGGCAACCGTCCGTCCATCGCTGAAGCAAACCAACCTAACGGAGCGCTACAGATTACCGACAACACCCAAACCCTTAAAACAGTATCGGGCGAAGGATTCGATGCCAAGTTCGATATATCTACAGGAACATTCTACAGCCTGAAATACAAGGATAATATCATCATTACCGACGGCAACGGCCCCCGGCTCGACGCCTTCCGTGCCTTCGTCAACAATGATAATTGGGCATACACCCAATGGTTCGAAAACGGATTACACAACCTGAAGCATAAAGCTATCAGTAACAGCATATTCACCCGCAAAGACGGTGCAGTAGTATTATCGTTCACAGTAGAATCTCAGGCACCAAACAGAGCAACACTCGTTGGCCGTGCCCACTTAGGCCGTTTCACTCTTCAGGAAGATAGCGACAATCCTTTCGGTCCGGCCGATTTCAAATTTACTACTAACCAGATATGGACAGTGTATCCCAACGGTGCCATTGAATTACAGGCCAGCATTACATCCAACAATCCCAGTCTGGCACTGGCACGTTTAGGATATGTAATGAATGTACCCAAAGAATTCGACAAATTTACTTATTACGGACGCGGCCCGGTTGATAACTATGCCGACCGTAAAAGCGGACAATTCATCGAACAGCACAAGAATACAGTGGCTGGAGAGTTTGTCAACTTCCCCAAGCCACAGGATATGGGCAACCACGAAGATGTACGCTGGTGTGCGCTCACCAATCAGCAAGGAGCAGGCGCCATATTTATTGCCAACAACACGATGTCGGTATCGGCATTGCCCTACTCTGCTCTCGATATGACCATGGCTCCACATCCCATCCAGCTTCCACCTGCAGGTGATACTTACCTGCATCTCGACCTGGGTGTAACCGGGCTCGGTGGTAACAGTTGCGGACAAGGCCCGCCGCTGGAGCAAGACCGTGTATTCGCCAACGACCATACATTCGGTTTCCTTATACGCCCGGCAGGTAATAACCTGGCTTCGCTTGCAAACGTATCAGGAGTAGGCGAAATACCCCTGTCTATATCGCGAAACCGGGCCGGCGAAGTTACCATTTCGACTACCCGTAAGGATGCGCGGATTCTATATACAACCGGCATTTTCGTTAAAACCAATTCGCGCAAAGCATCCAAAGCCAATAAACTCTATGCCGGCCCTATCCCTATGCGCGAAGGTGGCTTTATCACCGCCTGGTACGAAGACAGACCGGAAGTCCAGGCTTTTATGAAGTTCGAAAAGATGGAAAGCATTGCAACCGAAGTTATCTTCGCCAGTAGCGAAGAAGTTGGCTACGGCGATGCCCGCCACCTGACCGATGGCGACCCAAATACCATCTGGCACACCATGTTCTCTGTTACCGTTGCCAAACATCCGCACTGGGTTGATTTGGATGCGGGCGAACAGAAAACGATCACCGGATTTACCTATCTTCCCCGTCAGGACGGTGCAAATGGTAACGTTAAAGATTACACCATCCATATCAGTACCGACGGCAAGGAATGGGGCGAACCGGTGCTTACAGGAACATTCGACCGCAGCAACCGCGAAAAGAAAATAATGTTCGATAAACCTATTCAGGGAAGATACATTCGCTTCACCGCTCTTAGCGAGCAAGGCGGACAGGATTTTGCTTCGGGAGCCGAACTGACGATATTAGCGGAATAACGTAAGGTATAAAAAAGAATGGAAGGTATTCTGTTTGCGAATACCTTCCATTTTATTTTCAGAGAGTGAAACCGCCCTATCTACGCGTTAGGGTCTTGTTCGTATCCGTCATCGTCGCCACCGGGATTGGTGCCCGACGATGAGTTAGGCCCGTCAATCCGTTGGAATGAGATGCCCTTGAACAACGCACGTGTTGTTCCTTCAACATTATTATGGGTGTAGGCCGGGGTGAAACGGATGCAGATACCCACAATCTGGTTGTCGTTCACCTCTTCGAACGTATCGACACCTTGCCCGCCTGCCCGAAGTACAGCGGTGAAGGTGCCTAACCCCTCATAAACTACCGATTTGCCGTCCATCAGGTTGCGGCCGGTTATACCTATTAGATTATCTAATACATTATATACATCACCACGGGTGAGCGACGATTTTTCTGCAATCTCGTCTGCAATCTCCCTGGTGGTTACCCGTTTCCCAAACTTAACAAGCCGGGGAAACCATTTTTTCATTCCGTCTTTCGACTCCATCGTACTCTGGAATGCCTTATACAGTAGTGTCATAATACTGATTTTTTAATTTATATACTTAATTTTCCTGTTCTCTTGAAAAGTTATCATTCACAATTGGTTTCACTCTCTGTGATTGTTTTACTTTTACTTCTACAAAGATAAGCATAATATAATTATAAAGCAAGTAAAATGATAAGAATGATTAGTAAAACGTAATGATTTAACTAAGTTTAACGTACGGTTAATGTAAGTAGTGTGGAGAAGTACCTCTGGATTAACCGGTAATACAACAAGGGCTGCACTTCTAAAACTTAAGGCCTGTACTTTTTAAACTTAAGGGCTGGACTTTTCAAACTTAAGGGCTGTACTTTGTAAACTTGAGGGCTAGACTTTTTAAACTTCAGGGCTGGACTTTTTTAAGTTGAGGGCTGCAAATTTCTCACGCAAAATCTTATCTTTGCCCAGTAAAAAGACAAACACCCGCTATGAAAACTTTAATCAAATTACCCGCCATATATATCTTTTTTGCATTAGTAATGCTCTCTGCCTGCCACCGTACAACCACGGATACCCTGCCTCCCGAACTTGTCGAGGCCGGAAAACTCGTCAACCAGTACCCCGACAGCGCCCTGGTAATCCTTGAAAATATGCACATGCCCCCCGCCTCGCACCGGTTGCAACACGCCACGTGGGCATTGTTGGTAACCGAGGCAAAGTACAAAAGCTTCCGCGATATAGATTCGGATTCACTGATTAACATTGCCGCATCTTATTTCATGTCTCAGGACGACCCGCATGCCAAAGCCAGAACCTTGTTTATGCAAGCATCGTTGAATAGGTTGTGGAATAATCCCGATACCGCCATCGAGTACTTCCTGGCAGCCAGCACTGAAGTCGAAAAAACCGAAAATTACTCACTCGCATTTTTCATAAACACCGGATTAACAAATATATACATCTACCGCAACCTGTACGATTATGCCGAAAAAACACTGGACAAAGCCTACCAATATGCCCGGCAGAGTGGCAGCCGCCGGAGCGAAGCCACTGCCTGGATATATTACGGACGGCTGTACACGCTGCTCGAGCAAAGAGACAAATCCATCGAAGCGTATGAAAAAGCCATCGAAATAGCCCGCGAAGCCAATGCCACCCGGCCCCTTTCCAACGCCCAGAACGAGATTGCCGGGGTTTATCTGCTTGACGAAGACTACCACGAGGCACTGCGCTATACCAATGAATCCATTAAAACGGCCGAAAAACTGAACAGGGATTTGCAACAATCCTATATAACTAAAGGTGAAATCTTCGTTTATCTCGGTCAACCCGATTCGGCCTATTATTATCTGACCCCATTGCTAAACACCGACAACCTGTACGTTAGAAGGGCAGCTTTATGGTCTATGTACAACCAAAAAAAAGCCGAGCGCAATTACAAGGAAGCGTTGGATTATTATGTGGAAATGTCGGCAGTATCGGACACTATACATGAAAAAGACCGTACCGAAATCCTGGTCGAAATGCAGGAGAAATACAACCAGGAAAAAGTGCTGAACGAAAAGAACCAATTGCAAATTGAGAAAGACCGCGTTGTACGCCAGGCACTCTGGGGTATAATCTTCCTCCTGTTTGTTATTGCCCTGATTACCTATATATACCAGCGCAAGTTACTGCGAAACCAGCAAACCATACGCCGGCACGAAGAACGCATACGCAACTACACCCTGCAACTCCACGAAAACGAATCGCAGATAAGCCTCAATGAAAGCCGCATAAACGAACTTCTGCTCGAAATGGAACAGAATAAAGATGTACTGGAACTACTGGAAGAACAACAAAAAGCCATCGCCGAAATACAGCACCGCAACCAAACGCTGAGTAACGAGAACCGGGAGTTAAAGGATAATATTACTTACTATTCCCAGTCGCTAAAACAAAAGGTGGTGGAAATGGATAAAGTGAAACAACTATCCGAAGAAAACCAATGGCTGCGCAACCGCGAAAAGTTCCTGTCCGGTCAGTTGCTGAAACGCATTGATATACTCAATGAAATTAAATCCCGCCCCAAATACCTGGACGAGAAGCAGTGGCAGAAGGTCATTGAAGCGGTAGACTGGCTGTACAACGGCTTTACACAGCGGCTCGGGGAAGAAATTCCATCGCTTACCGAAAGCGACATCCAGATATGTTGCCTGATTAAGTTGCGGATATCCATATCCGATATCGCCACTCTGCTGGCCATATCGCCCACATCCGTTTCCAAACGTAAAATCAGGCTCAAAGAGCGGATTATTCAGGAATTGGGCAATCCGTTCGAAGATGATACCACCCTCGATATGTGGCTTTGGGAGTATAACCAAACGCCCGCCCATACTGCTTACTCCAAGGTACTTTATGCCTGAAAAATAAAGGCTGTAGAATAAGCCGTCCATATTCGCCCCAATTTCTGAAATCGTAAAATGCTAATACACAGTATTTTGCGGTGTGGCGCTTTCCCCCGGTTGTCCATAAGCTGTCAATCGGAAATACGATATTTTGCCCTATTTTTGCATCACATACTTAACAACTAAATATGAAAAAGATTTTAATTTCATTTCTCGTACTCTCAACATTATCCACAACCTCCGTCCTTGCCCAGCAAATCAAAGGGCAGGTTATGGACAGTTCTAACTCGGAACCCCTGCCTTTTGCTAATATTGTAGTTGTAACCACAGATACATCGGCAAAAATACAGGGTACTGTAACCGATATGGACGGCAATTTCAGCCTCCCGGGCAATGCATCGCAGCAATCTATCCGTATCAGCTACCTGGGGTATGAAACCAAAGAAACTATTGTTTACCAAAATACTTTCAATACCATTTCACTCGTGCAAGACGCTAATATGTTGGGCGAAGTAGTAGTACAGGCCGCCCGCCGCAACTTCCGCATGGAGAACGGCGGCATCAGTATGGACGTGGCCAACAGTCCGCTCAACAATATCGGTACGGCCAACGATGTACTCGATAAACTGCCGTTCGTGGTGAAAAACGGTGACGACATTACCGTCCTGGGCAAGGGCACACCCCTTATCTACATCAACAACCGCCTGGTACGCAACCAGCAGGAACTCGAAAAACTGAGTTCGACCACCATCAAAAAGATAACCGTGATAACCAATCCCGGCCCCGAATACGATGCAAGTGTCAGTTCCGTTATCCGCATCGAAGCCATCCGGCAGCCCGGTGAAGGGTGGGGAGGCGAAGCTTTCGCACGCCTCGATGCCCGTAAAAAGTTATCGGAAGATGTCAGTTTAGACCTTAATTACCGCCTTAACAACTTAGATATATTCACCTCGTACTGGTACATGGACCGCCGGCGCGAGGTGGATAACACGCTCGACCGCACCATGACCACCTCCCGCCAAACCACCCGGGTGTATGGTTCGGGAATCGAAGAACACCACAGTTACAGCCACTTCATCGACGCCGGGGTGAACTACGATTTTAACGACAAGCACTCCATAGGTGCCAAATACAGCTATGGCGGCTACCCTTACGGAAAGTTTATCGTGAGCTTGCCCAACAGTGTCACTATCGACGGCAAGTTGGTTGAAGAGACTTTTACATACACAACCATGTGTTCCGACGGGCCTACGCACCTGGTAAACGCGTATTACCGGGGCGATTTTGCCTCGTGGCTGAAACTTCAACTGGACTTGGATTATAGCAAGGGCAACGACGAAACCCGGCAGAATTCACTGACCGAACGGGCTGCCGACGAAACGGTAAATACCCGCTCGTTGCAGGATTACGATTTGTACGCGGGTAAGCTGACGTTCACCACTCCGGTATGGGGAAATGAGTTGAAGTACGGGGTGGAGTTCAGCAACACCACCAACGAACAGAACTATATAGTTAACCAGAACGAAGGCGCCGGAGAACTCAAATCGAACGTCACCCTGTCCGAACAAGAACTGTTGGCTGCCTTTTTGGGGTACTCCAAGACTTTCGGTAAATGGAACCTGAGCCTGGGCGCCCGTTACGAACACGTAGCTTTCGACTATTCGGAGAACGGCAAGCGGGTCGACGAGCAGAGCCGCTCGTACAATGACCTCTTTCCTACTGCATCCATTGACTATCAGGGCGAAAAGGTGAAAATGTCGCTGGGTTTCCGTTCCACTATTCACCGGCCGGGTTATTATTCGCTCAGGAACAGCATTCAGTTCGACGACCCTTATACTTACGAAACGGGTAATCCGTACCTGAAACCCACCAAGCTGAACGACCTTACTTATACCCTGCTGTGGAGAGACATCAAATTTATGGCATCCTATAAGATGTTTACAAACGAAATCCTCTTCGTACCACAACAATACCAGGATACGGATATATTGCTCTTCCGTCCGGAGAATGCCGATAAGCGGCAGAATATCAACCTGTCGGCCTATTACTCGCCCACATTCGGTGTTTGGAGTCCCACGGCCGGAGTCGGTGTATCGAAAGATAACCTCGAATATGGCGAACCGGTGAAGTACAAGTACAACAAACCGTATTTCTTTTACAGTTGGCAGAACTCGTTCCGCCTGCCTGCCGGGTTCACCGTGATGGCCGATATACGCGGTAACGGCCGGGGACACGATGAAATGATATATCTGTACAGCAAGTTCCGGATGGATGTCGGTGTAACCAAGACTTTCCGTGATGGCAACCTTATCCTCAATCTTCGCGGAACGGATATTCTGGGTACTTCCCGTCAGAAAATAATACTCGATGCACCGCCGGCTTTTTCATTAATGGATAAAAAACTCGATACCCGCTCGTTTGTATTGTCTGTAAGGTACAAATTCAACACTACCCGCAGCAAGTATAAAGGAGAATCGGTATCGGAGGAAGAAAGACAACGTTTATAGCAATTACTGTATAAAACCTATATTACTCTAACATAGCTACCAACACTGAACAGGCATAGATATGCCCATGTATACAGAGGCAAGAATCCTAGCAGCCGGATACAATACATATAATTCTCTCTTTTTACTCCCCTGTCTGTCTGATGGTTCTTGCCGGTAGCTTTTTTTGTGTAGTTGTATGCCGTGGATAGCGCATGGCATAAAATGTCCATGTTTATTCCATTTGCAAAGAGCTTAAATTGCTGATATTCATACTTATAACGAGTTTGATGTGTCCATTTCATGTCTTCCGGTTTTGAGCCTCCGATGCAGATATAATCTTAACTTTGTATGGTTAAGAACCAATACTTAAACCGAAGATGAAAAAAACATTAACCCGAACCCTGATGGTCCTCATATGCTGTATTGTAGCAATCACCTCGCATGCTCAACACAAAATCACCGGAAAGATTATAGACGAAGCCACACTCTCGCCCCTGGAAATAGCTAATGTTGTACTGTCTACCGCCGACTCTTTATATGTTGTGGGCACCACCACCAACCTTGAAGGAGTTTTCGAAATTACCGGTATATCGCCCGGTGATTATCTGTTGACCACCTCTTACCTGGGATTTACCTCCCGTATTATACTGCTCGGCCTATCCAAATCCGTCGATTTGGGCGAAATACCGATGCGTGAAGAAGCCAGCCTGCTCGAGGCCGTTACCGTCACCGGCTCTACCACTACCCGGAAGGCCGACCGCATGGTGGTTTTCGTCACCGACAACCAGAAAAAGATATCCAGCAATGGGCTTAATATACTACAAGGTATGAAACTTCCACGCCTGTCGGTTAACCCGGTGAGCCATGAAGTATCACTGCCGGGTGATGAAGTACTGCGATTTTGTATAAACGGCGTACGGGTTGAACCCTCGGATGTACGGGCACTGCAACCCGGCGAGATTATCAGGATTGAATATCTGGATAACCCCGGTTTGCGTTATGGTAATGCCGATGCGGTGATAAACTATATTCTAAAAAGGGAAACTTCCGGCGGGGCCGTTAGCATGGATCTGGGCAATGCCGTGACAACGAGCTTTGGCGACGACCAGCTTTCGGCGAAGTTCAACTATAAAAAATCGGAATTCGGGCTGGGCTACAATATTCACTATCGCAAACCTACTGAAACCTGGTTCGACAGGGAGCAGACTTTTCATTTTGAAGACGGTACTTCTTTTACAAGATACGACGAGGGTATGCCCGGCGATTTCAAGGAGATATTCCATAAATTGAACCTGAATTATAACTTATTGGATGATAAACGTTTCTTTAATGCTACCCTGCGGTACGAACATGGCGAGGCTAATAATATAGACCTTGCAAACCAGTATAATTCCCTGCATCCGGAGAATATAACCCAGGTAAGCCAGGGCAATGATGTGGTGAAAAACACACCTGTACTCGATTTGTATTATGCCCGTTTTCTACCCCGCAGCCAGACGTTGATATTGAATGTAGTGGGCACATACATCGGGTCTGATCTTCTAAGTAAGTACGAAGAAACCCGCGATGGACAGCCCATAACCGATATTCTTTCGGATGTAAGCGGGAAGAAATATTCGGTTATTGGTGAGGGTATTTACGAAAAGATTTTCGAAAACTCCAACCGGTTTACCGCTGGAATGAAACATACGCAAGGATATACAAACAATGAATATACCGGCAAAGTAAGTACCACCACAAAGATGAAACAGGCAGAAACGTATGCGTATGCCGAGTATTACGGAAAGATTAATAAATACAGTTATACCGGTGGCCTGGGTGTTTCCCGGTCGTGGGCAGAGCAAGATGGCAAAGATGAATACACCCATTATACCTTCCGGCCGAAAATAACCTTCCAATACGATTTCACACCTGCGACGAGTCTGCGCCTGTCAGGCGAGATATCCAGTATTCCACCTTCACTTTCCGAACTCAGTGCAGTGGATCAATATGTAGATACCATAGGCTAAGCACCCGGCGCCTTGCCACTTTTCACGGTGGTAGGTTTCCAAGC
>DAMCMT010000015.1:0-1351 GCA_032108265.1 Bacteroides sp.
TAGATTAACTAAAATTTATGCATAAACAACCCCACAAGAATACGGGATGATCCGTTTTTTTGTCAAAGAGAAAGTGCTGTTTTTCTAAAGAGGATCAGGGGTTTTTAGGTAAGAGAAACTTAATATGCAATGTCGAATTCATTGTCTTCCACCTTTGCATTTACTACCCTTTCGAACATAAAGGCTTTCTTGTTCCAATGAAAAGGCAGATAATCATCATTATGCCTGATTATATTATTCCTGAATACAAGTCCATCGACAGATTTAGCATATACGAGTGGGTTGTCGAATGTTTCGAATATATTGTCTTCGATAACAATACCACTATGGAAATATTTAACCTGTTTATCCAACTCGGGTATTTCCGGATAAATGGATATAACGGCATTGGTAAACTGGAACATATTGGTTAAGGAGTTTATGAATGTATTTTTGCGTATCACTACATCCTTACAGGCACCGGTTTCGAACCAACCATTACAATCTCCGCACAATAAAATGGCTGTTCCCGAAGTATGGTCGAAGAGATTATCTTCAATTAAAGTTGGTTTTGGGGTGCTGAACAAGCTTCCTCTGGCACGGTTATTCCGGATTATATTATGGGCAAACAATACTTCGGGTGTCCATTCGAGATTTTCAATACCGAATGTCCCGTTTTCGTTGATGTCCGGATTCAGGGGCTTCTCAAAAGAAATTTCGAATTCTTTGGCCCCATGATTGTCAGGTTTATCAGTTGCCCGAATAGAAATTATTTGGTTTAATTCACCTATCAATTCCATAGTATTGGATTGAACAAATTGTACTGCATCGCCGGGACGTCCCCATTCGAATCCATAACTTTGTCCATGCATATACCGTGCTGTCAGGGTATTATCGTTTATTCTTTTGATGACTTTCAGGTAAGTACCGTGTACATTGATTGCATCGTCCATCATGCCTTCATAAAGCCCGTTGATGGAAATAATTTTTCCTTTGCATCCGGAGAAATGGGTAGCATCGGCTTGTGTGGTGAAGTAACGCGGATCATCATCGCCACGCAAGCAAACAGAGAATCCATTTAATGCTATGTTCTCGGACATCTGAGCCAGAAGTCCCATTCCTTCGGCATAATGTACCTGTATGTTTTCCAGTGTTGTATTAGTACCGTGTGTAAGGAATAAGCCAGGGGTTGGCCGACCGTAACTGCGCATGGCAACAACTGTTCCCGGTATAAGACGTGGATTTTTCCATTGATAAGATTTTATAATGCGTGGCGAAATCTCAACGGCTGATTTTGTGCCGAGGCGAATATCACTGGTACGGTATACTAATCTTTTTGTGTCGCCTTCGAAGGCAATTCCCCAGGAAGGAG
>DAMCMT010000015.1:1361-16881 GCA_032108265.1 Bacteroides sp.
TATGCTCCCAACCTTCACCTAGTGCATAAAAAGTGCTGTCGCGTATTTCATAATTTACCCAGGGAGCGACTTCGTAAGTAATAGTGCCTTCATTATCATTATTCTCCAATATTTTTACCTGGCTGATATGCGGGTTCTCAAAATCTATCCGGATATTCTTTAAAGTACAATCGCGCGAATTTACTAACGAAACAGGTAACATTCTTCCGTGGAAAATAAGTTCGGCACCTTGTCCGTCGAAGATAATATTTTGCATATTCTCGAAGGGAAGACCTACTAATTTGGGATTATCCTGGTCGTGGTTGGAGATATAATACTCGCGTAGGGCTGCTCCTTCGGGATGTAAATCATATCTTCCGGCAGGTAGAGTTATCAGGATTTGTTTACCGGCATCGCATTCTTTTTGTATTTCCTCTAATGCCTTGACAAACAATGATGTGGAGTTTTCACCGGTATCAGGAACCAACCCGTAATCGGCAAGGTTATAGGTTTTCTCCGTACAGGAAAGAAGAAAAATGGAACCTAGAAGAAACAAAATGTTTTTATTCATTGTATATTAGTTTTATATTCTATGGTTAGAGGGGGTGAACGGGATTGTCTAAAAAGTACAGTTCCAGGCTCGTCATTGCGAACCGTAGGTGAAGCAATCCAGTTCACAAAACGTATAAGCTGGATTGCTTCGTTCCTCGCAATGACGTGAATGACTTTTTGATCAGCCCATTTTATGTTTAATATCCCGGATTCTGGTCATCCTTCAACAACGGATTCAGGTCAATGGCTTCCTGAGGAACGGGCATCAACAACATCCGGTCGTTCCACTTCTTTTCAATTACCAGGTATCCGTTTGGTGCATACGAAGCTCCGGTCATTATTTTAGCGCAATAATCTCTTCCATACCGCCGCATATCCTCATAGCGGTGCCCTTCGGCGGCTAGTTCAATGCGTCGTTCATTACGGATAAAATCTACGGCTACATCTTTCGACGACATGGTTGTAGGCACATTGGGCATACCGCAACGGTCGCGCAGTTCGTTCAGGGCTTTCTGTACTTCACTATCCCATCCGGTGTTCTGGGTGCGGGCTTCGGCAAATGTCAATAATACCTCTGCGTAGCGGATAACCGGATAATCTTCTACACTCTTCCAGTCCTGATAGGGGGTTAGTGATACCATTTTGCGGTAACTATAACCTGTCCACGATTCGTTTCCGTCGACTCCTGCTTTTTCGGGCGACCAACGATAATAATAGGTTCCGCCTGCAAAATCTGTTTCGTGCCATCCTTTAAATGGAAATAGGAGGGAGGCATACAGGCGGCTATCGCGGTTGCGGAATTCCTGCATATATGTATAACTTTTCAGATCCATAGTCGGGATTTTGGCTATATAAGCCTTTTGGTCCAGACCGTTAACTTCTTCGCAAATTTCTTCGAAAGATGCTTTGCGTGTATCGACCGGAATTAAGGGACGTATAGTTTTCCCGTCTATATCCCAGTAAGCATCCACCAAATCCTGCATAGGCTCGAAAGAAGAATATCCCGAAACCAGCTGGCTGGGACGGATATAGGTATAACGAGTCCAGTCGGCATTGTTATCGTCGGCCATATATTCCCGCGTCAGTACAAATTCAGGGTTGGACGGATTAGCGTTTTCTTTATGCCACAAAGATTCATAACTGAAAATCCCTTTTACAAATTTATCTTTGTCAATATCCTTAGCTGCAAAGTCGATGTATATATCCATTTCAGCGGCTTCTTTCTCCTGAGCAGCATTCAGTGCGGTAACCCGGAACAGTGAATATTTTCCTTCGCTGATAACCTTGCCGGCAGATTCTTCGGCAGCTTTGTAATCGCCGAAGTACAAGGCTGCCCGGGCACGCAATGCCAGTGCGGCTCCTCTGGTGATGCGGCCCGTTTCGTAAAGATATCCTCCGTTATAGCTTGGTGGAAGAACCTCGGCTATTTCGTTTAACTCTTTTAGTACAAATTCACGGACTTTCTCTTGCGGGTCGCGGGGTACGTTGGGGGCATCGTATTCCATAACCGTTGTTACGATAGGCGCCTTGCCGAATTTATTGGTAAGTTCCAAATACTGCATAGCGCGAAAGAAACGGGCTTCGGCTTTCATACGTTCTTTCAACTTATCATCCATTTCGCAGGTTTCAACTTTTTCCAGGAAATTATTCACGATACGAACGGTTGAGAAGTTATATCCGGCATCATGTTCGGGACTTACTTCACTCTGTTGAATGTTTTCGAAAGGACCTTCCCACGGCTTATGGCTATGGGCATTGTCGGTCGACATTTCGTCCCAGATGTCCATTCCGCCCATTTGTGCATAACAGGCATTGAGTCCGTACCAGGCATCTTTATCTGTTTTCCAGAAACTGCTGGAGGATATATCTGATGGTGGAACAACTTCGAGGTCGCAGGCAGTAAACAGGATGGATATCAGTAAGCAGGGCATCCATCCTTTTATATGTAATTTTGACATATTATTCATGGTTTTTTAGTTGATTGATTAAAAAGAAACGTTTACACCTAAGGCTATGGATTTAATACTAAAGGCTCCCAGACCTCTTCCTTTTGCTGATTCGGGGTCGAAGTCTTTCATGTCCTTATCAGCTCGTATGGTGAAGAGGTTTTCTCCTGTCACAAAGATTTTCAGGTCGGATAATGACCATTTTGATATTATGGATTTAGGTATCCGATAGCCCAATGATATATTCTTAAAACGGAAATAATCGGCATCGAATATCTGATAGTCCGAGAAATATTGGTTGTAGTCATCCATGCTGCTACCTCCGTAAATGCGTGGGTAAGCAGCGTGTGGGTTTGGATTATCTTCTGTCCAACGCTTGAGATGGAACTTTCGGGGATTAGAATTAAGGAAAAAGCATGAGACCTGTTCAGATTCAAATGCAACAGATGTTCCTATAACTCCCTGACCGAACAGAGATAATTCAAAATTCTTATATTGCAGATTCAGATTCAAACCATATGTTACATCTGGTACATCTTTGCCGATAACTGTACGGTCCTCACCACTGATTGCACTACCCCATTCAACGTTTTTGCGTTGTGGAACATATTTAATATCTCCCGCCTGAGGCTTACGTCCGAAAGTGTAATAATGTCCGTTGTCTATCTCTTGCTGAGTGTACAAACCATCTGTTTTATATCCATAAAATGAACCTACGGCTTCTCCTTCGCGAAGAATATAATTAATCTTGTCTCCATCTTTTACAATAATATCGCCCGAAGAACCTAAATCTGTAATCTTATTGCTATTGATAGCCATATTTGCACCTACTGAATAGATAAAACCTCCCACTTGATTGCGATGTGTAATGGCGAACTCAAAACCTTTGTTTTCAAGTTTCCCGATGTTTTGTGATGGTTTGGAACTGATACCTGTTTCGACAGGTACATTGTAACCCAACAGAATATCTCCGGTTTTCCGGATATAATAATCTGCCGTGAAACCTAACTTACCATTAAACAAATCTACATCTATTCCAAAATCTGTTAGTGTGATAGTTTCCCATCCCAGGTTAACATTGGCCGGTTTGGATTCGAGTACACCTTTCACCGGTTCATCATCAAAGTTATAGTTAGCACCGTTGTTATAACTTTGGAAATAATCGTAATTACCTACGTTATTAATATTACCCAATGTACCCCATGAAGCTCTGATTTTTAAATTATTCAACCATTCCAGCGACCGCATAAATTCTTCCTCGCTAATACGCCAGCCGGCAGAAAAGGATGGAAATACTCCCCACCTGTTTTCCTTGTGGAAACGAGAAGAAGCATCGGCGCGTAGATTAGCTTCAAACAGGTAACGACCCAGATAGGAATAATTAACACGTCCGAAATAGGAGAGCATTTTGTTTTCTGTTAATGGCGCACCGTTAGGCACATCTTTGCTTATTTCCGCCCCCGTTTCTATATCCTTCATATTGTCGGTGGCAAAATCTTTACGTTTCATATACAACCGCTCATAGTTGTAATGTTCGTATGATGTGCCGGCCAGAATTCCGATGAAATGATCTGGATTGGACCATTCGTAATGAGCCATACCAGTGTATAATGTACGGGTAGAACTTGTCCAATGCATATTCATCTCATTGGTATACACTCCTGTACCCGGAATTTCTACTCCGGTTTCGAATGTTTTAATATTATCTTGCAAAGCGGTATATGACTTGGATTTAGATTCATTTCCGTTATAGATACCCTGTCCGGTTATGGTTAATCCTTTGAAAGGTTTTATATCAAACGCCAGGTCAATCAATGTTCGTTCGTTTTTGCTGTTACCCCAGTTATTCTTGCTTAAAGCGCGTAGCGGGTTCCAGTTCATAAAAGATTGTGTGGCCTGTTTTCCTCCAGCTATACTACCCCATTCACCATTCGAATGTTTTGCAACCATAATGGAAGGTACACCAATGAAATTACCAATATAAGCAGTTCCATGTTCTGTTTTACCTGTATTCTGAATATATTTAACGCCTGTTCTCAATGTTATCCACGGTAGTAGATTGGCAGTAACATTCATATCCAGGTTGTACCTTTGAGAACTTTGACCAGGCATATAATTATCATCATACAAATATCCCAATCCGGTAAAGAAACTTACTTTCTCGCCTCCTCCACTGAAATTCAGGGAGTGCTGTGTTGTAAGCACATGCTTGTCCAGTACCAGGTCTTGCCAGTCGGTATTGGGATAATAATCGGGTTGCGAGCCGTCCTTAAACCAGCCAATTTCTTCTTCGGAATAAGCTTGGTTTTTCCCTGCAGAGGGGTTTCGATTGTACATTCCTTCGTTAAGTAAGGTGGCGTACTCCCAAGAATTAACCGCATCAAAGAGATAGGTTGGTGTTTTGGAACCTATGTATCCGTTGTAGGATATATTGAACTTTTCAGTTTTTCCGGTCTTGGTGGTAACAAGAACCACCCCAAATGCCGCACGCGAACCATAGATAGCCGAAGAGGCAGCATCCTTCATAAATGAAATTGATTCAATACTGTTCGGGTCAAGGTTGGAAAAGAAGGATTTATCGGCAATAGCTCCGTTAATAACATACAGTGGTTCGGATGTTCCCAGGTTACCCCGACCGCGGAAATTTATGGAAGTTCCCCCTCCCGGACGGGTGATAATAGTAACTCCCGGAATAGTACCTTGAAGACTTGAAAGAACATTGGTTTGTACTCGGTCCTTAATATCCTCCGTGCTGACAGAAGCTATAGATCCCGTAAGATTAACCTTTTTCTGTGTACCATAACCTACAACTACCACTTCATCCATAATTGCCATATCGTCTTCCAATACTATTTGTAGTATTTCGCTATTACGAACGGGAATCTCCTGAGTTTTATAGCCGATATAGCTAACCACTAATACCGTGTTATCAGGGACATTAAGAGAGAATTTTCCGTCAATGTCAGTTATTGTACCGGTAGTTATTTGTCCTTTAACAACAATATTTGCCCCGATAATAGGATCGCCGAATTTATCCTTCACTACTCCGGTTAATTCGCGGGTGGTTATAAGAGGTGTATTAGTTTGCTTTTTTTCAGGAGATTTGCCAATAGAAACCTGGCGGTCGTTTATTTTATAGGTCAAGTTAGTTCCGGCAAAGAGTTCATTCAGAATGTGATCAATTGTTTTCGATTCCACATGGATATTAACTTTTTTGGATAGTTCGGAACGTATTTCGTCGGAAAAGAAAAAAACATATTCGGTTTGTTTTTCAATAGTATTGAAAATATCCGCGATAGTCCGTTGGCTCAGGTCTAACGAAAGTTCGGTTGTTTGGGAATAAGTTGATGAGAATGCCGCACTTATTCCTATAAAGAGAAATAATACTGTGATTTTCATTACACGTAATAAATTACTAAGGTCACCAAGCCATGACCTTTCCAAATAAGGATTAATTTTCATATATTTGTATCGATTTTAAAAGTTAGACGAAAAGTTGTGATTACTTTGAAATCAATGCCGGATGATATTGGTACTATTATCCGGCTTTTTCATGGAGGATAACTGGAATGTTTATATCATAGGCATATTTTTATTTATAAGGTTAAACATGTCTTTCGTTTTATTTTTTACTGACGTATATTTCTGTATCGGTGATTTGGTATCGAATGGGTGTCGAATGGGTAATGGTTTCTAGAACGTCTCCAATATCATCAAAAAGTACAATCTTTCCGGAACATTTCATTTCTTTTATTTCTGATTCGCATACAATATCTTTGTCGTAATAGCGCCCCAGTCGGGTAAGAATATTAAATAACGGTTCTCTGTCAAACTGCATTAACCCGTCTTTCCAACTGATGTAATCGTAAACATTTACTGCCTGGGTTAAAATGGCTGCCCCATCTATAGCGGCCATTTGGTCGGGCTGTAGTGTTACTTTCTCATTTTCGGTGGATACTTCAACTTTACCCTCGACAAGTACTACCGAATTACTCGAATCATCCTCGTAAGCCGATACATTGAAACGAGTACCTAAAACCCTGACCGATAATCTATTCGTATGTACGATAAATGGCCTCTCTGTATCTTTTTCCACTTCCAGATATATTTCGCCATTAACAGTGATTTCTCTTTGTTTATCCTCAAAAATGACAGGGAATTCAAGAGTAGAGCCCGAATTGACCCATATTTTTGTTCCGTCAGACAAAGTAAGTGAGGAGCGTTTCCCCTTCGGTACAATCAGTTTACTGGTTTTGACTGTTTTTTCTGCTATGTTTTTGGTTATAACTTCCTTGTTTCCACCGGAAACAACTACTTCTCCGTTTTCATTGTATTCGAAATCAGCATCATATCCCAGGCTGATACTTTCATCGCCCAATATCATCCGGATATCTTTGCTGTTTTCGGTAGATTGACTTACATCTGCAATTATTTCTGGAATATATTGTTCCACCTGCCGGGTAAATATGCCGGATATGACTAAAAGAAGTGCAATTGCCGCAGCAGTTGAAACAGAGGCAAAAACCCATGTTTTTTTCCGCTTTTGTTTCCTGCTGATCTGTTTCTCAACATTTGCAAATATGGATGAACTTTCTTCATCCAAAAGTTTATAGTTATTCAATTTTATATGCTTTACCTTTTGTATAGCAGTATCAATAACTTCTTTTTGGTGTGGATTTTCTTTTAGATAATTGATCCAATATTCTTCATCTTCCTGCGTGGGGAATAATCTCCAACGAAGAAAAGACTCATTTTGTAATAACTCATTGGCAGTATACGGGGTTTCCTTTTTCATTTTACAGGATTCAGGGTTTTATATATAGACCCGCGACCTGTTTTTTTGTTCCCATTATTTAATGAGAAAATTACATATTAAGTAGATTTTCCTAATTAGTATTTATATTGACTCGTATTTATATTGACTTAATTTGTTCGGGTATGAATCCCCGTATGGGGAATAAAGACGACTTTATTCTCTCTTTTTTATTGATATGTATGCCCTCCGGGCAACAAAATAATTGCCCGGAGGGCATATATATCAATAGAAAAGATAGGTTATATAACAACAAATCCCCATCGGGGATTCATTGATAATGTGATAACAAAATAGGGTGAATTAATTATGAACACTTACTTACCTAAATATTCTAGAGTAATAAGTATAAGCAGCAGTGGCAATTGTTCTTCCCGCATTCGTTTTATAGCCCTGGAAACAAGCTTTCTGCTGGCTTGCGGAGTCATTTCTAATAATTTCCCAATTTCTTCGTATTCCATTTCCTGGATAAAACGCAGATATATTGCTTCTCTTTGCCTATCGGTCAGGACTTTTAGTAAATTATCTACTTTAGTTTGAATAGCCAGTTGTTCTTCTTCCTGAATTAAATCATCCAGCACAGTAGATTTAATAGTAAAAGATAATTCCACCGGAGATTCATCGCTGATTTTCATTTCAGCCCGGTAAATATTAAGTAAACGGTTTTTGAGTATCCGTAGCAGGTAATATTTCAGATTATTGACAGCAGCAAGCTGCTTTTTATTCTCATGAAATTTGTAGAAAACATCCTGAATAGCATCTTTAAGAGTTTCTCTATCTACACCTAACCCCATGCCGTATGCGAAGAGTTCGTTCACATACTTCTTATATATTAATGAAAAGGCATCCTTATTGCCAGCCAGAAAAGACTGCAATAATTTTGCTTCATCATTTATATCGGTGTTATTCTGTATTAGTTTCTCCATATTTTTATTCGCGGCTATCACGCAATTTGTCGGAATAATTATGTTGCACCTGGATGCTGTTACGAAAATACGGGTTTTTTCTAAAAGAAACCGGTTATGAGGTAAAAAGTTCCCAACTACTTTCGAATTCTTGCATTGAATCAAATAATATATTAGCTCCGGCATCCAGTAAAACCTTATTGTCTAAGGGACCCGTATTAACCGCCACGGTGAATATACCCGCAGCAACAGCAGCTTCTACTCCCAGCGGAGCATTCTCGACCACGATGGCCTCATTAGCTTGTAGATTCCCTTTCTGTAATGCCATTAAATACGGTTCAGGGTTTGGCTTACCATATTTTACATCGAAAGCTGTTACCATTAATTCAGGTTTAAAAGTATCCGGGAAGTTATTGTTTAGTTTTTCCAGTAGCGAGGTTTGCCCCGAACCGGTAACAATCATAGGAGTTAAACCGGCTATTTTGACTTTTTGTAATAATTCCCAGGCTCCTGGCATTGGTTTAGCTTCCGGATATTCATTAAATAGTTCGGATTTCCGTTTATAGATGTTTTTAATTTCCTCATCGGTAGCGTTACGGCCTATTTCCCGTTGGAATACAATATTGATGGTCGATGCACCGGTACGCCCTTCGTACAGATAAGCTTCTTCTTTGGATAGATTGAAACCGTACTCTTTCATGGTTTGATGCCATGCTTCGGCATGATACGGCATTGAATTATACAATACACCATCCATATCAAATAATACAGCTTTGAGGTTGATACACGGATAAAGGTTTTTGGAAAGATATTGCTCAATTGCTTCTTTATACATTGTAAACGCGGATTTATGAAATGCAAAGTTAGATATATTACCCCGGTACGTAAAGCAAAAGCCCGTTTTTTTGTAAATTAGGATATAATGGTTATTTTTGCATAACTATCAATCACAAATACATGAAAAAAATAATACTATCCATCTTACCTTTGTTATGGTTTTGCGGATGTGCGGATTCTGATTCTAATATGCCGGTGATGAAAATAGTTGGTATTCATATTGTTGGTGATGAAGAGGAAGTGAATTACGCAAATAACTTACACCAGATGCCTTCTTTAGCGAAAGGAGATAAAGTAGATATTGGTATTGAGTTGTATGGAAATGGAAACGATTTGCGTTCTTTTATCGTCCAGAATGAGGAAGATAAGGTAAAAACAGTGTTGTTCTTTCAAATAGACGAAGTTTCACAGGAACTCTCCGATATAAATGAACTTGTATTTAATGATGGAATAACTGAAACATCCTTAGCCGTGAAAGCCGAAATTTTAAAAGATGAAGACGGCGAACAAAAGATATCCTTCTTTCTTAACTCAAAAGCCATAGACAGCGAAGGAGCGCATATTGATTTAGTTCTTAAAACCCAGTTATTGGAATCTCCTCAGTAGTTTTTTCTCAAAACATCTGTCACATCCCTCACTAATAGATTTAATTATCTGTTAATCAATTACTTGCAACTAGTGATAGATGCTGTTTTTTCTGAAATATTTACCACTATCCCTCACTAAAGAATATAGCCGGGAAATCAGAAGTAAACTTTAAAGAATGTATAAACCCGGTTAGATACTTTTCGTTTGCAAGTATCATACTTCTTTGTACACCCGGGTGTACAAGGCCGGTACACCCGGGTGTACAAGGCCGGTAGACCCGGGTGTACAAAGCAAGTACACCCGGGTGTACGAGATGTGTAGACCCGGGTGTACAAACATTTAATACAGTTTCAAATTAAATAAATGCTATATACTTATGCAGTGATACATAGTATAGAAGCAAATATTACAATCTGCTTTGAATAGCTTTTGATTCTTCTTCGTAGCCAGGCTTGTTCAGTAGTGCGAACATATTTTTCTTATATGCCTCTACTCCCGGTTGGTCGAATGGATTCACACCCAGTACATAACCGCTGATACCGCAACCTATTTCGAAGAAATAAAGTAATTGACCAATGCTGTATTCATTTAACTCGGGAATTGAGATGCGGATATTGGGTACACCACCGTCTACATGCGCAATTTGTGTACCGAGTTCGGCCATCTTATTTACTTCGTCTACTCTTTTGCCTGCAAGGAAATTGAGGCCGTCCAGGTTAGCATCATCCGAAGGTACTTTCAATGTGTTATCAGTCTTTTCTACAGAGATAACTGTTTCGAAAATGGTGCGTTCGCCTTCCTGGATCCACTGACCCATAGAGTGGAGGTCCGTAGAGAAATCTACAGCAGCAGGGAATATACCTTTATTTTCTTTTCCTTCGGATTCGCCGTAAAGCTGTTTCCACCACTCGCTCACGTAGTGAAGCTTAGGGTTATAGTTTACGAGAATTTCAATTTTCTTTCCGTTTTTGTATAATTCGTTACGGGTTGCAGCATAAATAGCAGCAGGATTTTCGGCAAATGGAGTATCGATGCCGCAGGTTTTTTCCATATCGGTTGCACCGGCTATTAATTGCTCAATATTGAAACCGGCAACAGCTATCGGCAACAAGCCTACGGGAGTTAAAACCGAGAAACGACCACCTACATTATCAGGGATAATGTATGATTTATAACCTTCCTGGTCGGCCGTTACGCGGGCAGCGCCTTTTTTTGCATCAGTAATGGCTACAATAACTTTGCGGGCTAATTCTTTACCTCGTTGCTCTTCGCATTGTTTTTTCAGCAAGCGGAAAGCAAGTGCGGTTTCGGTTGTGGTACCTGATTTGGAGATATTGATAACACCGAACTTCTTTCCATTCAGGAATTCGGTGAGTTCGTACAAATAATCTTCGCCTATGTTGTGGCCTGCATACAGAATAACCGGGTTCTTTTTGCTTTCCTGCAACCAGGTGAAACTATTGGATAGGGCTTCAATAACAGCCTTGGCTCCCAAATAACTTCCGCCGATACCGGCTACTACCACGTAGTCGCAATTATCGCGCAGTACTTGTGCTGTTTGATTGATATCTGCCAGAAAATCTTTCGTAACAGATGAAGGTAAATGCAACCAGCCCAGGAAATCATTTCCTTTTCCTGTACCATTTTCCAATGCCTCGCGGGCGGCTTTTACTACCGGCTCGTAAGCCATGATATTTTCTTTCGAAATAAAACCAAGGGTTTTTTCAATGTTTAGTGTGATCATTTTATTTAAGCTTTTAAGTATTTGAGCATTTAAGCTTTTAAGTATTTGAGCATTTAAGCTTTTAAGTATTTGAGCTTTTAAGTATTTGAGTCTTTAAGCTTTTAAGGATTTTACCACAGTCTTAAAAGCTCAAAAGCTTAAAAACTCAAAAGCTTATCTGAACGAATCTGTTAATAATTTAATCTCAATCATAGGTGAGATTTTTTCATAGAGAATATTATATACCGCATCCAGAATGGGCATATTTACGTGGTGGTGCTTATTGAGTTCTTTGATACATTTTGTTCCGTAATAGCCTTCGGCAATCATTTCCATCTCAATTTGGGCGCTTTTTACCGAGTAACCTCTGCCAATCATTGTTCCGAAGGTGCGGTTACGGCTGAAATTGGAATAGCTGGTAACCAATAAATCGCCCAAATAGGCTGAATCATCGATTATCCGGTTTATGGGATATACTGTATCAAGGAAGCGTTTCATTTCCTGTATGGCATTAGACATGAGTACGGCCTGAAAATTATCGCCGTATTTTAATCCGCTGCATATACCTGCGGCAATGGAATATACGTTCTTTAAAACCGAACCATATTCAATGCCGGTAACATCATCACTTACAGAGGTTTTAATGTAGCTGCTACTTAGATTCCGAGCCATGATACGTGCTTTATCCTTGTCGGGACAAGCCACGGTGAGGTAGGAGAGGCGTTCCAGGGCTACTTCTTCAGCATGGCAGGGCCCAGCCAGTACGGCAATATCATCGGCAGGAACACCATATATCTTGTTCAGGTATTCGGAAACAATCAGGTTCTCGTCGGGAACAATTCCCTTGATGGCCGTGATGATGAATTTATCTTTGAGCTTGAGTTTGAGTTTCTTTAGGTGCGACTTCAGGTAGGGAGAGGGTGTCGCAAAGATGAGGGTGTCGGAGTCGCGTACTATATCGTTGATATTTGAACTGAGGGTAATTCGCTTCATATCAAATTTCACGGCTGTAAGGTACGCCGGATTATGGCCCAACCGCTTAAATTCGGCAATCCTGTCGTCTCGCCGTATATACCAGTTTATTGGAACATCGTGAGCCATAACCATTTTTGCAATGGCTGTAGCCCAACTTCCTCCACCCATGATTGCTATCTTCCCCGGTAACTTCATACCTGTAGTTAAGAATTACGAATTGAGTTTCTGTATCCAACCAGCCACATCGTCAACCGACAGGCTGCTTATTTCGAGTTTATATTTTTTCTTGATTCCGGAAATATCCTGATGCAGTTTCTGCGGGTTTACTTCCTTCATCTCATCAACCATATTATAACCGGCTTTCTGAATAACAGGTACCCATTCTTCGGGAACACCGATTTCAGTATATTTGTTCACCGGGTCTTTTTTTACCGTTTTTTCCGGACGCATCTGTGGGAAGAACAGCACTTCCTGAATGGTGGTCTGGCCTGTAAGTAACATAGCCAATCGATCCATTCCGATACCCATTCCCGATGTTGGAGGCATACCATATTCCAGGGCACGTACAAAGTCCATATCAATAAACATTGCCTCATCATCTCCTTTTTCGCTTAGCCTTAACTGTTCCTGGAAACGTTCGAGCTGGTCGATCGGGTCGTTCAGTTCCGAGTAAGCATTACACAGTTCCTTACCATTTACCATGAGTTCGAAACGTTCGGTTAGTTCGGGGTTAGTACGATGGCGTTTGGTGAGGGGCGACATTTCGATGGGGTAATCAGTGATAAATGTAGGCTGAATGTAATTGCCTTCACAGAACTCACCGAATATTTCATCAATCAGTTTACCTTTTCCCATTGTATCGTCGATTTCCATCTTCAATTCTTTGCAGATGTTACGGATTTCATCTTCGGATTTTCCTGTAAGGTCGTATCCGGTAAATTCCTTGATCGAATCGAGCATGGTAACCCGTTTGTATGGGGTTTTGAAATTAATCAGGTTCTCGCCTACCTGTACTTCGGTTGTTCCGTTTACATCCAGACAGGCTTTTTCTATCATATCTTCAGTAAACTTCATCATCCAGTTGTAATCTTTGTAGGCTACATAAATTTCCATTACCGTGAACTCCGGGTTGTGTGTACGGTCCATACCTTCGTTGCGGAAGTTCTTGGAGAATTCGTATACACCTTCAAACCCACCTACTATAAGGCGTTTCAGGTAAAGTTCGTCGGCAATACGGAGGTATAATGGAATATCTAATGCATTGTGATGTGTGAGGAATGGCCTGGCCGCAGCTCCACCGGGGATGGACTGCAAAACCGGGGTTTCTACCTCTATATATCCCTGCGCGTTAAAGAATTCGCGCATGGAGTTATATAATTTGGTGCGCTTAATGAATACTTCTTTTACGCCTTCGTTCACTGCCAGGTCTACGTAGCGTTGACGATAACGTAGTTCGGGGTCTTCAAAAGAATCGTAAACTACGCCATCTTTCTGTTTAACAATGGGCAGTGGCTTAATAGATTTTGCGAGTACGGTAAGTTTCTCGGCGTGTACACTGATTTCGCCCATTTGCGTGCGGAATACATATCCTTCGATACCAATGAAGTCGCCTAGGTCGAGGAGGCGCTTGAATACAACATTGTACATATCTTTATCATCGCCGGGGCAAATATCATCGCGTGTAATATATACCTGAATACGTCCTTTGGAATCTTGTAATTCAATAAATGATGCTTTTCCCATAATCCTGCGGCTCATCATACGGCCGGCGATGGTTACTTTGCGGGGTTCAGCATCGTCTTTAAATTCGTTTTTTATATCTGTAGAGAAGGCGTTTGTTACATATTCAGCTGCAGGATAGGGCTCAATTCCCATCTGGCGCAGCTCGTTCATGCTATTGCGCCTAATAATTTCCTGCTCACTTAATTCCAATACGTTCATTTTAAGTTATGAGTTTTGAGTTATGAGTTTTGAGTTGGAAAATCAAAACTTATTTGGGGCAAAAGTACAAAACTTTTCTAATATTTGGGTAAAAACGGGTCGTTAATTGCGGCGCGAACTATTATTGTTTGGGTTTTGTTCCATCTCAGATGAATAATTGCTACCTTTGCACACTTTTTTATAATATTCAATAGGTATGGCAGAACAGAATAATATACCCACGGAACTGGGTACAGAGAAGATCGGAAAGTTACTGATGCAATACGCGATACCTGCAATCATTGCAATGACTGCTTCGTCGCTTTATAATATGGTCGACAGTATCTTTATCGGACAAGGTGTTGGCCCGCTAGCTATATCGGGTTTGGCATTAACCTTTCCGTTAATGAATCTTGCTGCGGCTTTCGGCTCACTGGTGGGTGCAGGGGCAGCAACTCTGGTGTCGATGAAACTAGGGCAACGAGATTACGATACAGCCCAGCGGGTTTTAGGTAACGTGGTTATCCTAAATGTCGTTATTGGGATTCTTTTTACAATAATAACCTTGATGTTTCTCGATCCCATTCTTTATTTCTTCGGCGCCAGTGAAGATACCATCGGTTACGCCCGCGATTATATGGAGATTATCTTGCTGGGCAATGTTATTACTCATTTATATATGGGGCTGAATACAGTTATTCGTGCAGCCGGGCATCCTAAGCAGGCTATGGCGGCAACTATTGCTACGGTTGTTATTAATACGATCCTCGACCCGATTTTTATTTTTGTGTTCGATTGGGGCATTCAGGGGGCGGCAATCGCAACCATTCTGGCTCAGATTATTTCACTGGTTTGGTTGATTGTATTGTTCAGCAACAAAAACGAATTGATACACTTCCGGAAGGGCATATTCAGGCTTAAAAGACGTATTGTTACTGCTTCTTTATCCATCGGGCTGTCTCCGTTTTTAATGAATCTTGCTGCAACATTTGTAGTTATACTTATTAACCAGGGGCTTAAAAATCATGGAGGCGACCTGGCTATCGGTGCTTATGGTATTGTGAACAGGCTGGTATTCTTGTTTCTGATGATTGTAATGGGTCTTAATCAGGGTATGCAACCTATAGCCGGCTATAATTATGGAGCTAAGCTTTATAGTCGTGTTACCGAAGTACTGAAGCTTACTATTTATGCAGCTACAGTTGTAACTTGTCTGGGATTTATTGTAGGGATGTTCTTTCCCCGGTTGGCGGTTTCCATCTTTACTACCGATACTCAGCTT
>DAMCMT010000015.1:16891-48503 GCA_032108265.1 Bacteroides sp.
GAAATAGCTTCAAGGGGTATGCGTACGGTGGTCATGTTTTTCCCGATAGTGGGTTTCCAGATGGTAGCATCTAATTTCTTCCAAAGTATCGGTATGGCTGGAAAGGCTATTTTCCTTTCGCTTACACGCCAGGTATTGTTCCTGATTCCTTTATTGCTTATTTTACCTGATCTTCTGGGCGAACGTGGTGTATGGCTTAGTATGCCGATAGCAGATTTTGTTGCTTTTGTGGTAGCGGCTATAATGTTATGGCATCAGTTCAGGGTGTTTAAGAGGCAGGCGGCTTTAAATAATTGAAAATGGAAAATTGAAAATTAAATTTTGGATATTAATACCGCATGGCAATTTTCAACTTTCAATTTTCCATTTTCAATTATTTAAAATCTATACGTAACTCCGGCAGAAAGTACGAATCTATTCCAATCCGGAACAAGCTGGTATTTTAGCTCAGCGCCTACAGAGAAATTGTTCGTAAGTTTGAAATCTACACCTCCTCCAAGATTTACACCAAATTCAGTATCAGTAGGTCCATAATCGGCATGTAGAATAGTAAAACCGGCTAATGGATAAAGATTAATCATGTTGGTGGGTTTAAACAGATAATGCAGGTTGATATTCATATCCCACATATCAACGTTGCTGGTTTCGAAATAATAACCGGTACTGGGTTCCAAACGTAATTCATCTGTAATATTCCATTGGAATTTAGCAGTTAAACCGAAATTATTGAAATCGTCCAGGCCTACTCCGATATTACCACCTACAGCCATATCGCCTTTTTCCTGCCCATAAGCGAAAATAGTAACTACTGCCATGGACATAACCAGGACAACCTTCTTTAGAAATGGGGTTTTCATACTCAATGTTTTTAAATTAGAGTTGTTCATAATTGAATTTTTAGATTTGCATAATTACTTAAAATAGTTGAAAATATTTTATGATTAATTACTGAAAAAACATTTTTGGCTACCGAAGCGGTTATTTTGGTTACCGACATAAAACTACAAAAGGCACCCCCCAGTAGCGGCGCCCTTAATTATATTAAAATACTTATTAGAATCTATATGTAATTCCGGCAGCTAATGTAAATCTGTCTGAGAACCAGTCATCCAAATATTGGTATTTCAATTCAGCGCCAATAGAAAGGTTATTCGTTAATTTATATTCAAGACCTCCGCCGAAGTTAATACCAAGTTGAGTATCATCGTTATCGTGTATCTCATATCCTACAATCGAAAGACCGCCAAGTGGATAAAGATTAAAAACTTCATTGATTTTGAATACATAATGCAGATTGGCATTCATATCCCACATTGTATAATTATCTTTCTTGAAATAATAACTGGCACTTGGTTCCAGCCGTAGTCCATCTGTTATATTCCACTGAAATTTTCCGGTAAGTCCAAAGTTGTTATAATCATCAAGTTCATATGAAATATTTCCTCCTACGGCAATATCGTTTCTTTCCTGCCCATACGAAAAAATAGTAACCACAGCCATGGACATAATTAATACTGCTTTTTTCAAAACATTCTTTTTCATAATTAGTGTTTTTAAGTTAGTAAATCTGTTTATTAATTTAGGATGTGCATAATTACAAAAAATATTTTAAAAAATTAGCAAAATTCACCCTAAAGTGTGTCTTTATTATCGGAATTATTGTTATGAGTTTCTTATAGAAAAGAAACTTGTTTCGTAAATTCATTTTATTTTCCGCAGTTTTATTTTAAATTTGTGACACATAATTAATCATTCAAATCTATGAACGAAAAGTTTGTTATCAATATAGGTCGTCAGCTTGGCAGCGGTGGACGCGATATAGGAGAAAAGCTGGCAAAACGGCTGGATATCTCTTTTTATGACAAGGAACTTATTAATCTCGCATCTAAAGAAAGTGGATTATGTGAGGAATTTTTTGAGAAAGCTGATGAAAAACCATCGCAGACTTTTATCGGCGGATTCTTTGGGAACCGGTTTTCCCTGTTTACGGAAAACACCATGCCTTACGCAAATTATTTGAGTAACGATGCTTTATTTAAAATACAGAGCGATGTAATCCGTAAACTGGCGGCTGAAAAATCCTGTTTATTTGTCGGGCGTTGTGCCGATTACATCTTGCGCGACTATCCGCGGGTTGTGAATATTTTCATTGCCTGCTCCATGGAAGAACGTATTAAACGACTCATGACCAATAATCAGGTAACCGAAGAAGAAGCCCGGGATATGATTCATCGTACTGACAAAAGACGTTCCGAATATTATAATTATTATAGTTATAAAACCTGGGGAGCAGCAGCTACATACCACTTATGTATCGATTCATCCATTCTGGGTATAGATGATACAATCGGGTTCATTGAAGAATTTGCTAGAAAGAAACTGAATATTCAATAATACATATAATATTGTTACATATCTGATATGGATACCAGAAAGATTAACGCTACCATAGCAGCAATAGTAATGATGGTAGCGATCATAAATGGTTTCCATATCTTTTTTTCTTTAACAATCAGGCCATAGATAAGTCCGGTCAGACTTAGTATTAATACTACACCGAAGAAAGATATAAAACCAAGTATTAAACTGATAACAGTAGCCATAAAAATAGACAGCCCTGCTATCCAGATGACAGCTTTTGTGGGTGAAACTTTCATGGCTTAATTTTACGGGTTTTTAATTTGGGAATCAATAACTCACTTATATAATAGATTGTAATTCCTATAACAGGGAATAATAATATTATCGTGAGATAGATAAAGAGTCGGGCAAGTGGAATGTTTGAACGCAGTAATTGCCATACGACTAATGCATCCAAAGTAAATACCAGGAAAACAATAAATAATCCCATAGTTGTCGTGGTTTTTAGGTTCAGGGTTTAAATATACTGATTAAATGGTACAATCATTCTATCATTTTCCCAAAAGCGAATACTGGAATATATTTACAGAATTCCGGAATCTTTTTTATTCCTGATCGTATAATTTCTGCATAAGAAGCATCAAAAGTTATTTTCTCAGGAACTCACGACTATTGCTGGATAAAGTACAGTAGATTCCACGCAAAAGACCATAGTTTTGGTGTTCCGAGATGTACATCTCCCTACACCAAAACTACAGCCTTTTATTTGTAAAACTACCGACTTTTACGGCTTGTTCATAGGAGAATTCCCCATTGCTCATTAGGCTTTTCGCCCATTTCAAGAATTAATTCGCCACCCTGTAACAATTCCAAAGCCGGAAAATAGAAGTTTTGAAGTTTCTTGCCATTCAAAATTGCGCTTTGAACATACTTATTGTTGCGCGAAACATTCTTGGCTTCTATGGTAAAGGTTTTACCCCGGCCGTAACGTTCGCCCAGGTCGATAACAATTTTCTCGTATAGCGGACTGGCTATTTCATAAACCGGATCGACACGGCAACCACCGTCAGTCTGGAACAATCCGATAGCAGCCATAACGAACCATGCACTCATCTGGCCCTGGTCTTCATCGCCCAGATAGGCATTGGCAATACCGCTACCGTAGTATTTATCGATAATAGAACGGCTCCATTTCTGAGTAAGCCATGGTTTACCCGCCCAGTTGAAAAGAAAAGCAAAATGCATGGATTGCTGGTTACCCTGTACCACCGGATAATCCCAATATTGGTCGTTCGGGGCATTGTAGCGCCAGGGTTCGCTTACGGCGAATCCCCAGTTTAATCTTTCAACAAATGTTTCTTTTCCTATATACTCCATCAGTGCCGGTACATCCTGGGGAACGAAGAAACTTAGCTGCCATGCATTACCCTCTACATAATGGTGATTGCGTCCGGAGAGGAACGGGTCGAAATCGGGTACGAAGGCACCTGTGGTATCCCTCATGTGGGCATAGCCGTTTGCGGGGTTGATAGCATTCTTCCACCACTGGCCGCGGTCGTTAAATACTTTATATTCATCGTATTTACCCAGGGATTTGGCGAATTGGCCTACTGTCCAGTCGTCGTAAGAATACTCTAATGTATTGGAGAATCTGCCCTTCTCAACAGGCACATATTTATATTGCATATAGGGTATTAAATCCCTGTTCCCAGCAAAGCCACCGGCTACCTGGGTAGCAGGAGTGGTCTGCATTTTCTTTACAGCTTCGAATGCTTTTTCTACATCATAATCGCGTATTCCCATCTGGTACGTACTTACTATCAGTGGAATTTCATGTTCGGCAACCATTACCGGTATGTATTCCATTCCTGCCGGGCCTTTTGCCAGCCACCCATTCGAATCGTACATGGCTAGTTGAGAGTGCACCCATTTGGACGACCATTCGGGTGTAACCAGGTTCCAGAACTGATTCAGGTTCCAGAAGGTATTCCAGAAAGCATCACAGCCCAGAGCAAGATGTTCGGGATTATCAAATTTGCGTATTTGTTCGTCGGGCGACATCCATTCGCCATTCACATCGCTCCATGTATTGCGGCACATGGCGCGGTACATATTGGTCTAAAAGCGGATTTTTTCCTGTCGGTCGTTAGATGTTATAGCAACACGGTTGAAAATATCATTCCATACATCTTTCTGGTTTTGTACTACAGCTTCGAAATCCCAATTGAATGGTCGTGAAATCTCTTTTTCAAGGTTCAGCCATGCGTTTTTAACGCTTACCAGGGAGATTCCTGTACGAACCTGGACTACGGGGTTTACTTTTGTGTCGAACTCCACAAACATACCTGCTTCTTTGCTATCTTTAGCTTTTATATCCGTGTTGTTTATTACCTGGTCGTCTATCCAGCCACCGAGGTTTTTAATTGGTTTATCGAATTCAATCGCGAAGTGTACAATGTATTCCTGGTCGGCGTCGTTACTCCATACATGGGGACGGGGAGAAAGCTGATGACAATAGCCTTCGATACGGTAATCACTTGTTTTCTTCATGCTGACATCGAGCAACTTATAGTCGTATTCCGACGGAATATGCAGGTCTATCATTATCCGGCCATCTGTATGAGTGGGGAAGGTATAACGCTGAAAGCTGGCACGGGTGGTTGCGGTAACTTCGGCCTGAATATCCGTATCGGTCATGTAAACCTTATAATAACCCAACGGAGCTTCTTCGGTACGTTTATCGATGCGCGAACGATATCCTTCATCGGGGTTAAACTGATCGGCCACCTTAATTTTTAGCTCGCCATTGGTGGGCATCATTCCCAATCCTGCCATGGTCCATTCGTGGATGTGGCTGAAACATCCCAGTGTTTCGAAAGTAGGCTGATAACCCGATTGCCAACCCATATTTTGATTGTCGGGGCTTATCTTTACCATGCTCATAGGCATCCACGGTCCGGGAGCAATCATCCAGCGCGAATGTCCGGAACCTATCTTTGTATCAACATAATCGGCAAAAGTTTGTAGCGGTTGCGGGCTGCGCATCACCGTACCCTCCTGCAATACTTTGTTATCTGCCAGGATGCGGTATTTACTCTTTTTGCTTTTACCTACTGCCGGCATAGGAGCTTCGAAAATATATCGCGCAGTGTCGAGGTTCGCTTTAAAAATGGATACTCCGTCTAATTCGGCCATTAGTTCAGGGTTTCCTGAAAGATGTTCTGCATCAATTAGTAAGGGTTGATATCTGTTTCCGTCTAGTTCAATTTCATAAGGGGCTGTTGTTATATCCCTGAGAAATACCGGTCCGTTATCCTCTTGTAAAACCGTATTATCAGGTGCTTCGAGATAAACCTGGTCAAAAACTATCCAACTACCTTCAAGTATGGATATGGTAATGGCATTCCCTCCGTTCTTGATTACATTTGAAGGGAACTCGAATTCAAGTATTTTTTCCTGGGCACCGGCAACATTGCCATCAATAACATCTATGGAAGAGCCTTTAATTGAAAACTTTTTCTCGACCGAATTAACAGTAACTTTAACTTCGGAACGGTTAGGATGAGAGTCGACCAGGTCGATAACCAGTTTCCACATACCTTTAGAGGGCTTCCGGCTGATATTGAACAGAACGTTTATATCATGGGTGCGCCAGCCGGATGTTCCCCATGTACCTCCCCATGTATCTTCGGGGCCTGGGAGTACGTAAGGAAAATCTGTCTTGGGATTTGATTTTCCGATTAAGTAATAACGGTCTTCATAACCAAAGTCTTTTTCAAGAAATCTCTTATAATCGGAGGGACCAAGGGCAAACTCGGTTGCGGAGTTATCTGCGTTGCCAATTTTCCAAATTACTTTGGAAGCATTCAAAAAGGAGAAGGGGATGAGTAATGTTAGAAAGAAAAGGGTAAATCTGGACATGGTATTGGTTTTAGTAATTTTATATTGTTTTAGTGAGGTAAAGAGTGAGGTAAAGGAGTTAAAAGAGTGAGGTATAGTATAAACCATGTGGCATCGACACCCATCTACTTTACCTCACTCTTTTATTGTTTTAATATTTTTACCCCAAATGCACAATAAGTAAGATACAGTACACACAGTAGAATAACAAATATGCCACCGATAATGCCTACCGTACCTGTTGCAAAGCCAATTACCGGTGTAACTACTGCACCACCGGCAACGGCAGTTATCATAAGGCCGGATATCTGGTTCGCCTTTTCCGGTCGTGCCTGCAATGCCATGGAATAAATAATAGGAAACACCGAAGAACCAAAGAAGCCCACAGCTCCTATACAAACGAGATTAACAACTTCGTTTCCCGTAAATGCCAGTACCAGAAGTGAAGCTATACATGCCAGAATGTTGACCCGGAAGTATTTGATTTCTGCAATACGGGTAAGCAGAAAAGCTCCCAACAATGCTCCTACCGTACGGCTGAAAAAATACACTTGTGGAGCAAATTTTGTTTGCTCGGGTGTCCAGTCGAAACGGATTGCCATTAATTTTGAACTGATAAAGTTAGTCGCTACATCTACGCCGACAATAAAGAAAATTCCCAGGAACAATAACAGTATAGCTCGGTCTTTTAATAAAGCGAATGTAGCGCTTGTGGATACGGTTTCTGTTGTGGTACCTTCTTTCTCGCGTTCAATACGGGTTCCCATCAGCCAAAGTGCGGATAGCAGTGTTATCGCTCCCAGTATTGGGAAACAATAATACCATTTATCTTCTCCAAACCAGGCAACAGCCAGAAGTACTATTTCGGGCCCAACAAGCGAAGACACTGCTTTGATAACCTGTCCGGCAGTAAGACTGCTGGTTAATAGTTTTTTGTTTGTAATAACATTGTTCAGCAATGGGTTGAGCGAGACCTGAAGTATGGCGTTTCCAATGCCCAGGAAAGCGAATGCCAACAAACAGGTGATGCTATTGTAAACGATAAGCGGGATAATCATACCGGCAACGGTAATTCCCATACTTAGCAATACGGTGTTTTTACGCCCCCATTTATTCATCTTTATTCCAACTGGTATCCCTAGAAAGAGGAACCAAATGAATACCATGGAAGGAACAAAGCCGGTCATCTCGGGCGACCAGTTGAAACTTCTTTGAACATAATCAGAGGATATGCCTACTATATCACAAAAGCCCATTATAAAAAAGCCAAATAGAACGGGTAGGGCTGTGATGATTGAGTTTTGTTTTTTCATGGTGTTAGTCAGTTTTGTTATTTTGTAACGGGTGGAATAACTGTTGCACCCCATTCTTCGTTAGGAGTATCAGCCATGTTTAACTTTAAGTTTCCCCCCTTGTAAAATTCGTCTCTATATAGCCAGCAGTTATCCAGCGTTTTACCATTCAGTTCAGCCGATTGAATATAGTAGTTGTCCGAATCATTGTTAATCGTTTCGATAACAAAAGATTTTCCCGTAGCATTCACCGGGCTTAATTTTATCTCTACTTTATCGAATAGCGGACTACCAATCTGGTATGTAGGACGCTCAGGTGTTCCACCTTGTACATCAACAAGCCCCATACCTGCTAAAACAAACCATGCACCAAGTTGTCCCTGGTCTTCATCCTGGCCGTATCCGTATCCGTGTTCACCATCTGTACCATAGAATTCATCGCAGATTAGGCGTGTCCATTTCTGAGTAAGATAAGGTTTTCCCGAGAAATTGAATAACCACGAAATATGTAAACTAGGTTGATTGCCATGGTTATACGGGCTTTGTATACCCGAGAAGGCAAACGTTTCTTTACCACCGCCGAAAATTGATTTGCGCGCTTCAGTAAAGATGGAATCCAGACGGTTGTTGAAGACGTCTTTACCAATGCGGTTAATTAATCCCTCAGGGTTTTGTGGTACGTAGAATGTGTATTGTACGGCATTCCCTTCCTGGAAACCTCTCCAGGACACCAATGGATCAAAATTATCCAGGAAGTTACCGTTTACATCTTTGGGGTGTATAAGTTTCAAATCGTCATTGAACAGGTGCTGCCAACCATTCGAATACTTCATTAGTTTCTTGTAATCTTCCATCTTTCCTAATGATTTGGCAAACTGAGCTACTGCATACGCACTGAAACTATATTCCAGCGTGTGGGATGCCGAGAAGGCAGAACCTCCTGTCTCTATTTCGGAAAGACCTTGCACATAGGGCGAATAACCTCTTTCTACAAATTCTTTCGTATCCATTTTTCCTGCACCGGCAATGCGGTTTTCCCATCCAAGTTCATTCTTTAAACATGCCTGGTAAGCAGTTTCAATGTCATAGCCACGGATGCCGCTTTGGTAAGCACCTGCAATGGCTATACTAACCATGTTCGTACCTACACCCGATACATATTTGCTGGCTGCAATTCCATCGCCCAGCCAACCTGCATCTTTATAAACTAATAGTTGACTGTTTATCCAATCGTTGTAGTATTCGGGATAAGCGATTGACCAAAGGGTGGTGAGATTCCAGTATGCACCCCAGATGGCATCTGTGTTATAGTGATGGTGTATGGGTGTTCCACGCGAATCAAGTTCTATTTGCCCGATGCTTCCGTCGTTTTTGGGATAGGCTCCGTTTACATCACTGCAAAGTCCGCGACCCAATAAAGCATGGTAAAGTCCGGTGTAGAATTTTATTCTGCTATCCTCTGTTCCGCCGCTAACCAGAATACGGCCGAGGGATTTTTCCCATTTCTGTTGTGTGTTGGCAAGTGCTTCATCAAAAGACATATCCGCGGCTTCGGTTTCCAAGTTCAGTCTGGCATTGTCGATAGAAGTATAAGATAACCCTACTTTTACAGTGATCTCGTCATTAGTCTTTGTATGGTAGTTCAACGACATACCAGCTCCTTTACCCTGAATACTTTTGCCCTGTTTGGGTTCTCCATCCCGGTAAAATACGTCTACCGATTGTGGTTCTTTATTTACTTTAGCATAAAAATACAATGGTACGGATGCTCCCGCTTGGTATTTTTTGACATATTCCGGTTCAGTTACAACATAGCCTTGAATAGTTTGGTTATCAGTCATTTCGATATAAGAATCTTTTACGGCTCCACTTTCGCCCCAACGGTTACCAATATCTAAAAGTATATGTGATTCTTGAGACTCGGGAAATGTATATCGCTGAAAGCCAACCCGTGCAGTGGCAGTCAACTCTGCTTTTATATTGTAATCTTTTAATAAAACGGAATAATATCCGGGTTGGGCAATTTCGTCTGATTTATCAAAACGCGAACGGTAACCGTTATCAGGATCGTCCATCTTTCCCGGGTTAGTTACAAACTTTCCGGTAACGGGCATCAGTGTAATTCCTCCTACCTGGAATTCGTGCATACAGGGAAATCCATCGATTGAGTTATGGTTATCTTCATATCCCACGGCTTCCCATCCCGAAGCATTTCCATAACTTCCATTGGTGGATGCTCCTAGTTTAGCCATTCCAAAGGGCTCTGCTGCGGGAGTATAGAAAAACCAACGGCTATGTATAGAACCGATATTGGGGTTTACATATTGTGAAACATTCTCTGGTTTTTCATTCTGGGTGCAACTAGTAACCAGAAGAATAGATATGCTTATTGTAAACAATCTTTTTAGCTTCATATATTTTCAGTTTTATCCAATTGAGCGAGTGCAAATGCATAAGCACCAAGTGCTACTGCTTTACTGGTTCCCAGTGAAGTTACAGCTATTCCAACCTTTCTTCCGATATTATAATAAACTTCCTTATCGGTGCCGGGTATGGTAACAGGAACACTTTCGTCTTTCAGGAATTCTACGTATTCATTCGGATTCATCAGGTTGTAAATATCCATCTGCATTCCTTTAAACGACAACCCGGCGAAGGTTTCAACTGGTTGTTGCATTGTCCGAATCATTGCAGGAATTATATATTTGGCTGCCCCGGTTATTCCACCACCGATGGAGACCATTCCGTCGACAATTGTAAGGGAATAGGAGAGGGCATGGCCTGCCAATTCTCCCAATTCTTCAAAACTGCGGATAGCTGCTTCCCGGTTACCGGATTTTATACCCTCGGCAATTTCAAAAATATCTTTTGGGCTGAGTTCTGTGGTGTCCGAAGTTAATTCTCGGTATACACGTTTTACAGCCCGTATACTTACACTCTCTTCGGCAATCATATTGGGGTACTTACCGTTGCGGAATATCCACATATCGCCTCCCACACCGTTATCACCGGTAAGTAGCACCTTATTGATAACTACTCCTGCTCCAAACCCGGTACCAAGGGTAATCCCCAATAGATTTTTATATCTTCTGCGGCTACCCGCTTCTTCAAGTTTACGGTTTACATCGGGGAGCAACCCGGCTAATGCCTCGCCATAAGCAAATAAATTGCCATCATTATTAATAAAAACCGGGATACCAAATTTCTCTTGTAGAAAGGGTCCCATTGCCACACCTCCACGGAAACATGAAAAGTTCGGTAAATCTCCGATTATACCATTGTCGTAATCGGCAGGTCCCGGAAAAGCAAAACTAATAGCTACGGGATCGGTAGATATTGAATTCCTAATAAGCTGAAAACCCTCAACCAGCGTTTCCATACACTTGTCCAGATTATCCGAACAGGCTGGAAGAACAACAGGGGTTACAATTTCTTCATTACTTTGTATAGCCGAGAAAACAAAGTTAGTTCCTCCTGCATCCAGTGTTAATACAATTCGTTTGTCGTAGCTGTACATATATTTTTTGTGTTTAAAATCTAACGTATGCTTTAATTGTTGCACATTCTTTTCCTACCGATTTACCATAGGGAGAAATTGTATATTTACCAATTGCTGCCGGAATTATAAAAGTCTCGGCATAATGCACAATAAATGGCTCGAATGCACCGTTGGGGCTTTTAATAATAGCTTCTTCACCTTCGATAAGGTTTAAAACATTTACGCTGTTATTTGTATGATGTAGTATCGGTTTTGTAAACCAATGCCTGCGGGTTTCGATAAATTCATTGAGATGCAAACCTGTTTTTTCTTCTTTCCAGCCGTCTCCCTGCCCAACTTCTTCGATTCGATTAATCAGTTTCTCGTACGCATATTCTGTATTTCGTTTCCAGTTGATAACATCTTTGCCTCTTTCCACATTTATCGGGCGTGGTTTTCCGTCCAGTCCTAAACGATCCCAATCCCAAAGTTTGAATGTGAATATATTAGGAGTCGAGCTAATTTCCAACACCAGTGCGCTATCTCCTGAACAGTGTATTGTTCCACCTGGTATCAGGAAATGGTCGTGCTTTTTTGCCGGTATCTTATTCACATATTTATCTGCATTGAAAGATTGTTCACCTCTTTCTGCTTTCCGTAGGTCGTCTATCATTTCTTCGGCATTAATACCGGTTTTCACACCTATATATACAGTTGCTCCTTCTTCTGCATCCAACAGGTAATAACTTTCGTCCTGCGTATAATGCATACCGAAATTCTCACGGATGTATTGTGTGGTAGGATGTACTTGTAGACTAAGATTACCTCCGCCAACGGTATCCAGAAAATCAAAACGAATCGGAAAATCTTTCCCAAAACGGGATTCAACAGGTTCGCCCAGTAATTCGGTGCTTTTCAATAATACCAAATCAACGGATGGAAGTTCAAACCGCATTCCGTTGATTTCGAATAAGAGACTATTTTCTTCCGGCACACAGTCAAAGCACCAACCGAAATTCTCTACATTTCTGTCGAGGTCGCAAACTTCCTTCATCCACTGCCCACCCCAGGGAGCAGGGTCAAAAAATGGTACAACCCGGAAAGGTGATTGAATTGTCCGGTTGATTCCGTGGAAGAAAGTTTTACTGTCAATCATTCCGGGATTCCCTGCAATATGTGTATCCAACCAATAATCAACCCGGCTAAATATAGTACTTTTATATTTATCCAGTATTCTCCAGTCGTTAAAATATCCTCTTTTATACTGGATAGAGGTGGGTTCGTCGTGATTATCAAGACCCAATGCCTTAACTTCACGCCGGCGGAACCGTTGCTGAATTTCCCAGCGAGCCATATCAGCATACACAAGCATGGCATTTTCAGGAGCAAGAATTCCCGCACCCGTGCCAATAATCAATACATTATCAGGATATGATTCTATTTGTTTTCTGGTGCTTTCTAACTTTTCAAGGTAGAAGTAATCGAGTAGTTTCAGTTTGGTAACATACCCAAAAATAACATCATCTGTTATAAATGGTTCTGTCATTTTGCGTATTTCGTCCTCCGGTTTCATGAGATTACGCATATCAATAAACAAAGTATGAGGTAACTTGCCTATTTCTGTTATTATTTCGCTTTCATTTGTTCCGGTATATAAATCGATAGCTAAAACCTTGTTTTTGTTCAATACTTCAGCTAACTTTTTACGTACAGACTCCCATCCCTGCAAAATATCCCCGGCAAATTTGGTTGAAGGGTATTTATCATAATTTGTACTTTTCATATAATTGGGTTATTATGTTCATACATATAATGTATTGTGCAAATATACCTATAGTTTTTTTAATTACCAATAATCCTTGCTTTTTTTTTAGGAAAGCTTTACTTTTGCACAGGAACATATACCCATCTTATGAAAATAGACCATAATAGTAGTAAACCGCTTCATCTACAGGCAGAGGAATTACTCAGGAAGTTGATTGAATCCGAAGAATACAAGAACGGAAAGTTATTACCTAATGAAATGGCTTTGTCTGCACAATTAGATATATCAAGGAATACTTTGCGACAGGCAATCAATAAACTGGTTTTCGAAGGCCTTTTATTGCGCAAAAAAGGATATGGAACCAAAGTTGTAAAGAAAGGAATTGTAGGAGGTGTTAAAAACTGGTTGAGCTTTTCCCAGGAAATGAAAATGCTTGGAATAGAAGTTCGTAATTTTGAACTTCATGTAAGTTGGAAACTTCCTTCAGACGAAATTGCTAATTTCTTCGAAGCAAACCCTGGTTCCAATACCCGTTTAATGGTTCTGGAACGTCTGCGGGGTAACAAAGATTATCCGTTTGTTTATTTCATTTCTTACTTCAACCCAGCTATTCCGTTGACGGGGGAAGAAAACTACACCCGTCCGCTTTACGAAATACTGGAAAACGATTTTGATATAATTGTAAAAACAAGTAAAGAAGAAATAACCGCCCGGTTGGCTGGTGACTTTATTGCCGAGAAACTCGAAATAAAAGCCAGTGAACCTATATTAATAAGGAAACGCTTTGTATATGATGTAAATAATGTACCTGTTGAATACAATATTGGTTATTACCGGGCCGATAGTTTTACGTACACGATAGAGGCGGAAAGGTAATTACCTAAAACTGATATGCCGCTCCAATCAGCAAATTAAAAGGCCTTAGCTTATATTCCTGAAAAATATATGTTTGATTTGTTTCAATGCTATACGAGTAATGCTTCTTGTTAAAGATGTTCCGGGCAGTACATAATAGTTCCCATTTTTCGCCTAAAAGCAAAGAAGCCGACAGGTCGGCAAACACGAAGTTCTTAAATGTACCATCAGTTATTTCATTGCAATAATGTTCCATAGAAAACTTCAATTGCAACGTTGAGATAAGATGAAAAGCCATATCCAGCGATTCGTTGAATTGAGAATAGTCTGATTTACTACTGCCATCCATAGAAAGCCTATTATTTGTAAAGGAAGCCCGGTAAGTTACGTTGCTCCATTTTCCCAGCTTAATATCTATACGGGTACCTAAATTCAGAGATTTGGAATTATAAGGAAGAATAACATCGTTACGCATAATGTCCGATTCGTTTATCTGATAATTCAAATTCAGTGCGACGGTTCCATTTATCAGGTCGACCCATTTGCTGATACTACCATTTGCCAAAAGTCTGTTTGCACGGGTGTGATGAGGCAAGTAATAATTTATGATATATTCATCTTGGAAATACTGACTCGAAATTTTCTTGTCAGCATATTTTCCAATATTTAAGCCGGCATTAGCAAATAGGAGATTCATTATGTCTTTATACTGTACATTCAATCCTCCAAAAAATTGTTTTCCGGTACTAAGATTAAGGTAACCCTCGCTTCTGGTTCGGTAGTTATTCTGTATATATCCGTTATAGAGTAGGTCTTCCCGTGGAAGTTGCCTACCTACCGAAAAATTAGAACCTAATGTCCATCTGGAAGATAGTGTCCAGTTAAGATGGAGAGCCGGATCTAATCCATAATATCTTTTCGAATCATTATCCAGACCAATATATTGATAATAAACTGGAAACCTTAGACTTCCCGATATAGTTCTATCGTTATAAGTAATAGAGGAGTTAATTCCTATCCGGTGTTTTTGAAGGTTAGATAAGTCTTTTTGTGCTTCCAAAGTGTTCGTCATCTTCCGGTCTTCGAATGATACCCTTCCTTCCATACTCATTCTGAACTTGCCACCCAGCGAAAAAGAATAATCAGCAGATGTATTTGATGTAAAAGAAGAAAGATCTATGACCTGACGGATATTCTGATCTGCTTCTTTCTTCACAGTAAGACTTTGGGGCTTTTTTGCATATTCGTTGTACGACCGGATATTGATCGTCTTTTTCCCGAAACGCCATAACACATTGAAGTCATTGGCAATCTTTCTATGGTCTATATCCGCATATTGGGTATTGGGGTATGTACCTGTAGTGCGAATGCCGGTTTCTTTATCATTCAGATTAAATGTCAGTTCGTTTTTTAGGTAATATTTCCTCTTATTTCCTTTTAACTGCAACTTGCCTTCCAATTGTTTAGTTACCATCCGGGCATCTTCCATTTTCACTTCCCTGATAATGGAATCTTGACCCAGGAAAATATTTGTCTGGGAAGTGTTTTCGGAAGTTTGTTTATCTCTCGAAAGGATTACTTCGGTGATTAAATCGAAGTCGCTATTCAGCTTAAACAGGTTATTGGTACTCACATTGTTTTCTTGATTGAAGCGATACCGGTTCGCTTCAATGTTGCCAGTAGAAGTAGGGTTTACGTTGATGTAAGATGCCGGTTCATTTGCTCCCATAAATGCAAAATCGCCAATAGAAGAAAACATAGTAAAGTCTTTGTTTCCTTTGCCCGCATTGTTTCCCTTATAAGTATTAAGCGTCTGGCTCCGCTTCTTAAAGCGCATAGCTAACGCTTCGGCATTCCAAATGGAAGGCACACCACCTTCTGCCTTCACACTGCCCGCCCACCGTGATTTGGCATTTTCTTTCAGCCGTATGTTCAGTGCCGGTTGTGTCGATATAACAAGTTCCTCCAATGCTTTTACGGGTTGATGATTCTCCATTACTTCTACAGCAGCCACATCCTGGTGTGATATATTATTGGTAGCCAGACTATATCGTCCGCCTAGCATATCACTTCCTTCTATATAAAACTTATTGAGTTTTTCTCCCTGATAGGTTATCTCTCCGCTCTTTTCAATCTTTATACCGGGCATTCTTTTCAATACATCGGCCATGCTTCGGTCTTGAGCTGCTGCAAACGAGGATACCGTGTATATAATAGTATCTCCTTGCGCCCTTATTTTTTGTGGAACAATTACCACTTCTTTTAGTTTAACATCGGTAGCAGATAACTCTACCTTAATAGGAAATGTTTTTCCTTTAATCTCTATCTTTTCTGTGGTGTAGCCCACATGGGTGAGTTCCAGATACGCAACATCTGTATTTATATTCTTTTTTATAACAAAGCTACCATTTTCTTTAGATTGCGTAAAGGCTATAATTGTATTGTTTTCTTTGGATTTTATCAGTATATGTACCCGGCTCATGGGTTGGTTGGTTTGCTTATCTACTACAGTTCCTGTTATAGATTGCACAATTTGAGCCTGAGTCTGTAGAGACAGGAAGAGGATAATAAGAAGTAGTACGCTCCTAAGTTTTTTTTGCATAACTATTCATCGTGGTAATCGCGTTCTATAAGGTCATATTGCGGTTGTGGCTTGTCTTCATTAGGAGTGGTAGGTAATCCCACAGCAGCCATATCCGCTTCCATTATTTTTCGACCTTTTTCTCCTCTTTGGTTTCTGTAAAATTCTTTACGTTCTATCTTTTGGACATTCTTGTTTATTTTAGTGTTTATATCCTCTTTTATTTCCTGGAAACCGGTTAATTCAAAGCTATAATGTTTTTTTGTATCGTGCAGTTTTGTTATTAATCCGGGTAGGCCGTAAAACTTCCAGGGGCCTTCGCTAATGGGAATATCCAAGGTAAACCAAGCTTCGTAATCCCGCCCTCTATAGCTACATATTGCTTTTTGGCAAGCATAGCCAAGTATGGTTGCGGTGTCGCTTAGTATTTCCCACTCCTGTGGTTTGAGTTCATCTTTATATACAAACGGATTAATGAAAATAAAATCGACAACGCGGATCTCGTTTTTCTTATAATCCTTGTAAATGTCAGCCGGAAAGCCTCCAACGGAACTTATTAGTGGACTATTAGTATATCCTTCAGTACTTCCGGTTCTTTTCCTTATTTCTCTGGCTTTGATTACTTCCTTATTGTAAAGGTCTCGGAATAATTCGGGAGAACTTTTTTGTAGAGAATCAACATAAGTTTTATGATAGGTAAAGCCCTTAGTTACATTTTCACCAATCTGTAAGATATAAGTCTCTTGCCTGAAATATTTCATATCAATAGTATCTCGCAGGAAATCGAATTGATAAGCACACTTGAAACGGGTCTTTTCCTGGGCATTAGAAGATAATGATATGAGTAATAGCAGACTGAAAATAACTGACGGTGGTAGGAGTTTCTTCATGATAGGTAATTTTGATTAGGTCGCAAACGCAATTTGCTGGAGGTTTTCATAATACTTAGGAATGATTTTTAATGAATTTCTCACTATATTTGAAATAGGATCTGGGTTTAAATCCAGATCCTGTAGACTCCTATAGTTTTTTATTACACTAAATTATGGATAGTTCCCTTTATAAAGTGGCAACTATATTACCATATCCGCCATAAGTACTTAAACCATCTGCCCTATTGGCATGACCATTGTTCCAATCGCCAGAATTGCCTCTGCAAGAGCAGATACAACAACTAGCGCCTCCAAGAACGAATCCCATTTCCCGTTTCTGTAAGTCCTCATTAATAAGATGACTTAATTTGATTTTCTTTAGCTTTTTCATAAACATTAATGAATTAAAGGATAATTGAAATATATCACAATGTTCCTAAATGCAATAATTTGTAAATGTTATTAGATGTAAATTCTATTATTATATTCGCCTAAAAAATGGATATAAAATCAATCTTTTTCTATGATATAAACACTTAACTTTCGCCAAGTATTCTTTGTTCACTATACCCCAAATATAACTGTATTATTTCAATATAAACAATAAGATAAAAAAGATATCTAGTTACTACAATCCAGCACCGAGATAGATAAAGATAATATCCAGATTGCTTAATCATTAGTATCTCGGTGTCGGCCTGGAGCTTTATTCTATTAATCTTTTCCCATATCTGGAAAATACTTAAACTCATTTATTGTACTGGAGGAAAAGAAATTACAACCTGCATATCTCCAACCCTAATGGGCTTGCTCTCAAGATTTAAGCCAATAGTAAATTCAGCTTCTTGAATTAGCCGTACGGCTTCATCATCTAATTCCTGTACTCCAGAGCTTTCAAGTATTTTTACATCCGAAGACTTACCATTCTTTTCAACAATATAACCTACTGTTGCTGTTCTCTGGTCGTTTTTATCCCAATCCGTAAATCTATTATTCTTTCTGTAGTATTCTTTATGATTTTTCAATTCTGGAATGTTTTTGTATTTTCCCATATCTTCCCATCCATAAATTCTATCCTCATCCTCCTCAATTATTTTTTTTTCTTTGGCAATTTGTTCAATGCCGACGGGTTTTTCATAAATATAGACATTAACAGCTATATCGGTAGAATCCGTTAAAATATTCCGAGTTGATTCTTTTTCCAACTTGCCCAGAATTATTATATTGTTGCTATTATCATTTAAATGATTGAGTATTTTTTCTAAATTTGTATCATTCTTTTTTTTAGGCATTATCATTTCTAATTGCTCCATAAATTCATGTGGATATATATTTGCAGTGTAATATCCACGGTGGAAATTCATCCATTTAGGTGTGTTAATTCCACCTAACATATCCAATTTAAACTTTGCATAGAAACCGGTCAACATTTCTTTATCAATTATCAGATGAGTTGGGTCCGAAGTTTCAGTAACATTAGCTTGAATTATATAATGGTTAGGTAACTCAATATAATCATGTTGTGGGGTTTCCTGTTTATATATTGCTGTAAAAATCGGTTGTAATTTATTTGCTTTTTCATTATAATGATATAAAGTATCTGCGATCGCATTCCAGTGAACAATTGAAAAATCTATCTCGTCTGTGTTTAACCCTGATTGCAAATCATTGCTATAATCCACATGATGGATGGTCAGATGATTTGCAAGAACTTCCTGGATAATATTCCCTTTGAAATCCTGTTGCCATATTACCGATGGAGAATCGGGAAACGGAAGTGCCATCACTGTGACTTCTTTACTGTCATTATCAATTTTAAAAGATCCTTTATGCACAATATAGGGTAGAGGAATCCGTTCCAGAGGAACTCCCTCTAAATCGAAAACCAGAATATATTTACCTCTTAAAGGCAAAAGATATATTCTATTATTTTCTTCATCAATAAAACTATCATATATTGATAAAGAATATTCATTCGGACCATCCCCTATTTCGGATATATCCCGAAGATATTTGCCGGTTTTCTCAAATAGTTTATATCCTCCATTGACAGAATATATACCGATATAATTTTCGCTTACAGTAATATGCCCATCATTCTTCACCAAGGCATCGTCACTTTCTTCAAGTAAAATAATCTCTACTTCAGACAGTAATCTGCTTATTGGTAAAAGAATGGTATCTTTGGCCAGAGGAATGTCGCAAGTTATAATACCATTATTCAATGATGCAACCTTGGGAGTGTTTTCAAGATAATCCTTATATCCGTTTTTACAACTTATAAAAACAACGGATAGGAATAAGAGGAGAATGGTATTTTTCATATTAACTTTCTATTTATGTTACACAAATTATTTTGCTTTATAACTATTTCGTAAAAATACGTAGGTAAGGGTTCATTAATTCCCGACCATATCTGGTGAATGATTTTAGGTATTTTCATTGTAATTATATGTCGTTTTATTTTCGGACGTCTCAAATTTAACGAACTATTTTAAATAGTTACAATATTTAATGCTAAAATTACATAAAGCATATTGGATATTTCATGTAGTAATATTCATATACCTAAATCATATTAATAATATGTAAAAAAATATCTTTTATTGATTTTCTCCGATTTAAATCTTACTACCCCTCTCAGAATGCGCCAGAACCCTTTTTTTCCCATTGCCGCAGTACACCAAAGTGTATAGCTGCTATAGACCGAAGTGTATAGCAGCTATACACCTTAACCTATAGCCGCTATACACTTGAGTGTACTGCGGCTATAACTTTCTGAGATATAAAATGTCTCAATATTTCAATAAATACATTGCCCTTAGTTATAGGTCTCCAAATTTTTTTTTCATTTTTCCCTGAAATATTTTTTTGCAACGTCGCAGTATGACGGTATGCCCCTCTATCTTTGTAATGTCATTGAGCGATAATCGTAAACAGATATAAAATAATATAAATGCTTAATTGAAAAACAATATGTCCAGGAAAATAGGATTTTTACAGCGATGGATGTTTATCATTGATAAAATTAATGCCCGTCCATATATAAATAAAGAAGACCTCCTAAGAGCCATACAGGAAGAACTGCCAAACTACGATGGAACCGACGGTATCGGTACCATGTGGCGAACGATTGAACGCGATATTGAAGAAATACGAAATTCTCCTTATATGGATATAAGTATTGAATACTGCCGGAGGAACAAAGGATATTATATTCCAAAAAATGAAAAATCAATATCCAAGCTCGACAGAGTATTCGAACTAAGTTCATTACTCTCTTTCAGCAGGCTGAAAGATGTTATTTTTATCGAAAACCGCCAGTCGCGTGGATTAGAATATCGATCCCGGCTTATCACTGCCGCCCTTGAATCGGTCGAAATAATAATTGATTATGGTAAATACGACCTGCCGGCTTCGCGGAAAGAAAGAAGATTGCAACCTTATGCTTTGCGCGAATTCAAACATAGGTGGTATCTCTTGGCCCGGGAAGTTAATGGAACCAGGTACGAAATGACTGATATAAAAATATGGGGATTGGATCGTATTGAAAAATTAACCGTTACCCGCGTTAAGTTCGAAAAAGATAAGACGCTGAACCTGGATGATATATTTGAACATTGCTTTGGAATATACGCCAATAAAGATTTGAAACCCGAAAAGGTGGTATTATCATTCACACCGCTTCAGGGCGAATATATAAAATCGTGCCCATTGCACAAAACCCAAAAAACACTTATCGATAATGATGAGGAACTCAGAGTTGAATTAACCGTGAAACTAACACGCGATTTTATAGCCGAATTGCTGACACACAGTGGCGAGATGCGTGTTGTAGCTCCCCCGCATTTGCGGGAACATTTAATAGAAACCCATTTAAAAGCTATAGAACAATTGAAAATTGACCAATAATATTGATGTATAATAATTCTCAATTCTCCATCTTCAATTTTCAATTAAACGAAATACAACCAAGGCTTGGGAAATAGTTCCCTTGCCAATTTAAAACCTTAACTTTTATGGCAATTCTTTATGACAAGAGAAAAATGGTGCTTAACTTCAAAGAAGATAAGCCTACAGTGTACTTAATTAAACAAGTGGGGCATCAAGTGGTGCCATTTGATCGGGTGCTGGACGAAGCATCGAGTGCGTGCGGGGTGAACCGCGCACAGGTGAAGGCTGCGGTAGAGGCGGTTCTTGACCGCTCGATACTCTTTATGGATTTCGGTTTATCGGTAAACATGGGTGATTTCGGTACATTTAAACCGGTTATTAATGTGAAGTCTCAGGAAAACGAAGAAGACCTGGGGGCCGACAACGTAACACGCAGAAAAATCCGTTTCTATCCCGGCAAACGCTTCAAAACCATGTTGAACGGTCTCTCAATGACCCGTGCAGGCGAATCTGCGAATAGTTCAACTGGAAACAACGATGACGGTGGCGACGATGGTGGCTTTACTCCAGACCCGAACGCTTAATGCGTACACTGAAATCTAAAGATTTCTTTTAGTTCTGAGCCGGTGCCCGCAATGGGTTACCGGCTTTTTCTCAATTAATCAGTATTTATCCAGCCAAAAGAACCGAACCATGAATTCCATGTTTTGTTGCACCAGTTCCAGCCCTCTTTCTTTGCCATACAGGGAGTTTATCCGGGCATCCGGGAGCATCTTATTGTCCAATAAGAACCGTATCATCCTGGATGTGCTTTGCCTTTTATAAGTAAGTAAGGAAATAGCTATTTCGTCTGCTTTTTGCTTATTATAGTATGGATTTTTGTCGTCTTTTATGCAGTATGGCAAATCCTCCATTACTGATAAATCCTTATCGGGTTCGGCAAAAACAACTATCGGAGTTTCTTTTTGAAGAAATTGTTGCTTAAAACCCGGCGCTTCAAGAACATCGGATAACCATTTCTGTAGATCATCCATATTCTTAAAGTAAGCCAGCGGATATCCTTTAGTGGCTTTCAAAACCCTGTCGTTAACCATCTTTATCCGGATTTTCGCAGCATCTTTTTCTTCCTTTTTTTCATTATATTTATCACTCTCGGTCCATATGGCTAATCCGTTAATGTACCATTCGCCATCGTATTTAACGAGTGTGGATATAATAACGTCTTTTTTTATATCAGCATGTTCCTCGAACGACGAGCGAAGGATCGGATAATCAACACCCTGAGTGTTGGTGGTATAATAATATTTTTCGTCTCGTTTGTTAACCAGGAAATAATCATTGGGGGTCGTTTCAATGGCGGTAATAATAGCGGCTTCTTTCTCCATGCCAATCAGTCGTAGCCAACTGCCGAACCACTCCGGAAGGGTAAGGGCTAACGGGCCGGTTTTCCGGTTGAAGAGAATACTTGATTGTATCGCATAGCTAAGAAGGTCGGTGTCGATATCTTCGTCTTCTTCGAAATCCATTTCCCGTTCAAGAATGGAATAACTGTCGTATCCCAAAAGATACGAATCATAAAACAGCCAATTGGCGAGCAGTTTGAATGAGAAAAAGTCTTTATAATGTACTTCTTCTTTTATAAAGTCCAGAAAATCATCATTGACGGGAGCCTGCTCGAATTCATTATCTAATATCTTATACATTCGTTCGGCTAAATCTATTATTCCGAGATTTTCCGGGTTTACCAGTATGGTGTCTTCCTGGCTTCGTTGCAGATAACTCCAGATAAGAAAACATACATCAGGAAAGTTTATTTCATCTTCATAATAATCTTCTTCATTTACCATATAGAATGGCAGATATTTACCGGTTATTTTTTTATGATTCCTAATGAAGGTTTGCCATAAACCGATTCCTGATATTACGTCTTCGAAATAAGCGGTTATCCGTAAACTGATATCCCGGCGGGTTTCGACATCAAATTCATCTTTTAGCAGGCAAAACCTCCAGGCGTCATACAGTTTATTGGCTAGCTTTACGTAATAATAATCAGTGGATGTTATTTCCATGTGAGGGCGACTATCCAGCCAGTCTTCAAGGATAATATTTTTCATTTGGTTACTTATTATTTATTTATTTATTGAAATCCGTCATTACATTTGCCGGTGGTCGCTGATTCATCAACTCTTTTTTCATGAAATCCATGTATGGCGCAACATGGTCGAAGTACTGGTAATATCCCTTGCACAAATAATTCAATCCTGACTCTCCGGATGCCGTGTATGCAAACCTATTTTTCGGACATTCGCCGTGACAGGCAAAAAGATACTGGCATTCCCGGCACTGAGTGGGCAAGGTGTTTTCTTTTTCTGCTCCGAAGTTCAATTGTCGTTCACTGTACATCATTTCTGTCAAGGTTTTGGTATGGATATTCCCCAGTTTGTATTCGGGAAAAACATAATGGTCGCAGCAAAATACATCACCGTTGTATTCCATTACACCCGCATGTCCGCAGGTTCGTGCCAGGGTACAAACACCCGGCTGTTCGCCTACCCAGTTGGCTAGTGTAGCATCGAAAAGTTGTACGTAGTATGTTCCTACATCGGTTTTTACCCATTCGTCGAAAATAGTGCAGAGGAAATTTCCCCATTGTTCGGGAGTTATGGAGAAATCGGCTAGTCCGGGATTATCCCTGTCCATCGGCGAGGCCAGATGGCGGCCGTCAGCGTGTGGTGTGATACGCTCTACTATCGGGGCAAACTGGATGTAGTGACAACCTATTTCTTTGAAGAAATGATAAAAGTCCAGTGGATAATCAGCATTAAAGTCGTTTACTACTGCCATTGCATTCCACTCAACGCCGTGTTTATTCAGTAGGTCGATGCCCTTCATAACCTTATGGAAAGAGGGAAGCCCCTGCCGGTTGCGGCGATACTCGTCATGGAACTCCTGCGGACCATCGATTGATACTCCTACCAGCCAGTTGTTTTCTTTGAAAAAGCGGCACCATTCATCATTCAATAGAGTTCCGTTGGTCTGGATGCAATTATCAATCTGTCGTCCGCGACCGTATTTTTTCTGTAATTCCAGCGCACGTTTGTAGAAGGAGAGTGGGCGCATCAAGGTTTCGCCGCCATGCCAGGTAAAAAGTATCTGTGGCTGGGTTTGCGAAAGAATATATTGTTCGGTAAACTTTTCGAGCAACGCGTCGGACATAATAAATTTATCATTCGGTTCTGTGGTGAAAAGATGCTTTTTTTCGAGATAATAACAATACTCGCAAGCCAGATTGCATATCGAACCGGCGGGTTTAAGCATTACGTATAATGGACGGGCAAAAGGGGCGTATGTAGTCATTGTCTTGTTTTAATGCAAAAATATGAAATTATTTGGAACACAGAGACACAGAGGCACAGAGTTTTCAAAAAGTTATGAGTTATACTTACTGTCTTCCATCTAATAAAAACTCTGTGTCTCCGTGTCTCTGTGTTCTAATCCTATTATCACAAAGCTAGTTAACAGTACGAAAATTCCCTAAAAACGAATATCGTTTTAACTTATTGCGTATATTTGCAAGTCTTTTTAAGGACATATGGAAAGATTCTATGAAATAACGAGATAATCTTATTTTAATTTCAAATAAATATGGCAGACAGTAAAGAAAAACTCTTCTCGGATTTTCCTCCCGTTTCTACGGAACAGTGGATGGATAAAGTAACAGCCGACCTTAAAGGGGCTGATTACGAGAAGAAGCTCGTTTGGAAAACAAACGAAGGATTTAAAGTAAAACCTTTCTATCGCATGGAAGACCTCGAAGGTTTGAAAACAACCGATGCTCTTCCCGGCGAATTCCCTTACCTGAGGGGAACCAAGAAAAACAACGTGTGGCTGGTGCGCCAGGAAATTTGTGCCAAATCAGCAAAAGAAGCAAATGAAAAAGCACTCGATATCCTGAATAAGGGTATAGACTCGCTTTCATTCCATGTGGATGCATCTCAATTGAATGCTGAGTACATTGAAACACTGCTGAACGGTATTGAAGCTACTGCGGTTGAACTTAACTTCTCGACCTGTCAGGGGCATGTGGTTGAATTGGCACAGTTGCTCGTAGCATATTTCGATAAGAAAGATTGTGATAAACTGAAACTGAAAGGTTCTATCAATTATGATTTCTTCGACAAAATGCTGAGCCGTGGCAAGGAAAAAGGAGATATGATTCAGACTGTTAAAGCGCTGATCGAAGCTATAGCACCGTTGCCTTTTTACCGTGTTATCAACGTTAATGCCCTTACACTGAATAATGCAGGCGCCTACATTTCCCAGGAACTAGGTTATGCATTGGCTTGGGGTAATGAATATATGTACCAGCTAACCGAAGCCGGATTGCCTGCTACGATGGTAGCGAAAAAAATCAAATTTAACTTCGGTATTAGCGCCAACTACTTCCTGGAAATAGCTAAATTCCGTGCTGCTCGCCTGTTGTGGGCAAATATTGTAGCATCCTATAATCCCGAATGCGTACGCGACTGCGAAAATAAAGGTCCGAACGGCCAATGCCGTTGCGCGGCTAAAATGGCTGTCCATGCCGAAACATCTACCTATAACCTCACTTTGTTCGATGCGCACGTAAACCTGCTTCGTACTCAAACCGAGGCTATGAGTGCCGCTTTGGCTGGTGTAGATTCTATGACGGTTACTCCTTTTGATAAAACTTATACTACTCCGGATGATTTCTCAGAAAGATTGGCGCGCAACCAGCAATTGCTGTTGAAAGAAGAGTCGCATCTGGATAAGGTTGTCGACCCGGCTGCCGGTTCGTACTATATCGAAAATCTTACTGTATCAATTGCTGAACAGGCATGGAAAATATTCCTCAAAGTGCAGGAAGAAGGTGGTTTCTATGCTGCTTTAAAAGCCGGAACTGTTCAGGATGATATCAACGAAACAGGAAAGAACCGCCATAAAGCCGTTGCACAGCGTCGTGAAATCCTGCTGGGAACTAACCAGTATCCTAACTTTACCGAAATGGCAGGAGAAAAGCAACCCGCAGGACGCGAACTTTGTTGTGGTGGTAAAAGCCATGCTTCCGAAGGTATCAAGACTCTTAACTTCGACCGTGCTGCAAGCGAATTCGAAGCACTCCGCCTCGAAACAGAAGCATCGGGTAAACGCCCGAAAGCATTCATGCTTACCATCGGTAACCTCGCTATGCGTCAGGCCCGTGCACAGTTCTCATCCAACTTCCTGGCTTGTGCCGGATACGAAGTTGTTGACAATCTTGGTTTCCCGACAGTTGAAGCCGGAGTTGATGCCGCTATGGCCGCCGGTGCTGATATTGTTGTACTTTGTTCAAGCGACGACGAATATGCAGAATATGCTATTCCGGCATTTAAAGCACTCAATGGCCGTGCAATGTTCATTGTGGCTGGTAATCCAGCCAATGTAGATGAACTGAAAGAGGCTGGTATTGAGAACTTTATTAATGTTCGTTCGAATGTGCTCGAAACATTGAAGGCTTATAATGCGCAGTTATTAAAATAGAAAGAAGGAGGTAAAGTTCTCTACCTCACTTTACCTCACTCAAATACTCTAAAAAACAATGAAACCAGATTTTAAAAACATAGATATTTTCGCCGCTTTCCAGCCTGTTAATGGTGCTGAGTGGCAAAAGGCTAATAACATCACCGCCGACTGGAAAACTCCGGAGCATATTGATGTTAAGCCTGTATATACAAAAGAAGATTTGGAAGGAATGGAGCATCTGAATTATGCTGCCGGTATTCCTCCTTTCCTTCGTGGCCCTTACTCGGTGATGTACACTCTTCGCCCCTGGACAGTACGTCAGTACGCCGGATTCTCGACTGCCGAAGAATCAAATGCATTCTACCGCCGTAACTTGGCTTCCGGACAGAAGGGTCTGTCGGTTGCATTCGACCTTGCAACTCACCGCGGATACGACCCCGACCACGAACGTGTTGTGGGCGATGTAGGTAAAGCCGGTGTATCCATTTGTTCACTGGAAAATATGAAAGTTCTTTTCGATGGTATTCCATTGAATAAGATGTCTGTATCCATGACAATGAATGGTGCAGTACTTCCTGTACTTGCTTTCTATATCAATGCAGGTTTGGAACAAGGCGCTCAGTTGGAAGAACTTGCCGGAACAATTCAGAATGATATCCTGAAAGAATTCATGGTGCGTAATACGTATATTTACCCACCTGCATTCTCAATGAAAATCATTTCTGATATTTTTGAATACACATCTCAGAAGATGCCTAAGTTTAACTCTATCTCAATCTCGGGCTACCACATGCAGGAAGCAGGAGCAACAGCAGATATTGAGTTGGCTTATACATTGGCTGACGGACTTGAATATCTTCGTGCCGGTACCGCTGCAGGAATTGATATCGATGCATTTGCACCTCGTTTATCATTCTTCTGGGCTATCGGTATGAATCATTTCATGGAAATAGCCAAGATGCGCGCTGCCCGCTTACTTTGGGCCAGAATTGTTAAACAGTTCAATCCGAAAAACCCGAAATCACTGGCGTTGCGTACACACTCGCAAACCTCAGGTTGGTCGTTGACAGAGCAAGACCCATTTAATAACGTAGGCCGAACTTGTATCGAAGCCATGGCTGCCGCACTGGGACATACACAGTCTTTGCATACCAACGCACTTGATGAAGCAATTGCATTACCTACCGATTTCTCGGCACGTATTGCGCGTAATACTCAGATATATATCCAGGAAGAAACTTATATAACCAAGAACGTCGACCCATGGGGTGGTTCTTACTATGTAGAATCTCTTACCAATGAAATAGTTCACAAAGCTTGGGAACTGATTCAGGAAATTGAAAAACTGGGTGGTATGGCTAAGGCTATCGAAACCGGTATTCCTAAGATGCGTATTGAAGAAGCGGCTGCCCGTACACAGGCACGTATCGATGCGGGTTCGCAAACCATTGTAGGTATCAACAAATACCGTTTGGAAAAAGAAGATCCGATTGATATTCTCGAAATCGATAATACTGCGGTGCGTATCCAGCAAATCGAACGTTTGAAAGAACTGAAAGAAGGCCGCGACCAAAAGAAAGTAGATGCTGCACTGGAAGCTATCACCAAGTGTGTGGAAACAGGCGAAGGCAACCTGCTCGAACTGGCTGTAGAAGCTGCTCGTGTTCGTGCCACTTTAGGAGAAATCTCTTATGCATGCGAAAAAATTGTAGGACGTTATAAAGCAGTAATCAGAACTATATCAGGCGTGTATTCATCAGAAAGTAAAGGCGATGCCGACTTCAAACGTGCTACTGAACTAGCCGAGAAGTTTGCTAAGAAAGAAGGTCGCCAACCTCGTATCATGATTGCGAAAATGGGACAAGACGGTCACGACCGCGGTGCCAAAGTTGTTGCAACCGGTTATGCCGACTGCGGTTTCGATGTAGATATGGGGCCATTGTTCCAGACTCCGGCCGAATCGGCCCGCCAGGCTGTTGAGAATGATGTGAACGTAGTAGGTGTATCGTCACTGGCTGCCGGGCACAAAACACTTGTTCCACAAATCATCGAAGAGTTGAAAAAACTAGGCCGTGAAGATATCATTGTTATTGCCGGAGGAGTTATTCCTGCGCAGGACTATGACTTCCTTTATCAGGCTGGTGTAGCGGCAATATTTGGCCCGGGTACTCCGGTATCGAAGGCTGCCTGCCAGATTCTCGAGATTCTTTTAGACGAATAGTTTTTTTTCACCAATAGTTAATGTTGAAAGGGTGCTTCCGGAAAACCGGAAGTGCCTTTTTTTAGTTCTTCCTTTTCAGGCTTTTAATTGTCGCAATTAGTTCATTCTTCCTGACAGGTTTGGATAAAAAGCAATCGAATCCACTACTCATTCATCTTCTTTACTTCTGTTGGGTACGTATAGGCAGACACTGCAATAATGGGCGTTTCCCGGTCTCTTTTCCGTATTTGCCTGGTGGCTTCATAGCCGTCTATAACTGGCATCCTGATGTCCATTAGTATGGTTTCTATTTCTTCGGAATGTTTGTCGTAAAGTTCAACAGCTTCTTCTCCGTCCCATGCGTGTATAATATCATACTGGCTTTGCAGGAAATGATAAAAGAGTTTGTAGTTGTCCGGCGAATCTTCTGCAACCAGCAACATCGGCTTCTCTATTGATGTGGTTGTTCCGCTTTTAGAATTCACTTTCAAAACATTGTCAAAATACAACTTTTCCTCCTGAGACATTCCATTTTCAATAGGCATAACCGGAAGCGTAAACCAGAAAGTACTTCCTTCTCCTTCGGTTGAATCAACTCCGATGTTACCACCTAATTTCTGAATGATAGTCTGACTGATTGATAATCCCAATCCACTACCCGGAATAAAACTATTCAGCTTTACAAACCGTTTGAATATCTCTTCCTTTTTTTCTTGTGGTATTCCCATACCCGTATCCGAAATAAAAAACCTCATACTGTTATCAAGGACTTCATATCCAATGTTTATTGAGCCTTCACTGGTAAATTTGATGGCATTGTTAACCAGGTTCATCATTACTTGTCGTAACCTATTCCTTTCCGTTCGTATGACGCATTTCTCTAAGGGCGGTGTGAAAGTGACTATCAGGTTTTTACTCTCGCCTATTCTTCGGTTGCTGATGGCTACGATTTGTTCAAATAAATCATTGATGTTTATGTTGGTGTGGACGAATTCGAGTATATTAGCCTCGATTTTAGAAAGATCCAGTATATCATTAATCAGTTGAAGCAAAAGCTCATTGTTACTTTTAATAATAGACAGGAAGTCTTTCTTTTCTTCCTTCGTCTGGGCGTTCATCATCAATTCGCTGAAACCAACTATCGCATTAAGAGGCGTACGTATCTCGTGGGTCATATTCGAAATAAATACTGATTTCAACCTGTCCGAAGCTTCGGCAGCCTCTTTAGCTTCCTCCAGTTCTTTCTGTGTTTTCAGAATGCCGGTAATATCCCAGCGTGCTGTGAGTAGCCAGTTTATAATATCATTCTTAATAACCATCTTATGCGACAGATAATTATGTTTCTCGCCATCGGGAGTCTCATAACAGTCCTCAAACTGATACAACTCATTTGTTTCCATAACATGGTTGTCAATTTCCGTGTATTTACCTCCACGTTCGGCGCCATATATCTCGACATCTGTTTTGCCGATAACATCATTGTACAAAAGGCCGAGTTCTTTTTCGCTGGTGTTATTCCAAAAGATATATCTTAAATCATTATTTATATCCTTGATGAAGACAGGGATAGGCATGGTATTCATTACTTCAGAGAAAGCCAAGCGGCTTTTGTAGAGAATGATTTCGGCTTTTTTACGTTTGGTAATATTCCTCTCGATACAGACCACATGGTTATTATTAATTTTTTTATACCGTCCTTCAAAAAAGAGTATTTCTTCATTCAGGTAAACTGCATATTCCTTTTCGATGGTTTTCCCTGTTTCGAAACATTCTTTTATTCCGTCGAATATGGGATTTACCGCGAATTGATGATTTTCGGTCGAACTGAGAGAAGGTACATTTACAAACCTTTCCGTATCTAGGTTTTCACTGACATTTCTTCCCGGAATCATACTGCTCGGAAAAAAGGAATTGCCTGAATTTGCATTTACTACTTTTCGCAGGATGAAGTCTTTATCAACTACAGTAATAAGATCAGGCAATGTTTTGAGGATTTCTTCACATAATATCCCGTCAGATATTTGGTTAAGGTTAGATTGTTTCTCCATTTTGTTATAAGTTAATTGTTAGGGTTCGGATAAAAAGAACTCTTTGTAGCTATATAGGAGGCCACATCAAAATGGGGATTTGAAATAATTCTTGTAAATACAAATATACGAATAAAGTATTTAATTCCAAATTCTATTAAATATAACTCCGGCTTTATTTTTCAGTACATAATCATTACCTTTGCACTCCCTAAGCCCAAATGGAATGATAGTTTGTATTGCCGAAAAACCCTCAGTAGCCCGCGATATCGCCCAGATTCTGGGTGCCACTACCCGCAGGGACGGATATATAGAAGGAAACGGATACCAGGTAACCTGGACATTCGGGCACTTGTGTACCCTGAAAGAACCGCATGAGTATACACCTGCATGGAAAGCGTGGAGCTTGGGCAGTTTGCCAATGATTCCCCCTCGTTTTGGTATTAAAGTTATTGAAAATCCCACTTACGAAAAACAGTTTCGTATAATTGAAACATTAATGAAACATGCCGATGAAATTATAAACTGTGGGGATGCCGGACAGGAGGGAGAACTTATCCAGCGATGGGTCATGCAAAAGGCAGGGGCGCATTGCCCGGTGAAACGTTTATGGATATCTTCATTGACAGAAGAATCTATCCGTGATGGTTTTGCCAAACTGAAAGACCAATCCGAGTTTCAACCACTATATGAAGCCGGGCTTTCCCGTGCAATCGGCGATTGGTTGCTGGGTATGAATGCAACCCGCTTATATACCCAGAAATATGGACAAGGCCGTCAGGTATTATCCATAGGGCGGGTGCAAACACCAACACTTGCCTTAATTGTAAACCGGCAGTTAGAAATAGAAAACTTCACCCCCGA
>DAMCMT010000015.1:48513-58149 GCA_032108265.1 Bacteroides sp.
TACTGGGAACTTAAAACCGTATACCGTGAAACAACTTTCTCGGCTACCAAAGGGCGGTTTATGACGAAGGAGGAAGGCCTTGAGTTTCTGGAAACCGTGCGACAGTCGGATTTTACGGTGACGGATGTAACTATCAAAAAGGGAACGGAATATGCACCCAGGCTTTTCGACCTGACTTCTTTACAGGTAGAATGCAACAAAAAATTCGGCTATTCAGCCGATGAAACCCTGAAAACTATACAATCTCTGTACGAGAAAAAGATAACCACTTACCCTCGTGTGGATACTACCTACCTGAGTGATGATATGTATCCCAAATGCCCGGGTATTTTAAAGAATCTTCGCGACTATTCAACCTATACAGCATCATTGGAAGGTAGTAAGTTGAGCAAATCGAAGAAGGTATTCGATAATTCAAAAGTAACCGACCACCATGCTATTATCCCTACTGGAGTTTACCCGCAGAACCTTACAGACATGGAACGTAGGGTATTCGACCTGGTTGCACGCCGGTTTATTGCCATCTTCTACCCCGACTGTAAAATATCGACAACTACGGTATTGGGCGAAGTAGAAAAGATCGAATTTAAGGTAACCGGTAAGCAAATACTCGATCCGGGCTGGCGCATAGTATTTGCCAAAGAACAAACCGAGGAAAAGAATCCTGATGAAGAGGCAGTATTACCGCAGTTCGTTGTGGGTGAAAGTGGCCCTCACGTTCCCGACCTTAACGAGAAGTGGACGCAACCACCCAAACAATATACCGAAGCCACCTTGCTCCGTGCTATGGAAACTGCCGGGAAGTTGGTGGAAAGTGATGAACTGCGCGATGCCCTCAAAGAAAACGGGATAGGGCGTCCATCAACCCGGGCGGCTATCATCGAAACTTTATTTAAACGCAATTACATTCGCAAAGAAAAGAAAAACCTGGTTGCTACCCCGACGGGAATAGAATTAATACAGGTTATTCATGAAGAACTACTGAAGTCGGCCGAATTAACGGGAATGTGGGAAAAGAAACTCCGCGAAATTGAAAAGAAAAAGTACGATGCCCGCTTGTTCCTGGAAGAGTTGAAGCAAATGGTTTCTGAAATTGTACTCAATGTCTTGTCGGATAATACGAACCGGCATATTACATTGCAAGAACCGGTAAATACCAAAGAGCCGGCAGAACAGAAAGCCGGAAAGAAGAAGAAAACTACTCCTAAAAAAGAAACAAAAAAGAAGGTGAAGCCGGTAATAGCCGAAGGAAATCCATGTCCACTATGCGGAAAAGGAACGGTAATAAAAGGTAAAACAGCTTACGGATGTTCTGAATGGAAAAATGGTTGTACATTTCGGGAACCGTTCACCTAAATCTTTTTTTCTCAGGCAACTTTCCCCGATGAGTATTTTTTCTCTCCCGTAAGAGTATTTATTCTCACCCCGGAGAGTATTTATTCTTATGCCGGTAAGTATTTATACTTATTGCGGCGGCAATAAATAGTATACCCCATCAGTTATATTAATGTGCGTACGTTAATATATTCCTTTCTATCCATCCTGCTAACCTCGACATTTTTATCGTGCGGGATAAGTAATTCGTTGCGCAAAGCCGAAGCCAGCTTTGCGCGCGGCGAATATTATGATGCCGCTACCCATTATCGCAAAGCCTACAACCGTATATCTGCCAAAGAACGCAACAAACGGGGCGAAGTGGCTTTCAAAATGGGCGGATGTTATCGCTGTATAAACTACACTGTACGCGCTAAAACTGCATACATGAATGCCATCCGGTATAAATACCCCGATAGCACGGCATATTTCTATCTGGCCGAAATGTTACGGAAAAATGGCGAGTACAAAACTGCAGTCAAAGAATATCAAGCTTACTTAGAATACAACCCTAACGACCTCTTAGCCCGTAACGGATTACTTTCATGCGAATTATCAACCAACTGGAAAGCTACGCCCACACGCTATGCGGTGAAACGGATGGCCGCATTTAACACCCGCCGTAGCGAATATTCACCGATGTATACACCCGATGATGCGAATACGATCTATTTTACTTCTACCGGTACGGATGCTAAAGGAGAAAAGATTAATGGTATAACCGGATTAAAAAGTGCCGATATATTTTTCTCCCGGCGCAATGAGAAAGGACAGTGGCAGAAACCCACACCAATTAAATCCGAAGTGAACAGTTTGTATGAGGATGGAGTTTGTTCCTTCTCGCCGGACGGGAAAACCATGTATTTCACCAGATGTCGTACTTCCCCGGATCGGGACATGGTTTCTGAAATTTATCAATCACAGCGTATAAGTGCAGAATGGGGTATGCCGCAAGTGTATAAGGTAGTCCGGGATTCTCTTTCGTCTGTAGCCCATCCGGCCGTCTCTCCGGAAGGAGAATATATATACTTCGTTTCCGATATGCCTGGCGGCTATGGTGGAAAAGATTTATGGCGGGTTGATATCAACGAAGATGAGGAAAACAGGTTAGCCGAAAACTTAGGAAGCGCCATCAATACTCCCGGAAACGAAATGTTTCCCTCGTTTGACCCTGAAGGTATGTTGTATTTTTCGTCCGACGGTCATCCCGGTATGGGAGGGTTGGATATATTCAAAGCCATACAAACCGTAAAAGGAGAATGGAAAATAGAAAATCTCAGATCGCCTGTAAACTCCAATGCGGATGACTTCAGTATGACTTTCGAACCCGGGAACCCAAACAAAGGCTTCTTTTCGTCTAATCGGGGAGATGCACGAGGATGGGATCATATATATAGTTTCGAACTTCCCGAGATAATTTATAACCTCACCGGATGGGTATTCGACCGCGAAGGAGATGCGCTTCCCGAAGCCATTGTAACATTTGTAGGTGATGACGGTACGTATCAGAAACTGGATGTTCGCGGTGATGGCTCATTTCAGCGTCGCGTGGAACCTGGCCGTAATTATATATTATTAGCCACCTGTCCGGACTATCTGAATTATAAACAGGAACTGGTTACAGATACCGTACAAGAAAATATGAACTATGAGCTCGAATTCCCTCTTGCTTCCATTACCCGGCCGGTTATGATTGAAAATATATATTATGAATTCGACAGCGCCGAACTGACTGCGGAGTCAACCGTTGCACTTGATGAACTCATACAATTACTCACCGATAATCCGAATGCTGTTATTGAATTATCTGCTCATTGTGATTACCGGGGTAATGATGAATACAACCAGCGATTGTCGCAACGCCGTGCCGAATCGGTAGTACGGTATCTCACTGGTGGAGGAATTAACCGCGACAGGCTTGTCGCTCGTGGTTATGGTGAAAGCAGGCCAAAGATGGTTACGCCATTTATTATCCGTTCTGCCCCTTTCTTAAAGGAAGGAGATATTTTAACGGAAGAATTTATCCTGACTTTATCCGAAGAGGAGCAGGAGATTTGTAATGCGTTGAACCGGAGGACGGAGTTTAAGGTGGTAAGGACGACCGTCACCCTGAGCTTGTCGAAGGGTCTGCAACAATCCAATAATTACCGCTAGCAGGCCCCTCGGCTACGCTCGGGGTGACGAGATGGCGTTCATCGAATGTTATTCATCCAAAGTTTTACCACCACACCGTAGCATTTCAAGTGGAAGAAGCAATGGTTCAATATCAGGAAAAACAAGCTCTTGCCATCCTGGATTTATAGTATTTATAAGCATCTCTTTCTTTTTACGTGTCCACTTCTTAAGCTGTTTCTCTCGGGCGATTGCCTCATAAATGCTCATAAAAGATTCGTAATAGATGCAATATATAAGATTGTATTTATCAGTAAAACTATCTTTTATTAAATGATTCCTATGCTGCATTACACGGGATTCCAAGTTTGAAGTCACACCAATGTACAGAGTTGTACGGTATTTATTCGTCATTATATATATGTAACCTCCTTGTAAATTCATATTCATGTAATTAATAAGAATACTTAAAAAAACAGCCGTCACCCCGAGCGTAGCCGAGGGGCCTGCAAAAGCCTAAAATGCAAATATTAATAATCGGCGGTAGGTTCCTCGGCTACGCTCGGGGGGACGGGGTGTTTACTCTTCCGCATATGCCTTGTGGAACTCCACAACAGCTACAATACCCTTACGGAATATATCCAAACTAAAATTCTCATTCGGAGAATGTATTGCATCAGATTCCAAACCAAAGCCCATAAGTACTGTTTTTATACCCAGCACTTTTTCGAAAGTCGAGATAATAGGAATACTGCCTCCCCGGCGTACTGCAAGTGGTTTTTTGCCAAAAGCTATTTCGAATCCTTTTTCGGCAGCTTTGTAAGCTGGAAGTGTGATAGGGCATACATACCCATCTCCCCCGTGCATGGATGTAACCTCCACCGTTACCGTATCGGGAGCAATGCTGCGGATATAATCGGCAAACATCTGGGATATTTTGTTATGATCCTGGTGCGGTACCAACCGACAAGAAACTTTTGCATAGGCTTTTGAAGGCAAAACAGTTTTGGAACCTTCGCCGGTATAGCCACCCCAAATGCCACAAACATCGAAAGATGGGCGGCAACTGTTACGCTCGAGTGTTGAATATCCTTTTTCGCCTGCCAGTTGCTTCACGCCAATAGCTGCTTTGTATTTTTCTTCATCAAACGGAATACTGGCAATCATTTCACGTTCGGCTTGAGACACTTCTTCCACATCATCGTAAAAACCCGGTACTGTGATTCGTCCGTCGGCATCAATTACTTGGTTAATCATGCCGCAAAGTACGTTAATAGGATTAGCTACGGCGCCACCGAAATGCCCTGAATGTAAGTCGCGGTTAGGACCGGTAACTTCAATTTGCCAATAGGCCAGTCCACGTAGTCCGGTAGTAAGTGAAGGCAAATCGGCGCCCAACATGCTCGTATCGCTTACTAAAATAACATCGGCTTGCAGTAATTCTTTATGTTCTTCGCAGAATGCTTCGAGACTTGGCGAACCGATTTCTTCTTCACCTTCGAAAATGAACTTTACATTGTTTCGAAGCAGGTCATTCCTCAACAAGTATTCGAAAGCCTTTACCTGAATAAAAGCCTGTCCTTTATCATCGTCAGCACCGCGTGCCCATATATGTCCGTCACGAACTTCAGGTTCGAATGGCTGGCTTTTCCATAGTTCGAATGGTTCAGCCGGCATTACGTCGTAATGAGCGTATACCAGTACGGTTTTTGCATTCGGGTCGACGAACTTTTCGCCATACACAATAGGATTACCTGCTGAAGGCATAATATCTACCATATCCGCACCTGCTTCCAGTAGTAATTCCTTCCATCGGTAAGCACAAGCCAGCATATCGTTTTTATGTTCGGGCTTAGCACTGATACTCGGGATGCGGATAAGACTGAATAAGTCTTCCAGCATCTTGGGTTCATTTTCAGCAATGTAAGTTTTAATATCTGTCATAAGCTTTTTGATTTATGTATCAGGTAATAATCCAATATTGTAATGGCTGCCATTGATTCTACGATAGGTACGGCACGAGGAAGCACGCACGGGTCGTGTCTGCCACGAGCTTGTAAAGTGGTTTCGTTTCCATCTTTATCAACGGTGCATTGTTCCGTCAAAATAGTTGCTACCGGTTTAAACACTACCCGGAAGTAAATATCCTCTCCGTTACTGATACCTCCCTGGATACCTCCGGAGCGGTTGGAACGAATACCGACGTTTCCATTGTTATTATAGAATAAGTCGTTTTGTTCTGAGCCTGTTTGCATGGAACCTCCAAACCCCGAACCATATTCAAATCCTTTTGCAGCATTGATGCTCAGCATGGCGCCGCCTAGCGCGGCATGTAATTTGCCGAAAACGGGTTCTCCCAATCCTACCGGACAGCCCTTGATTACACAGGTAACTACTCCGCCGATGGTATTCCCATCTTTTTTAATCTTCTTAATGAGTTCCTCCATTTCGGCAGCTTTCTGCGGGTCGGGGCAACGTACAGCATTATTCTCAATAGTTTTCAGGTTATATTGGGTATATTCTTTTTCAAGCTTAATGTCTCCAACTTCTGAAGTATAAGCTGTTATGCTGATATTCAATTGTTTGAGGGCTAACTTAGCTAATGCTCCGGCTACCACCCGAGCAATTGTTTCGCGGGCTGAGGAGCGTCCGCCTCCGCGATGGTCGCGGATACCGTATTTTGTATGGTATGTATAATCAGCGTGGGAAGGACGGAATACATCCTTCATATTATCGTAATCTCCGGAACGTTCGTTCTCGTTCCAGACGATAAAACCAATAGGTGTGCCGGTAGATTTTCCTTCGAACACACCTGAAAGGAATTCAACTTTATCTGCTTCTTTGCGATTTGTGGTTATCTTGGATTGTCCCGGGCGACGGCGATTGAGTTCGGTTTGTATAAAGTCTATATCGATGTCAATGCCCGACGGGTATCCATCAATAACGCCGCCGATACCTTTTCCATGTGATTCGCCGAAGCTAGTGAGACGAAAAATATTTCCAAATGAATTGAACATATATATTAGAAGTTATTTATGATTGTATTTCACCATTGCAGTATACTTTTCAGTGCATCCTGGTGAGATATAGTACGGTTGTTCCTGATATTTTCTTCGGCTTTATCTAGTAACAAATTGAGCTCTGGTAAGGAACAGCTTCCGGGTACTTCTTGCTTTGTTTCCTGATTCGCAATATTTCCATACGCAACAGCCGGCTCGTTTACCATTTCTATGTTGTCTTTGGGTGGTTGTTCGGTATATTTATTCTTCTTTTTCATCCTTCCAACATTTTTATTGGTGTCAACAAAAGTACGAAAACCCCTTCATATCTACATACTCTTTTATTATTTTTTCCATATATTTGTAACCATTCCCCAGTGACCCACGTCTAACGAAATATCATGAACGTCAGGGAAGAAGCTACGTATATCAAAAGAATACTGGACGGAGAAACGGAATTGTATGCCGCTTTCCTCGACCGCTACGGTCGACCCATGTATTCTCTTGTAGTACAGATAGTTTCGTCTGTGGAGGATGCTGAGGAAATCGTACAGGATGTGTTTCTGAAAGCTTTTCGTAGCCTGCATACTTACCGGGGTGATTCGAGCTTTTCGACTTGGTTGTACCGGATTGCTTATAATATGGCAATCGCATTCACCCGTAAAACGAAGCGGGAATACCTGGCTATTGAGGAAAGCTTACTGAATAGTATCCCGGATGATAAAGCCGACTCAGTATTGTTTCCGACGGAGGATGAAGAGAAGATAATGCAGCTAACCGATGCGATCGGTATGCTGAGCTCTGAAGAAAAAGCATTGATAACACTGTTTTATTACGAAGATAAATCAATTGAAGAAATATCTGAAATAGCCAAACTTTCTGCTTCCAATGTGAAGGTAAAACTGCATAGGGCGCGAAAGAAACTATATATAATACTTAGTAGAGATGATGACGGAAAAAGATAAAAACGGGAACAATGCACTCAAACAGGCATTGGAGAATAGGAGAGGGCCGGGATTGCCTTCCAATTTCTCGTTCAGGATGATGGAAAAAGTACACTTGGAAGCCGAAAAGAAACGCAAACGTATACGCAATATAGCGTGGATATCGCTTGCAGCGGCATGTGTTTTTATACTGACTATGCTGGGAGGATTCCTATATATAACAGATTTCAACCTGGCAGAATATATGCCGAAATTAAATATTACCAGTCCTCGTGGTGATATAATGGACTTTTATTATTACATCGGATTTCTGGTTCTTGTCCTGCTTGGACTGGATTATTGGTTCCGTACTAAACGAAGAAAGTACCTCGACGAATAGTTTTTTTGCAAATAATTATATTTCTTTGCAAGGCAAAGAGTAGTTGAGGAGTTAAAGGAGGTAAAAGGAGGTAAAGCTTGTATGTACCTTCTATTCTTTATAGCTCTTTTAACTCCTCAAATACTTTAACTCTTCTAACTATTATAATTATGCGCAGCTTTGCCTCAGATAATAACTCGGGCGTCCATCCATTAGTAATTGATGCCCTTATAAAAGCCAATGATAATCATGCAGTAGGATATGGCGACGATCCCTGGACACACGAAGCCATTGCTAAAGTACGTGAAGCTTTTACGCCCGACTGCGAACCTTTTTTTGTTTTCAACGGTACAGGGAGCAATATCATTGCCCTACAGATTCTTACCCGCCCGTACCATTCCATACTTTGTGCCGAGAATGCACATATATTTGTTGACGAATGCGGAGGCCCGGTTAAAAGCACCGGATGCCAGATACGCCCTATTGCCACTATTGATGGTAAATTGACTCCGGAATCTATCCTGATGTGGTTACATGGTTTTGGCGACCAACACCATTCTCAACCCGGTGCCATATACCTGTCGCAATGTACAGAATTGGGTACCATTTACACCATTGAGGAACTGAAAGAAATCACAGCTCTTGCACATCGTTATGGCATGAAGGTACACATGGATGGTGCCCGCATTGCCAATGCCTGCGCTGCCTTGAATGTGTCGTTACGGCAGATGTCTGTAGATTGCGGTATTGACATCCTCAGTTTTGGTGGTACAAAGAATGGACTCATGGGGGCTGAATGCGTAGTCGTATTCGATCCGGCACTGATACGGGAGGCGCTCTTTATCCGTAAACAATCAGCTCAACTGGCATCCAAGATGCGCTATCTTTCGTGTCAGTTCACTGCATACCTCAAAAATAATCTTTGGCTAGCCAATGCCAGGCATGCAAATGCTATGGCTACCCGATTGTACGAAGCTTTAAAACCTTTTCCGGAGATACACTTTACGCAGAAAGTCGAAAGCAACCAACTATTCCTTACCATGCCCCGGGAAATTATAGATAAATTGCTCGAGACATATTTCTTTTATTTCTGGAACGAAGAAACAAACGAAATACGTCTGGTGACCTCATTTGATACCACTGAGGATGATATCGAGGAATTCATCACCCTATTCAAATCTGTTATTTAAACTCAAACCAAATCGATGAAACGATTAATAATCATTCTTTCTTTATTTGTTGCCGTTCAGGCTCAGGCACAATGGACACCCGAAATACTCTTAACATCACCCAAACTCCCTGTCCTTAGCAGCAATGAATTCGGTATTGAAATAGATGCAGTAGGTTTCTTCAAAAATAATGAATACTTTAGTCCGGTATCTAAAGGCCAAACCTTTCCCGGCATCCAGTTCCGCCCAAAACTAACCTGCCAGATTGATAATAAACTCCGATTCGAACTTGGAATGACTGGTATTTATTATTCGGGCGACCAACAAAAGGATGGCTTTGAATTGTTTAATTGGATATTTGCCCGTATACAATATTCCATAAAACCCAATCTGCACCTGGTTTTGGGGAACTACTACGGAGGCGCCAACCACCGCCTTATCGAACCACTTTACCGGTGGGAGCAACCATTGGTCGAAAAGCCTGAAAGCGGATTGCAATTAATTTATAATGATGATCGTTTCTTTGCCGATGTATGGGTAGATTGGCAACGATATATCGAACATGGCGACTCGGTGCCCGAAATACTCACATTCGGCACCTCCCTTTCGGCTGAACTCATGCCTCGTGATAGCCGCTTCCGGTTATCCGTACCCCTGCAGTTGACAATTTACCATCAAGG
>DAMCMT010000015.1:58159-65361 GCA_032108265.1 Bacteroides sp.
ACAGATAGATACATCCGAAGAGAAAATGATTGTTTCGGGCAATGCTGCCACTGGTTTGCGTAGCGATTGGCTACTGGGCGATGGCTTTCTGAAATCTGCCGGCTTGGATGCTTATATCGTAGGATATTACGATAAAAAGGTTGATAAAGAAAAACGACCCTATAGCAAAGGTTGGGGTATTTACCCGGTAGCCCGCTTAGATGCCGGAGACTTTAAGTTTATGCTTGGGTATTGGTATGCCCGCAAGTATTTTACTTTTGATGGCGAACGGCTTTTTGCATCATTCAATCCTACCTTTCCCGACGAAGAACCATTGCCTACCCGCCAATTAGTTACTTCTAAATTATCCTATTTCAAACAAGTACACAAAATGTTTTCCATTGGCGGACAGGCCGAAGTGTATTATGATACCAAACTCAGTAACTTCGATTATAGTTTTGGGATAAATATACGGCTTAATACACAAATATTTTCCAAAGCATTTTAATACCCGGAACAATTCAACTACCGGGCTTTTTTATTGTGTGTTGTTACTGATATTATTATCTTTAAAACCTATTTTTATATAAAAAAGTCGTGGTCCCACGGGTGGAGTCCAATCATCCCACAATTGGAAACCCATCGTCCCACGTCGTGGGATAATCATCCCACGGTGGAAACCCCACTTAATGAAACCGGGATAACAACAAAAACAAACCGGGATAACTACTTAATTACATAGGGATAACCGTTTAATTGTAGTACCATAAAACCGAAAATAAAGAACGTAAACATTAATTTGATAATATGAAAGCCAAATACGACTTAAGGAAAAACCCGAAACGCAAGGGAGAAACAACAGAAGAAACACTTCATCCTCGATTAGTATCGAGTGGTACCATCAGTGCCGAACGGTTATTTAAAGAAACAGCCGAAATGTCATCGTTCACAGAACCCGACCTGGAAGCGGCGCTAACAGCGCTTGCCGATCGTGCGGGATATTATATTAGCCAAGGATACATGGTTGAATTCGGGAAAATGGGACACTTTACCGGCTCTCTTAAAGCTACGCATATAATCAAAGAGAAAAAGGATATACGTTCTGTATCGGTTTTCTTCGATGGAGTAAACTTTAAAGTATCCAAATGGTTCAAAAGGCGCTCGGCCGGAACATTGGAAAGGGCTAAGAAAGGATTCAAAGATTCAACTGATATCGGCCGGGATGAGCGAATACGCCGCTTGATGCGCCACCTGGACGAATATGTATTCATTAACCGTAAAGAATATTGCGCAATTACAGGATTATTAAAAAATAAAGCCCTGGCCGAATTGCATCAATTTGTAAAAGAAGGACTGATAAAAACACGTGGAACCGGCAACCAATTGATATTCCTGAAAAAGGAGTAATAAGAAATATATGCCCTATTTCTTTTGGAGTTACATAGATAATAGTTTTTGTTCAGATCACACATCTATCAAGGTCGATTATCTGGATGAAAAGCAACTTATTTTGTTCTAAATTTTATATCGAACTCACGTCAATTTAGAAGAGAAAGCTGTCAAAGTAGCCTCGATATCTCTCAATCCGGATCGATTCGTAAACTGAGCAAAACTCATTACCATGAATTGATCACGACAAGTGAATTTGATGGAATGAAAATCGCCATTATATCTGTTTACGCATTTCTTGAACTCATGTTCGGGAAGGAGAGACATCAATTGAGCAAAAACGTTTTTTCCTTGATTCATAGCGATATATATAGCTTGCGTGATTGTTATACACAAAACTATAAATTCAAATCGAAAAATTTTAAAACCGCTATAAATCATTGATAAGTAGATGTTTATAATTATTTCACATATAATAAACTTGTCGTATCTTCGCAGTATACAAAATATAGATGCGAATGAAAATCAAGATACTACCATTGACAGAATCCGAGCGGAACGCACTAGCTTTAGGCTTCCGCAGCGGCGAGAGCCATTGTTTCCGCATGCGTTGTCGTGCTGTATTACTCAAATCGGAAGGTTTGAGTTCCGTCCGCGTAGGAGAGCAAACCGAAATGACTGCCCAAAGTGTCAATGGCTGGGTGAAGCGATTCGAAGCAGAAGGTGTCCAGGGCTTGCACACCCGTCCAGGGCAAGGGCGCAAGCCTATAATGGATTGCTCGGACGAGGATGCAGTCCGCAAAGCTATCGAATCCGACTGGCAAAGTGTCCACGCAGCCAAGGAAGCTTGGCAGAACTCCTCGGGCAAAGAAGCGAGCGAATTGACTTTCAGACGTTTTTTATCCGCCTTGGCGCAAGATATAGACGTATAAGAAAACGTCCAAGGGGTATTCCCTCGCCGCAACTCTATGAATATAAGACCCAGAAGTTGCAAGAACTTGAAACGCTTTACGCAAAAGGAGAGATTGACCTCTTCTATGGCGATGAATCCCATGTCTGTACCGAAGGCTACGTCCCTTACGGATGGCAGTTTCCAGGAGAAAACATATATATACCATCGGAAAGAGCCAAAAGGCTCAATATCTTTGGGATGACCAACCGTGACAACAGATTTGAAGGCTTCTGTACAAGTGAATCCATTGATGCCGGAAAAGTCGCCAGTTTCCTCGAACAGTTCTCCTTCGGACTCGACAAAAAGACATTTGTTGTACTCGACAATGCAAGCGTGCACAGAAACGCAATAATCCGACAGATGCGTCCCATCTGGGAAAAACGAGGACTCTTTATCTTCTATATTCCTCCATACTCCCCCCCATTTGAATATTGTAGAAACCCTTTGGAGGGTGATGAAAGGGAAATGGATCAGGCCACAGGACTATACATCTGCTGACACACTCTTCTACGCAACTAACAGAGCGTTGGCTGCAATAGGAAGAGGATTGAGAATTAACTATGCGCATAGTGCTGCTTAATTATGAAAAGTTACTTATTTAAAAATTTAATTAATAAACTCGGAGATTTCTCCGGATACTACTGTAATGATATATGTTTTTTCTGTTTTCGGGGGTCATTACAGACTAAAACAATTGAATATTAGCAAATATTTTTTAAAAAGCCTTTGATATATAAAAAAATTAATATATTTGTGCGTTAATCTAATAAAACTACTGAAAAGCATAAGTTCTCTTAGGACTTATTAGTAGGCTTATTGATTTTTATTTGAAATCTTAAAAGCTACATTTATGTTAAAACGACTAAGATCAGTTAGTATGTTGCTCCTTATCGGCATTTCTGGTGGAGCAGCGTATGCGGTCAGTAACCCAACAACGACCGCTGTAGAAATCACTCAACAGAGTAGCACAAGTACAGGTATCGTCAAAGATACCTCTGGCGAACCTCTTACCGGAGCATCGGTAAGGGTGAAAGGAACTTCAGTTGGAACTATTACAGGAATTGATGGTGACTTTTCCCTGTCGGGAGTACAACGGGGAGCGACCCTGGTTATTTCCTTTATTGGTTTTAAAACTACAGAGGTAGTGTACGAAGGGCGGATATTACAAATTACACTCGAAGACGATGCACAAACCCTGGGCGAAGTAGTGGTAACGGCATTGGGACTACCTAAACAGGCTCGTTCTGTAGGATATGCTACAACAAGGGTTTCGACTACCGAAATGGAACGTGCAAGTGCCATTAGCCCTGTTAATGCATTACAAGGTAAAGTTGCCGGAGTACAAATTAACGCCGGTGGAGCTTCGGGTATCACCTCGTCATCATCCATCACCATCCGTGGTGCTAAATCGGTCGACAAAAACAACTCGCCAATCTTCGTTATTGACGGTATGATTATTCAGGAAAACATAACCGGTAACCTGGATGGTACCGACTGGGGCTCGCAGTTGAAGAACCTTAACCCCGCCGATTACGAAAGTGTAACTGTATTGAAAGGTGCTGCCGCTACCGCCCTTTACGGTTCGCGTGGAGCCAATGGAGCGATAGTAATTGTATCAAAAGGCGGAAAATACGGCAAACAAGGTCTGGGTGTAGAAGTAAACCAGACATTCGAATGGACTGATGTATATAAATCGCCCGTGGAACTTCAAAATGTATATGGTGCAGGTACTACTTATAATGGAACACAGGGTGGCTTCCTGGCCGACGGTTCTTTACAAAAAACAGTCAATAGTTTCGGACCCAAAATGGAGGGACAAATGATTAACCAGTACCTGCCTAATGGTGAGGCAACACCGTATGTAGCTCATTCCAATAATTGGAAAGAATTTTACCAAACAGGAATGAACAGTACTACAAATGTGGCAATTAACGGTGGAGGCGAGAAATCTTCATTCCGTCTTTCTTATGGATATACAGATAATAAAGGGGTATTTAAACGCAACAATTTCAGCCGTCACAATATTAACTTCAGAGGAATAACGGAACTTAATAAAGTTTTCTCGGTCGAAGTTGGTGTTAAATACGCTTTTTCCGAAGCCTTAAACGGCGCCACTCAGGGCGGATGGGACTGGGGCAATAATGTGGGGATGATGACTGCGTATTATTTGCCTCGTAATTATGATATTGGTACTCATATCGACCAATATCGCGATCCTGTAACAAAGGCGGTTGAGAGTACAAGTCTTTCTTCTGTAAATTCAGACCAATCCCTTAGTTCTTATTTGCATAGGCGCGACACGCAAGTAAGGAAACGTTCGGAGCAGTCCATGCTTGCCGACATAACATTACGTGCCCACATTGCTCCCTGGTTGGATGCCAGTTTAAAGGGCAACTACAATTATTACGGAATGAATTACGAGCAAAGAGATTATGGCACCGGCGAAAACTACGGTCCTTCGGGCTCGGGATATTACGGTCGCAGTGGCGAGACTCAAGGTAATTATAATTTTCTAGGTATGTTGCAATCCACCGATAATAATTTTACGATTGGAGGGGAGGAATTTACTCTATCAGGAATTGTAGCAGCCGAGCTTTATGGGAATATAGCTAAAAACCAATGGGCAAAAGGAACCAATGGAGGGCTTGTTATACCCGGACTATTTGCTTTTTCAAACTCTAAAAACAAAATAGAACCAACATTCACATATACTCCACGCAATGAACAAACCTTTGGACTTTCCGGTATAATAAACCTGGGGTGGAAAGACCAGGTATTCCTCGAACTCACGGCACGTAACGACTGGTTGTCTACTCTTGCATATCCTACTTATATAACAGCAGGTAAAAATAACTATACCGTATTTTATCCTTCGGCCAATGCTTCGTGGGTATTTACTGATAGTTTCAGAAACAATATGCCCGAATGGTTCTCGTTCGGTAAATTGCGTGCCTCTATTGCCCGCGTAGGTATGGGTACTAAGCCTTATGCAACGGCCAAAGGATTTGGTATATTTTCACAATCTGCTATTTATAATCCTGATAGAACTAATTCTGTGCTGGCAGCAAATCCTAATTTAGGTGAGGCCTTTAATGCAAATCTGAGACCCGAGATACAACAATCCATTGAACTTGGTACCGACCTCCGTTTCTTCGACGAACGCTTAACATTGGATTTCGCTTATTATAAAACCAACACTTATAACCAGATTTTAAGCGTTGAGTCTGTAATGGAATCAGGTGCCAGTAAGCAATTGATTAATGCAGGTAATATCCAGAACCAGGGTATTGAGATTCAAATGGAAGCAACACCTATCCGTACGAACGACTGGAGATGGTCGGTTGGTGGCAATTTTACGCTTAATCGCGGAAAAGTAGTCGAACTGGATGATAATGTAAAGGAATGGCGAATTATGGGCAGTTATGATGCATCTCCTGAAATTTGGGCTTACGAAGGTGGCAAGTTCGGTGTATTGACTTCTTATCAAAACTCATCTTATATGTCTCCGATTGTTACTTTCCAGGGTGAAAAGGGAGATCCTCGTAACGGTAAGATGGTTATTCAATATGATGAGGAATATGGTGCTACAAACGGAGTGTCCATGTATTCACCGGTCACTATGTATCAGCGTAATGAAGAAGGTGACAGAGACCGTCACATTTTGGGTAAAGTTGAACCCGATTTTACACTGAGTCTGAATACATCTCTTTCCTATAAAAATTTCGATCTTTACATACAGGGAGATGGACGTTTTGGTGGAAACTATTTCTCTAATATGTGGAAATATAGCATACCTAGAGGTACTCTGAAATCTACTTTAGAAGGACGCGCCAAGGAATACGGAGGTATACCGCGTATTAATTATAAAGGTGAAACTACGAATGATGGTTTAATGTTGGATGCTGTATTTGCCGAGGGCGCTAAAGCCCCTGTACAGAATCCCGACGGTACAGCCGGTGAACTGATTGATGTAGGCGGTATGACTTACAAAGAAGCAGTTGAGAAGCATAATATACGTCCTGTAATGACAGGCTCATGGTACGCCTGGAATTACGGTTGGGGTATGCCTGCTATGCCAGGATCTATCCAGGATAATACTTGGTTCTGTCTGCGCGAAATCACTTTGGGATATCGTTTACCCGAAAATATCTGCAAGAAATTCGGTGCTAACTATCTGCGTGTTGGTTTTACTGCCCGGAATATATGCTACATTGTTAACAAGTTGACTGATGGATTAAATCCGGCTTCTATATCCAACAATAACCCGTTGCAACCTATGGATATCGGTGGAGTTCCATTCTCACGTACATTTGCCGTTAACTTAACTTTAAGATTCTAAAACTGATTGAATGATGAAAAAGTTTAAATATTTATTAGCTGGAATTTGTTGTTCCATGTTTATCTTTACAGGATGCCTGGAAGATTATCAGGAGTTGAATACTGATCCCGAAGAATTGGGTAATGCCGACCCGCGTAATGTATTTACCGGGGCTACTGAGAACTTTAATAATAACAGCCGTGGCCATTTAACGGGTAAATATAGTAGTACGATGGTAAATATGCAATATTTAGTGTCGTCCGGTGGTCCTTCTACCGGTCCATACATATCATTGTCCAAGCCCAATGAAAGGCCTCAGCCAAATTCGCCGGGATATAATGATTATTATAACTATTTCGGATTACGGCTGGATTACCTTATCAATAACGTTATTCCCGAACAGGAAGATGCCGAATGGTATAAAGATGTAGGCGCTGTAGCTCAGATACTATTAAGTTATAAACAATGGCAAATGCTCGATACTTACGGTGCTGCCCCTATTACCGAAGGATTGAGAGCATTAAAAGAAGGAATACGCGCACCCCGGTACGATCTTTATCAGGA
>DAMCMT010000015.1:65373-70301 GCA_032108265.1 Bacteroides sp.
CCGATGTACAAGAAAATCGATGCCGATGTGAAAGCAGCAATTGAAACCTTGAAAGCTTCGGATGCTAATCAATACAATCTGGGCGACAATGATTTCTTTTATGGAGGTGATAATACGAAATGGATTAAATTTGGTAATACATTGCGTGTAAAAATGGCTCAGCGTCTGGAAAATGCTGATTCGGATTTCTATAACAGTGTTATTAACGAAGTTCTTGCTTCTCCTGCTAATATCATGGAAAACATAGAAGAATCATGTATCTACTATCACCCCAATGATTACAATAATAATACGGATGATATCCAGGATATTACCAAAAACTATTGTGCAACGGCTGCCTTTGTAAACTACCTGAAAGCTTATGATGACCCCCGTCTACCTATATTGGTGCGTCGTAATGGTTTTGGTGAAGGCAATAATAATGAAGATAATGATAAATGGTTCGAAACCTTCAAAAAAGAATATCCGGACTATGAAACCCGTTATGCTCAATTTACCGACCGTTATGTTGGTATGTCGGCCAATCCGGATAGCGCCGATGCCGTTTATCACAGAAACGCTTACCTGACGCTTCCTTATAAGCAGGAAAATGGAACCGAAGCCAACCTGGATATCCGCATGAATTCGCAGATTGAAAGCCGTTACTACGTTAAAAACGGCGGCAAGAATGGTAATAACAATATGCCTGTACGTGCTATCGAAGCAGTAGAGTTTGAAATTAATCAGGATAATATAACTTGCTTTACTCCGATTATTACTTATCCGGAAACATGCTTCATGTTGGCAGAAATAGCCATTAAGAAAGGTGCTGCTGTTGCTGGTAAAGACGCAACTGCCTGGTATCGCGAAGGTATCCGTACTTCTATGGAACAGTATGCCGAATGGGCAACAAATATGTATGTTATAGCTCAGGTTCACGAAAAAGCTCCTAATTATAATCCTGTTACCGACGAGAAGATAGCCGAATACTTAGCTCGTCCTGAATTCCAAACAGCCACACTCGAAAAAATAATATCACAGCAGTGGATTCACCTTTACAGGCAACCCGAAGAAATGTGGGCCACCTGGAAGCGTACTGGATTCCCCCGGTTCAAAGATAAACCTATTCCGGAAGAAGGAGTAGCTTTCTTTGAAACCATCCAATCCTCGACTGTAGATTTAATAATACCACGTCGTAATTCTTTGCCAACACCGAATTCACTTAATCTCGACAACTATAATACCGCTGTTGAGAGATTAAAAGGTGATGCGAAGTATGGTACGGATACCGACCGTACCGAAGGACGTATCTGGTGGGATATGCCATAGAAGATAACTTCCTGGTCTTAAATAAGCCTGCGTGCTTATTTAAGACCAGGAAGTTATAAAAAGATTTCAGTTAATAGATGCCGAATAATATTAATTATGAGCACTTATTTATATAAATAACTTGAATTCTTTTATTGTAAAATGAAATTATTTTTAAGGACTATTCCTATACCGGAGCTGGATCCGCCACAGCCTAGATCATATTGGAAAGTAATATAATAGCTCATCCAATCCTCTGTGTATGTATATGACTTTATGACTTGGTCAAATGGAATATATGCAGTTATACCAGAACCAGCATCCTCAAGTTTAACTGCACGAACGGAATATAAGGCGATATCAATTATTCTACCATTATTATTTCGTGTGAGTTTAAGTACTGCCATCACATGAACCACGATATGGTTCTGATGGTGACATGTGATGCGTTGGATAGTAACATAGGCAAAATCTTTATCAACTACATCTTGTGCTTTAGCACTAGTAAGTCCAACCGTCATAAAAATGCAGAATAAAATAAAAAAGTTTTTCATGGCTTACAAGTTTTAAGGATTATATTTTATAAATATATAAAAAAGATATAAAATAATCAAATTAATAGCCAAATAAATTCAATGTAAACGTAAAGCTTTTATGAGAAAAAATATTTGTCTATATTTATAAACCTTAATACATACATCATGAAAACACCACATCTTATCATTTCTATCCTCTTATCCCTGCTTGCATATATCCCTGCTTGCGGACAATCAGCTAAATCGGTCGAAATCCCTGTTACCGGCGAAAAAACACTCCTCAATACCGGGTGGTTTACCCGACGTGCTAATGAAATTAAGGCAGATGGTAACACTCTAACCTCGCAACCTTTTGTACCGGATGGGTGGCTCAATGCCCGTGTACCCGGTACGGTACTCACTACATTGGTCGAAAACAATATTTTCCCTGCACCGGAGTTCAGTATGAATAATAACCTCATTCCCGATATTTACGAGGTAGGTAATGAATTTTATACCTTCTGGTTCGTGAAACCTTTTGTTATAACGAAACTGGAACCCAGCAAACAAGTATGGCTTAATTTCCGGGGTATCAACTATAAAGCCGACATCTTCCTGAATGGAAAACGCATAAACAACGATACCCACGAAGGAATGTTCCTGAGAAAAAGCTTCAATATCACTCCATATTTAAGAGAGAATACAGAGAATTTGCTGGCAGTCATTGTATATCCGCCCGATTATCCCGGCAATCCTAACGGAGGACAAGGCGGAGATGCGCAAATAGCCCGAAACGTAACCATGCAGTTTACGCCGGGTTGGGATTGGATACAACCCGTCCGCGACCGGAATACCGGTATATGGGATGAAGTTTCAATCACTACAACCGGCAATGTAAAGATACAGCATCCATATGTAGTAACAAAAGTTCCGGGTATACGCCAACCAAATGGGAATCAGAAAGATGCAGTAGTAAAAACAACCGTTGAACTGGAGAATATAACCAGTCAAGCTCAAACCGGAACACTTATCTGCGAAACGAACAGTAATCGCCTGATACAACGAATCACTTTATCTCCCAAAGAAAAGAAAACAATTGCGTTTAAAGACCTTGCAATAAAAAATCCCCGGCTTTGGTGGCCCAATGGTATCGGTAAACAGGAACTATATGATATGCATATTTCTTTCGAAACAAATGGAACTGTTAGCGATAGTCATCAACTCAGGTACGGAATTAGGGAAATCAAAACAGAGAAAGATCCCTCGACCGGTGGGCGCAAATTCTATGTAAACGGGCAGCCTGTTTATATGACGGGTGGTAACTACATTGCCTCCGATTGGATGCTACGTTTATCACCCGAAAGATATCGTGCCGAAGTTAGGTTTCATGCCGAAATGAACGTCCGCATGATTCGCGTATGGGGTGGCGCTCTTCTCGAACGTCCCGAATTTTATGATGCCTGCGACGAATATGGCATTCTTGTATTTCAGGACTTATGGGGAAGCGGCGACTGTAACGGTGCCTGGGAAGACCCCACCAAGCTGCATTCGCGTGAGCGACGTTGGGAATATCCCGACAACCATAGCTTGTTCCTCCAATCGGTAGAAGATCAGGTAAAGATGGTACGCAATCATCCCAGCCTTTGTCTATGGTGCGGAGCCAATGAATGGCCGCTTGCAAAAGATATTGATGAAGTATTGCAAAACGAATTATTCCCTCGGATTGACCCTGAACGGCTCTTTGCCAGTTTCTCTACCGATACCGTTTTTACCCGCAATACTATCGGCGGAGTGGGCGATGGCCCCTATGGTATTCAAGAACCAGAATGGTTTTTTACTTTCCGTTCCACCCCATTTAATCCCGAGGCTGGTTCGGTAGGTTCTCCCGAAGTAGAGAGTATGCGTGAGATGATGACGGAAGAAGAACTAAGAGGTTTTCCACGTTACGGTCAACGTGCCCTAAGCGCATGGCAATACCATAAAGATTTGGGATACCGGGATCATCTGGAGAGATATGGGGAAGTTACAGATATTGAAACCTATTGCAAATACGCCCAGGTTGTGAACTATGACCAGTACCGTTCTTTCATGGAAGGACGGGCCTCCAATATGTGGGAGTGGTATACGGGTATCCTTATTTGGAAAACCCAGAATCCATGGACATCCCTCCGCGGGCAAATGTACGACTGGTATCTGGATGTCAACGCCACTCTTTACGGAACCCGCAAAGGGTGCGAACCGCTACACCCCCAATATAATCTTGTTACCAAAAAGGTAGAACTGGTAAACACTGCCATTGGCAACCATGATGCGCGGGTAAAAGCACAACTTTACAACCGCGACGGTAACATAGTATGGGAAAAGGAAGAAGCAAGTAGTATTGCAGCCAATACCGTGAACCGTTTGTTCGAGATACCTAAACCCGAAAATATTGAAGGAGTTTATTTCCTGAAACTGACGTTAATTGAAAACGAAGAAATTCTAACCGATAATATCTATTGGCTGACAACCCAGCCCAAAGATTATACCTCGCTGAAAGATCTTCCCAATGTAAAACCCGTAGTTAAATCGGTTTTGCAAAAAGAAGAAGAAATTTATAAAGGAACCATCACCCTGCAAACGGATAAGAATATTTCCTTCTTTAACCGCATAAAAGTTTTTGATAAACAAACGGGAAAACGGATTCTTCCGGTGCATTACTCAGACAATTACGTTACTGTAATGCCGGGCGATGTAAGAGAAATCAAATTTGAATTCTCCTCCGAACTGCCGAAAGAACGCATTAATATTGTAATTGATAGCTGGACTGCCGACAGGATTATTATATAACTATTGATTTTTATATCGGAAACTATAGTCTTTTATGAGAGAAAGTCTATAGGGCATTTCTTGCATACAGGGACCACACCAGGTTGCCCAGAAGTCGACCAGTACATATTCCTGACTTCGACACTGGGACACCTTATAATCTTTTCCAGAAATTTTCATCGAAAAGCTGTTCAATGCTCCGATGTTGTTGGGTCAGAATCATTGTCTTACTCATCATTTTCCCACTGGCTGATAGGTTGACTTTTGGTAGTGTAAATTAAACTGTGTCAGCGTTCTGCTTTCACTTTAAAATATCAG
>DAMCMT010000016.1:0-4679 GCA_032108265.1 Bacteroides sp.
ACCCAGGGCGCCGCTTCGCTTGCCCTGGGCTGAAATAACCTGCCACTTCGTGGCGAACTTACAATCGTAACTTATCATCAAAATACCTGGCCTTGTGACAAACTCCCGGCTGATAACAATGCCCACACTAAAAAACCGCTTTATGTTCTATAACATATAAGATAAGTGTACAAGTCACACTTTAAAGTGTTACTTTTACACTCAAATCAAACTAAGTATCTCATTCACATCAGTTACCAATAATACAATATCATGAAAAAACTGTTATTACCACTTGGATTTGCGGCAATTGTAGCATCATCCTGCAACAACAAACCCGCAACTGAACTGACACTCTCCGGCATCGACCCGCAGAATTTCAAAACAGAAATCAAAGGCGAACCGGTAGCCCTTTACACCTTAAAGAACACGGCAGGAACCGAAGTATGTATCACCAACTTCGGTGCGCGCATCGTATCGGTTATGTTTCCCGACAAAAACGGTCAGATGAAAGATGTCGTCCTCGGCTTCGACAACATTAAGGATTACGTAAACATCGACAACAACTTCGGCGCAGCCATCGGCCGCTACGGCAACCGCATCAAAGACGGTAAAATCACCATCGACGGACAGGAATACCAACTGCCGCAGAACAACTACGGGCACAGTCTGCACGGCGGTCCCGAGGGCTGGCACACACGGGTATTCAAGGCGCACGATGCGAACGCAAACTCGGTAAAAATGACGCTCGTTTCGCCCGACGGCGATGCCAACTATCCCGGCGCCGTAACCGCTACCATTACCTACACGTTGACGGACGACAATGCCATCGACATCAAATACGAGGCAACTACGGATAAAAAGACGGTCATCAACCTGACGAACCACTCTTATTTTAACCTCTCGGGCGATGCTTCCAAACCCATCACCGACAACATACTGTATATCAATGCCGATAACTTCACCCCGGTAGATGATACCTTTATGACTACCGGCGAGATACTTCCCGTGGCCGGAACTCCGATGGACTTCACCACACCGCGTCGCGTAGGCGATGATATCGACAACTTCGACTTCGACCAGATTAAGAACGGCAAAGGCTACGACCACAACTGGGTGCTGAATACCAACGGCAATATCAACGAGCTGGCTGCTAAAGTTACCTCGCCCATCACGGGCATTTCGCTGGAAGTGTACACCAACGAACCGGGGGTACAGGTATATACGGGCAACTTCCTCGACGGTTCTGTAAAGGGCAAGAAAGGGGTGGCGTACAAGCACCGCACCGCCATCTGCCTGGAGGTTCAGCATTATCCGGATAGTCCGAACAAACCGGATTGGCCGTCGGTAATCCTCGAACCGGGACAGACGTACAGGAGTCAGTGTATTTACAAATTAATTTTGAATTAAGAATTTTGAATTTTGAATTGCTCCATGCGGCATCGTATCAATTCAAAATTCATAATTCAAAATTCAAAATTCTAAGAAACGGCATCGTTTCATTCAAAATTCATAATTCAAAATTTAAAATTATATAAACATGCAATTTTGGGATTGGCTTGTAATCGGGGTGTTCTGCTGCGCTCTGATAGGGATTATCGTATGGGTAGTCAAACAGAAACAGAACGACTCGGCAGATTATTTCTTGGGCGGACGCGATGCTACATGGATAGCCATCGGCGCCTCTATCTTCGCCTCGAACATTGGTTCGGAACATCTTATCGGACTGGCTGGTGCAGGAGCATCCAGCGGTATGGCTATGGCACACTGGGAAATCCAGGGGTGGATGATATTAATTCTCGGCTGGGTATTCGTACCCTTCTATTCGCGCAGTATGGTGTACACCATGCCCGAGTTTCTGGAACGGCGTTATAATTCGCAATCGCGTACCATACTTTCAGTGATTTCGCTGGTTAGCTACGTGCTTACCAAAGTAGCGGTAACGGTATATGCAGGGGGATTGGTGTTCCAACAGGTATTCGGTATCGACAAACTCTGGGGGATAGATTTCTTCTGGATTGCAGCTATCGGACTGGTATTAATCACTGCTCTTTACACTATATTCGGCGGGATGAAATCCGTGCTTTATACCTCGGTACTTCAAACTCCTATCCTACTCCTCGGCTCGCTGATTATCCTTGTTCTCGGTTTCCGCGAGCTGGGCGGCTGGGACGAGATGATGCGCATTGCCAGCGGTGTCGAAGTGAACCAGTACGGCGATACCATGACCAACCTGATACGCGACAACCGCGACCCGAATTTCCCGTGGCTGGGCGCACTGATTGGTTCGGCTATCATCGGTTTCTGGTATTGGTGTACCGACCAGTTTATCGTGCAGCGCGTACTATCAGGTAAAAACCAGAAAGAGGCCCGCCGGGGTACTATCTTCGGTGCGTACCTGAAACTGCTTCCGGTATTCCTGTTCCTTATTCCGGGTATGATTGCATTCGCGCTTCACCAGAAAACGGGTAGTTTCCTGCCTATGATGGGCGATGGCGTAACGGTTAATGCCGATGCAGCATTCCCGACGCTGGTTGCGAAGCTGCTTCCGGCGGGGGTTAAGGGTCTGGTTGTATGCGGTATTCTGGCGGCATTGATGAGTTCGCTGGCTTCGCTGTTCAACTCATCGGCTATGCTGTTTACCATCGACTTCTACAAGCGTTTCAGGCCGAATACTTCCGAAAAGAAGCTGGTAAAAATCGGTCAGGCGGCTACGGTTGTTATCGTTATCCTCGGTATCTTGTGGATACCTATCATGCGCAGCGTAGGCGATGTGCTTTATACTTACTTGCAGGATGTACAATCTGTCCTCGCCCCGGGTATCGCGGCAGCCTTCCTGTTGGGTATCACCTGGAAACGTGCCAGCGCCAAAGGGGGTATGTGGGGATTGATCTCGGGTATGGTTATCGGATTGACCCGTCTGGGTGCTAAAGTATATTACAGCAATGTAGAAGCAGCAAGTGATAACCTCTTCAAATACCTGTTCTACGACCTTAACTGGTTGTTCTTCTGCGGATGGATGTTCCTGTTCTGCCTGTTGGTGGTTTACTTCGTGAGCCTCGCAACGAAAGCGCCTTCGGCAGCGAAGATACAGGGATTGGTATTCGGTACCGCAACCGCCGAACAGAAAGCGGAAACCCGCGCAAGCTGGAATAAGTGGGATGTTATTCATACAGTGATTATCCTGGGCATCACCGCAGCGTTCTATATATATTTCTGGTGATTTAAGCTTAAAAACTTATGACCTCATATTACACCCAACACCCCAAATTCTATGTAGCGGTAGACTGCATAATATTTGGCTTCAGCGAGGGCGAACTCAGTCTTCTGCTCTTAAAACGCAACTTCCAGCCTGCCATGGGCGAGTGGTCTATCATGGGCGGCTTCACACAGGAAAACGAAAGCGTGGACGATGCCGCCAAACGGGTTCTGCACGAACTCACCGGACTGGAAAACGTCTACATGGAACAAGTGGGAGCTTTCGGTGAAATAGGACGCGATCCGGGCGAGCGTGTCGTATCCGTGGCCTACTACGCGCTGATTAACATCAACGAGTACGACCATGCCCTGGTGAAGAAGCACAACGCTTTCTGGGTGAATATCAAGGAAGTGCCGCCGCTAATCTTCGACCACGAACAGATGGTTGCCAAGGCGCGGAAAATTATGCAGCAGAAAGCATCTACCAAGCCGATAGGTTTCAACCTGTTGCCGAAGTATTTCACCCTGTCGCAACTGCAAAGCCTGTACGAGGCCATCTACGACGAGGAACTCGATAAGCGCAACTTCCGCAAGCGTATTGCCGAAATGGATTACATTGAGAAAACAGATAAGATAGATAAACAAGGGTCGAAACGTGGCGCGGCGTTGTATCAGTTCAACGGCAAGGCGTATAGGAAGGACCCGAAATTTAAACTGTAGAGACGCATATTTGCGTCTCAATGTAAACAGAATCATCTAATCAGACGCAAATATGCGTCTCTACATTGTCAATTATGATAACAAAATTAAAACAAACCGTATACAAAGCCAATCTCGACCTTGTGAAGCATGGCCTCGTGCTCTTTACCTGGGGGAATGTTTCGGCCATCGACCGCAAGTCGGGGTTGGTTGTAATCAAACCAAGCGGAGTATCTTATGATGATATGAAAGCAGAGGATATGGTAGTTGTCGACCTGGACGGTAACATCGTTGAAGGCAACCTTAAACCATCTTCGGATACTCCTACGCATCTGGTATTATACAAAGCCTTCCCCGAAATCGGCGGCGTAGTGCATACGCACTCCACGTATGCCACTGCCTGGGCTCAGGCGGGATTGGATATTCCGAACATAGGCACTACGCATGCCGATTACTTCCACGACGCCATCCCCTGCACCGCCGATATGACCGAGGCAGAGGTAAACGGTGCCTACGAACTGGAAACCGGCAACGTTATCGTGAAACGCTTTGAGGGATTAAACCCGGTACATACTCCGGGCGTGCTGGTTAAAAACCACGGCCCATTCTCATGGGGAAAAGATGCGCACGACGCAGTTCACAACGCAGTAGTCATGGAGCAGGTAGCGAAAATGGCAAGTATCGCGTTCGCAGCTAACCCGAACTTAACCATGAACCCGCTATTAATAGAGAAGCACTTCAACCGCAAACACGGGCCGGGTGCTTACTATGGGCAGTAAATAATCCGCAGGTGTAGGGGCGGG
>DAMCMT010000016.1:4689-8345 GCA_032108265.1 Bacteroides sp.
ACGCAACGCATATCTTCAGGGCGGACACAAGGCCCGCCCCTACACCATGCGGCAACAAACAGCAAATCATTAACAATTAAAATATAAACATTATGGCTTTCGAAAATTATCAAGTATGGTGGGTAACAGGTGCCCAACTATTATATGGAGGCGACGCAGTAGTCGCAGTAGATGCACACAGTAACGAAATGGTAAAAGGGCTCAACGAGTCCGGCCGCTTACCTTTCCCCGTGGTGTACAAAGGAACCGCCAACAGTTCCAAAGAAGTAACCGCAGTGATGAAAGCCGCCAACAACGACGAGAAATGCGTTGGCGTTATCACCTGGATGCACACATTCAGCCCCGCCAAGATGTGGATACACGGCCTGCAAGAGTTACGGAAACCGTTCTGCCACTTCCACACCCAGTTCAACAAAGAAATTCCATGGGAAACCATGAACATGGACTTCATGAACCTCAACCAGAGCGCCCACGGCGACCGCGAATTCGGACACATCACCGCCCGTATGCGCAAACCCCGCAAAATCGTTGCCGGACATTGGCAAGACGCTGCCACCCAGGACAAACTAGCCGTATGGATGCGCGTATCTGCCGCCTGGGCCGACGCTCAGGATATGGTTATCATCCGCTTCGGCGACCAGATGAACAACGTAGCCGTAACCGATGGCGACAAGGTAGAAGCCGAAATGCGCCTGGGCTACCACGTTGATTACGTTCCCGTAAACGACCTGATGGAATACTACAAAGCCGTATCAGACGCCGACGTCAGAGCCTTAGTAGAAGAATACTTCCAACTATACGACCACGCCCCCGAACTCGAAGATGGTAGAACCGAAGCATACACCAAAGTATGGAACTCCGCAAAAGCTGAAATCGCCATCCGCCGCATCCTCAAAGATACAGGCGCCAAAGGCTTCACCACCAACTTCAACGACCTCGGATTAATGGACCAGATACCCGGCCTTGCCAGTCAACGCCTCATGGCCGAGGGTTACGGCTTCGGTGGCGAAGGCGACTGGAAAACCGCCGCCCTCTACCGCACCGTATGGTTTATGGGTCAGGGAATGCCCAACGGTTGCTCGTTCATGGAAGACTATACCTTGCACTTCGACGGCGCAAACAGTGCCATCCTGCAAGCTCACATGCTCGAAGTCTGCCCGCTGGTAGCCGAACACAAGCCCAAACTCGAAGTACACCGCCTGAGCATCGGTATCGACAGCGAAACCGCCCGCCTCGTATTTACTTCCAAGCAAGGCGAAGGCATTGCCGCCACCATCGTGGATATGGGCAACCGCTTCCGCATGATTGTCAACAAGGTAGACTCCATCAAGAGCAAGGAACTGCCAAAGCTTCCGGTAGCCTCGGCCTTGTGGGTTCCCCGTCCTAACTTCGAAGTAGGTGCAGGAGCCTGGATACTGGCAGGTGGAACGCATCACACCGCCTTCACCCTCGACCTCACCGCCGAGTATTTTGAAGACTATGCCGAAATAGCAGGCATCGAAATGGTACTCATCGACGAGAATACCACTATGGAAGGTTTCAAGAAAGAACTCCGTATGAACGAGATATATTATATGCTTAACAAAGCATTAAGCTAAAATCATTATTAACCGCAGAGTTACGCGGAGTTACGCAGAGTTTTAAGTTACCCTGCGGCACCGAAATAAAAAACTCCGCGTAACTCTGCGTAACTCCGCGGTAAAAACAAAAAACAATGAACAACCCCAACGCAAAATCCGTCATCCAATCCGGCCGCGCCATCCTCGGCATCGAGCTGGGCTCCACCCGCATCAAAGCCGTTTTGATTGACGAAGAAAACACCCCCATAGCCCAGGGAAGTCACGCCTGGGAAAACCAACTCGTGGATGGCCTCTGGACATACTGCATGGACGACATCTGGCACGGGCTTCAAGACTGCTATGCCGACCTCCGTTCCAACGTAATGACCCAATACGGCATCGAAATAGAAACCCTCGCCGCCATCGGCGTCAGCGCCATGATGCACGGGTATATGGCATTCAACGAAAAAGAAGAAATCCTCGTACCCTTCCGCACCTGGCGAAACACCAATACCGGACAGGCAGCCGCCGAATTATCCGAACTCTTCGTCTACAACATCCCCCTGCGGTGGAGCATTTCGCACCTGTACCAGGTCATCCTGGACAACGAGGAACACGTCAAAGACATTGACTACCTCACCACCCTTGCCGGATACATCCACTGGCAGATAACAGGCCGGAAAGTATTAGGCATCGGCGACGCATCCGGTATGCTCCCCATCGACCCCGATACCAGGAACTACTACGCCCACATGGTGACGAAGTTCGACAACCTCATCGCCCCCAAAGGATACCCCTGGAAACTAACCGACATTCTGCCCGAAGTATTACTGGCAGGCGAAGATGCCGGAACCCTCACCCCGCAGGGCGCCCGGAAGCTCGACGTATCCGGCAACCTGAAACCGGGAATACCCGTCTGCCCACCCGAAGGCGACGCCGGCACCGGCATGGTAGCCACCAACGCCGTAGAGCAACGCACCGGAAACGTATCCGCAGGCACCTCCTCCTTCTCCATGATTGTACTGGAAAAAGACCTGTCCAAACCCCACGAAGAGATAGACATGGTAACCACCCCCGACGGCAGCCTCGTAGCCATGGTGCATTGCAACAACTGCACCTCCGACCTGAACGACTGGGTGAACCTCTTCCGCGAATACCACCAGCTTCTGGGCCTACCCGTAGACATGGACAAACTGTACGAAGAACTCTACAACCACGCCCTCACCGGCGATACCGATTGCGGAGGGCTGCTCTCGTTCAACTATATCTCCGGCGAGCCTATTACAGGATTTGCAGAAGGACGCCCCCTGTTTGTACGCTCGGCTAACGACAAATTCAACCTCGCCAACTTCATGCGCGCCCACCTGCAAGCCTCCGTTGGCGTACTGAAGATAGGGAACGACATCCTTTTCAACGAAGAAAAGGTCAAAGTAGACCGGATTACCGCCCACGGCGGACTGTTCCGCACCAAGACCGTAGGACAGCGAATACTCGCCGCCGCCCTCAACTCGCCCATCTCCGTCATGGAAACGGCCGGGGAAGGTGGTGCATGGGGCATTGCGCTGCTCGGTTCCTATCTGGTGAACAATGAGAAGAAACAATCCCTCGCCGGTTTCCTCCACGAACACGTATTCGGCGGAGAGGCAGGCATTGAGATATCACCCTCGGTTGAAGATGTTGAAGGTTTCAACACCTACATCGAGAACTACAAGGCGGCACTGCCTATTGAAGAAGCAGCAGTTAAATACAAGTCTTGAATTTTGAATTAAGAATTTTGAATTTTGAATTATTCCATGCGGCATCGCATTAATTCAAAATTCAAAATTCAAAATTCCTAATCCGTCTCCTTATGAAATACCACGCCCTCATCCTATCCACCCTCCTCACCCTCAACCTGTTTGCCCAACCCAAACAGCCAATAGAACTATTCCCTTTGAGCAACGTGGAACTCCTCGACAGCCCCTTCCGCGACGCCCAACAGACCGACCTGAAATACATCCTCGCCATGGAACCCGACCGCCTCCTCGCCCCTTACCTGCGCGAAGCCGGACTGACACCCAAAGCCGAATCGTATACCAACTGGGAAAACACCGGGCT
>DAMCMT010000016.1:8355-14162 GCA_032108265.1 Bacteroides sp.
CGCCATGATGTACGCCAGCCTCTCCCCAACCCTCTCCCGAGGAGAGGGAGAAGCGATGCCGCATGGAACCCCCTCTCCTCGGGAGAGGGTTGGGGAGAGGCTGGAGATTGAGAACAGGCTTCTCTACATGATATCCGAACTCAAACGCTGCCAGGACGCCGTCGGCACCGGCTTCATCGGCGGCACCCCCGGCAGCCAGCAACTATGGAAAGAAATTAAAAACGGAGACATCCGCGCCGGAGGCTTCGACCTCAACGGCAAGTGGGTACCCCTGTACAACATACACAAAACCTACGCCGGACTACGCGATGCCTGGCTATTTGCCGCCAACGCCGATGCCCGCGACATGCTCATCAAACTCACCGACTGGATGGCAGCCGTAACGGCTGATTTAAACGACGATCAAATGCAAGATATGCTCCGCAGCGAACACGGCGGACTGAACGAAGTCTTTGCCGACGTCTACGCCATCACCGGAGACGCAAAATACCTCACCCTCGCCCGCCGCTTCTCGCACCGGGCCATCCTGAACCCGCTACTCGAAAAACAAGATAAACTCAGCGGACTGCACGCCAACACCCAGATACCCAAAGTCATCGGCTACAAACGCATCGCCGACTTAGACGCCGACCCGGCCTGGGACGATGCCTCGCTCTTCTTCTGGCAAACCGTCGTCCAAAACCGCAGCGTGAGCATCGGCGGCAACTCCGTTCGCGAGCATTTCCATGCCGCCGACAACTTCGAACCCATGATAACCGACATCGAAGGCCCCGAAACCTGCAACACCTACAACATGATGCGCCTCAGCAATATGTTCTTCCAAACTACGGCCGACACGCGCTTCGTCGACTATTACGAGCGCGCGATGTACAACCACATACTCTCCTCGCAACACCCCGACAAGGGCGGGTTTGTGTACTTCACCTCCCACCGCCCCGGGCACTACCGCGTGTACAGCCAGCCCGAAACGTCCATGTGGTGCTGCGTAGGCTCCGGACTCGAAAACCACACCAAGTACGGCGAGATGATTTACGCCAAAGAGGGCGATGCCCTGCTGGTAAACCTCTTCATCCCCTCGCGCCTGGAGTGGAAAGAACGCGACGCCGTCATCAGCCTGCAAACCAACTATCCGGCCGACGGCCGCGTGCGCATAACCATCGAGCAGCCCGGAAAACAGCCACGCTTCGACATCCGCGTGCGCATCCCCGCCTGGGCCAAAACATCGCCCGGCGAGGACGACTACCGCACCTATTCGCGCCGCTGGAAGAAAGGCGATGTCATTGAATTCGACCTGCCGATGCAACTTTGCACCGAGCCCATCCCCGACCGCAGCGGGTGGTTCTCCTTCCTTCGCGGCCCCGTAGCCCTGGCCTTAATAACCGGCGACGCGCCCACCGACGGCCTCTTTGCCGACGATAGCCGCATGGCACACATCGCCGCCGGTCCGCAACAGCCCATGCGCGAGGCCACAAGACTGGAAGATGTCGACCCGGCCCGACTGGTGCCCTTCTACACCGTACACGAAAAGCGATACCAATTATACTTCCCCAACCAGGACGTCGACCTGGGCCAGGAGAACGAGGAACTGCGCGCCCGCACCATCGACCTGATTTTTCCCGGCGAGCAACAGCCGGAGAGCGACCACTTCGTGAAGTATGAGCAGTCGGACACGGGGCACAGGCATTACCGGCACTATCGCACGGCTACCGATTGGTTCAGCTATGAAATGAAAACCGGCGAACACGCATCCCTGCAATATACCATTCATCAGGAAGATGCCGCCCGCACGCCCCGGATATTCCTGGACGAAACAGAACTCACCCAAAGCAGCGAAACCGCCCCGGACAAAAACGGCTTTATCCATCGCACCATGACCCTCCCCGCGGGAACAAAGGAAGGTAAATACCGGATAAAATTCGTCGCCCCGGACAACGATAATACAGGAAGAATTTATGAAATAAGAATTATCCGCCCGAAGGCCATTCATACGGCCTGTAGAGGCGTACAGAATGATGGTAAAACGTATAGGGCTATATGATAAATCGTATAGGGCTATACTGTAAATCGTATAGGGCTATAAGGGAAATCATATAGGACTATAAGGGAAATCGTATAGGGCTATAAGGGTAGGTCGTATATGCATATAAGGTAGGATCGTATAGGCCTATAAGGCAAGTCCCGAACATAAATAAATAAACAAGTATATAAGCGACATAATAATAACATTCAAAAAAAAGTAACATGAAGAAAAGTCTTTTACTAAGCATCTGCGCCCTTCTGGCCATCTCCCTGAACGCCCAGAAAAGCGCCACCATCAGCGTTAAGATGGATGAAGCCACGCAAATCATCCCCAAAGAAATCTACGGCCAGTTCGCCGAACACCTCGGAACCTGCATTTACGGCGGCCTCTGGGTAGGCCCCGAAAGCAACATCCCCAACCAGGACGGCTATCGCCTCGACGTACTCAACGCCCTGAAAGAACTTAAAATCCCCGTCCTGCGCTGGCCGGGAGGCTGCTTTGCCGACGAATATCACTGGATGGACGGCATCGGCCCCCGCGAAAACCGCCCGAAAATGGTGAACAACAACTGGGGAGGAACCATCGAAGACAACAGCTTCGGCACCCACGAATTCCTCAACCTGTGCGAGATACTGGAATGCGAACCCTACATCAGCGGAAACGTCGGTAGCGGCACCGTCGAAGAGCTCGCCAAATGGGTGGAATACATGACCTCCGACGGCGACTCGCCCATGGCCAACCTGCGCCGCCAGAACGGCCGCGACAAAGCCTGGAAAGTAAAATACCTCGGCGTGGGCAACGAAAGCTGGGGTTGCGGCGGAAGCATGCGCCCCGAGTATTATGCCGACCTCTACCGCCGTTACGCCACCTACTGCCGCAACTACGACGGCAACCACCTGTATAAAATAGCCAGCGGCGCCAGCGATTACGATTTCAACTGGACAGATATATTGATGGACCGCGCCCGTGGCCATATGCAAGGCCTCTCCCTCCACTACTACACCGTCAAAGGATGGAACGGCAGCAAAGGAGCCGCCACCGTATTCGACAAAGACGATTATTACTGGACCCTGGGCAAATGCCGCGAAGTAGAAGATGTATTGCAGAAACACATCGCCATCATGGACAAATACGACCCGCAGAAGCGCGTCAACCTCTTGCTCGACGAGTGGGGCACCTGGTGGGACGAAGAACCGGGCACCATCGGCGGTCACCTGTATCAGCAGAACACCCTGCGCGATGCATTCGTTGCCTCGCTGTCTTTCGATATTTTCCACAAATACACCGACCGCCTCACCATGGCCAACATCGCCCAGATAGTCAACGTACTGCAATCCATGATACTCACCAACGACAAAGGCATGGTACTCACCCCTACCTACCACGTATTTAATATGTACAAAGTACATCAGGACGCCACCCACATTCCGTTGGAAATCAGCAGCGAAGAAATGCCCGTACGCGACAACCGCACCCTGCCGCTCATCAGCGCCACCGCATCGAAAGATAAGAACGGCATTGTACACATCTCCCTCTCGAATGTTGATGCCGACAACGCGCAGACCGTAACCATCAACATTCCCGGATTGAAAGCCAAAGGCATCACCGGAGAGATACTAACCTCCAAAAACCTGACCGACCACAATACTTTCGAAAACCCGGATGTGGTAAACGTCAAGGAGTTTAAAGGGGCGAAATGGAACAAAGGAACGTTAGAGGTGAAATTGCCTGCGAAATCCATCGTAACCCTGGAACTGAAATAGTTTTGAGTTTTGAGTTATGAGTTATGAGTTATGAGTCTCCATGCGGCAACGCAACTCAAAACTCACAACTCAAAACTCACAACTCAAATTAATTACTTATCTTTGTCGTAGAAAACAGAATGACTTATGGAAGCAATTGCCAACAGCAAGCTAAAGCATTACAGCCTTTTGCCCCGCATAAAGAACGAGGTGCAAAGTGCCGTTCCCGGCGCTGAAGTTATTGTTTACGGTAGCGTAGCCCGCGGCGAAGCTACCGAAGATAGCGACATAGACCTGCTCATTATCATCGACCAGGACACCATACCCATGGCTCTGCGCGAGCGTATTTACGAACGTACAACCAATATCGAACTGGAAGAAGGGGTAATCATATCTCTTATTTTACGTACCCGCAGGCAATGGGTAACCCCTGCCATAAGGACCCCTTTTATGATAAACGTAAACAACGAAGGGAGGTGGCTATGAAAGACAGGTTAACTGATGAGGAACGCAGATGCTTAATCGCCTACCGTCAGGAACAGGCGCAGGAAGAACTGGCTGTAGCCCGTGAAAACCTGAGCAACGAACGCTATCGGGCAGCCGTGAACCGGGCATACTACGCCTGCTTCTATACGGCACTGGCTCTGTTGGCCCAGGAGGGCATAGACACCAAGACGCATAGCGGCGTCAAGAGTATGCTCGGCCTGCACTTTGTGCGAACAGGCCGCCTGCCTGTCAGAGTACAACGCATATACAGCGTCCTGATGGATAGCAGGGGTGAAGGCGACTACGATGACTTTGTATACTTTGACCACAACGATGCGGCTGAACATATCGCCATGGCTGCCGAATTTATGGAGAAAGTAAATAGCATCATCAATATAAATTCATAACTACATAATCAATAAAACCAATTATGAACGACATTAAACTTATGAACCGTGCGGCAGATAACATCCGGATTTTGGCTGCTTCCATGGTCGAAAAGGCTAAATCAGGACACCCCGGCGGTGCAATGGGTGGCGCCGATTTTATCAACGTACTCTTCTCCGAGTTTCTAATATACGACCCCGAAAACCCACGTTGGGAAGGCCGCGACCGCTTCTTCCTCGACCCGGGCCACATGTCGCCCATGCTTTACTCAGCCCTCTCACTTACCGGCAAATACACCATGAGCGAACTCGCCGAGTTCCGCCAGTGGGGAAGCCCTACACCGGGCCACCCCGAAGTAGATGTAATGCGCGGGGTTGAAAACACCTCCGGCCCTCTCGGACAAGGCCACACCTACGCCGTAGGAGCCGCCATTGCGGCCAAGTTCCTCAAAGCCCGCTTCGGCGACCAGATGAACCAGACGATTTACACCTATATTTCGGACGGTGGCATACAGGAAGAAATCTCTCAGGGTGCAGGCCGCATAGCCGGAACACTGGGATTGGACAACCTGGTTATGTTCTACGACTCGAACGATATACAGCTTTCTACAACGACCGACGCAGTGAGCTGCGAAGATGTAGAAAAGAAATACCGCGCCTGGGGCTGGCACGTTATCCAGATCGACGGTAACGATGTACAATCCATCCGCGACGCCCTCAACGAGGCACGCAAAGAACAGGAACGCCCCACCATCATCATCGGCAAAACAGTTATGGGCAAAGGCTCTCTCAAAGCCGACGGCAGCAGCTACGAAGCTTGTTGTGATACACACGGCGCTCCGCTGGGTGGCGATGCGTACAAAAAAACCATCAGCAACCTGGGCGGCGACCTCGACAATCCTTTCGTTATCTTCCCCGAAGTAGCCGAAATGTATGCAGCACGCCAGGAAGTATTGAAAGCCATTGTTGCCGACAAACAAGCTGATAAAGCAGCCTGGGCAAAAGCCAATCCGGAACTTGCCGCGAAGATGGAGACATTCTTCTCGGGCAAAGCTCCGCAGGTTAACTGGGATGCCATCGAACAGAAACCGGGCGCAGCTACCCGCAACGCTTCGGCTACCGTACTAGGTGCCCTGGCCACTCAGGTAGAAAACATGATTGTAGCTTCGGCTG
>DAMCMT010000016.1:14172-15144 GCA_032108265.1 Bacteroides sp.
GACTTGTCGAACTCCGACAAAACAGACGGTTTCCTGAAGAAAACCCACGCTTTCGTCAGAGGTGATTTCAGCGGCGCATTCTTCCAGGCCGGAGTATCCGAGCTTACGATGGCGGCTGTCTGCATCGGTATGGCGCTTCACGGTGGTGTGATTGCTGCGTGCGGTACTTTCTTCGTATTCTCGGACTACATGAAACCTGCCATCCGCATGGCCGCGTTGATGGAACTTCCCGTAAAATTCATCTGGACGCACGACGCATTCCGCGTGGGCGAAGACGGTCCTACTCACGAGCCGGTTGAACAGGAAGCGCAGATACGTTTGCTCGAAAAGCTGAAAAACCATAAAGGACATAACTCGATGCTGGTGCTTCGTCCGGCTGATGCTGACGAAACAACGATGGCGTGGCGTCTGGCTATGGAGAATGTTTCTACGCCTACCGGGTTGATATTCTCGCGTCAGGATATTGCTCAATTGCCGGCCGGAACGGATTATACTCAGGCAGCCAAAGGTGCTTACATCGTGGCGGGTTCGGACGAGGATGCGGATGTTATTCTGGTAGCTTCGGGCTCGGAAGTTTCAACGCTGGTTGCGGGTGCTGAATTGCTCCGCAAAGACGGGCTTAAAGTTCGTATCGTTTCGGCTCCGTCCGAAGGTTTGTTCCGCTCGCAGAGTAAGGAATACCAACAATCGGTTATCCCTTGCGGCGCTAAGGTTTTCGGACTGACGGCAGGACTTCCGGTAAACCTCCAGGGTCTGGTAGGCAGCAACGGTAAAGTTTTCGGTCTGGAGTCATTCGGTTTCTCGGCACCTTACAAGGTATTGGATGAGAAACTAGGCTTTACGGCTGAGAATGTATATAAACAGGTGAAGGAAATGTTTTAAGTCAAACATAATTCGTACCTTTGCGCCCGATTTCAAAAAATCGGGCGTTTTTTATTAAATAAGAAGTAAATAATGAGTTGGTTAAACGAT
>DAMCMT010000016.1:15154-22646 GCA_032108265.1 Bacteroides sp.
CCTCATACTGGCGATAACAATCGCGGCGGGTATTCAATTGGGGAAAATCAAAATCTTTGGTATTTCTCTCGGGGTAACATTTGTATTGTTTGTTGGTATTCTTCTGGGTCACTTCGGATTGAACGTAAATCCTGAGATACTGCACTTCCTGAAAGAGTTCGGACTTATCTTGTTTGTATTCTCGGTGGGTATGCAGGTAGGGCCTGGTTTCTTTTCTTCATTCAAGAAAGGTGGTGTAACCCTCAATATGCTGGCTTGTGGTATTGTTTTCCTGGGTGCTATCGTCACGCTGGTTATCCACTATGCAACACAAATCCCTATACCAACGATGGTAGGTATTATGTCGGGGGCAGTAACGAATACTCCGGGACTGGGGGCTGCTCAGCAGGCGTATTCGGATGTTTTCGGCTCGTCAGACGAAACAATTGCACTGGGGTATGCTGTTGCGTATCCGTTGGGGGTTGTGGGTATTATTCTTTCGATGCTTTTTATCCGTTATGCATTTCGGGTAAGTCTCAGTAAAGAGTCCAAAAAGTTTGAAGAAGACGAAAGTCAACAGGAAAACGGTGCAACACCTATTTCACTGGTTATCAAGAACCCGGCTATCTTCGATAAAACAATAGCACAGTTATCTGCTTTGCTGGAACACCGTAAGTTCGTGATTTCCCGGATATATGACCACGAAACGCATAAGATTGAGATTGCCGAAGCAGACTCTGTACTTCGGGAAGATGATAGGATTTTTGTCATCACCACTGAGCAGGATGCGGAAACGATTAAAACTATTATCGGTCAGGAAATAAATATGGATCGTAAGCAATGGATACCTACGGATAGCCAGCTTATCAGTCGTCGGGTAGTGGTAACCAAATCAGAGTTAAACGGCAAGAGACTTGGCGACTTGCAACTACGCAGGCTGCAGGGAATTAACGTTACCCGCATCAACCGTGCAGGCGTCGATTTGGTAGCAAACTCTAATCTTAATCTTCAACTAGGGGATAAGCTGACGGTAGTGGGTAGTGAAGTAGCGGTACAAAAGGTGACTGAATTGCTGGGCAATTCAATGAAGCGGTTGAATGAGCCTAATCTGATAACTATCTTTTTCGGTATAGTTTTGGGTGTATTGCTGGGAAGTATTCCAATTGCATTCCCGGGTATTCCGCAGCCTGTTAAGCTGGGTCTGGCGGGTGGGCCGCTGATTGTGGCTATACTTATCAGTCGGTTCGGCTACCGGTATAAGTTAATTACTTATACTACATTAAGTGCTAACCTGATGTTACGCGAAGTTGGTATCGCTCTTTTTCTTGCTTGTGTAGGATTAAGTGCGGGAGATGGTTTTGTGGATACTATTGTAAATAAAGGTGGTTATATATGGATTGGATATGGGTTTATTATTACCGTTATACCACTGATTATTATCGGTTGCATTGCCCGCTATTTCTGTAAAATAAACTATTTCACCATCATGGGACTTATTGCGGGAAGTACAACTGACCCTCCGGCATTAGCTTATTCGAATGCAACGGCAGGGAATGATGCTCCGGCGGTGGGATATGCTACGGTTTATCCGCTGACGATGTTTTTAAGGGTGCTGGTGGCGCAGTTGATGATATTATTGTTTATATAAACATTCACACTCGTGGGGGCATCCCTTGTGGGTGCCCTGATTATGACAACATTGATTTAATGTGTAATTTGGGCACCCACAAGGGGTGCCCCTACAGGTGGATATTTCCTTGCTTCTTATTTATCAGTACCAAAATACTTCCATACCAAAGCACTCAAAGCCGCACCCACAAACGGCGCTACTATAAACAACCACAACTGCGATAATGCTTCCCCACCCTGATAAATTGCCGGACCAATACTACGTGCCGGGTTAACAGAAGTACCTGTAATAGGAATACAAACTATGTGAATTAATACCAGAGTAAGACCAATAGCCAAACCGGCGAGAGATGAATTTCCTTTCTTAGAATCGGTAACTCCTAATACGACCAATACAAAAATAAAAGTAAAGATAGCTTCAGCTAGAAAAGCCGTTAGTGTAGAAGTAGATTCTGCGTAACCATTTGCTCCGGTAAATGTCCCCGCCGGATTAACAGCATATCCCGAAACCAGTAAATAAATAATTGTTGAACCGATAATAGCTCCAATTACCTGGAACAACATATACATTCCGGCATCTTTTCCACTGATGCGTCCGGTGAGCAAGCAACCCAATGTAATAGCCGGATTGATATGACAACCGGATATATTACCAATGGCATACGCCATAGCCACTACAGATAAACCAAAAGCAAAAGCTACTGTGAGTACCTGGGCTGTGGTTCCTACTCCTCCGTTAAATACTGCGCTACCACAGCCTAGTAATACAAGAACCATGGTTCCTAACATTTCAGCAATGTACCTTTTCATGAGTATTCTCCTATTTTAATATTAATACTTCATCATACCACAAATAAATATAAACTATTCTCAGCGAAAAATGTTTCTCTTATTTCTTTTATTTTGATCTCACCAAGAATTTCCAGGGTATTCTTTATATGAACGATATAAGCAGGAACTTATTATGATGTAGTCTCCGGAAAACACAAATCAATCAACCAATATATATTCCGGAATTCTATTTTTTTCCTGAATACACTGTAGCCCCAATACTTGCCAATATTACAAAACTTATAGCCAGCCACTGTTTAAAACTAAGCATTTCACCTAGAAATAATAAACCGGACAAAGCTCCAAAAGCAGGTTGAAGACTTTGTAATATACTAAATGTTTTAGCCGGCATCTTTTTCAAAGCCACCAGGTCGAGTGAAAAAGGCAATGCACTTGAAAACACAGCAACACCAAGACCTGCCATTAATAACGGAAAGTTTAGATTAACGAGATTACCACTCAAAATCCCAAAAGGTAATATCATCAACGCCGCCATACACATACCTACCGTTACAGCATCTCTGCCTTTCATCTTCTGACTCACCTTACGCCCCATAACAATATATCCTGCCCAGAAAACACCGGCCAGGAATACCAATAAGAGTCCAACTCTATCTATTCCATTGCTTTCCCAGGGAACTATCAATAAAATGCCAAGTGCAGCCAGTAAAGCCCATACAATATCCAAAACTTTGCGCGAAGTAATCATAGCTAAAGCCAACGGGCCTATAAATTCGACCGTTACTCCCAATCCCAACGGAACACGTTGAATACCATAATAAAATACGAGATTCATCAATCCGAGACAAATACCATAACCCAGACAGTAAAACCATTCACTACGGGTAAATTTTCGGATGTCAGGACGATTTATAATAGCAAGCAGAATCCCCGCCAGGCCAATACGCAATGTACTCGTTCCTGCCGGACCCAGTACCGGAAAAAGATATTTAGCAATAGAAGCCCCTCCCTGCACACTTATCATTGAAAGCAGAACAGCAGGTACAGCCATATTTGTATTTTTCATTTTCTATTTCCGGGATATAAATATTAAATGGATATCATTAAATTATCTGGTAGATATGTGAAGTTCAGGTATAGATATAAAAAAAGGAGTCACGCCTGACTCCAACCTTTGTTAACCTTAAATCTAATACTATGAAAAACACATTGCAAAGATACGGACTTTACACATATCTCCAAATTTCCCAAAGAATTTAGACTGTTTTATAACATGATTTAGCAATTCGAAAAGAAATTTTACCAAATCATTCAACAAATAACCTGCTAAGCGAAAAAATGATTATCTTCGCCAACCGATAAAAATAACATAAAAACGATTAAGCGATGTCTGAAATAACGATACGCCGTGCAGTCAAAGAAGATTGCCCCCGTCTGATGGAACTTATTAAAGGTTTAGCATTGTACGAAAAAGCGCCTGATGAAGTAACTGTATCCCTTAGTCATTTCGAAGAAAGCGGTTTCGGAGCTAACCCTGTATGGTGGGCCTTTGTAGCTGAAGAAGAAAACCGCATTCATGGTTTTGCTTTGTATTACATTCGTTACAGCACATGGAAAGGACAGCGGCTTTATTTGGAAGATATTTATGTTGACCCGGAAATACGGGGTCGCGGTATAGGTGCTATGCTTTTCGAGCGACTCATGGATGAAGCCCGAGATAAAAACTTTCATGGAATGGTATGGCAGGCTTTGGAATGGAATGAACCTGCACTAAACTTCTATCGGAAATACAACGCTACATTCGACAATGAATGGGTAAATTGTTCCATCGATTTCTAATTTGATATAGGTCATTTCATCTCTATATCTTTTCACTTAGCTTTGTAACATAAACATTAGACCAACAATTGTATGAAAATTGACCATTTAGCTATCTGGGTAAGCAATATTGATGAGATGCGCCGGTTTTATCAAACCTATTTCGACGTAACCTGTAGTGAGAAATATTATAACCCACAAAAACTCTATACCTCCTATTTCATTAGTTTCAATGATGGCGGATGCCGCATTGAACTTATGCATCGACCCGATATTGACGATACTACCGGGAAAAGAGGATTCAGTAAAGGCATTGCCCATTTTTCCATATCAGTAGGCAGCAAACAAAAGGTCGACAGCCTTACCGAACAATTACGAGCCGATGGATATACGATTGTCAGCGAACCCCGTACAACAGGCGACGGCTATTATGAAAGTGGCATTCTGGATCCCGAAGGAAACTATATCGAAATATTCGAGTAACCCCAAATACGCCTATAAATATTCCTTTCGTAACAATCGCATAGGGAAATCCCTATTCACATTTAGGAGAAAAGTTAAAATAGTAGGAAACTCCTTTATTATATTTGTACTGTTGAAAATGTGAGAACTTTAAATGCATAGTTATGAAAAGGATATTATCATTATTAATCATTGCTTCTATTTCGTTTGGCGCATTTGCCCAACGGAAAGACCTGACTCCACGAATAGACCTTGAAGGAGTTCTTAAAACATCCTTCCAATCCTTCCCGAAAGGTACCCCGGTTCTGGTAATGAGCGTTATTGAACTCAACACGCGTGATTATCAGGGAGTATACCTCTCAACAGCTATTAATAATGTTCAGGTTCCGATTCCATCCAACGACGCCCGGAGGTTACTGGAACTACATCCCAAAAACATGGAGCAGTTCTGGATGTGCGAGTACATCAAAGCTGATATGCTCGATTACTACGACAGAAAAGGCTATAGCAGATCGCTTCGCAGAGAACTTATCGACGAGTCCGATGAATACATGGATGGCATTTCCGATTTATTTTACGACGATCCTTATATCGAAACATATGTAAGGAATATATTCGTAAAAGTTACCCCACGCAATTTCAACAGTAAACGTACCGAACAAGCGAATGTTAAAATCGTACAGTCGCCAACACCTTATGCAAATATGCTGGCAAACGGCACCTTGCTTATCAGTACCGGACTCTTGTCAACGCTGGACTCTGAAGAGGAATTATCAGCAATCATCGCCAGCAATATAGCACATCATGTACTCGACCATCCGGTTATCAATGTAAAGAAACAGATATCCCGTGCCCGCAGAGCCGAATTCTGGGGAGGTTTCATGGTAGCCGTAGCCGGAGGAATTGAAATTGCATTGACCGAAAACAACGACAATTACATTCCGGGAGGTATTCTTCTGACGGCTGCTGTTGCAGATGAAGCATTGAATTATAGCGCCGCCCAACGATTAGGAATGGGATTTAATAAAAAACAAATTAAAGAGGCCGACCGCGTAGGTAAAGCATTTCTGAAATTCAGCGGAATTGAACCGGCTGCCTTATCATCGGCACTCTATAAAATCGCCGATTACCATATACGTAACCTCAGAACCATAAGCGAGGACAATTTCAACAATCTTAAGCAGAGAGTGAAAGACCTTGGAGAACCACGAAAAAGTCTGGAAGGTAGACTATACCAACGTAAAATGTCGGGCGTTAATACCCTGAATGCCATCATACAACTGAATAGTAATAATTACGAAGCGGCAAAGGCTTTAGCCGAAAAGAACATTCAAAATAAACTGGCCACCGATGAAGATTATGTTGTATTAGTTAAGGCAAATATGCAATATGCCGTTACCCGTGAAGAAAATGAAAAGTGTCTGGAACTGATACAAACAGGAAAAGCATTAAGCGAAATACCCAACCTGGAATTATACAAGCAGGAAATACTCGTTCTGATGCGGATGGATAAGCAGGCGAAAGCGAATGAAGCTCTGGGTGAATATCTCTCCCTATTGTCCGACTTCAAAGAAAGTACCAGCAATATAAATGATTCCGAATGGGCAAACAAAGAAATAAATTGGGCAAACAAGCTTCATAAACAAATAACTAAATTCTAAACCTAGACCTTATTGTATGTCTTTCTTCAGTCACTGAATAAGTGCAACGCCCGGATGTTTTTGACCCTACATCCGGGCGTAATTGTATAAATATTTCCATATCACCGTTATACCGGTTGCTTAAGTTATTATCCCGATTGCATTAAGTGAGGCTTCAATAGTGGGATTATACCCCCCCTCAAAACTCACCAGAAAGCCCTTTTAGTTATTGCCGCAGTACACCAAAGTGTATAGCCGCAGTACACTCAAGTGTATAGCCGCTATAGACTCAGGTGTATAGCGGCTATACACTTTGGTGTACTGCGGCTATACACTTCATGAGTCAAAAGTGTTGCAATATTTCAACAACATCTAATGTAAACTCATCGAAAATTTCATATCTTAAGTGCAAACAAACTCGCACAGATGATTATCTTTGTACATTCACTCATTCAAGATTAACCGTCTCAATATCATGAAAAGTCAGGAACTGCGTCAGAAAGCACCCGAACTTGATTCGCTCCGTCTGGGTAGCGGCTGGAGAAAAGAAGAATTAAGCAAACCACAAATCATTGTTGAAAGCAGCTACGGGCATAGCCATCCCGGCAGTGCCCACCTTAACAGATTGGTACACGAGTCCAATCGGGGCATCTATGATTCCGGGGCACGGCCCGCCAACTATTACGTAACTGATATATGCGATGGCGAAGCACAAGGTCACGACGGTATGAACTACTCCCTGGTATCCCGCGAAATCATGGCTGCCATGATTGAGATACATATCAAGGCCACTCCATTCGATGCCGGAGTGTTCATCACGAGTTGTGACAAATCCGTACCCGCGCACCTTATGGCAATAGCGCGGCTCGATATGCCTGCTATATTCGTACCCGGAGGTATAATGAAAGCCGGCCCCGACCTGCTCACTCTTGAACAAATAGGGAAATACAGCGCACTTTACCAGCGTGGAGAAATCACCGAAGAGCAATTCATAGAATACAAACAGAACGCCTGTCCCTCCTGCGGTGCTTGTTCTTTCATGGGAACGGCCTCGACCATGCAGGTAATGGGTGAGGCTTTAGGACTGGCTCTCCCCGGTAGCGCGTTAATACCCACTCATACCGGCGAACTCGAAAAGATGGCTTCCGCGGCCGGACAACAGTCCGTACAAC
>DAMCMT010000016.1:22656-41141 GCA_032108265.1 Bacteroides sp.
TATGAACCGATAAAACCATCCGATATACTCACTATAAAAGCATTCGAAAATGCTATAATGGTTCATGCTGCCATAGCCGGGTCGAGCAATAGTTTACTACATCTTCCGGCCATTGCCCACGAAGCCGGGATACACCTCCCGCCCGAATTATTCGATGAAATACACCGACGGATACCTTATATACTCAATATCCGTCCCAGCGGTTACTGGCCGGGCGAATACTTCTGGTATGCCGGAGGTACCCCCGCTATTATGGAAGAAATCAAAGAACATCTTCATCTGGATGTAATTACAGTTACGGGCAAAACTCTAGGCGAAAACCTGGAAGAGTTAAAGGGTTCCGGATATTACGAAAACTGTTATAAATACCTGAAACAACATCAGGTAAAAAGAGAGGATATTATAAGAAATTCCAGTAACCCTATCAGTCCGCAAGGCGCTATAGCCATTCTGAAAGGGAACCTTGCACCCGGTGGAGCAGTAGTAAAGCACTCGGCCATTTCACCAAAACTGATGCAGGTTACATTGAAAGCACGTGTATTTGATAGCGAAGAAGATGCCCTGCAGGCCGTTCTGAAACGGGATATCCATCCGGGCGAAGCAGTATTTATACGCTACGAAGGCCCGAAAGGTAGCGGTATGCCCGAAATGTTTTATACAACGGAAGCCATTGCCTCTGACCCTGAGCTGATTGAAACAATTGCTTTGATAACCGATGGGCGTTTCTCTGGTGCAACCCGTGGCCCTGCTATTGGTCATGTATCTCCTGAAGCTAGTGTAGGTGGCCCTATTGCACTGGTTGAAAATGGTGATCTGATCGGTATTGATATTCCCGCGCGTAGCCTGAACATTATCGGTACCAACGGTCGGGAAAAATCTAAAGAAGAAATTGACAAAATCCTTATTGAGCGTCGTTCCCACTGGATAAAGCCAGAACAACCCTATTATAACGGAATACTGGATATATATACCCGAAATTGTACTTCTCCTATGGAAGGTGCTTACATGAAACCGGAAACTAAAAAATAAAAGTTCACCACAGATTACGCAGATTACACAGATTAATTATAATGACGTGTTATCTAAATTAGGAAATCTGGACAATCTGCGTAATCTGTGGTGAATAACAATATATATAAAATTATGGCTTCAATACTTATAATAATCGTAAGTCTTTTAATACTAATCCTATTAGTTGCTTATTACCGGATAGACGCTTTTCTGGCTTTTGTTATCGTATCGGTTGGCACTGCATTATGCCTCGGCATCCCTATCCAAACTATTCCCGATATATTGAATAAAGGAGTCGGAAATATTTATGGCAGCATGGCACTGATTATAATCTTCGGCGCTATGCTTGGCAAACTCGTAGCCGAAAGCGGTGCAGCACGCAAAATTGCCGATGTAATGATAGGCTCATTCGGCATCAAAAATATTCAGTGGGGAATGATGCTCACTGGTTTTATTGTTGGAATTCCGCTTTTTTATGATATTGGATTCGTTATACTGGTGCCTATTATTTTCTCCATCGTTAATAAATATAAGCTTCCGGCCGTATATATAGGTATGCCTATGCTGGCAGCTTTATCTGTAGCGCATGGATTCCTACCTCCTCACCCTTCACCCGTTGCACTGGTTACAATGTTCGAGGGCAACATGGGACAAACACTCATTCTGGGATTATTTGCGGCCATACCCGCCATTATTGTTGCCGGGCCACTGTTCAGTAAAACATTAAAAAATATCCAAACAGGCAATATCGACGTATTTACTGCCCGTGAACATGATGCAACTTTCAGCCAACCCGGAAAAGCAAACAGCTTTATTACTGCTATTTTACCAGTCTTTCTGTTGATTATAACCACCATACTTACCTATCTGTTACCCGATATCGGAGAAAAAGCAGGAAATATTCTATCCTTTTTCAGTTCGCCTACCATTGTTATGCTGATTGCCGTTATAGTAGCTACTTATACGTTGGGCATCAGGCAGGGAAGAACATTGAAACAGATTATGGATATTTATGTCCAGGCCTGCAAAGACATTGCGATGATTATCCTTATTGTTGCAGGTTCAGGCATTTTCAAAGTAGTAATGGAAGAAAGCGGGGTAAGCCTGCTACTGGCAGAAACGATGAAAACTTTACCCATAAATCCCTTATTATTGGGATGGTTTATGGCCAGTATGATACGGGCTTTAGTAGGTTCGGCCACTGTTGCCGCACTCACTGCCGGAAGTGTAATGATGCCCATGATAGCAGTTTCGGGTGCAAACCCGAATTTAATGGTACTGGCTATCGGAGCAGGAAGCCTGATGTTTTCCCACATTAACGATTCCGGTTTCTGGCTTTACAAGGAATATTTCAATTTGAGTATGAAGGATACCTTTAAGTCGTGGTCGGTAATGCAGATAATTGTATCCGTAGTAGGCATTGCAGGGGTAATGGTATTGAATATCTTTATATAAAGACCGGATGCCGGGGAGATGTTTACTATATTATCTCCCCTTTTATTTCGTTCTTTTTAGTCTCACGGTATTTTTTGGGTGTCATTCCATATTGTTTTGCAAATATTTTAAAGAAATTACCCCGGTTTCCAAAACCTGTTTTGTACATAATTTCATCGACAGACAGATTGGATGAGACCAATAATTTCTCCACAGTGGTAAGCCTGAATTCACGAATAATATCATTTGGAGTTTTTTCAGTAACATTCTTCAATTTGCGATACAACTGACGGGTACTGATTCCCAGCTGATGACTAAGCATTTCCACACTCAGGTCGGGATCTTCTATTTTGTCGGTTATTATCTGAAGCATACGGTCGAAGAATTCCTTATCATCATTATGCAGTAACTTTCCTTCACTGATTTTTACAGAACTGTAGATAGAGTTATAATATTCTCTGCTGTCTCTCTCACGCTGTATCAGTCGTTTAACGACTTTCTCTAAGTATTTTACATTAAATGGCTTGGTGATATATACCTCTGCTCCCGAATCAATACCTTCTACCTGAACTTCCACATCATTACGTGCGGATAACAGTATCAGCGGAATATGACTAAGTAACTTTTCGGCTTTAATAAGTTTGACCAACGAAATACCATCTATTCCTGGCATCATAATATCGGTTATTATTAAATCCGGATGGGTAGTTTTCAGTATTTCCATTACGCGACCAGACTCTTGTATAGGAATAACGTTATAATCGTGAGAGAATATTTCGGTTACAAACCAAAGCATTGACAAATCATCGTCAATTATCATAATGGTTGGTTGCGACTTGTCGATAGGAGGTAATTTATCAATAGTTACATCCGGTTCAACTACTGCCCGTACAATTTCATCATTCAGAATCCGGGTTTCCTCAGACAGTTCAGCCTCTGGTTGTAGATCGGGCAGGATGACATGAAATTCAGCAAATTCATTAACTACACTCCGTACTTTTATTTCTCCTTCGAGCAATGTTACCATATTGTGGCAAATGGCCATACCTAAACCATTGCGCGATGCGTCGCCCTTTCCACTCTGTACCTCAAAATCATCCAATATCTTATAACGGTCGAATATTTTGGAATAGTTTTCTTCTTTGATACCTTTCCCTGTATTGCTTACCACCAGATGCAACATCGAATCTCTGAGAAAGAGTTGAATTTTTACCGTACCATTGTCAAAAGTATATTTGAAAGCATTGGAAACTAAATTATTAATTATTTTATTAAGGCATCCGGCATCAGTATTCCAATAGATATCCTGCTCTATATCTGTTATGTAATTGATATGACGGGATTCAGCCAGTTCCTGAAATGCATCCGTCAGTCCAGCTACATATTCCGATACACAAACCGGACGAATCTGTAGACTTTTATTTCCGGTTTCAAGACGCCTGAATTCAATTAATTCCTGTATTAACAAATTAAGTTTCTCAGCATTGTGCATAATTATAGAAGCGTATTTACTAATATAATTATCAGTTTTTTCGTACGAAATTATACGTTCGCATGGTCCGTAAATGAGTGTAAGTGGTGTACATAGTTCATGAGTAATATTGGTAAAGAATCTAAGTTTGGACTCGTAGATTTCTTCTTTCTGTTGCCGATTAAGTTTCTCAATCATGGTATTTTTTTTCATATCATACCATTTCATAGTCAAACGCACACACATATATATAATGAGAAGAACAATTATAAAACAAACCAGATAAGCCAACCGTGTCATGTACCAAGGCGGAAGGATGGTTATTCCTAATGTATTAATGTCTCCTTCCTTGCCAGTTATGTTATTCCTGTATTTAACCGAAAGGGTATAATTTCCCGGAGATATATTGGTAAATGTAGCAACATTGGAATTTCCGTTTTCAATCCAGTTATCACTTAACTCATTCAACTTATAATAATAGGTATAATTATTACCGTTGATATAATCTATGGCTGTAAAAGATATACCAAAGAAATTCTGACTATAATTAAGTTCGAGAACATCCTTATCTGTATCGGCAGACATAAAATCATATATATTGTAATTCTTACCGAATATTGTGAGGCTGTTGAAAAGAATAGGCGGCGCATATTCGCGTTGTATATAATTGTCCTCGCGGATGGTAATAAATCCGTTAATTCCTCCAAAAAACAGAGTTCCTGTCAGTTCGTCTTTGTATAATGCTCCATCGCTAAATTCTATGACTTCCAGACCATTATGTTGATTGTAAGTTTGAAAAGTTTGTTGCTTCATATTGAACTTCACCATTCCACGGTTGGTACTCATCCATAAATTCCCGTGTTCATCTTCCAATATACCATGAATGGTATTGTTGGGAAAACCATTTGTTTCGTTAAATACTTGTTGCTTATTCTCATTATTCAAGTGAGCCAATCCGTAACTTGTTCCAAACCAACAACCTTCTTCGTTTTTTATTATGGAAAAGATGTCATTTAATGTTTGATTATTACCATCATTGTCAAAACGATATACATCAAATGTATCTGTGCGAGTATTCATACGATAAGCTCCGTATCCACGGTTTCCAAACCAAAGTATAGAGTCATTCTCGGGATAAACAGTAAAAAAATAATTTGCTGATTGCTCTCCATTATGTATAATAAATCTCTTGGTCTCTCGAATTACCGGTTCAGTATTTGTTCCACCAAGTGTAGCTTTTACAATGCCTTCGCCTACGGTAGCAATCCACAATGTTGTATCATTATATTCATAGATGGAATGTATGTATTTTACCGGCTCACTTCCTATTAAATAAGGTATATTTTTTATTTCTTTATTTTTGTACGAATAATAATTCAGGCCCCCCTCACTACCTATCCACATAATATCTCTCTGGCTTGGTGCAAATACATATACCGAGTTATCGTTTAAACGGCTGTTTGATGTCATAAGGTGATCGGCATTCTGCATTCCATAATCTTTCTTTTCTACATCGTAGTCTTTAAATTTCAAAATGCCATCACCTTTGGTTCCTATCCATAGATTCCGTTCTTTATCAATAAAAATACCTCGCACAGGATTATTTACCGGATTGGCCATATTAGTAAACAGAGTTGATTTTATAGAATAGCCATCGACAAAATACATATAAGCTCCCTGCCCATCCGTTCCTACCCACAGAACATCCTGAAATCTGTCTTTGACTAAACAAAAGATACCCGACCGTATATCTATATTCGTAGTCCGGTAAGTTACTTTTTGTCCGGGAGTAGCAATAAGTCCGAGTAACCCGCTTGTCTTGAATCCAATGTAATAATCGTCATGGAATTTAACTAATGATGATATTTCGCCATAACGGCTGATTTCATTATGTAAATCATAAATATAATATTTTTGTCTATTGCTGAGATTGTATTCATACAATCCATGTGTTTTGTCGATAAACCAAACTTTATTGTCTTCATGGAAACAATAGAGTAACTCTTCTTCATGAACGAAATCTTCGGCTGGTTCAAGAGTAAGAACATTATCTATATAACGGATAGCAAATGAAATTGACTTTTTCCCTTTTGTGAATATCCTGACAATATCATCGGAACTTACAACAATATCCAGAACATCATAAAACTTAAGTCCCGGTACCGATATTTTTAGTATTGATCTGGTTTGATTGTCATACCAACATATATAATTATCTTCATTGATTATTAACAGTTCTTTTCCACGGGTCACTGCGAGATGACTCTTCCTCTTGAATTCTTTGAATGACTGAATGGAATTATTGTGCACATCAAACCTATCCAATCCATAATTTGTCTGTACCCAAAGAATACCATTTTCTGTCTCAATAATATTTTCTATGAGATTACCCGACAAGTTATTGGTATTATTCACAGCCTTATGTATTTGCAGATTTAATCCGTCGAATCTATTAAGTCCATCGCATGAACCAAACCACACAAAACCATTATAATCCTGACAAATTGAAAGTATAGCACTATTCGATAATCCATTTTTACTGGAATATTGCCTTAAACTGTAAGCGTTTGCTTGTGTAAAAACAAAAAAAAGGGAAACTAATAAAAATAAGATTCTGTTTGTATAAAGTATTTTAGCCATGTATTTCATTCGGATGTTTCAGCAATAGTCATGCATTCGTGTTAACAAATACAAATATACGAATTATTAATGCGAATTTATAATTGAATAATAAATATTTCAGCCCTACCATTAAAAACTATATTAAGGATGAATCAAAGCATTAATAAAGTGCTTATCAGGGGTTACCTATCCTCCAAAGAAAAGTCACCTATCCTCTTTGGAAGATAGGTGACTTTTCTTTGGAGGATAGGTAACTTCTCTTTGGAGAATAGGTAATTTCATTACAGAGTGAAGTTATATGGATAATCTGTATCTCACGATGTTAATATACAGAGGCCCAAATACCTGACTGCCGCACAGTTCCGCGAACAAATCGCAGAAGGTTATATTCCTGCCGACCAGGATTTTGGAACAGACACCAATATGTGGGATGAACTGCTCGACAAGAACAACATAACTCACTATCACAATCTGGCAATGTCGGGGGGAACAGAACATACTAATTATCGCGCCTCAATGTATTTCAATGATAATCAGGGTATTGCCAAAAGAAACACCGTCGAAAAGTGGGGTGGTAGAGTTAATGTAAACGCAAAAGGTTTCCAGGATAAGCTGAAAGCATCCATTAACGTGTCGACCATGTTCAAAAAAGTCGACAAGGCAGGTGGTGGAAACGGCGACTGGGAACAGGCCGTACAACGAAATCCGACAGCCCCTATCTACAATGACGATGGAACTTTCTACGAAACACAGGGATTCAGTAATTACAACCCGATGTCGCGGCTTGCCAACCGTATTAGTGAACAAAACCAGCAAACAACTCTGGTAGATGCTAAATTTACATTCGATATTACTAAAGATTTGTCGGTTTCTGCTTTCGGATCTTATTCAAGAGATTCATGGAACGATCGTGAATACAAGAAATCTACAGATTGGGACCAACGCGGATCAAACACCGGTTATGCTAAGAAAGAGAATAAACAATACACAACCCAGCAATTCGAAGCTACTGCCGACTACCGCAAAACATTCAAGGAAAAGCATACCATAACTGCTATGGCAGGTTACTCTTACCTATATAGTAAATACGAAAGATTTGACGTATCCAATTCAGGTTTTACTACTGATGGTTTTTTAGACTGGAATCTGGGAGCAGGACAGGGACGGCAGAAGAGTAACTCGATTCACTACATCGATCTGGGTTCATTCAAAGAAGACAATACATTGATAGCTTTCTTCGGTCGTGTCAATTATTCTCTCATGGATAAGTATTTTTTCCAGGCTTCACTTCGTCACGAAGGTTCTTCACGCTTTGGTGCCAACCACAAATGGGGTAACTTCCCATCAATATCTGCAGGATGGACTATAAGTGAAGAACAATTTATGAAAAGTCTCACTTTCTTAAATGAGCTAAAATTACGTATTGGTTACGGTGTAACTGGTAATCAGGATATTCCTAACTACCAGTCGTTAGTAACTTTAAGTACTGGGGGCGTATATCCGCAAGACGGACAATACTTCCAAACATACGGACCAGCCAAGAACCCCAACCCCGAATTGCGTTGGGAAGAAAAGCATGAAATCAACTTTGGTATCGACTTCTCAGTGTTGAATAACAGGCTTTCGGGATCACTCGATATTTACACGAGAGACACTAAAGACTTGTTATATGATTACACCGTACAGAAACCTCCTTTCGTGCAGGACCGTGTTTGGACCAATGTAGGAACAATCAGAAACTCGGGTGTTGAGCTTCAATTATCGGCTGTGGCAATAGAAACTAAAGACTTTAACTGGGATGTTGATTTCACCATCTCTACAGGTACCAGCAAATTAACCAAGCTCTCGGGCGATGTTTACAAAGCCAATTACCTTAATTTCTATGGTTTACCTTCACCTGGTAATCTGGGAGATGCTTTCCGATTGGTAGAAGGCGGTAAGATGGGCGATTTCTACGGCAAACGTTTTGCCGGTTTCACCGAAGACGGCAAATGGCAGTTCTATAAAGCCGATGGTTCTATAGCCACCACAAGCGAAATGAATGATAACGACAAGACAATCATAGGCAACGGTACACCAAAAGTATATGCCAGTCTTGGTACCAAATTTACGTACAAACAATTCGACTTTGCATTGTTTTTCCGTGGTAAGTTCGGTTTCGATATCCTCAATGTTCAAGATATGTTCTTCGGAAACAGAAAATGGTTACCCGATAACGTATTGGAAAGTGCTATTACAAAACACGCTAAGTTGAATGACTCTACACAATACTCTGACTACTATCTTGAAAAAGGTGATTTCGTGAAATTAGATAACGTTACACTGGGCTATACTTTTAAATTTAAAACTCCATTTATCCGCAACATGAGAGCTTATGTTTCGGCCCGCAACCTTTTCACTATTACCGGTTTCAGCGGAATGGATCCTGAAGTAGCCGATAGTGGATTCGAACCGGGTGTTGCTAAAAGAGACTTCTACCCACGCTCAACAACGTGGACATTGGGTGTAAATATCGGATTCTAAAAGCTTAACGAGTAAGAATTATGAAAAATAAAATAACAAAGTCAATACTGTCAGTCGCAACATTTGCGATAACGTTTGGTATAAGTAGTTGTACCAATCTGGATGAAACTGTATATAGCGATTTATATAAGGACAACTTTTACAGGAATAAGCAGGAAGTAATGCAGGCCGCCTTGAGACCTTTTACACACATGCAAGCCTGGATGGCTCCTACTGGCCAGAATGGATACTGGTACCATGCCGAACTATCTTCCGACCAACTGGCATGGCCCCGGAAAGGACGTCACGGTTACGATAATGGTGACCACTATCGCCAGCACTATCACACCTGGACTGCTGAGGAAGGCCGAGGACGCGACTGCTGGAACCTACTTTGGGGTGGATTGGGATATGTAAACGCTGCACTGGAAGATTTGGCAAAACTTGACGGACCTTCTATCGGCATCTCTGAAACCGAAATGGCAGCCATTGTATCCGAACTGTATGTACTACGTGCTTTCCATTATATGAGAGCTACAGAATTGTGGGGCAGTGTACCTATTATAGAAACTGTAGGTACCCCAACAAATCCGCCGGCAAATACCCGGAAAGAGGTCTTCGATTATTGCAAAAAAGTACTGGAAGAAAATGTTCCTAAAATGTTGCCTTACTCAAGCGAATTAATAGGTCGTATATCTCAAACAGCCGGTTATGCCATGTTGGCCGAACTATATCTGAATGCCGAATATTTAATTGGTACACCGATGTATGATGAATGTATTGCTGCCTGCGATAAAATTATCAGTGGACAAGCTGGTGGTCTTGCTGGCGGTAAGCCGGAACTAGAGCAAGACCTTCTTGCTACTTTCTCTAATACCAATCAACATGCTCCTGACGCATTGTTCCAATTTGCCTACTCGCGTAAAGCAGGTTTCGGTTTTGGATGGGATGGATTCCTGAATGGTTACGATGCTATTTGCGACGCTTACAACTGGTCGAACGGAGACTGGAACGCCATGGTGGTTATTCCTACCGCTTTCGACGCTTATGCTGATAATGACCTTCGTAAGAAAGAATGGTTCATGTTTGGTCCGCAAACTTATCAGTATACATCACCGGGTAAATGGAATGCAGGCGACCCTGTATTGGGTAGTGAAGAATGGAACGGCAAACAGATTATTTTTGTTAATTACATTGCCCGCGTCAGCAAAATGAACCCCAAACCCGAGATATCGCCAACTGAAATGCCTGCAGGTTTATCAAGTACCATGGAAGATGGCGAAGAAAACTCTGGTGCACGATTCTACAAATACCGCAGTGGCCCACAAACTGATGCTAATTATTGGGAAAACCACTATATGCTGTATCGCTTGACTGAAATTTATTTTAATAAAGCAGAAGCTATAATGCGTAAGAATGGCGGTGTAGCTACACAGGAAGCCGTTGATCTTATCAACACATGTCGTGAACGTTGCTTTACGGCCGAAGATTGGCCAGCCGCTAAATACACTATTGCTACTTTAACAATGGACGAGCTTTTGGCTGAACGCGGACGCGAATTTATTTTCGAGGGAAAACGTCGTCTCGATCTTCTTCGCTTTGGTAAGTTTACCACAGCATCCTGGTGGGATCATGTACCCACTAATGACAAGAATAGAGAAATTTATCCTATTCCACAGTCACAGATAGATGCTAACCCAAGTCTGGTGCAGAATCCGGGGTATTAATCAATCTGGTTCAAAGTACGTACTTAAACTTCCTCTAAGTACGTACTTACAGAAGCCCTTATAATTATTATAAATGGGATGCTTAAGAATCTAAATATTTAGAGTGCTTTTCTTAAGCATCTCTTTTATATAGCGACTCTGATTCTGCTCTATATATAACTGTCAGATACCGGCAATGTACGGTAGTAGAATCAGATTAAACTAGTATGGTCTTCTGCCCGAAAAGTCTCCCAATCTGCCAGAAGACTCATAACATACTTTTATGGCAGAATTTCGTATCTCGGTTTTCCTTTTTTCTTTTAGCTTTGCACCATATATATAGTAAAGGTGTCTTAGCTTACTGATAAGGCTCTCCATATTACGAATGAATAAAATAAAAATACCATGAGAATTATTTTTTCTCTTTCTGTTTATGTTTTCGTAACACTCACCGGATGTATTGATAATCCGGTAAACCCAACCAACACCACTAATATAGAGAGAGCCCGGGTTACACTGGACTCTCTTTATCAACACTATGGCGTACCCGGAACAAGTTTGCTGCACGAGAATTATCCGTTCGACGACAAATATGTAGCAACCTATCTAGCTACCGAAGGACATAAACCGAATGAATATTCATACCTATGGCCGTACTCTGGTACATTTTCGGCAGTTAATGCTTTGCTGGAAAATTCAAAAGATGCAAAATACCGTAATATCCTCGACACCCGGACATTACCCGGGCTGGAAGAGTATTTTGATACTAAGCGAACACCTCCAGGCTATGCTTCTTACATCAATACAGCACCTGAATCCGACCGTTTCTATGACGACAACGTATGGCTGGGTATCGACTTTACCGATACCTACATGATGACCAAGAACCCTGCCTACCTCGATAAAGCCCGGCTAATATGGGATTTTGTAATCAGTGGACAGGATGATATCCTCGGAGGCGGTATATACTGGTGCGAACAAAAGAAAGAATCCAAGAATACCTGCTCCAATGCACCGGGGTCCGTATTTGCCTTCAAGATGTTTGAGGCAACACGCGATAGTAGTTACTTCGTCCGGGGAAAAGAATTGTACGAATGGACAAAAGAGAATCTTCAGGATGCAACGGATTATTTGTATTTTGATAACGTCCGGCTCGACGGAAAGATAGGTAAAGCCAAATATGCATACAATAGCGGACAAATGATGCAGTCGGCATCACTTTTATATAAAATAACCGGTGAAGATGCATACCTGACAGAAGCAAAAAACATTGCTAAAGCATGCTGCAATTATTTCTTTTCAGACTTTACAACGCCTGAGGGTGAAACCTTCAAATTACTGAATAGAGGTGATGTATGGTTTACAGCCGTAATGTTGCGCGGATTTATCGAACTTTATCACCTCGATAAAGATAAAACATATATGGATATCTTCAACCGGAATCTTGATTATGCATGGACACACTCGCGCGAAGAGAACGGATTGTTTAATGTTGATTTCAGTGGAGAGAAAAAAGACAGTAAGAAATGGCTTCTAACACAAGCAGCCATGGTAGAAATGTATGCCCGAATGGCTGCAATTCACTAGCATTAACAATAGGGATAGAAACCATGAAAAAACAGCCTTTCATATTTATAGCCTTCCTGATTACAATATGTAGTTGTCAGCAAGCCGATAATCGGCTAACCAATTACGTGAATCCTTTTCTGGGTACAGCCACTCTTTGGGAACCCGAAGACCTCGGATATACCCGCAAAATAAAAGAACGTACCTGGGGAGGAGAAGTTTTTCCGGGATCATCCTTACCCAATGCACTTGTACAGTTAAGCCCCGTAACCCAATACCGCAGCGGAGCAGGATACCAGTACGAAGATACGGTAATCTACGGTTTTACCCACACTAATAAAGGACATTGGAACCTGCTGCATATACCGATTCTACCCGTAACAGGCGATATTTCGCCCAGCGATTTTAAATCGGGATTCAGTCATAAAAACGAATCAGCCCGCCCAGGGTATTATCAGGTATTCCTTGAACGCTACGGCGTAAATGCCGAATTGACCAGCACACTGCGTTGCGGATTTCACAAATACACTTTCCCGAAATCCGCCGAAAAAAAGATTCTTGCCGATATGGCACGTTCCAACAATCATGTAAGAGACTGGAAAATAGAAAAGGTAGGCGAAAACACCTTTGCAGGATATCAGAATGCAGACGGTAATCTGCACTTCTATGCCCATGCTAATTACGATATTGAAGACATCGTACAAATAACCGACGATGGAACTGTAGTTTCAGTGGTGAACTTTCGCGACAGCCAAAAAACAGAACCGCTCGAATTAAAAATAGGATTCTCTTTCGTTAGCATCGACAATGCCCGGATGAATCTCGAACAGGAAATGCTCGATAAAAGCTTTAACCAGGTATGCCAGGAAGCCGACCGTGAATGGGAAAAACTCTTATCTAAAATCAAGGTTACTGGTGGAACGGAACGAGAAAAAGGAATCTTTTATTCTACCCTCTACCGTTCTTTCCTCTGGCCCGCATTGTTAAGCGACGTTAATGGCGATTATACCGATGCTAAAGGAGAACGTGCCAACGGAGGATTCAGATATTATACCGACCCGTCATTCTGGGACGATTACCGCAACAAACTCGTATTATTGGGTATGCTCCAACCTGAAGTTACTGCCGATGTTATCAAGTCGATTACAGACAAAGGCGAGAAACGCAATGGATATATGCCCACATTCTTTCATGGCGACCATGCTTCGGTGTTCGTAGCCGGCAGTTACCTGCGCGGAATCAAAGATTTCGACCTTGAACGAGCCTACAAATTGTTATTGAAAAACGCTACCGTCCCCGGTCCTGGCGGTAGACGTTATCTGGACGAGTACATCGAAAGAGGTTGGATTGCCGAAAAAGATACTACCAATGTTCCAACCCAGGACGAATACAAAGGAGCAGTTACTAAAACAGTTGAGTATGCTTATGATGATTACGCCACAGCTTTAATTGCCAAAGAACTGGGCGATATGGAGAATTATGAGATGCTAATGGCCCGCACATCCAATTATAAAAATCTTTTCGACCCAAGTACCGGCTTTTGGCGCGGTAAAATTGATGATGGAAGCTGGATTGTAGATTTCGACCCCTACTATCCATACTATCAATATATGTACAGGGAAGCAAATGCCTGGCAATCATTGTTCTTTGCGCCACATGACCCCGAAGGAATGCTTGCCCTCTACCCTAGCCACGAAGCAGTTAATGCAAAACTGGATTCTCTATTTACTGAACCCTGGCGGGGTTATGAGGCACACAATATGACCGGATTCATCGGTAATTATTGCCACGGTAATCAGCCCGACCACGGCGTACCGTATACCTATTATTTCATCGGAAAGCAAGAAAAAGCCCAGTTCTATCTGGATAGTCTCATGAACCATTATTATGATATGGGTGCCGAAAAGCTAGCCTATTGCGGTATGGACGATTCCGGTGAAATGTCGTCATGGTATGTTTTTAATGCCATAGGCCTATATACCTATTCACCCGCCGACCCGGAATATATCGTAACTGTTCCGTTATTCGACAAGGTTGAAGTTACAATGGGAGATGGCAGCCAATTCAATATAACCAAAAAAGGAAACAATAAAAAAATAAAAGACATAACTCTCGGTGGCCAGAAAATAGACGGATGGTTTGTTACACATGAAGCACTGAAAGAAAAGAGGGATTTGGTTATCACAACAGAGTAAACTTACAAATTATAACTTTGCGTGGGTAATACTTGTTATGTTATTGTTTTAATATTTATTTCACGGTATGAAACCATTTGTTTCAAAGTAAGAAACTTATTAGAAACTTAGTCTATAACACTTTATATTTACATTCGAAAATTTTACTTTATCATGAACAGAAAAAAACATCTTGTTATGCTCATTGCCGGAGCCGCACTTCTGGGCGGAGGGCAAGCTATGGCCAAGGATTTTACACATCCCTCGGACAATACCAAAGTAGTTAATAATGCACTTGAGCGGGAAGCTCTTAAAACCAACCGTCCCGAAAAGAAAGACCGGCTTTTTACATCTAAAGCTGTAGAAGCCGAAATTGTGCGAGTAAAAAAACTACTTACCAACCAGAAACTGGGATGGATGTTCGAAAACTGTTTCCCCAATACCCTGGACACAACCGTTCGCCACTATAAAACCGATGGCAAAGATGATACCGTAGTATATACAGGTGATATCCACGCCATGTGGCTGCGCGACTCAGGTGCTCAGGTATGGCCATACGTGCAACTAGCTAACAGCGACCCCGAACTTAAAGCAATGCTGGGAGGCGTTATTCGCCGTCAGTTCAAATGCATCAATATCGATCCGTATGCCAACGCTTTTCTGGACCCGCACGATCCTAATCCCGACCATCAGTGGATGAGTGACCAAACGGATATGAAGCTCGAACTCCACGAAAGGAAATGGGAAATCGACTCACTTTGCTATCCGTTGCGCCTGGCTTACCACTACTGGAAAACGACCGGAGATACCAGTGTTTTCGACGAAGAATGGCTCAATGCAATCCAGGTGGTACTGAAAACATTTAAAGAACAACAACGCAAAGACGGCAACGGCCCTTACACCTTCCTGCGTGTAACCGATCGTGCACTCGACACCCTGAATAACGGTGGTCTGGGTGCTCCAGTAAATCCTGTCGGTTTGATAGTATCCTGCTTCCGTCCATCCGACGATGCAACCACACTTCAATTCCTTGTACCTTCCAACTTTTTTGCTGTTACTTCACTACGCAAAGCAGCCGAAATACTTACTGCTGTAAACAGTCGTACCGACATTGCCGGTCAATGTACCGAATTAGCCAGTGAAGTAGAAGCTGCATTGAAGAAATATGCTATTTACGATCATCCTGAATTCGGGAAAATGTATGCATTCGAAGTAGATGGCTTCGGTAATCATTTCCTGATGGATGACGCCAATGTTCCCAGCCTACTGGCTATGCCTTATCTGGGCGATATGGATGTAAACGACCCGATTTACCAGAATACCCGCCGCTTTGTATGGAGCAAAAGCAATCCATACTTCTTCAAAGGAACAGCAGGCGAAGGTATAGGCGGCCCACATATCGGTTACAATATGGTATGGCCAATGAGTATCATGATGAAGGCTTTCACCAGTCAAAGTGACGAAGAAATTAAAACCTGCATCAAAATGCTGATGGATACCGATGCAGGTACAGGTTTTATGCATGAATCATTCCACAAAGATGATCCGGCTAAGTTTACCCGTTCGTGGTTTGCCTGGCAGAACACTTTGTTCGGCGAACTGATTCTCAAATTAGTAAACGAAGGAAAGGTTGATTTGCTTAATAGCATTAACTAAATACTAATCGGAAGCACAGAAATCACAGAGGCGATATTCGCCTCTGTTGTTTTCTGTGCTTCTGCATTTATGAACTACAATGAACAAAAAGTCTTATTAAAAGACTAAAAAACAATACTAATTTCAGCCCTTATCTAATATATTTGCCTCATAATTCACATACAATTTAAACATTATTGAAATGAAGAAACACATCATGTTGATGTTACTTGTCATTATTTCCCTGTCGGCATGTAACAGTAAGAAAGAAACTGCTATGAGCGGGAACCCAGTATTCCCAGGTTGGTACGCCGACCCGGAAGGAATTATTTACGACGATACTTATTGGATTTATCCAACATGGAGCGACCTTTATGAGAACCAAACTTTCTTCAACTGCTTTTCCTCCAAAGATCTCGTAAACTGGACCAAACATGAAAGCATCCTCGATACCACTGAAGTAAAATGGGCAAAAATCGCCATGTGGGCGCCCTCGGTAATCCGCAAAGATGGAAAATACTACTTATTCTTTGGTGCTAATGATGTACACGAAGGCGAAGTGGGTGGCATCGGAGTAGCCGTGAGCGACCGTCCCGAAGGTCCGTATAAAGACCTGCTTGGCAAACCACTTATCAACGAGATCATAAACGGCGCCCAACCCATCGACCAATTTGTGTTCCGAGATGACGACGACACTTATTATATGTATTACGGCGGCTGGAGACATTGCAACATCGTTAAACTAAACGATGATTTCACCGGACTTGTACCATTCGACGATGGCGAAATCTATAAAGAAGTAACCCCCGAGAACTACGTAGAGGGTCCGTTTATGTTTAAAAAGAACGGCAAATACTACTTCATGTGGAGCGAAGGAGGCTGGGGCGGCCCCGATTATTGCGTAGCTTATGCTATTGCCGATTCTCCTTTTGGTCCTTTCAACCGTATTGCCAAGATACTCCAATCGGATCCTGAAGTGGCTACCAGTGCCGGTCATCATTCCGTAATGCATGCACCGGGTACGGATGATTACTTCATTGTTTACCATCGCCGCCCGAAGGGTGACAAAGCCCGCGACCACCGCGAGACATGTATCGACCGCATGACATTTGATGAAAACGGATTTATCAATCCTGTAAAGATAACCTTCGAAGGTGTTCCGGCTACCTTGATCAAGAAATAATTTACCCGTAGGGGCGGTTCGCGAACCGCCCCTATCAATATCAATAACCACTAACCACCATGAATAAATACCATTTAGTTGCCATAATATTACTCTGTTTATCAATAACAGCCTGTACCGAAAAAACAGATAAATCTGTTACCCTGGTTGACCGCCCGGCCGTTGAAACAACCAATAACAACTACATAAACCACCGTGCCCCTTTACTACCCGCCCATTTCATCAAACTACCCGTTGGCAAAGTAAAACCACAGGGCTGGCTCAAGAAATACATCGAACTTCAGCGTGATGGTCTCACCGGACACCTGGGAGAAATCAGTGCATGGCTCGATAAAAAGAACAACGCATGGCTTAATACCGGAGGTGATGCTGGCTGGGAAGAAGTACCCTATTGGCTCAAAGGTTATGCAAACATCGCTTATATCCTTGAAGACCCACAGATGCTTGCCGAAACTCAATCGTGGATTGAAGCTGTATTTGCCAGCCAGCAGCCCAGTGGATACTTCGGACCCGATAATATACGCAACGGCCGTAGAGAACTCTGGGCCAATATGATTATGTTATGGTGTTTGCAATCCTACTACGAATATTCTGGCGATCAGCGTGTTATCAACCTGATGACCAATTATTTTAAATGGCAACTTACCGTGCCCGACGAAGATTTCCTGAAAGATTACTGGGAGAATTCCCGAGGCGGCGACAACCTGTACAGCGTTTACTGGCTCTATAATATAACCGGTGATGACTTTTTGCTCGACCTTGCCCATAAACTCCACCGCAATACTGCCGACTGGATGCAGGATACCTCGCTACCCAACTGGCATAATGTAAACATTGCCCAAAGTTTCAGAGAACCTGCTACTTATTATATGCTCACCAAAGATTCGGCTCATCTGCATGCAACCTACAATAACCATTATCTGATTCGCCGTACTTTCGGACAAGTACCCGGCGGTATGTTCGGTGCCGACGAAAATGCCCGTATGGGATATATCGATCCGCGGCAAGGTACTGAAACTTGCGGCTTTGTAGAACAAATGGCATCCGACGAAATGCTACTTCGATTCACCGGCGACCCTTTATGGGCTGAACATTGCGAAAATATAGCATTCAACTCTTATCCCGCAGCCGTGATGCCCGATTTCAAATCACTACGCTATATCACTTGCCCTAATCATGTT
>DAMCMT010000016.1:41151-49809 GCA_032108265.1 Bacteroides sp.
TTATGAGCGACTCTGAAAATCATAGGCCGGGAATAGATAATGCTGGGCCTTTCCTTTCAATGAATCCGTTCAGTAGCCGTTGTTGCCAGCACAATCATGCGCAGGGATGGCCGTATTACGTTGAAAATCTTATTCTGGCTACAGCCGATAATGGTGTTGCTGCTGCCATATATGGTGCCTGCGAAGCAAAAGTTATGGTTGCCGATGATTCAGAAATCACGGTAAATGTCGATACTCAATATCCATTCGAAGAACAAATCCGTTTCCGGATCGGAACCAGCCAGCCAGTTACTTTCCCGTTTTATTTCCGTATTCCATCATGGACAAAGAATGCCGGTATCATAATCAATGGTAAAGATTGTCCCACAGCTATTGAACCGGGAAAATATGTATGCATTAATAAAGAATGGAACGAAGGCGATGAAATTATACTTAACTTTCCGATGGATTTTAGTATGACAACCTGGCAAGTAAATAAAAACAGTGTGAGTATAGACTACGGGCCATTGACCCTTTCTTTAAATATCAACGAAGAAAATAAAAGGGTAGATAGCAAGGAAAGTGCAATCTGGGATTCGAAATGGCAGGAAACAGCCGACCCCAGCAAATGGCCTACTTACGAAATATATCCTGCAAGTCCATGGAATTATGCCCTAGTACTGGGGCAGAATAATCCGCTTGCCAACTTAACAGTAGAAAAAAGACCCTGGCCGGCCGATGATTTCCCGTTTACACAGCAATCATCGCCTATTGTAGTAAAAGCAAAAGGCCGCCTCATTCCGTCGTGGACGATTGATAAATACGGGCTATGTGCGGTACTACCTGATGAAGATGCACCTAAATCGGAACAGATTGATGAAATCACACTGGTACCGATGGGAACGGCAAGGTTAAGAATATCGGCATTTCCCGTATCGCATGAATAAGTCGTTTTTATTTACATAACCTCAAAATTTACAATATTTTGGGGATGACCTTTTCATAAGCCAGACAAAGTTTCCAAAGAGAAGTGGCGAGTTTTCCAAAGAGAACTCGCCACTTCTCTTTGGAAAAGTCAGCACTTTTTATGGAAGAAAAGTCACCACTTCTCTAAAGAGAAGTCACCACTTTTCTAAAGAGAACTGGTGACTTTTCCAGGTAAAATAATACGAGTCCGGAATTTGATGCATAAAGCCCCTACAGTACTATCCGGCCAGATCGGTAAAAGATTTTGAATAATCTTCGTCCATTGTATTTTTATATTCTGATGCAAACAGAAGGTAACGGCGCCGGGCCTCATCAATCTGATTCATTTTCGAAAGCGAATGTAGCAAACAATATAGCGCATCCTCATTGAACGGGTCTATATGGAAAACAGCATCGGCAAGAATAATGGCCGACTGATAATCGCCTGTTTTAAAAACATTCTCCATACTGATAAGCAACACTGGTTCCAGTTTCCTTTCAATATATTCTTTGAACGAGTCGAGCAAAGGTATATCCACCGATTTCAGAAATTTACCGCGCGAAATTACAGGTATAAGTTCGTCCGTGTCCATTTCTGCCGCAGGCGCACTCATTTGTTGAAGGCATTTCACATAATCGCAATAACAATCGGGGGTAATAATAATCTTATAATATCCCTTTTCATGTACCAGACTAATTCCATCCAGTTCGCCCAATATTTTACGGAGGTTATTCAATGTTACGCCACGCGAGTTCTTTACTTTATCCTCAGGCTTATTAGGCCATAACAAATCGCTCAGTTCCTGTGTTGTAATACCATTTTTGAGGCTATATTGAAGTATAAGGAAGAAGGCTTGTCTCAATTTAGAGCTTAGCATATACGTAATATCGCGGTTGTTGCGGTCGTGTATTGAAAACTCTCCGAACAAGAAAATTGAATTGGCCCGGTTAACAGTTTCGGAACTAGCTAAAACCCCTTCCTTCGGAAATTCCGGTAAAGTAACATTGACTTGCCCTTGAGATTTCTTTAATGCTCTGGCAATATTTTTATTTCTACGCCTCCACCGGTAAAACAGTATACCGCAAAGATTAAGAAATACCACAATAAGCACCACCCAAATACGAGATAAGTCAGTAGTCTGATTATAATACATTAAACCTTCCATCGTTACAGGTGGGTACGATAATGAATATATTTTAGCTTGCGAACCCGTATCGTTATAATCGAATTCCTGCACAACAGAATAAAGTTCATTGGTGCGCTTATTATAGTACAGGTTGGCATTCGTAGTTATTTTCTCCGATACTATCGGGATAGAGTCTCCAAGTATTTCATAATTTCCATTGCCTATAGAAAAGCGGTAAAGTTTCAACATTGACTTTGAAAAATGTTCCGGATAACAGAGGGTGTAGAACGACTTATCGTCCGTAAGTACCATTCCCCGAACTGGCACCACATTTTCTTTTCGCCAGGGAATCTCCCACATCTTTTTTACTACCTTGGTATCCATATCTATACGATACAGTTCATAATAGTAAACCCGTCCTACTGCCTGGTCGCCCGATTCATTCCCCATTCCACCGAACAGGTACAATATATTACCATCTTCCGAATGACCAAGTGAAGTAAAATAACGAGGTGTTATCTCGTCACCCATAAATTGCAGTGTTTCCCATTGGTTAGTCGAGAGATCGAAAGCGTAAAAATTCTTACTATAATAGGTATTCCCAAATCCGCCGAAAATAATATAGCGGCGGTTCTTTTCATCAAAATAAGAACTATGATGATGCAACTGAATGGGTAGAATTTGCTGCGAAACAACTGTCCATGTCAATAAGTTCAGGTCGAGGTATGCCATTGTCACATCTCCACCCAAAAGGTCGGACACTTCATATACATATAACCTATTTCTTTCTCTGTCCAGAAAATTCGTTCCTAGCCTCATATATACCGGACATTTATTTGTATAGCGCCGGGTATATATATCGTGAGTACGTACATTATAAAAAGTAATAGAGTCTTCGTTGAAATAATATATTTCCTGGGTATCTGTATTTATAGTTGAACCTGCTACTGTTTGCGATATTAAACCAATGTTAGCGGCTTTCCAGTAATATGCATCATTGATTAGCCAAACAGGGTTCTGTACATTACCTATGATCTTTTTATTTATATCATGCACGTTTGTTCCTTCATTCTCGTTAAGTGGGAAATAATAACTCTTTTCCCCGTCCGTCACGGTAAGGTTTCTAAGGCAATAAGTAGGAATATCAATAACATGTTCACTTCGACCAAAATGTATGCGCGGCCTCCAGTTTTTTTCCAGCCTTAATCCACCTGCTCTGAATTTTTCACCGTTTATATCCAATTCAACAGAATCGGTAATCAGATCGAAGTCGATATTCATTTTAATCCATTGATGTTCGTACAGCCGGGATTTATTGAACAGGGCTTCTATTAGTACATCCCTTCCTTCATGATTCAACTTAAATACGGTTTCGTGCCCCTGGTCGTTATAAAGGATATTATAGGTGGTATTGGTTTCTTCGTTTTTTATTCGCAGAATATAACCAATACTAAAAGCATCGCGTATATTCTGTGGAGCAATCTCAAAATTGAGCACCAATCGTTCACGGAATAGAGGAGGTTCGTTCTGGAAAACCATATAACTGGAACGATCATCAATCAGAAAATCGTTTCCCTGTATTTTTAATCCTTGCGAAAAGAGATGAATAGGAGAAAACAATAAAAAAAATAATATTATCGGATATAGTGTTTTCATGTTGCTAGACTATCGTTATTAACATAGTGTGTAGACAAAATTACAATTCTGGTGGAGATTAAAAAACTTTTAGAGAGAAAATATGGAATGTGTATATGCTTATTTTACGGTTAATAAATTTATTTACTGCCATAACCCAATTTTAACCCGAAAATAACCCATATTTTAACCCGTATTATTGCATATTTACAATCATAAACCGCCAATGTGGTATAAATTAAAATTGTATCTATTATAATCTTTTGTTGACAATGAAAAACAGCATCATTCTATCCACTATCCTTTTGTTTATTACTGTTTACGCATATCCGGGCACAGATCCGGTAGACTATGTTAATCCATTGGTGGGTACACAGTCTAAACATTTACTGTCTACAGGAAACACATATCCGGCTATTGCTTTGCCATGGGGAATGAATTTCTGGACACCTCAGACAGGAGAAATGGGTGATGGATGGACATATACATATAATGCTGACAAGATACGGGGTTTCAAACAAACACACCAACCAAGTCCCTGGATGAATGATTACGGACAGTTTTCTATCATGCCCATAACAGGAGAGGCTGTGTTTGATCAGGATAAACGGGCAAGTTGGTTTTCGCACAAAGCAGAGGTTGCAAAACCTTATTATTACCGGGTATATCTGGCCGATCATGATGTAGTAACAGAAATGGCTCCGACCGAACGGGCAATAATGTTCCGGTTTACCTTCCCCAAGAACAATTCTTTCGTAGTTGTCGATGCTTTTGACAACGGCTCATATGTAAAGATCATACCTGAAGAGAATAAGATTATTGGTTACACCACAAAGAATACTGGTGGAGTACCCGATAATTTCCGCAATTACTTTGTTATTGTTTTCGACAAGCCTTTCACATTTTCTGCAGTAGTATCCGATAATATCATAAGCACCAACACACTGGAAAACCAGGCAAATCACGCCGGAGGAATTATTGGTTTTAATACCCAAAAAGGTGAAATAGTTCATGCCCGGGTAGCGTCATCTTTTATTAGCTACGAACAGGCAGAACTCAATTTGAACGAATTAGGAAAAGATTGTTTTGACATGGTAGCCAGCAAAGGCAGGAGCGAATGGAATAAGGTGTTAAGTAAGATTAAGGTCAACGACACTAATGTCGACAAATTACGTACATTCTACTCCTGCCTTTATCGTTCGGTACTTTTTCCACGTAGTTTCTATGAAATTGATGCACAGGGAAAAGTGATGCATTACAGTCCATACAACGGACAAGTATTACCTGGCTATATGTTTACTGATACCGGATTCTGGGATACTTTTCGTTCATTATTCCCGCTACTGAACCTGATATATCCATCAATGAATGCAAAGATGCAGGAAGGATTAGTTAATACCTATAAAGAAAGTGGATTTCTTCCCGAATGGGCAAGCCCGGGGCATCGCGATTGTATGGTGGGTAATAACTCGGCATCAGTTGTAGCCGATGCATATCTTAAAGGATTACGTAACTACGATATCGAAACACTGTGGGAAGCGGTAAAACACGGTGCAAATGCTGCTCACCCTACCGTAGGAGCCACTGGGCGCAAAGGTTATGAATATTACAATAAGCTCGGTTATGTTCCATATAATGTTGGAATCAACGAAAATGCAGCACGTACATTGGAATATGCTTATGATGACTGGTGCATTTACAAACTGGGTCAGGCACTAGGTAACCCCCAAAAGGAAATAAATATCTATGCAAGACGAGCCATGAATTATCGCAATCTCTACGACCCAACCCATAAACTAATGCGGGGAAAGAACGAGGACGGCACTTTTCAATCACCTTTCAATCCGCTGAAATGGGGAGACGCTTTTACCGAAGGAAACAGTTGGCATTATACCTGGTCGGTATTTCACGATCCGCAAGGACTTATAGACCTGATGGGTGGAAAAGAGGATTTCAACATGATGATGGATTCTGTTTTTAACGTACCCCCCCTCTTCGATGACAGTTATTATGGCTTTGTTATCCACGAAATACGAGAAATGCAGATTATGAATATGGGTAATTATGCTCACGGTAACCAACCGATACAACACATGATTTATCTGTATAACTATTCAGGTCAGCCCTGGAAAGCACAGTACTGGACACGCGAAGTAATGGATAAGCTATATTCTCCTAACCCCGACGGATATTGGGGCGACGAGGAGAACGGACAAACATCGGCCTGGTATGTATTCTCTGCGTTAGGTTTCTATCCCGTATGTCCGGGTACAGATGAATATATTGTTGGCTCTCCACTCTTCAATAGTGTAACCATTGAATTGGAGAATGGAAAAACCATTGCGATAAATGCATTGAATAATAACAGCGAAAATCGTTATATTAGCACGATGAATTTGAATGGAACACCATATACATTGAATTATATAACCCATGAGCAATTGATGAATGGGGCGGTAATCAATTTCGAGATGTCATCAGTGCCAAATATTGAACGGGGTATAAACTCAGAAGATGCCCCCTACTCTTTCTCCAAAGAGATAAATAAAACATCCGGGAAAAAGAAATAAGTAGAGGTGACTAGACACTATGTTTTATACATAGAGTCGGCTTATTTATATTAATCTGATTTTGTTAATTCATTAAGAATAAGTTCTGTTTGAACTTATCTCATTTAACAATCCCTAAATAGCTTCAGGCTACTTCAGGGGTTGTTTTTCTTTTTTTATATCTCTTCTTTTTTTATCATATGTGCTTTTCTGAGTCTCTATAGCTGGCTATTAGGCAACTAGTTCAAACAGAACTTCAACAAATCCTTATTGTGAACCTTTTAAACTATTTGCCAATGAACAAAAAAAAGCTTGTTACCTTAATGCGCAGCCCTTGAATGAAGTGGACTCCGTATAAAATCTATTACTATGCGAATCAGTAGCTAGAGCTGATCGCTGATTACTTATCATATAATTTTTAATAATTACTTATGAATAAAAAAAGGTTAAGCTATGCAAGAGAAGGCAGAATATGCAAAATCAAAGCAATTGCATTTACATTCGCTTTCTCTTTTATGTTGGTCTCGTATAGTTATGCAGCGACCGACAATTCCGTAAACACGCGTACCACAGCCGAAGAGTTGCAACAGCAACGGAGAGCCATAACGGGTGTTGTAACCGACGAAAAAAATGAACCCATTATCGGTGCCAATGTGCGCGAAAAAGGAAGTGCTGCCAATGGTACAATTACCGATATCGACGGCCGATTTACACTATCCGTCTCTCAAAACGCGCAACTTGAAGTGTCATACATAGGTTACATAACGCAAACAGTAACAGTGAATGCCAATCATCTTAATATTGTCATGCGCGAAGACTCTCAAGTACTCGACGAGGTAGTTATTACCGGTTTCGGTTTCTCTCAGAAAAAAGCAACTCTGACGGGAGCTATCTCGACAATCGGCGCCGAAGATATTGCGCGTTCCAACGCTCCGACAGCTTCGGGCGCTCTGGTAGGTAAGATACCGGGGCTTAATACCCGGCAAACTGACGGACGACCCGGTGGTGGTACACAGATCCGTATCCGTAACATGGGTGCTCCATTGTATGTAATTGATGGTATCCAAGTGGACGAAGGTCAGTTCAACAATATCGACTTCAACGATATCGAAAACATTTCGGTACTCAAGGATGCTTCGGCCTCTATCTACGGGGTACGGGCAGCCAACGGGGTTGTTGTGGTAACGACCAAGAAAGGAAAAAGAAATACGAAGAATACCGTATCTGTGAATGGATATTATGGTTGGCAGGATAATTTCAAGTTTGCTTCTCCGGCCGATGCAAAAACATACGTTAGAAAATACGTACAGTCTGAAACAATGAAGATTGCACTGGGGCAAATGAGTGAGGATAACCGTTTATATTCGCGCGAAGAGTACGACAAATGGATGGCAGGTACTGCTCCCGGTTATAAGAGTTTTGACTGGTACGATTATATCTGGAATTCGGCTCCGCAGTCATACATCAATGCCAATATTACGGGAGGTTCGGATAAAATTAATTATTATGTATCCGTCGGCCACCTGACACAGGATGCAACTGTACGTGCCTATGGTGGATTTGAACGTACCAACGTGCAAATGAACCTGAATGCTCAGATTAACGACCGTTTGAAGATTGGAGCCGGTATCAACGGACGTATTGAAACACGCGAGAATGCGGCAGTTCCAGGTGGCGATGACTATTGGTTGCCACGTTTTGCTGTATTGAGGAATGTTCCGACACTGGGTCCTTACGCCAACGGTAACCCCGAATATCCGCAAGAGCTGGACGACAAACAAACCAACTTTGCAATACTCAATTTTGAAAAGTCCGGGCCGTTGAAAGAAGACTGGCGGGTTGTACAGTTGAATGCCGATGCTGAATACGAGATAATTAAAGGACTGAAAGCCAAAGCATTGGTCAGCTATTATTTTGCCAATAAAACATTCAACAACCAGGAGTACACATACGAACTCTATAAATACGATCCGAATAGTCAAGAGTATTACTCCAGTTATCAAATGAATACCCCGTACCGCGAACGGGTACACGAAAATGTAGAAGAAATGACTTCCAACATTCAGTTGGCCTACGATAATAAGTTCGGCTCTCATTCTATCAATGCCATTGCCGGACTCGAAGCCATTAAGCGTACTCGCCCGCATACCCGGATTGTATCCACTCCTACTGCCAACAGTATGAACGGTATCAGATTCGATGAAATCAAGGAATTCACCGAATCGCTCGATAACCCCGAGGCCCGTATGGGTTGGGTAGGTCGCGTCAATTATAACTTTGCCGAGAAATACCTGATCGAACTCTCAGGAAGGTATGATGGTTCGTGGAAATTCCCACCCAACAAGCGCTGGGGTTTCTTTCCATCCGCTTCGGCAGGTTGGCGTATTTCGGAAGAAGGATTC
>DAMCMT010000016.1:49819-64624 GCA_032108265.1 Bacteroides sp.
GAAAGAAAGCAAGGTTAATAACTTTTTCAACGACCTGAAACTACGTGTATCCTATGGTATGGTAGGGAACGACGATTTGGGCGATGATTACAAAGCTTACGACTTCATGCCCGGATACAACTTCGGAGAAGGAGGTACTGCTCTTGATGGTAATTACGTCACTGGTTCAAAACCCCGTGGAATACCAGTAACAACCGTATCATGGCTGGAAGCTACCATATTCGATATCGGCTTCGAAGCCGGATTCTTTAACAATCGTCTACGGACTCAGTTCAGTTACTTCAACCGTAAGCTCGATGGCCTGACCGAAGTAAGATACGACGCAGTGTTACCCAATGAAGTAGGTTTTAACACACCCCGCGAAAACCTGAATTCGAACGTTACCCGTGGTTGGGATGGAATGATTATGTGGGCTGACCGCATCAACGACTTCCAATATAACATCGGGGCGAATGCCACTTATGCCCGCTTCTACGATTGGGACAGGTACGACGATCGCCGTAGTAACTCCTGGGATCAGTACCGGAACAGTATTGTAAAACGTTACGGATATCTGAACTGGGGACTCGAAGCCATCGGACAGTTCAAGAGTTGGGAAGAAATTGCTGCATACCCTATCGACAATGACCGCCAGGGAAACCGCACTGTAATACCGGGCGACGTAAAATATAAAGATATCAACGGCGACGGTGTAATTAATGGTATGGACGAACGTCCTATTGGTTACCGCCAGGACTCAACACCCATTTTTAACTATGGTATCAATCTGGGTGCAGCGTGGAAAGGTTTCGACTTTGCCGCCGACTTTACCGGTTCATTTATGCACACCTATTTCCAGGAATGGGAACAGGCAAGAGCTTTCCAAAACAATGGTAACAGTCCACAATGGTTGCTCGACGATAGCTGGAGTTTGTCTGATCCCTGGGATGCTAACAGCCAGTTGATATCAGGTAAATATCCCATGGCCATCCGCGATAGGCCCAGCGACAATACTTTTTGGAACAGTACTTTCTGGAAGCATAACGTTAGGTACCTGAAACTCCGCAACCTGGAAATCGGATATACCTTACCAAAGAGCCTGCTATCTAAAATACAGGTCAGTAGCCTACGCGTGTATGTATCGGGAACCAACCTGTTTGCCATAAGCAACGTAGAAGGTGTAGACCCCGAACAGCAAGATACCAACGGATTGGGATACCCAACTATGCGTGTTGTGAATTTTGGTTTCAACCTCAAATTTTAATAAGAACGTAGTATGAAAAAATATATATTACTTTTAGCAATGGCCGTATCCGGTTTATTAACGGGTTGTTCGGGATTTCTGGATCAGGATCCTACCAATATCGTAAGCTACGACCAGGTATTTAATGACCCGAAACTAATCAAATCGGCTCTGGCCAACCTGTACGAACGCGTTACATGGGGGCAGTATCCATCGAACGATGTAAACGAGTTCTCGCGTTCCGACGAATCTGTCGATCATACACGAGATGACCGGAACCAATTCGACCGCAATTGGTGGAGAATATACGATTATACACTGGTTCGCCATATCAACGAATTTATACAAGGTATTAACGGATCCACTAAGCTGACCGAAGATGAGAAAAAAGCATACATGGCCGAAGGTCGCTTTATCCGTGCCTGGTATTACTTCTGTTCGGCACGCAGTTTGGGAGGTATGCCCATTGTGCCCGATGAGTTATACGAGTATAAACCTGGTATGGACATAGCCAGCCTGCACATCGAACGTTCTACCGAAGCCCAGATTTACGATTACATTATTCAGGAATGTCAGGCCATAGCTGCCGAAGGTATGCTTCCCACAAGTACCAATACAAATTCGGCCCGCGCAAACCGCTGGACAGCCAAGATGCTCGAAGCCCGGGCTGCTTTATATGCAGGTTCCCTGGCCAAATACAGTGCCGACCGTACTAACCTTCATTTTGGCGGAGGCGTAGTAGGTATCGAATCCAGCAAGGCTGCCGGTTATTTCCAGACAGCACTGGCTGCTGCCCAAACTGTTATTAATGACAGTCCGTACACCTTGCAGCAAAATAACGACAAAGCCCGTAATTTCTTCGAAGCTGTATCGGTTAAATCAAACAATTCCGAGGTTATGTGGTCACGCGATTTCCAGGTGCCTATCAGCAAACACTACTATACCAAAGATTGTATACCCCGGTCTGTTGCCGGAGAAGCAACCTCGTGCCGCATCTCCGTACTGCTGAATCTGGTAGAAGAATTTGAACCCATTGATACTGAAACTCCGGGACAGGGAGAAAAGTTCAACTTCGGAACCCTTGAGAATCCGGTATTTTACAACAGTGCTTCCGAACCGTTCCAGAATCGCGACCCTCGTCTGGGTGGTACTGTGTTATATCCGGGTAGTTATTTCAATGGAGCCGAGATTATATTGCAAGCCGGACAGTTGGTTAAAGAAAACGGTAATTGGAAAACAATCGCTTCTTCATATTACAACATGGGGCTTAGCAACCCCGACAACGGTATATTGCTTACTTCTGCAAACGGCCCTATCATGACTGGTGATATTAATGTCAATAAGACAGGATTCACCATTCTTAAGTTCCTCGACGAAAAACCGGCTGCATCTACATTTACTGGTTCCGATGTATGGAGTGTGTACTTCCGCCTGGCCGAAGCTTACCTGATTGCTGCCGAAGCACTGGTAGAAACCGGTAAACCAGACGATGCTGCCGAATATATCAATCCGGTACGTCTCCGTGCAGGAGTGAAACCGTTACAAACCGTTACTTTCGACAATATCGTACACGAAAGACGTGTGGAGTTTGCTTTCGAAAGCCACCGCATCTGGGACATGAAACGCTGGCGCCTGGCCGACAAAGTATGGAACAATAGAGAGGAAACCTCTCAACGCCGTGGAGTATTCCCCTACCTGGTTGTAACCCCTGGCGATCCGAACGACGGTAAATGGTTCTTCCAGGAAGTCGAAATGGATTTTCTGTATCCTAACAACCTGCACTTCGAAGAACGCCACTATTATTCTGATATAGATCAGGGTTGGATTGACAAGAATCCGAAATTAACGAAGAATCCTTATCAATAATTCAAATAAGCTATGAATATGAAAATAGTAAGCAACAAAATAATACCTATGCTCGTGTTGGCGCTTCTTTTTACCGGCTGCGGATTGGACAATTACGATGAGCCAACTTCCAAGCTGACGGGGCAAGTGATGTACAACGGCGAAGCATTACAACTTCGCGGCACCAACGAACGGGTACGTTTGCAGTTGTACCAGGACGGGTATGCCAATTATGGTGCCATCGAACTTTTCGTAGGCCAGGATGGTTCTTACTCAGCCATGCTCTTCAATGGAGAGTACAAGATGGTGACCCGCGACAATAACGGGCCGTGGGTTAACTCGCGCGATACCATTCACTTTACTGTTAAAGGAAATACGGTACAAAACATGGAAGTAACCCCATACTACACCATTTCTAATGCCAACATGACTCTGTCGGGTAGTAAAGTCTCATCCTCGTTTACAGTAAACCAGGTTGTCTCCGACCGGGGTGTCGACCGCATTATCCTGCTTCTGAGCAAAACTCAGTTCGTAGATGATGATATTCAGATACAACGTGTCGACTATACGGGTGATGAAATACAAGGTTCAGGTAGCCGCTCGTTCGAGTTTGACCTTAACGATGCCGCCACTAATTCTAAATATCTCTTTGGCCGGATATGTGTCTGGACTTCAGGCGCCGACCAGGGAATTTATTCTCCAGTTTTCAGTTTAAAATAGTTTTTAGTTTGTGAGAAGAGGGGAGCTATAAAAAGCCCCCTCTATCTCTTTCATTTCGAACAAATATTTGTAGAAAAAACGGATTTTTATAAGTATATTTGCTTGTCCTTAATAAGACAGTTAGAGAACAGTTCTTATACTATGCGGATGATCAACTAATAGAAATAAAAACCATCATGCACCACATCAAAAATCTATCAGTCAGCGCCTTGTTGACAGTTTTCATCCTCTCAGGATGTGCCTCCAACAATCCCCAGTCTTCCTTACCCCCTGAAGACAAAGAAAAAACCGTATTCCAGACCGCCCGCGAATGGCGCCCAACCATTGATAACCGGGGCGATGTAGCCATCGTTTACGGTGTAGGCGGTAACCCCAGTGATAAATCGCGCCGCATACCTTTCGAGGAAAGAGTAAAAAGCTGGCAGGATCGTGGATACAAAACACACTTCATGACCGGTATCGCCTGGGGAGAATACCAGGATTACTTTACCGGAGAATGGGATGGCAAATGGCATCTCGACGAAGGCCAGGTAACTCAGAAAGGTGATACTATCTGGCACGGACATATGGTTCCTTATATTATTCCGTCAAAAAACTTCCTCACATACCTCAAGGAAAAACACGTAAAGCGTGTAATTGATGCCGGCATCGATGCCATTTATATGGAAGAACCCGAATTCTGGGCCCGTGGCGGATATAGCGACGCATTTAAAAAAGAATGGGAATCATACTACGGTTTCCCTTGGCGGCCACAGCACGAAAGCCCCGAAAACACCTGGTTATCCAACAAACTGAAATACGAGTTATACTACCGTGCCCTCGAAGATGTATTCACGTATGCGAAAGAATACGGCAAAAGCAAAGGAATGGATATACGCTGCTACGTACCCACCCACTCCCTGGTGAACTATTCGCAATGGCAGATTGTAAGCCCCGAAGCCAGCCTTGCTTCAATGCCCTGCGTCGATGGATACATTGCCCAGGTATGGACAGGCACTTCGCGCGAGCCTAATTATTATAACGCCGAATACAAGGAACGGGTATTCGAAACCGCATTCCTCGAATACGGCAGCATGGAATCCATGACCGCCCCCACCGGACGTAAAATGTTCTTCCTCACCGACCCAATCGAAGACCGGGCAAAAGATTGGGAAGATTACCGCCGCAACTACCAGGCAACATTTATTGCACAACTACTATATCCCGGCATTGCCGATTACGAAATTATGCCCTGGCCCGAACGCATTTACGAAGGATTGTACAGCGTATCAGCCGGAAGCAAAGAAAAAGCGCGCATTCCCCGCGATTACGCCACGCAAATGCACGTAATGGTAAATACGCTGAACGAAATGCCACTCTCAACCAACAAGGTCAACGGTTCGCAAGGCATCAGCGTACTGATGGGCAACTCACTGATGTTTCAACGTTTCCCTACACACGATGGTTACGACGACCCGCAGTTGAGTAACTTCTACGGGCATGCTTTACCTTTCCTCAAACGTGGTGTGCCGGTAAACATTGCCCACATCGAGAACCTCTCCTACCCCGGAACACTGAAAGATACCAAAATACTACTAATGACCTACTCCAATATGAAACCTCTGGAACCGGAAGCACACGAACATCTGGCCGCATGGGTAAAGAAAGGAGGAATACTGGTTTACAACGGACGCGATGACGACCCGTTCCAAACCGTACGCGAATGGTGGAACCTTGAGGGAAATGCATACCCTACAGCCTCGGCTCACCTCTTCGAAAAGTTAGGTTTACAACCCGCCCCTGCCGAAGGAGAATATAAATACGGCGATGGAACAATATTCATCCTCCGCCACGACCCCAAAGAATATGTATTAACCGCCAACAGCGATAATAAGTTGGTAAATACAGTAAAAAACCTGTACGAAAATGTAGCCAAAGCAGGACAGTTACAATTTAAAAACTACTTTTACCTCAGCCGGGGTAATTACGAGTTAATCTCTGTTCTCGATGAAAGTGTCAGCAACGAAGCTTATACAATTAACGGCCTCTTTATCGATCTTTTCGACCCTACGCTACCGGTTATAACCACCAAAACAATACAACCGGGCAATCAGTCGATGCTCTTTAACATTGCAACCGTAAAAGACAAGAAAAAACCGCAGGTACTGGCTACAGCCGCGCGGGTAAGTGATGAAAATATAACAAAAAATTCATACTCTTTCGTTGCCAAAAGCCCTGTTGAAACAGCAAATGTTATGCGTATACTGTTACCCAAAGAACCCGGAAGTGTAGAAACATCTGCCTCCGCTGTCCATGAATGGGATGCTGATAGCAATACGCTTAAATTATCGTTCGACAATAATCCTGATGGTATAAATGTAACTATCAAATGGTAAAACACTACTAATCCAATATAAAACTAATGAAAACCAGAAACCTGATTACCATTACTTTCCTAGCCATGTCGCTATGCGCGTGCAACCAACCGGCAACCACCTACCAACCTGCCGCTGAAGTGGCTCTCCGAGCCCCGGCCTACCCGCTGATAACCATCGACCCCTACACCAGCGGATGGTCGTTCAACGACAATCTATACGACGGCCCAGTCCGCCACTGGACAGGACAAGACCAACAACTCATAGGTGTTATCCGTGTAGACGGACAAAACTACCGCTTCATGGGCGAAGAGAAAGTACCTATGCAGCTTATCGTACCTACTTTCGAAAAAGAACATTGGACAGCACAATACACAACCGATGCACCAAAAGGCGATTGGACTGCCGAAGATTACAATGACAGTTCATGGAAAGAGGGTAAAGGTTCCTTTGGCTCTCCCGGCCGGTTAAAAGCAATAACCTCGTGGACGACTCCCGACATCTGGGTACGACGCGAAGTAAACATCGATGCGGATATGCTGAACCGCGACCTGTTCATTGAGTACTCACACGACGACGGTGTAGAAATCTACATCAATGGTCAGCAAATAGTCAATACCGGGAACTCCGCCCGCGCTAATGTACTGCAACGCATCCCCGATGAAGCAAAAAAATACCTGAAACCCGGTAAGAACCTGATAGCAGCACATTGTAACGACGGCGGCGGCGAAAGCTTCCTCGACTTCGGCATCTGGATGCGCAAGGACAATGAGCAAAAGTTCAATCAAACTGCCCACCAGATAAATGTGAATGTACTACCTACACAAACATTCTATACTTTCCAATGCGGCGGTGTACAACTGGAAGTTATCTTTACCGCTCCTCTGCTCATGGATAATCTGGACTTGATGACCCGTCCGGTAAATTACATTACCTATCAGGTAAAATCCATCGATGGAGCCAATCACGACGTATCTGTATACATGGAGGGTTCGCCGCAATGGGCACAAGATGTGGTTCACCAACCAATACAAAGCGAAATAGTTGCTAACACCGGTTTGCATCTGCTTAAATCGGGAACCCGTTCTCAGGATATTCTTGGTAAATCGGGCGATAATGTACGCATCGACTGGGGATATGTATATTTTGCCGCACCTAAACAGAACAATGTAACCTCTGCTATCGGTACCGCCGGCTGTGTGCAGGAACAATTTGTACGCAACGGTACACTCGATAATACATACACACCCAGTACCAGCGGTGACCTGACTGAAAACCTCGAAGCACTTGCCATCGCCCATCAACTGGGAACAGTAGATGACAATTACCGTACCGGATATGTAATGTTGGCCTACGATGACCTTTATTCCATCCAATACTTTGGCGATAATCTGCGCCCATACTGGAACCGTAACGGCGACCAAACCATTGCCGGACAGATACAGATAGCCGTTAACGAATATCCCATCATTATGAATCGTTGCGCTTCATTCGACAAAGAATTAATGAACGATGCCCTCACAGCAGGTGGACAGGAATATGCCGAACTTTGCGCACTAGCTTACCGTCAATCCATCTCGGCCCACAAACTGGTTAAGGCGCCGAACGGTGATTTACTGTGGCTTTCCAAAGAAAACTTTAGTAACGGTTCAATCGGTACAGTAGATATTACCTATCCTTCGGCTCCCCTATATCTTTACTACAACCCCGAACTGGTCAAAGGCATGATGAACCAAATATTCTATTACAGCGAAAGTGGCAAATGGACAAAACCTTTCCCTGCGCACGATGTGGGTACTTATCCGCTTGCTAACGGACAAACATACGGCGGAGACATGCCTGTAGAAGAAGGTGGAAATATGCTGGCACTCACTGCTGCTATCGCCACTGTCGAAGGTAATGCCGACTACGCTGCAAAGCATTGGGATGTATTAACAATATGGACAGATTATCTGGTAGAAAAAGGTCTCGACCCTGAAAACCAATTGTGTACCGACGACTTTGCCGGACACTTTGCGCACAACGTCAACCTCTCTGTTAAAGCCATCATGGGTATAGCCTCCTACGGTTATCTGGCCGATATGCTGGGCAAAAAGGACATTGCCGAAACGTACACCGCTAAAGCCCGCGAGATGGCTACCGAATGGATGAAGATGGCCGATGACGGCGACCATTACCGACTTACTTTCGACAAACCGGGTACATGGAGCCAAAAGTACAATCTGATATGGAATAAACTATTGAATTACAACATATTCCCCGAATCGGTAGCACAAAAAGAACTGGCGTACTACCTGACCAAACAGAATATATACGGTCTCCCACTCGACAGCCGCCGCAATTACACCAAATCCGACTGGATTATGTGGACAGCTACATTAGCAGACGATGATGCGACATTCCACAAATTCATCAGCCCCATGTACCGTTTCTATAACGAAACGACCGACCGCGTTCCAATGAGCGACTGGTACAACACCGATAGCCAAACGCATGTAGGCTTCCAGGCACGTTCGGTAGTAGGTGGATATTACATTAAAATGCTGGAAAAGAAATTGAAGAAATAATAAACAATGAAGAAACTCTTTATAATCACCCTATTCATGGCCTGCCTGCTTCCCGGCGCGCAGGCCACCGATTTATACAAAACCAGCCGCAGTATCGACCTGCGGGCACCCTCCGTACCACTCATTACCTCGGACACTTACCTCTCCATCTGGTCGCCCTACAACGAACTGACCGAAGGAAGCACCGAGCACTGGACTGCCGCCGAACATCCTTTATTGGGTGCCATCCGCGTCGACGGACAGGTGTACCGCTTCATGGGAAAAGATAAACTAAATCTCGAAACCATTCTGCCCATGACCAACGGCGAACGGTGGGAAGCTGCCTATACCCTGCAACAACCGTCCGACGGTTGGCAGTTGGAAGCTTTCGACGATAGTAAGTGGGAACGGGGAAAAGCAGCTTTCGGTACCCGCGATATGCCACGCATCAGTACTCCGTGGACTACTAAGGATATATGGGTGCGCCGTACTTTCGAACTAACGGGCGACCTTTCGCAGGAAACCTTATACCTGCGCTACTCGCACGATGACAACTTTACGCTTTATCTCAACGGAGAGAAGCTGGTAGATACAGGGTATGCCTGGAATAACGACGTAACCCTCGAACTTACGGCCGAAACCATGAAAAAGCTCCGAAAAGGAACCAATGTACTGGCCGTGCATTGCCAGAATCAGACAGGAGGCGCGTACGTTGACTTCGGACTATACCGTGAACGCAAGCAAACCAGTAATTTCACTCGGGCTGCGGTGCAGAAGTCGGTCGACGTTCTTCCCACACAAACCTATTATACATTCGCCTGCGGGCCGGTAGAACTTGATTTGGTATTCACGGCTCCCTTGCTGATGGAAGATATCGACCTGGTTTCCACTCCTATCAATTACATCTCGTATCGTGTGCGGTCGACAGATAAAAAGTCGCACGATGTACAGATATACTTCGAAACCACCCCGCAACTGGCTGTACACGACCCTCTGCAACCCACTCGTTCCGAAACAGCTAGCCGTAACGGGATGAATTACATCAAATCGGGAACCATCGACCAGCCCTACACCGTACGCATCGGCGACGGCGTGCGCATCGACTGGGGATACGCTTATCTGGCTGCTCCCGAGCATCCCGGAAAAGCGTTGAGTATCGGTCATTACTACGACATGAAGCAATCTTTCATCGAAAAAGGAAGTTTGTTGCCCTCTACGCAGAAGCATATCAGCCGCAACCTCGACGAAATGCCTGCCCTGGCTTATACCGAGAATATGGGAAGCATCGGTACACAAGGAAAAGATGGCTTCCTGATGCTGGGATACGATGATATTTACGCCATCGAATACTTCTACCAGCGCCGCCCGGCTTATTGGAAACACAACGGACAGGTAAGTATCTATGATGCTTTCGAGAAATACAATGCCCTGCATGCATCACTCATGAGCCGGTGCCGTACATTCGATAAGCAACTCATGGAGGATGCCTACAAGGCCGGAGGCAAAGAATATGCCGAGATGTGCGCGTTGGTATACCGTCATGCTATCACCGCGCACAAAATAATCACGGACGACGATGGAAACATCCTCTTCCTCTCGAAAGAAAACCATAGCAACGGTTGTATTAACACAGTCGATCTCTCCTACCCCTCGGCACCGTTGTTCCTTATTTATAATCCCGAGCTGGTAAAGGGAATGATGACTCCCATCTTTTACTACAGCGAAAGCGGACGATGGAACAAGCCTTACCCGGCTCACGACCTGGGCACTTATCCCGTAGCCAACGGACAGTTGTATGGTGAAGATATGCCGGTGGAAGAAGCCGGAAACATGGTAATCCTGGCTACTGCCGTTTCGATGGTCGAAGGCAATGCCGACTATGCTGCCCGTCACTGGGAAACTCTCTCCACTTGGGCCAATTACTTATTGGAGAAAGGTCTGGACCCCGAAAACCAATTGTGTACCGACGACTTTGCCGGACACCTGGCCCACAATGCCAACCTTTCGCTTAAAGCCATCGTAGCCATTGCGGGTTACGGCGAAATGGCCCGTATGCTGGGTAAGGAAAGCATTGCCCAACATTACACCGAAACCGCCCGCCGTCTGGCCGTGGAATGGGAGAAGAAAGCCCGCGACGATGACCACTATAAACTGGCATTCGACCGTCCCGGTACATGGAGCCAAAAATACAACATGATATGGGATAAGGTGTTTAATCTCAATATCTTTCCCTCTGTTATAGCCGAAACAGAAGTAGCATTCTACCTCAACAAAATGAATAAATACGGCATTCCCCTCGACTCTCGCGAGACCTACACAAAGTCCGACTGGGTATACTGGATCGCCTGTCTGGGAGATGATGCTACCTTTGCCCGGTTGACGGCACCATTGTATAAATATGCCAACGAAACGGAATCACGCGTACCCATCAGTGACTGGCACGATACGCATCACGGCCGGATGATGAACTTCAAAGCTCGCTCGGTAGTTGGCGGGTATTATATGAAGATGTTGATGGAGAAAGTTAAGAGAAACGCTTTTTAATTATCCACCATACGCAAAGTCCAGCTATTCCGAATATCATTGCATTACCCAATCATATTCGAAAGCGGGCGAATGCGTTCAAATCTTTTTATACCATTTTCACCACTTCGACCGGATATGTAACCGGGATACTATCACGAATAGTGATACTATCCCGGATTAATCGATCCTTGTATTCCATCCGCCACCGGGTTAGCCAGATCGTATCGCCTTTTTCATATATATAAACCGAATCGGTGATATATACACTGTCGCGGTATTGTCGGTCGATATATTCGGTTTTGACACTTTCAACCGGTACTGGTATGTGCTGAATCGATTTGCATCCAGATAGTTATATAGCGGCAAGAATTAGTAGTAGGTTAGTTAATTTAATAGTCCCCATCCTGTTTCCACCTCCACCATATTAGCCGGTATACCATTTTCCATAAACGATATGGCAGCAGCAAGTTTGTCTTTATTATCAATATCCACTATATACATTTCATCATAAATATTGCCCATCCGGTGGCATATACCACGGACATAATCTTCCGTTTGATTCTCATTCGGTGGTGCCCACCGGCTTATAATACTCCGAATCGTATCACATCCATATAACCTTGAATAGTTTCCGATTAATTTCAATAACGCCCGGTATCCATAAGCCATGGAACTAAAATGGCAAAATTCCCTGTCCTGTCCCGGCCTTATTTCTCCCAGCCACACGGTATTGGTTAACCGTATATTCCCGGGATTATTATTTCTCAATCCCCTGGGTAGTTTTTCTGTATTCTTTCTTCATTGTTCATTTGGATTCATTTAATTCGTTTAAATATGCTTCTTCATTAGTTGCCCGCTGTATTAGTACCGGGCAAAGAGAGATATCAGTGCAATGTTCGCAACTATAAGCCTTGTTCATTGCACTTTTATTCTTAGAGTTCTTTATCTCCAACAAATGCTTTTCCTGAGATAGCTGGCTGATGTACAAATCTTTTCCAACTACCAGTTTCTGCATCTCAGTAAGCCGCCCGTCGTAAAATTGCAGTTGTTGCCTCATGGTTTCAACGGTATTCTTCAGGGCATCTACTTCTTTCTCAAAGGCTTCGGCTGTTTTGAAGCGCCTTTGCTGCTTCCGGTACAGGATGAAAGTCATCACTGTACTGGAGCCGCAAAGGATTGAGAGAATGGAGGTAATGAGTGACCAGTCCATTATAAATCATTTTTAATGTACATTATCCGGATTTAAAGCAAAGTCATATTCTGTTATGGATCTGAAATAATCCCAATGTTCCGCTGCTGCATACAATGAAGCACAACCTTTGGGTACAAACAAGTCGACTTTATCATAGTTATCACCCCATCCACGTCCTAATACGGGAGGCGTAGTGGCTTTGCAATATAATCTCTTAATATTAGTACCTCTAACCGTATAATTTGTCCACTTTTCTAACTTTGAAGGCAATACTAGAACCTGCAATGGTTCGCTGTCTAATATAACATTAGAATCAATAATTTTGAGACAAGACTTTCCATCTGTATCTTCAAATATTAATTCTGTCAATCGATAATTATGTTCAAATGCAGATGCATTAATCTTCTCAACACTCTTTGGAATGGTTATTTTCTCAAAATTTCCTTCTCTGAAACAAGATCTCGAAATATCAGTAAGATTCTTGAAATGCAAGTGAAGATCAGATAAATCTTTAACAGTGGTATTGCGCCACAGCCATTCTTTGGCAAATCCGGTTACAGCATCTAATTGAGCTTGAGTAACACCTGTTCCATCTCCATATTTATCCGCACAGATTTGTTGAAATGCTGCATCCTTAAACCTTACATACCTTTCACCCATAATATTCAGTTTAAGTTTCGGGAACCTTTCCTGCAACGTATCAATCGAATCCTGATACACATTCGAATGAATAGTCAACTCACCATCCAGTACCGGATAAGCCTCATCACCAGCCAATCCACTGGAATCAAGGCCTACATAACTACCATTAGCCAATTCAGCCAGTCTATCCAGTACATAACTACCGTTATCCGTATAAGTGGCATTGAATCCAACAGCACGAATACGCTTCAACGGTCTGTTAGCCAGGCCATCCTGAGCTTCCATTACTTGTATGAGCATATCTACCGGATTGAGTGACTGGCAGTCTTGCACATAGAAGTCGGTCATTGATTTAGCACACAAGGAGAGATCCACTCCCGAACGTTCCAGTACCGGGAAGTTCCGTAACATCAGGTAGGAGTTATTGGCTGAGAATCCTACTGTCTTCAGTCCTCCACCTTCGGGCAGGCGTATTTGTGAGAGCGAGGTACCCTGGGCATATACTTTTTCCAAATGAATACAGCTCGAGAGGTCTAATGAGCCTGAGAGTGTTTTGATTCTTCGCAGGTCAACCATACGTACGGATGGACAGTTGGATACGGTGAGCCCGGTTATTGAAATGGTTATGGGTGCGGTTGCATGACCCAGGGTGATTTCCTGTAACCTTCTACCTTGGATAACCATGGTGCCTGATACATTCTTGTCGTGCCACTGGCCGATGGATTTCAGCCAGGAGGCGCCCTGGATATTGTTTTGCTGGTCGCCAGCACCACCTAAATCAATTTCCATTTGGCAAGTTTCTCCGGCCATGGTACGCTTTCCCCGTATGATGGATGTTCCCGAGGCAATAGCAGGGTACATACTGATGGCGGGAACAAGGTTGTAAATAATCTCGTCTCCTGCTGCACGAACAGTAATCAGGTCGGTACCATCTGCCGAGAACATACCATAAGAGTATTTGCTCATCATGTAGAGGATACGCTTTTTCACCCAGGCGGTTTCGGCAGAATAGAAGTCTCCGTGCGATTGGGTTATCGGGTCGGTGTCATTTGAGTAATCTCCCCGCAGGTAGGCTACTTTGGCATCTTCGTATCTTTTAGCATCGGCATTGAATAAGGTAGGTGGGAAGTATTTTTTTATCCCCAGGTAGTACTTTGCATAAAAGGCATAGAGCCGGTCGTAGGTACTTCCCGAACCGCCGCCGAGTTCTTCCATGGCTTTGAGCATAGCGCGCATACCTGTGACGAGTTTTTCGGGGAAGGCGAGTTCCAGCAGGTTCCAGAAGTTGGAGGTTTCGCCGTTCCATACATTGGCGCCGTTGTCGTACTGGTCGTGGGTTTCGACCCAATAAGGTTTTTTGTCTTGCCCCTGGTTGTCGATGGGGAAGATGGTATCGAGGTCGTCTTGTCTCCACTTCCATTTTCCGGTACCGAAGTTATAGGCATAAGTGTTCTTGGCACGGTTGTCGGTACCGGCGATGAATTCGATAAAGTTACTGTGGAATACGGCGTCGTCGATATCAAAGTATTGGCCGACTTCCTTTTTAAACTTCTCGATGCGGGCATTTATGAAAAGTTCGTTTAATTTATCGGCGGTTGTGCCGGATAGATCGGCCAGGGCTAGTCCGTATCCTTTATCTACCAATTGGGTTTTGAGGTTAACGGGGGTATTGCCGTTATTTTCAATACTGGAGGCTACAAAGGTTCCTTTGGAGGCTTCGTAATAGTAAAGGTTGTACTGGTTGGGGTCGCCTGCTTT
>DAMCMT010000017.1:0-21641 GCA_032108265.1 Bacteroides sp.
GTCTCACAATGTATTGATACAGATTAAGACGCAAATATGCGTCTCTACATAATTAAAACCGAGAAAATCTGCTTATTATTCCTAAAGTGCACTGTATTTGCATACAATTATGTATAACTACCCCTACTCCTGGCTAATCTGTGTTTTCTTCCTCCAGTAATATACTACACCCCCGATAGCACCCAACAGCAGTATAACCAATCCGGCATATGCAATCGCTTCGGTAGTATGTACACTTTGAGGATCGAATTTCATTTCAATTGTATGTTCCCCCGCCGGGATAGGCAGAATACGTAATACGTAATTGGCGCGACCAAGTTCAACTGGTTGTCCGTCGATGGTAACTTCCCAATCGGGATAGTAAATTTCGGAGAATACTGCAACGCCGTCTGAAGTGTTGGAACTTTTATAAACCACATGGTTAGGTTCGTAGCTTACCAGGCTGACGTTAGCCAAAGAGTCGGCAGGTGAAATCACGGTAGCCGGTAGTATGTTTTCGAACTGCCTGTCGACGATGGCTGTCTGCCTTAAATCAACTTCGGCAATTGTTTCTATTTCCTGGTTGGCATTATCTACAAACCGGATGTCGTTAACAAACCAGGCATTACCGAACGCATATGGATTCTTTACGGGTTGTATCGTTTCTCCGACAGGGGTAATGAAGTATTTCGTGTTGAGCATATTCAAAACCTGGAATGCTTCCGGATTTACTTCGGTCATGTTGCCGCCGGCGGCATTAATCATCTGTTTGGCATAACTCATTTCCGGGGCGATGTAATGCTCAATCATTTCCTGGTATCTGCGCATCTTGGCTGCATTATATCCGGCTACGTTCTTATGCCAGTACGAGGTTTCGTTTTCGCCGAATGTATTCGAAGCCATATTCAGGACACGGTAATTGGGGTCGGTATCCTGTAGGATGATATTGTCGGCGGCTGTTTTGGTAAAAGTAGCTACTTCAGCTTCTTTGAAGAGATCACTATCAAGGTAGCGTTTATCGACCTGCCAGAGGTCGACAAGCGTAATGATTCCGATTCCTAATATGATGTAGAGGGGTTTTATATTCTTGTATGTTGCCGCCCAAATCAGCACGGTACCCAGCAGAACGATAAAGAAACTACGCCATGCATCTGCTGTAAACATGGCTACACGCATATCCTGCAGATTGGCTACTACACCGGCGAAGTGTTCGCCAAGGGCGCGTTGTAACATCGACATTTCCATCGGCGGTACAAACTCGGAGAAGAATAACCGCGGAAACAAAGCAAAAAGCAATGCTAAGCCGCCTGTAAGTGCAAAACTGATTAGTATAGGTTTGCGGTACTCTGCTTTGATTTTTCCGGATTCCTGAAACAACTTAGCCAAAGCCAGTACTGCCATTAATGGTATGGTAAATTCGGCAATAACCAATATGGAAGTCACCGCACGGAACTTATTGTACATAGGTACCCAATCGATAAAGAAATCGGTGAGCGGCATAAAATTCTTACCCCAGGCAAGCATAATGCTAAGTATGGTTAATACCAGTAATCCCCATTTCAGAGGGCCTTTCACTATGATACATCCCAGAACGAAAAGCATAAGTATGAGGGCGCCTACATATACCGGGCCGGCAGTCATTGGCTGGGTACCCCAATACTGAGGTAACTGCGAATAGAGGCTCGAATACATTGGGTTTGCTTTGGACATTGCTGCCTTACTTTCAGAAAGGGTAACGAATGAATCTCCCCTTGTGCTTGCTCCTCCTTTTACATTCGGAATCAGGAGTGTAAAGGTTTCGCTGATACCGTAACTCCATTGGGTGATATAATCACGGTCGAGTCCGCTGCTAGTTTGATTGGCTTTATCGCCTTCGTGTACCAGTTCGCTTTTCTCGCGCATGGTATCCTTGCTGTACTTATAGGTATGGTATAAATTAGGCACATTGATAGCGACAGCCACCAAGGCCGCAACAACCAATACTCCGCTGGCTTTCCAGAAACGTGCCAGGTCTCCCTCTTTCCTGAGCTGTATAAAGAACACAATAACCAGTGCCAGGATAACGAACAGGAAGTAATACGTCATTTGCACATGGTTGGAAAGTATTTGCAAGGCGGCAAATAGAGCGGCAAGCAGTCCACCGGCCAGGTATTTACCACGGTAAGCCAGTATGATACCCGCAATTGTGGGTGGTATGTAGGCCAGGGTAATAAATTTCCATAAGTGTCCTGCCTGTATGAGTATGAAAAAGTATGAAGAGAATCCCCAGGCTATGGCTCCCACGGCCGATAATGCCGGTTTGATTCCTAATACCCTGAGCAAGATATAAAATCCAAGCATCATCACAAATGCCAGCCATACATATTGCGGCAGGAACAAATGATATGCTTTTTCTACAACCCGCAATGTATCGGTAGAATCGTAGCTGGGCGACATCTGGTAAGTGGGCATACCTCCGAAGATAGAGTTTGTCCACCGCGTACGTGCTCCTGTACGTTCGTAATATTCTTTAAGCTCCTGGTTGGCTCCCGCCCCGGCCGATGTATCGTGTTGGAACAGAATAAGGTTTTCGGTTACAGGCGTAAAGAAGTAAGCAAACGATATGATTACAAATGCCAGTATGGCTATGAGGTCGGGGAGGAATCTTTTCATGGAATTTTGAATTTTGAATTTTGAATTTTGAATTATAAGCTATGAATGAACCTTGCGGCATCGTCATTCAAAATTCATAATTCAAAATTCAAAATTCTATTAGTATCTGTAATGTTCAGCCTTATAAGGCCCATCCACCTGTACACCGATGTATGATGCCTGTTCGGGAGTTAGCTTGGTTAGTTTAACACCAATTTTTCCGAGGTGCAGGCGGGCAACTTCTTCGTCCAGGTATTTAGGTAAACGGTATACACCGATGGCATGTTCGCGGTTATACAATTCAATCTGAGCAAGAGTCTGGTTGGTGAAGCTGTTGCTCATTACGAAAGAAGGGTGTCCGGTTGCGCATCCCAGGTTTACCAGTCGTCCGTCGGCTAGTAGGATGATGCTGTGTCCGTCGGGGAATTTGTAAAGGTCTACCTGCGGTTTGATGTTTACGCGTTCAATTCCGGGGAATTTCTTAAGGGCTTCTACCTGTATTTCGTTGTCGAAATGGCCGATGTTGCATACGATGGCCTGGTCTTTCATTTGTTCCATGTGGTCGATGCGGATAACATCAATGTTTCCGGTGGTGGTAACGAAGATGTTTCCTTCGCTGCAAGCATCTTCCATGGTAACTACTTCGTAACCTTCCATGGCGGCTTGTAGGGCACAAATGGGGTCGATTTCTGTTACCAGTACGCGAGCGCCATAGCTTTTCATGGAGTGTGCGCAGCCTTTGCCTACATCACCATATCCACATACAACGACAACTTTTCCGGCAATCATTATATCGGTGGCACGTTTAATACCGTCAGCCAGCGATTCGCGGCAGCCGTATAGGTTATCGAATTTGGATTTGGTTACTGAGTCATTTACATTATATGCGGGGAAAAGTAATTTTCCTTCTTCCTGCATCTGGTACAGACGGTGTACACCGGTAGTGGTTTCTTCGGAAACTCCACGAACTTCGGGGGCTACACGGTGCCATCTGTCGGGGTCTTCTTTGAGTACTTTACGTAATATATTGAATAATTCGATTTCGTCTTCTGCACCCGGGTTTATTTCCAGAACCGATGCTTCTTTTTCGGCTTCATAGCCTTTATGTATCATAATGGTTGCATCGCCTCCATCGTCGACAATAACAGTTGGTCCGTTACCATCGAAGTTCAGGGCTTGCAGGGTACACCACCAGTATTCTTCGAGTGTTTCGCCTTTCCATGCAAAAACAGGAACACCGGCTTTTGCAATAGCAGCAGCAGCATGGTCTTGTGTTGAATATATATTACATGAGCACCAACGCACCTGAGCTCCTAATTCAACCAGGGTTTCAATAAGTACAGCTGTTTGGATGGTCATGTGCAGTGAACCCATTACACGGGCACCTTTCAGGGGTTTGGATTCTCCGTATTTTTCGCGAAGAGCCATCAGGCCGGGCATTTCTTGTTCTGCCAGTTCGATTTCCTTGCGTCCGAAATCTGCAAGGGTAATATCCGCTACTTTGTAGGGTAACGAAGAGAATAATTCTGTTGACATAAATCTTTGTATTATTTAAACAGGTACAAAGATATGATATTCTGGTAAGGGTAACAAAACGGGTAGTTGTTTTTTGTAAATTATAACTTAGGGTAATTATGAGTTTAAAATGCTAGTATCAAATGGTTGATTTGGTACTAGCAAATGATCGGTTTGGTACTGGCAAACGACTGGTTTGGTACTAGCAAACAAGCAACATGAAAGTTACATATTTTAATCGGAAAATATTGGGGTTATCCAAGCAACTGATAAACCCCTCCTGCCAATACTTTTACAATCCCTTTCATCTCCAACTCAAAGAGTAGGGAGCTCATTTTATATATCGGTATATCCGTAGATACCACCAGATTATTTATCTGTACACTACCTTCTTTTTCCAGTACAGAGACAATCAGCTGTTCCTCTTCTGATAAATCGGGAAAGAAGCTTCGTTGTACAACTTTCTCTTTAGCCTTTGATTTCCCAGTGCCCCATCCCATTTGTTCAATAAAATCTTCGGCCGATTCGATTAGTGCTGCTTTGTTATCCCGGATGAGGCGGTTGCAGCCTTGCGAAGATTCATCTGTCGTTCTGCCGGGGAAAGCATAGCAATCGCGGTGATAGCTTCCGGCGATATCGGCTGTAATAAGTGAACCTCCTTTGGCAGCCGATTCGATTACAATGGTTGCATCACTTATTCCCGCTACGATGCGGTTACGGGCTACAAAATTGAATCTATCCGGATTAGTCTCGGTTAAATATTCAGTTAATAATCCACCGTCTGAAAGCATCTCGACAGCTGTTTTGCGATGTACATGAGGATAAATCCGGTCCAAACCGTGAGCAAGTACACCTACTGTTGGTAATTGGTTTTCGAGTGCCGATCGGTGGGAATGAATATCAATACCGTAGGCCAGTCCGCTGACCACCAGCACATCGGGATATGCCTCTTTCAGTTGCTTTAGAAACTGGCTACAGAGTTGTTTGCCGTAATCGGTTGCCTTGCGGGTGCCTACGATGCTGATGACTCTTTGCGCATTCAGGTTAGTTTTACCTTTAAAGAAGAGCATAGTTGGGGCGTCATCACATTCTTTCAACCGCTGCGGGTATTCCGGATCATTAATAGTCAGACAGTCAATGTGGTTTTTCTCTGCGAATAGGTATTCTTTCTCAGCACGCGCAACGGCTTCCGGACAATCCAGCGCCTGAATAACGCGGGGTGTGATGCCGGGCATATATTTCGTTAACTCTTTACGCCGCTCGAAAACATCTGTAGCACTTCCCATTACATTCAGAAGGTTACGTGCCCAAACCGTGCCGATTCCCGGAACCTGTGTAAGGGCTATGGCGTATATAATTTCTTCTTTGTTCATTCCGAAATATAAGGAGCAAAGGCAGCATCGAACAGTTCGCTGTTACTTAGCCGGCCGTTCACGACACACACGGTTTCTACACTTGCTTTAAGTACTTTCTGGTTGTCACTCTTGCGGAAGATATCCTGATAGAATACATATTTGATTCCTTCTTTCTTCAGATAGAGTTTCGAAACGAATTCATCTCCGCTATGTAAAGGGGTTTTGAATGCCATATTGATACGGGCTACAACCGGATCGACACCCTGTTCGTGCAAATGGGCAAAACTTAGACCGATAGATGAAAGAAACTCGTGCCGGGTATGTTCAAGATAATGCTGGTAGTTGGCATTGTTAACGATGCCTTGCAGGTCGACTTCGTAGTCGCGTACTTTGAGTGTTAGTTCGTAAATATATTTGTTATTTAGCATAAAGGAATTGCGATATCATATGATTGTTACTTATATAACGAACCAGAAGGACGGTTTCTTCTTCCTCGTTATATTCATTGAAAAAGACGTACCAGGTGGTACTTTTGTTTTTATGGAAAGCAGCATAAAACATATTTTCACCAAACTGGTTGAAATAAGGAGGGGCGGGCTTCTTAAGATGTAAAGGAAAAGTTTTACTGATTTCAAAGATTAACTCGCGTACATATCGTATGGCAGAATCTTCAAATCCAAAATAATCGTTTTCAAAAAGGACATCTTCCAACTCCCGGAAATATAATCGGACTTCAGAAGTAAATAATACTTTCATTTCTTATTTCTTCTCCTGAACATATCCCGTATATCTTCCTCAATACCCACCAGTAATTCTTCTGCTGTGAGTGCTCTGGCTAAATCTTCGTCTGGTTGCAGGCGATTGTCTTGCGAGAGTAGGAACCTGTCATTATCTCCATGTTTTATCAGTACTTGCTCAGTTTTGGCAAGGTCGAGGTACTTTGTTGGATTACTGCTTAATTCTTTAGAGCTTATAACAATCATAACTGCATATTTTATGGCTTAACTTACAAAGATAGCAAGTTTCACCAGACTAGCTATTTCTTTTCAACTATTTTAAATAATTTATCACTCGGCCTAATCTTTTCATTTATCTTCATCGAGAATCTTTGGCCTTGTTTTACGGTTTCTACCGGTTTAAGGTCTACCCGCGCTTCTTCAAGCGTGGCAAATACCGCTCCGGTTGTAGGGCCTGTAATCAGTATTTTATCTCCTACGGATATAGTGGTAGCCTCAACCAGAAACTCGGCGACACCAATATTGCTAAAATATTTCATTCCTTTACCTACGTACATCTTCCGCTCGGTAGCCTCCGAACCATAATTCTTGCTCCATTCGCCCAGGCGTTGCCCCATATAATATCCATCCCAGAAACCCCGGTTAAATACGGTTCGCAACCGTTCATCCCAGACAGCAATCTTTTCATCGGTGAATGTGCCGTCCAGACAGGCTTGTATGGCTTGTTTATAGCATTCCGAAACTACCCGCACATATTCAGGGCCCCGGGCACGACCTTCTATTTTGAAAACCCGTACACCGGCATCAATCATTTTGTTCATGAAATGAATGGTTTTCAGGTCTTTTGGCGACATGATATATTGGTTATCCACTTCCAATTCGACATCAGTTTCCTTATCGCGCACGGTATATGCCCGCCGGCAAACCTGCATACAGGCACCACGATTGGCTGAACTGTTCATTTCGTGTAATGAAAGGTAACATTTCCCCGAAACAGCCATGCAAAGGGCGCCGTGACAGAACATTTCAATCCGGATAAGTTCGCCACGTGGCCCACGGATGTTCTGTTCTTTAATCTGTTTATAGATTTCGGCTACCTGGTCGAGATTCAGTTCGCGTGCCAAAACAACCACATCGGCAAAATGTGCATAGAACTTCAACGCTTCAATATTGGATATATTAAGCTGTGTGGAAAGATGTATTTCCTGTCCGACACTTTGCGCATAACCCATCACAGCTACATCAGCAGCAATAACGGCCGAGATACCTGCTTCCTTAGCGGCATCAATGATAGTACGCATCATTTCCAGGTCGTTATCGTATATAATAGTATTAACAGTGAGATAACTTTTTAGTCCGTTCTCATCGCATATCTGCACTATTTCGCGCAGATCGTTAATGGTAAAACTGTTGGAAGACCGCGCACGCATATTCAGGTTTTCAATCCCGAAATATATTGAGTCGGCACCTCCCTGTATTGCTGCCGCTAAAGATTCACGCGAACCTACGGGAGCCATTATTTCAAATTCCTGTATCATCCTTTCTAAATCGAACATATTAATGTGCAAAGGTAGTTTTTTTTCCGTACTTTTGCGCCATTTAAGTTCTAAGTAGTAAGTTTTGAGTTTTAAGTAACCATGCGGCATCGTACTTAGAACTTATAACTCATAACTTATAACTCCAAAATGAAAATAGGTTCAATCGAACTAAGCAAATACCCTGTCCTCCTGGCCCCTATGGAAGACGTTACCGACCCGGCTTTCCGCCTGATGTGCAAGAAGTTTGGCGCCGATATGGTTTACACCGAATTCGTATCGAGTGATGCCCTGATACGTGCCGTGAATAAAACCCGGGCGAAGCTGACCATCAGTGAAGAAGAGCGCCCCGTAGCCATACAGATATACGGCAAAGAGACCGATGCTATGGTTGAGGCTGCCCGCATTGTCGAAGCTGAAGCCACTCCGGATATATTAGATATTAACTTTGGATGCCCGGTAAAGAAAGTAGCCGGCAAAGGCGCCGGTGCAGGAATGCTGAGGAATATACCCAAGATGCTCGAAATAACCCGCGCCGTGGTTGATGCCGTGAAGCTTCCCGTAACCGTAAAAACCCGGTTAGGATGGGATGTGGATAATAAGATAATTGTAGAACTTGCCGAACAACTGCAAGATTGCGGAATAGCCGCCCTTGCCATCCATGGTCGTACCCGATCGCAAATGTACACCGGCGAAGCCGACTGGACGCTGATTGGTGAAGTAAAGAACAATCCCCGTATGCACATACCTATCATTGGCAATGGTGATGTAACTACACCCCAACGTGCCCGCGAATGTTTCGACCGTTACGGAGTGGATGCCATTATGGTAGGCCGTGGAAGTATTGGCCGCCCGTGGATTTTCAAGGAAATAAAGCATTATCTGGAAACAGGCGAAGAACTTGAACCTTTACCATTCGAATGGAAGTTACAAGTACTACGCGAAGAGGTATTGAACAGTGTTGAACGCCTGGACGAGAGAAGGGGAATTATCCACATACGCCGCCACCTCGCCGCTACACCATTGTTTAAGGGAATACCCGATTTCCGCCCCACACGTATCGCCATGTTACGGACGGAATCAGTGGAGGAATTGTTTAGTATCTTCGACCGGATATTGTTTACTCAAAGTCAATCAGAAAGTCAACCAGATTAACGTTCCCGTGGATACCCAGTTTTTTCCTTATCCGGTAGCGTGCAGTTTCTACGCCGCGGATAGTAAGGTTTGTAAACTGGGCAATATCTTTTGTCGACAGGTTGAGTCGTAACAGTGCACAGAATCGTAAATCGCTTGCGGTAAGGCTTGGGTATAACTTACGCAGGTTGCGGAAGAAGTTCTTGTGAATCATATCGAAATTCTTATGATATATATCCCAGAACTCTACTTCATTCACGTTTCCGCTAATCTGTTTCAATATTACATCCGCATCGTGTTTATTGATTATTCCTTTGCGCTCCTGTTCTATCATAGCATCTTTCAGGCTCTCGACGGCTTTATGTTGAATAACCGCATCCAGAGCAAGACTGGCCAGTTCTTTACTCTTCACCTGTAGCTCTGCCTCAAGCAGTTGTTCGCGTTGCAGTGCAATGATATTTTCCTGTTCCAGCATTTTAAGGTCTTGCTGCATTTTTTCTTTTTCGAACTCCCTGTTCCGCCTTCTAAGTATTTTTGCAGCATGCCAGCGCGAGTAATAATATCCCATTATACCTGCCAACATAAGATATATTAACCACGCATATGCTGTTAAATAAAAAGGTAATGGCTTGTTGAAATAATATTCGGCGAAGCCAATAACTTCATCGTCGACATTCTTTACCGAAGCAGTAAAGTAATAATCTCCATATCCAAGGCTACCATATGTAATGACTGGATCGGCCGACTCAGATTCAATATCAAGGCCACTGCCTATAATACGATAACAATAACGGATAGGCGAACTATTGAAGTTTGGGTATGACAACTGGAAAGTAATGTCGCCCCATATTTTTTCTTTTGCTTTCTTATCGGCCGATACCGGCATGGAACGGGGCTGATAATCTTCGGATAAGGATGTTACCTCGCGAATAACCAAGCAGCTTTTATCCACATCTATGCTATCCTTTACATTCATATCCAGGCGGCCTATGCCATTGTTGAGGCAGAAATAAGTAATACCTCCGTTTACATATACGTTATTGTTATTCTCGTTACACTCGAGCCCGAAAAAGGTAGAAGGAATAAAACGTTCTCTTTTAAAATTGTCATTCTCATATTTTATGAGCATATATCCACGATAATCAGTAAGCCAGTAAGTATTACCGTCTACCGGAATAACCATGTTGATTCCATTCTTTATAATCGAATTAAGTTGCCCGAAAGGTACAATTTGCTGATTGATATCATCGAACACATACGTCCGTTCAGTATCGGATAGTACTACCCTTCCACGGATTTTCATTACATGCATCAAACTTGTACTGTTCTCTTCCCCCGACAATGATTTGATATAAGTACTCTTCTCAACCTTCATCAAATCTTTGGAAAGCTCTATTTTATAAAGACCCAGACTCATATGTGCTGCCCAGATAGTTCCGGCATGATCGACCTCGAACTGACGTATGGGGCTCCAGAAGCCATCAATCGAATTGGAAAAAATCCATTGCCCTTTCTCTTTCCGATATACACGCAGGTTATAATAAGAAGACTCAAGAAGTATTTCCTGCCCGTTAATTACACATTTGCGCAGGCAGGTACTACTGGTTTCCGTTCCGGGTATGTTTGTTGCTACAGTGCCGGTTATAATTTTAGTACCGAAGTTATTGCCCAACAGAATTTGCGAATCAAATGTACTAATATGCCAGTTTTGCCCTTCGGTGCCCTGTATGGGAATAATGGACTGATTACCGACGTTATACAAAAAAGCCGATTGGTTGGTGGCTATGTAAAGGTTTTTATCAAATACATTTACGCCATACACCATTCCAAAAGGCTGGGATGTGCGAGACGGAATCAGGATAGAATAAGGCGAACCGGTATGTATCAGTGCAATTCCAATATCGAGCGCTGCCCATACATTATTGTCGCGGTCGCAAAAAAGTCGCAATACAGAATTGTTGTACAAGCCATTATTAACATCATAACGCCACTTCTCTTTTCCGTCCTTATCTATGGCATAAATGCCGTTTCGGATGGTTCCCAGTACGATTGTCGAATCTGCGGGAATCATTACGGCGCGGTTCATTTGCTGGCTCCTTAACTCATCGTCGATGGTTGTGGGGCGTGGTGTTACCGTTGTACCGTCAAAATCAAAAAGACCGTTCCATTCCGTACACAATATCATCTTGTTTCCCGCAGTAGGAATAAGGGCAACTACATTATCATCCTTGAGTGCTTTACGTTTAATTACCTGTTTATACTCGTCATTTTCCAACAAATAAAAATCGCCGTTAATCATCTGTACATAAATCCGCCCGTGAGCCTGATGAAAATACAATGGCAAAAGTTCGGAATCATAGTGTACTGTAACTGCTTGCCCATCATATTTAAACCACGAACTGAACGACTGGAAATAAATGCACTCTCCTACTTTTAATATATTCCATATTTCATCGTTGTGGGTTTCTATATCACTTATCTTACTCCACAAAGAAGTATATTCAAGTTTACCAAAAGGGTTACGGCCGAAATAACCAAATTCTTCGTAAGCTCCCACATAAATGCGGTCGCCATCAATAAGTATGGAACGTACAAGCTGGTTTCCAGGCATTTGATACTTACTCCATGTATATCCATCAAAACACAACAACCCGGTATTGTTGCCGATATACATTTCTCCGTTTTTTCCTTGAGCTAATGCCCAGTTTTGTAGCCCGGCATTATAATGGCTGGCCGTGTAGTTTGTGATAATGGGCATAAATGTGGTTGCATGGCTTATTAACGGAGATAAACATGCCATAATTAATAATACACAATAGGTATATCGCATAGAGAATAAGGTTTGCATAAGCAAAAAATAATCTCAAATATAAGGCGAAATTATAGAATAATCCAAAACTCTACGGAAAAATATAGGATATTTATGCAAAGCAATATTGCGACTGATTGTCAATTCTTATTATTTACCCAAAGTTCGTTGATCAGTTGATTTTACGAATATAAGATTTCCCTAATCACTGATTATCAATCAATTAACACACGGCCACACTTTTGCGTATAAAAGTCTGCACTTTTGCGCGGAAAAGTCTGCAGTTTTACAGGAGGTTTTCTGATGGTTGCTTTTGTTAGCATTTAATACCATTCTGTTAAGTATCTGGTTTTAGTAATTATATACAATATTCACAGCATATCATTTACGTCGCAGACATTTTCTATTGTAGAAAAAACAAGTTTATAATAAATTATTTTATCGTTGTATCTACCATGAATAGAGGGTTACAAGCCGTAAAAGTAGTAAAAACGTAGTGCCATCTTTGACGAAAGTAGTAGCGTAGTATCCGTTATTTTGGCAGAGTACTAAGAAGTTTATTCCTTTGCAGCATAGTGAGATTTAAGAACCTTATTATCAATTAATACTTAAAAAGAAATGAAGAGAAAAATCACTTTTCTTATTATTGCAATATTGTGTTTTCAAACAATACTTGCGCAAACAAAAACAATCAGCGGTACCATTATCGATATAATGAACGAGCCTGTTATTGGTGCATCGGTTCATGTAAAAGGTACCAGCCTGGGTACAATATCAGATATAAATGGTAACTATACGGTTGCAAATGTTCCGGAAGATGCCGTACTTTTATTTTCTTATATTGGAATGATATCTCAGGAAATTAGTGTGAAAGGGCAAACCACCATTAATGTACAGTTAGCCGAAGACCTTCAAAACCTGGAAGAAGTTGTAGTAATCGGTTATGGTTCGGCCAAAGCCAAAGACCTTACATCGCCTATTACCGTGGTGAAAGGCGATGCGCTGCTTTCCATACCCTCCACCTCGCCGATGGGCGCTATGCAGGGTAAGGTAGCCGGGGTAAACATCGTGAACCAGGGTACACCCGGAGAAGGTCCGCAGGTTGCCATCCGCGGGAAAGGCTCGTTTTCCAACAGTTCTCCCCTCTATGTGGTTGACGGTATGTTCTATGAAAACATCAACTTCTTGAACAGTAACGATATACAGGATATGTCGGTACTGAAAGACGCATCCGCCGCCGCCATCTACGGTGTGCGCGCCGCCAACGGGGTGGTTATCATCACCACCAAGAAAGGACAGCGTAACCAAAAAGCACAGATTACCTACAACGGCTATGTAGGATTCCAGAAAGCTACCAACGTACTGGAAATGGCTAATTCGTACGAATACGCCACCATGCTGATGGAAGCCAGCTACGATGCATACCAGTCGACCATGAAAGCCTCTATCGACAGATTTGGGGGTAGCTATGCCGATGCTGATTTCCACAACTGGACGTACGGCGCCGATACCGACTGGTACGATGAACTGCTCCGTACAGCCCTCATTACTAACCATAGCCTGGGCATTAGCGGCGGAACCGAAAGAAGTATCTATTCCGTGGGTATGAGCTACCTCAAACAAGACGGTATAATGGACGTAGACAACGGTTACGACCGCCTCAACTTCCGCGCCGCACTCGAATTCGACGCTACCAACTGGCTCAAAGTAGGGTTTAACGGTGTGTTCAGCAACTCCAACCAGGTACGCCCCAACAACGCCGCCTGGCAGCACGCTTTCAACACGCCCGGCCTTATTCCGGTGTACGACGAAACCAATGAAGAAGCATTCCCGAAAAAATACGCTTCGCCCGGTTCTATAGGAATGGATAATAACTTCAATAATCCTGTTGCAACGGCCGATTATTTCGATTCGAAGAAAGAGAATTACCAGGTTATGACCAATTTCTATGCCCAGTTCCAGTTGATACCCGACAAACTGAACATCCGCACAAGTTATAACTACGATTACGCCTCTGTCCGTGGCCGCGAGTACACTGCACCTTATTGGGTAAGTAGTGGGCAGCATCTGGAAACTTCCGAGTTAAAGAAGACGGAAACCACCAATTACAATTACATCTGGGATAATACCCTGACTTATAACGAACAATGGGGAAACCATAGTTTCAAAGGTATGCTGGGTTATTCTATGCGTCAGCAGCAAATGCGCGAATTGTGGGGAAAAGCATTTAACGTACCCGATGGAAAAGACGAATGGCTGTACCTCGGTCAGGGAAATGCCGAAGGAGTAACCCTGGGCGATGCCGGTCACCGCTACCGCGGGCAATCGTACTTCACCCGCCTGAGCTACGACTATGCCGGTAAATACCTGTTGTCGGTAACAATGCGTGCCGACGGTTCATCCAAATACCAGGAGCAATGGGGCTACTTTCCCTCTATCGGTGCTGCCTGGGTATTGACCGAAGAAGGTTTTATGAAGAACCAGAAAGTATTCGATTATATGAAACTGCGTGCAAGCTGGGGACGCCTGGGTAACGACTACGTGGCTGCCAGCGACGGCTTTGCCTCTATCACAACCGGCAATAACGCCTCGGGCGTATTTGGAAATGCCACCATCCCCGGCTATCAGAATACTACATACTTTAGCTGGTTGAAGTGGGAATTGGTAGACGAAACCAACGTGGGTCTTAACTTCGCTACCCTGAACAGCCGCTTGAATGTAGATTTCGACTACTTCCACCGCATGACGAAAAGAGCCGTAATCTCTCCGCGTCTGCCATTTGACAATCAAACACTTGCCGGCAACTATGGAAAGATACTTAATCAGGGGTTCGACCTGTCGGCCAACTGGAACGATAAAGTAGGACGCGATTTCAGCTACAACATCGGCGTTAATCTTTCGTACCTTAAAAACAAAGTGAAAGACCTGGGCGATACAGACTATATCCGGGGCGGAAAAACCATCAACATGGTAGGGCAGGAAATGAATTCGTATTACGGATACGAAGTGATAGGAGTTTACCAAACCCCCGAAGAATGTGCTGCCGACCCCATCGCAGTAGCCAACGGACTGGTGCCGGGCGACTTTAAATACAAAGACCTGAACCGCAAAGCATTAGGCTCGTATCAACCCGACTTTACCTATGGCATCAACCTGGGATTGAACTACAAGAACTTCGACCTCGAAATAAGTACTTACGGACAGGCAGGCGGCGAAATATACAACCGTAAACGTGCCTTGCGCTATTCGCAGGCGAATTTCAACTTCGACAAGGCTCAGTACGACAACCGTTGGACAGGTGCAGGTTCTACCAACTCGCATCCCTCAGCTGCAGCATTGATTAAAGGCTGGAACGTATCCGACCAACGGGTTAACTCTTATTTTGTAGAAAGTTCGGATTTCTTCCGTATCCAGAACATCACCCTCGGCTATAGCCTGCGCAACATTAAGATGGGTAGCTATACCATGCCCGGTATCCGTTTCTCGCTTACGGCCGATCGTCCGCTGACGTTCTTTAAGGCAAACTCGTTTACCCCTGAGTTGAGCGACTCCGAAGGATGGGATACCGAAGTGTACCCGTTAACATCTACTTATAGCTTTGGTATTCAGATTGATTTCTAAGAAAGAGAACAATTCAGATACATTCATCATAAAAAACAATAAAAATGAAAAGACTAAAATACATCATCATATTTGCGCTGCCGCTACTGCTTTTGTGCAATTCATCGTGCAATTTCATTGATATCGACCCAGAGAACAGCGTTCCCGAAGAGAATGTAGACTTTACCCAGATTGAGAACATGTACCAACCCGTATCAGGAGTGTACGGCAAACTGAGAACCGGTGGTATGCACTGGGTGATATGGATGATGACAACCATAAAAGACGATGATATATGGTCGGGCCGTTACGACGACCAGGCTATATTGATTGACTTCGGAAACTATAAGTACGACAGTTCTTTCTGGGGTTTAAACGAAATGTGGAACCAATACTACGGCATGATCAAGGTAGCCAACGCCGCCCTCGAGTCCTTAGACTCGTATGCAGAAAATATCACCAGCGATGCCGATATGGCGACTTATCGTTCGTATTGCGGCGAAGTAAGGTTTCTCCGCGCTTTTGCTTATTACCGCCTTGTACAGGAATTCGGAGCCGTTACCATTCTTCGTACCAACTCGCAGACAGATATGACACGCTCTACCATTGATGCTGTTTACCGCTATGCGCTCGAAGACTTGCAGTACACCATGGATAATACACCCAAGGTACGACCCAACGAAATGGCTCATTTTGGTGCAGTATCAGGCTACTCAGCCGCTATGCTCGCTGCCAAAATACAATTGAACCGGGGCAACTACGCCGAAGTTGAAACGCTCACGGATGAAATTATTAACAGTGGCAAATTCCAGTTGTACGATGATTTCTACCAGCTATTCAAAATACCCGGTAAAGTTTGCAATGAGTCGATGTTCGAATGCCAGCTGACCGACTTCGGTACAGGTGCGGGTGATATTATCGACGCAGGTGAATGGTTCACGTGCCAGGGACCTGCTAATGATGGAAATATCGGAGGCTGGGGATTCATCGGTATCTATCCCGAATTCAGGGAATGGGCAGCCACGCGTGGAGAAGATATACGTGCCACCACCTCATTCTTACTGGCAGGTAGCACTACACCGAGCGGCGACGTAATCCGTCCGCTGCAAAACCCAACGCAGACAGATTGCTGGAACGGAAAAGCTTATACACCGGAAAACCAGCTTACTCCCGGACGCACCAAATATGGTTCGAACAATAACGTCCGCATATTCCGTTATGCTGATGTACTGCTGATGAATGCGGAGGCGAAAGTACGCCAAAACAAGAACGGGGACGCCCCTCTGAACGAGGTTCGCGAACGTGCCGGACTACCCGCGCTGACGAATGCTACCGTCGACCAGATTATCGACGAACGCCGCATGGAGTTTGTATGCGAGTGGGGTGAACGTTACAACGACCTCAGACGTACAGGTAAAGCTGCATCGGTACTCGGCCCCAAAGGTTGGACGGAAGATAAGGCTTTCTATCCGCTTCCTTTCGAACAGGTATCGAATGTGGAGAGTTTGAGTAACGAGCCGATTGACGAGTAGGCCTACCAATAATATTTAACCACAGAGTACACAGAGTTTCACAGAGTTTTATTTCTGTGCAGCATGGAACTTTAAAACTCTGTGTACTCTGTGGTTATTAATATAGATAAAACGATGAAAATGGTAAAAAGATTGTTGATAACCTCCGGGCTTGCGTTCGCCTTCCTTACGGCGAACGCATCCGCTCCGGATGATTCTATAAAAGTAGTCAAAGGACAAGTAAGCGACTACTATATCCCCGTAGTGACCCAGTACGACATAACCGGAACTGTAACCGATGAACAGGGTAAACCCCTCGCGGGCGCTACCGTTATGTTCTTTGCCAGCCCTATCCACTGCAACACCGATGCCGACGGGCGCTACACCCTCACCGCAACCGACCACGATGTACACCTCTACGTATATTACCCCGGCAAAGACTTCGCCAACATAATCCGCACCACCGCCGACAGGCAGATCGATATAGTCATGCACCCCTATTCCGGCGACCGCACCCATCAGCCGCGCCGACCCGCCCAGGCTACACCGTGGTACGACCCCGCCAATCCTGTGAGCAATACCTATTGCAACCCCATGAACATCAGCTATAACTACGAACCGTACAACAACAACTCCAAACAGGGCGGCTCTTTCCGTTCCTCCGCCGACCCGATGGCTTTGCCCTATAAAGACGAATACTTTCTATTCTCCACCAACCAGGGAGGATTCCACTACTCCCGCAACCTGAGCGACTGGGATTTCGCCCCCGCCTCCTTCCAACGGTTTCCCACCGACGACGACCAGTGTGCACCCGCAGCCTTTGTCAGCGGAGATACCCTGTTCTATACCGGTTCTACCTATGAAGGATTACCCGTATGGTACAGTACCAACCCCAAAAGCGGCCACTTCAAACGCGCCATCGAAAAGAATACCATTCCCTCGTGGGATCCGGGTTTTCTATTGGACGACGACGGACGCCTGTACCTCTACTACGGCTCCAGCAATGAATACCCGTTGAAAGGTGTGGAAGTAAGCCGTGAGGACTTCCGCCCCATCAGCAAAATACACGATATTATGATGCTCCACCCCGAGCAGCACGGCTGGGAACGCTTCGGAATGAACAACGACGATGAAGTTACCCTTCGCCCATTTACCGAGGGAGCAGACGTAATCAAATACAACGGCAAATACTACTTCCAGTACGGTGCACCCGGCACAGAGTTCAAAGTATATGCCGACGGAGTATATGTGAGCGACTCGCCGCTAGGTCCATTCACCTATCAGCAACATAATCCTATGAGCTATAAACCCGGTGGATTTGTGCAGGGAGTAGGGCATAGCGGCACTTTTAAAGATTTAAAAGGAAACTACTGGCACGTTGGTACCTGTATGCTATCCCTTAAATACAAATTCGAAAGACGTATCGGGTTGTATCCTACCGCATTCGACACCGATGGTATAATGTATTGCACAACTGCATTCGGCGATTACCCCTGTTGGAATGCCGATTATGATATTCAGAACCCTACCGAACGGTTTACAGGCTGGATGCTTCTCTCATACGGCAAACCTATAAAGGTTTCCAGTACAGACAGTATTTACATAGCTGCAAATCTAACGGATGAAAATATGCGTACTTATTGGGCTGCCGAAACCGGGAACCCCGGCGAATGGATAGAGATTGACCTTGAAGACCGCAAACAAATAAAAGCTATACAAGTTAATTATTATGACCATAAGAGCGTACAACACAACCGCGCTAATGATATTTACTATCAATATCGTATATTTTCCAGCGACAATGGAGAAAACTGGACCCTTGTTGTAGATAAAAGCGATAATGATAAGGATATACCCCACGATTATGTTGAACTGCGCGAAACTCTGGAAGCACGTTATTTGCGGTTAGAGAATATTCATGTTCCCTCCGGCAACTTCTGCCTTTCAGACTTCCGTGTATTCGGCTTCGCCGATGGTAATAAACCAGCAACGGTAGGTAACTTCAAAGTAACGCGTTCCAAACAGGATACCCGTAATGCCATGATATCATGGGATGCCTCGGCAGATGCCTACGGTTACAATATATATTACGGCACCACTCCGGAAAAGTTATATAACTGTATTACCGTGAATGGAGAAAATATGTATGACTTCAGAGGGCTTGATGTGGGCACGACTTATTATTTTGCTATTGAGGCGCTGAATGAGTCGGGACGGTCTGCCTTATCTAAAGTAGTAAGAGTACTTTCTAAATAACTAAATACCATAAAACAATGAAATGGATTAAAACCGCCCTATTGATTACAGCAATAACAGGAATATATGCCTGTACCACGAAAAGTACACCTTCGGCAGATACCGAACCGACTCGTCCCGAGACATTTGCGAACGATAACGAATTTCTCGACTATATACAGAAAGTACATTTCAATTATATGTGGGATGGCGCCGAACCAACTTCCGGCTTAGCCCGCGAGCGCATTCACCTCGACAACAACTACCCTCAGAACGATCAGGATGTAATAACCACCGGCGGTAGCGGATTCGGGATAGCCGGTCTGCTGGTTGCCATCGACCGCAAATTCATCGATCGCCAGGCAGGTATTGCCCGCCTTCATAAAATCGTCGATTACCTGGCCCGTGCCGACCGTTTTCACGGCGTATGGCCCCACTGGATTGACGGCCCCACTGGTAAAGTAAAACCATTCGGCACCAAAGACAATGGTGGCGACTTAGTTGAAAGCAGCTTCCTGATGCAAAGCTTACTGTGTGTACGCCAATATGTGAAAGACGGCAATGAAGAAGAAAAAGCATTGGCCGCAAAAATAAATGAGCTATGGCACGCCATGGAATTCGACTGGTACCGCAATGGCGATCAGAATGTACTGTACTGGCACTGGTCGCCCAGTTACGGTTGGGAAATGAACTTCCCACTCGAGGGCTACAACGAATGTCTTATCACCTATATACTCGCCGCTGCATCACCGACACATTCCATTCCGGCAGCGTGTTATCACGAAGGATGGGCACGTAGCGGAGGTATCAAAAGCGACGCCAAACCTTATGGCTATGCCCTCGAACTTAAACACAACGGCGCCGAACAAACAGGCGGTCCACTCTTCTGGGCACATTACTCATATTTCGGCCTCGACCCGCGTAATCTTACCGATCAATATGCTAACTACTGGAATGTAGTACGTAATCATGCGATGAGCGATTATGCATATTGTGTAGCAAATCCAAAAGGCTATAAAGGATATGGTCCCGATTGTTGGGGATTGACTGCCAGCTACTCCATCAATGGCTATTCCGCCCATGACCCCGGAAACGATTTAGGAGTTATCACCCCTACCGCCGCACTTTCTTCCTTTCCATATACCCCGGATGAATCTATGGCCGCCCTTAAAGGCTTTTACAAAAAAGGTGACTGGATTTGGGGCAAATACGGATTTTATGACGCATTCTCTGAGACTGCGAACTGGACGGTTCCGCATTATCTCGCCATCGACCAGTGTGTGATAACTCCAATGATTGAGAATTACCGAACAGGATTACTGTGGCGGTTGTTTATGAGTTGTCCGGAAGTACAATACGGGTTAGAGAAACTCGGCTTTATTAATGCGAATTAAACTTAGCCTGAATTATTCATACTCACTCAAAATGATGGTAAAGAAAGTAGAGAATTGCCGGAAATCCCTTTGTTTGGTACTAGCAAACCGATCGTTTGGTACTGGCAAACCAGTCGTTTGGTACTGGCAAACCAGTCATTTGGTACTGGCAAACCAGTCATTTGGTACTGGCAAATACCTAGCGTGATACTAAGTAATTAAATAAAAACAAAACAAAACAGAGCATTCTTATGAAAATAACCAAACTTCTTCTCGCCGTTGCTCTTACAGCCTGCACTGTAACCGCCTCGGCACAAGTCGACAAAGGTAAAATGAACACCTTCATCGACAACCTTATGGGTCAGATGACCCTTCAAGAAAAAATAGGCCAGTTAAACCTCCCCGTCTCCGGCGACATCGTTACCGGACAAGCTAAAAGCAGCAACCTCGCCGCACAAATCACCAACGGCCAGGTCGGCGGAGTATTCAACGTCAAAGGCGTCGATAAAATCTTCGAGATCCAAAAGATAGCCGTCGAGCAAAGCCGCCTCCGCATACCGCTGCTCTTCGGCATGGATGTTATCCACGGCTACGAAACCATCTTCCCCATCCCCCTCGCCATAGCAGCAAGCTGGGATATGAAAGCCATCGAAGAATCTGCCCGTATAGCCGCCATCGAAGCCAGTGCCGACGGAATCAACTGGACGTTCAGCCCTATGGTCGACATCAGCCGTGACGGACGCTGGGGACGTATGTCCGAAGGTAGCGGCGAAGACCCCTTTCTCGGTTCTGCCATCTCCGCAGCCATGATAAAAGGATATCAGGGCACCGACCTTACCGACCCTCAAACCATCTTGGCCTGTGTGAAGCACTTTGCACTCTATGGTGCAGGCGAAGCCGGACGCGATTATAATACCGTTGATATGAGCCACCTCAATATGTTCAACTACTACTTTCCACCCTACAAAGCCGCTGTCGATGCAGGTGTAGGCTCCGTAATGACATCCTTCAATGTTGTCGACGGTATCCCTGCCAGTGCCAACAAATGGCTGATGACCGATGTACTGCGCAATCGCTGGGGATTCGACGGATTCGTAGTAACCGACTATACCGCCATTTCTGAAATGATTGACCACGGACTGGGCGACCTGCAACAAGTATCTGCCCTTGCCCTGAGCGCCGGAACCGATATGGATATGGTTGCCGAAGGTTTCCTCGGAACACTCG
>DAMCMT010000017.1:21682-36852 GCA_032108265.1 Bacteroides sp.
AGTCACTTCAAGAAGGTAAAGTAACCATGGCCGAGATAGACCTGGCCTGCCGCCGCATTCTCGAAGCCAAATACAAACTCGGTCTTTTCGACGATCCTTACAAGTACTGTAACCCCCGCCGCGCCAAGACTGATATTTATACAACCGAAAGCCGCGCCAAGGCTCGCAAGCTCGCTACCGAAACATTTGTACTGCTCAAGAACGAAAACAACGTGTTGCCATTGCAACGCCAAGGTAAAATTGCCCTCGTAGGCCCTTTGGCTAACACTAAAGCTAATATGCCGGGTACATGGAGCGTAGCCGCCACTCCCGAAAGATATAACACGCTCTACGAAAGTATGCAGCAAACACTTGCCGGGAAGGCCGAAGTACTGTATGCAAAAGGCTCTAATCTGATGTACGATGCCCAGCGCGAAGCCGAAGCCACCATGTTCGGTCGTGAAATGCGCGACCCACGTAGCGCCCGCGAGTTACTTGATGAAGCTTTAAAAGTAGCTTCGCAAGCCGATGTTATAGTAGCAGCCGTAGGAGAATCTTCCGAAATGAGCGGAGAATCAAGCAGTCGCACCAACCTCGATATGCCCGATGCACAACGCGACTTACTTATAGAGTTGAAAAAGACCGGTAAACCCATCGTACTTGTTTACTTCGCCGGCCGCAGCACTGTAATGACATGGGAACAAGAGAATTTCCCCGCCATCCTCAACGTATGGTTTGGAGGTAGCGAAGCTGCCGACGCCATTTGTGACGTAGTATTCGGAGATGTATCGCCAAGCGGAAAGCTAACTGTAACTTACCCCAAAAATGTAGGGCAAATACCTTTGTATTACAACCATCTGAATACAGGTCGCCCCCTTCCGGAAGGCAAATGGTTCACTAAATTCCGCAGCAACTACCTCGATGTAGACAATGATCCGTTATATCCTTTCGGCTACGGACTATCGTACACCACATTCCAATACAGCGATGTGCAGTTAAACAGCGACAATATGGATAAGAACGGCAGCATAACTGCCTCCGTTACAATCACCAACACTGGAAACTTCGATGCCGACGAAATTGTACAAATGTATATCCGCGATAAAGTGGCAAGCATCTCGCGCCCGGTAAAAGAGCTTAAAGGCTTCGAACGTATTAGCCTAAAGAAAGGCGAAAGCCGTACCGTTTCTTTCCCAATAACCGAAGAATTGCTGAAGTTTTACAACAGCGAACTTGAATGGGTATCCGAACCCGGCGAATTCGAGGTGATGATAGGAGCAAACAGCAGGGATGTGAAAACAAAGACATTCCGCTTGCGATAACGCTGGCACATCAATCGCTCGTAGGGGCTGTCCAAACAGTCAAGGATTTATTTTAGAACACAGAGACACAGAGGCACAGAGGCTTTCATTACAGAGAATTATAAGCCTCTGTGCCTCTGTGTCTCTGTGTTCTAAAATAATTTCATCCATCGTTTATACTTTTAGGGAGCCCCTGATTTTTAAACCTTTTCATACGCATATTCCCGTTTTCTTTTACTATTTTTGCTCCGTGTACGCAAACGAATAACATTTAAACAGATATATGCTTATGAAAACTAATTATGAAATCCGCTATGCAGCCCATCCCCAGGATGCAAAAAGCTACGACACAGCGCGTATCCGGAAGGACTTCCTCATCGAAAAAGTATTTTCAGAGAATGAAGTGAATATGGTATATTCCATGTACGACCGTATGGTCGTTGGCGGTGCCATGCCCGTGGGCGAAGTGTTGAGACTTGAAGCTATCGACCCTCTTAAAGCTCCTAATTTTCTTACCCGCCGTGAACTAGGTATATACAACGTAGGCGGTGCCGGAATAGTAAAAGCCGGAGATATCGTATTCGAACTCAATTATAAAGAAGCGCTCTATCTCGGTTCGGGCGATAGAGAAATAACTTTCGAAAGCAAAGACACTTCGAAACCTGCCAAATTCTATTTCAATTCTTTGCCCGCACACCGTAATTATCCCGACAAGAAGGTAACTAAAGCCGATGCCGTAGTTGCCGAAATGGGCTCTCTCGAAGGTTCGAACCACCGCAATATCAACAAAATGATTGTTAACCAGGTGCTTCCTACCTGTCAACTGCAAATGGGTATGACCGAACTTGCACCGGGTAGTGTATGGAACACCATGCCTCCACATGTTCACTCGCGTCGCATGGAGGCCTACTTCTATTTCGAAGTACCCGAAGAACATGCAGTATGTCATTTCATGGGCGAAATTGACGAAACCCGCCACGTATGGATGAAAGGCGACCAGGCTGTACTGTCTCCCGAATGGTCGATACATTCGGCTGCCGCCACCCATAATTATACCTTCATCTGGGGTATGGGCGGCGAGAACCTGGATTACGGTGATCAAGACTTTTCGTCAATAACAGATATTAAATAATTATGAATTAATAATTTTGAATTTTGAATTATACGATGCCGTAGGGTAATACATAATTCAAAATTCAAAATTCAAAATTATAAACATGAACTTCTCCCTAAAAGATAAAGTAGCACTTGTTACAGGTGCATCCTATGGAATCGGTTTTGCCATTGCTAGCGGTTACGCACAGGCTGGAGCAAAAATAGTATTCAACGACATTAAACAGGAACTGGTAGATAAAGGTATTGCTGCTTACAAAGAAGCAGGAATCGACGCCTACGGTTATGTATGCGATGTAACCAGCGAGGAACAGGTAAATGCTATGGTAGCTCAGATTGAAAAAGAAGTTGGTACTATTGATATTCTCGTAAATAATGCCGGAATTATTAAACGTATTCCGATGCACGAAATGAGCGCGGCAGAGTTTCGCCAGGTAATCGACATCGATCTCAACGGCCCGTTCATTGTTGCTAAAGCTGTAATCCCCGCAATGATGAAGAAAGGCCATGGAAAGATTATTAATATCTGTTCCATGATGAGCGAGTTGGGACGCGAAACCGTATCAGCCTATGCAGCCGCCAAAGGTGGATTGAAAATGCTGACCCGTAACATTGCCTCCGAATACGGTGCATACAATATACAATGTAACGGCCTGGGGCCGGGGTACATCGCAACTCCGCAAACCGCTCCGTTAAGGGAACTGCAACCCGACGGCTCGCGTCACCCATTCGACCAGTTTATCATTGCCAAAACTCCCGCCGCCCGCTGGGGAACACCCGAAGACCTCGTCGGCCCCGCTGTATTCCTGGCATCGGAAGCATCCAACTTTGTAAACGGACATGTACTATACGTCGATGGCGGCATTCTGGCTTACATCGGTAAACAACCATGATGTAAACTCATAACTTAAAAAGGCAAATGAAAAAGGGTTTATTATTCTTCGCCGTAATACTCATCTTTATGGCGTGCGAACAGAAAAAAGCAGTCACCGTTACCATATCCAATCCATTGGCCATGGACAGGAGCAACGAAATGATTGAAGTTCCCGTAGCAGAGATTTCACATCTGCTCAATCTTCCTGCCGACGGGCAATTCATCATTCAAAATGATCTGGGAGAAGAGATTTCTTATCAGGTAACTTATGATAATAAGGTTATATTTGCAGCAAGCGTCGCCGCTTCCGGTGATGCCAGTTACACCATCCGGCAAGGTATTCCGCAAGAAGTACCCGTAATAGCCTGTGGCCGCCATTATCCCGAACGCGTAGACGATATTGCCTGGGAAAACGATCTGGTTGCTTTCCGCACCTACGGCCCCGCTCTTCAGCGCTCGGGTGAAAAAGCTTTTGGTTATGATGTCTGGACCAAACGCGGAACCACCGCCCCGGTAGTCGAGGAACGTTACGAACTGGAATTGAATCCCGAAACCAAACTTTCCTACCATGTAGATCATGGCAACGGCCTGGATTGCTACAAAGTGGGTCCTACACTCGGTGGTGGAACTTCTGCCTTATTGGCCGACGGAGAAATTGTTTATCCGTATTGTTACAATACATACGAGATACTCGATAATGGGCCGCTTCGTTTCACAGTGAAACTCACTTACAATCCGTTGGTAGTAAAGAATGACAGCAATGTTATCGAAACCCGCCTGATTTCGCTGGATGCAGGTTCGCACCTGAATAAAACGGTTATTAGGTACGACGGGTTAGGTGCTATTACTCCCGTAGCCACGGGTATTGTGCTTCACGAACCGGACGGTCAAATTGCCGCCAACGCCAGCAATGGGTATATTACCTATGTTGACCCCACTGATAATCCAAGGGTAGATAATGGTAAGATATTTATCGGCGCAGCATTTCCAGCAGTGGTTAAGAAAGCCAAACCGGTTTATTTCTCAGAAACAGAAAAGAACGAAGAACGGGGCGGAGCCGATGGTCATGTGTTAGCTATTTCGGATTATATTCCCGGCGGTGAGTACACTTATTATTGGGGTGCCGGCTGGAGTAAAGCTGATATAAAAGATGCTGCCCAATGGGATAAGTATGTGGCTGAATATGCAGAGAGGGTAAGGAATCCGTTAGTAGCTAATTACAAATAATGATTATATCCTACCACAGGATTAGAGGGTGATTTTATTCCGATAGGACAACACCCCTTATCCCGGTAGGATACTATGGTATGCACTAATGTGTTCTCTGTTTCTTTTTCATCGGGGTATCAGACCCTAATCATAAACAACATACACATCTGTTCGCAAGAAAGACTGTGCCATAAAATTATTATAATTAGGAGCTCCCTGAATAGGTTTACCTATTGTCAGGATAGTATTTTTACTAACTGCTTTCTCCATAAATGACGCCTGCTGCCTCCGTTTAACTGCTACTTTAATGGTATATTCACCTGGAGCCAGATTGTCCACGGCTCCGATAACGGTGAAAGTTGAAAAAGCATTTATCCCCGATTGGGCTTCCACGCGGTTTGCTCTTACCTGTTTCAGCATATATCCTGTAGCATCCGTTCCTATAAAAATACCAATAGCAAAACTTATCCAGGGATTTTCATATACTGTAACCCATTTCTCGGCACCAGTGGAGTCTGTTACTTTGAAATTGGTAGATTGTGGACCCTGAAACATCTGTGCCCCGGTTTGCATCTCGAGTGCCAACCGGGTATATACTTTGTCAGCCGGATCTCCCGGTTTCGAGGAAATTTCAGGTATATAAATCTTTGTTTCCAGGTCTTCCAATTCCACCCAGCCCATAGATGTCATGTTCAATAACATATCTTCCGTATAAGTTTCCATGTTATCAGCTGTATATTGTAGGTCGGCTCCTATCATGTCCTTGTGCACAGTGGAGCTATGAAGATAAAATTCTCCTATAACTACATGTGGTACAACCACATCTGTCCATTCTGGATAGCCATTTTTACCGTTCGACCGCAGAAACTGCCCTTCCATTCCGTTCGCATTATCGCCAGCCTCTAATGCTACAGCCTGTACCCATTTCTCACCGTCCCAATACTGGATTCTGTTTGTCTTCATATCGTAAATGCTCAATCCTTTGGTCAATTCGGCATCAGAACTATTTTGCAATTTCTCTGTAACCTTTTCCTTACTGGCCTCGTCGAGTTGATTCATCCTTATTCCCCCTTCTTTGGAATCCATTTCCAGAACAGAGAAAGGTTCCGGCGCTTTATCTGACCCAATGGTGACTTGCGCATACAGTGGCATATAACATATTGTCATTATTACTGTTAAATAGAAAGTTATCCTTTTCATATTACCTAAATATTTAATATATAAACAAATAAACTGAAATCCAGCTACTAAGTGATTCTGGAAAAACGATATTTTGGATGTTCTTTTTAAATAAATCCGAAAGAGCTTATTGATTTTCAAACCAATTGGAAAAAAAAAAGACATTTGCAAATGTTAGTTATCGTTCAGAGATTTTTTCATGGCTGATTTACGATTTTCGTAAATATCAGACAAAATATTTACGCAATATGATTATCTAAACAAAGAAAAAAACTAAAAACAATAAAAACACAAATCGGTAGTTTAAATAAGAGTGAATGAGTAACTTTATAAAGAATCATATCCATGAAAGACAAACAAATAAATGAGCTGTTTATCCGACTGATAAAGGACAAGGTGAAAGACGAAAAAAAAGTCGCCACGGTCCTGTCTGACATATTAAATATACAAAAAGAAGCTGTCTACCGGAGACTAAGAAATGAAGTTACCTTCACTTTCGCTGAGATTATTGACATTTGCTATGTACTATCTATTTCACTAGACCATATCATCGGGCTGGATAAACAATACTATCCTTTCCATTTACAAGGTATCGCATATAAAGAGCTTACCAAAGACAGAATCAGTAAACAAAAAAAAGATGTACTCAATCTTAACCATATTATTGTGGAAGATATGTGCGAATATGCAGAAGTCACTTCTTCCATACCTGTTATTTTTTTCTTCAGTTTCGAGTATCTTTTAAAGTGGTATCTATATATTTGGGATTATCACCGCTATTACCAGCCAAGCAAGTCCATAAAAAAATTTCATGAGTTCGAGTATGCTCCCAAGATTCTCGAAATATCTCGCCTTCTGGTTTCCAGACTGAAAAATATTACAAATTCTTATATTATCTTCGACAGAAAGTTCCTTGAATATTTTGCAGCCAACATAAAAACAATCACTGCTTTGGGATATATCTCACCGGAAGATGTCAGTAAAATAAAAGAAGAACTCATTCGCTTTTTAAACTATCTCGAAAAAGTTGCTATATCTGGTATCTACCCCGAAACGGGCAAAAATGTCTCTATTTATATTTCCGATTTTAAAGTTCATTCGGAATTTGCATATATAAAATCAAACGATTACCACGTTAGTATGGTGAAATTATTTTCCTTTAATTCCATACAATCCATAAACGAAGAACCATACATTGAAATACAGAACTGGTTTAAGTCTTACGAAAGGCTAGCGACACTTATTAGCGTCAGTGGAGAAAATGGCAGGAATGTTTTTTTCAGAGAACAACGGGAAATCATTGAGCCATTATGAGACGGTTTAGAGTAGAGGTTGGAGTGAGATAAAGAACCTTACTCCTTACCTCACTTTAACACCGTTTTAACGCAAACCCAATTAAAGCGGATACTCCTCAAAAGCATACAAAACCGTCGAAAGATACCTTTCTCCTGTATCGGGCAACAGTACAACTATCAACTTATCCCTATTCTCAGGCATTTTGGCCAATTCGGTTGCGGCTGCCACGGCAGCTCCCGACGATATGCCTACCAATAATCCCTCTGTTTGCGCCAGTTCGCGACTAGTACGTATAGCAATATCTCCCGATACCCGTATCAATTCATTGACATATTTCGGGTTATAATTCACCGGCACAAATCCTGCCCCTATTCCTTGTATTTTATGTGGACCCGGCTTACCTCCCGAAAGTACCGGAGATTCAGCTGGTTCTACAGCTACTATCTGAACATTCGGATTTAGTTTTTTCAAAGCTTCGCCTACACCACTTACAGTACCACCTGTACCAACCCCAGCCACAAATATATCGACCTGTCCATCGGTATCTCTCCATATTTCGGGGCCTGTTGTATAAAGGTGGATGGCAGGATTGGCTGGGTTTTCGAATTGACGCAAAACGATTGATCCGTGTACTTCTTTCTGTATTTCATCTGCCTTAGCAATGGCCCCTTTCATACCTTCGGCACCGGAAGTAAGCACGAGTTCGGCACCAAGTGCCTTCAGTAAATTGCAACGTTCCAGACTCATTGTTTCGGGCATGGTCAGTATCAGCCTGTATCCCTTGGTCGCAGAAACCAGAGCCAACCCGATGCCAGTATTGCCACTGGTGGGTTCGATAATGGTTGCACCCGGTCTTAACTGTCTTTTAGATTCGGCTTCTTCGATCATAGCCAGAGCAATGCGGTCTTTCACGCTGCCACCGGGGTTGAAATATTCCAATTTCGCTACCACCCGGGCGCTGAGACTTTTACTCTTGCTGTAGTTTGTTAATTCTAGTAGCGGTGTATTACCAATTAAATCTGTTAATTTCGCTGAGATTTTTTTCATATTCTTCTGGTTTTAATAAAATTCCGGATAATTATTATACTAGTACAATCATAAATGACAAAAGAACAGACTAAAATGTTTTTTATTGTCCGGATTTTATGCTTTATAATGTACAAAGTTAGAAATTAACGTGAGAGCGATCGAAGAAAAGATTCAAAATCGGGAAAGTAATATGACACCCGTCATCCCGAGCTTGTCGAGGGAACTACTAATTGAATACCTGTAGGCCCCTCGGCAAGCTCGGGATGACGATGCCGGATAATATCAATTAATTATGAGCACTTACTTATTGAAATATTTCAACACAAAAAAACCTGCAAAGTTATAGCTGCTATAGACCGAAGTGTATAGCAGCTATAGACTAAGGTGTATAGCCGCTATACACTTCGGTCTATAGCAGCTATACACTTTGGCATACTGCGGCAATAAGAAAAAAGGGCTTCTGGTATGTTCTAGCGAGGGTGATGCTCTGGAATACCCTGTAAACCATTAAAAGATATTTTTTTACATACTTACTGATAATCTTTGGTATAACCGGGTTTACGCCGTTCTTCTCCTTTTTTCCGTGTCAGATTATCCCCTAGCTCATTGCGCATCTTATCTGCCATTTTCATAAGTTTTGCTGTTTCTTCGGGATATTGTGAGATAAGATTATAGCGTTCGCCCGGGTCGCGGCGCAAATCATAAAGTTCGCTTGTCAGTATTTCACACGGGGTTAATTTTCCCGGATTACCATCGTTCCCGGGTTCATTTGCTCCGTATGTTCTGTATTTATGCGGGAAAACAAGTTTAAAGGAACCGTCTGTTACTGCTTCCAGGTCGTTTTCATTGTAGTAGTAAACAAAAAAATCTCTGGGGTTTGCGTCTTTTTCTCCTTTAATTAAGGGTACAAGACTTACGCCGTCAATCTTCCGTTTGGGTAGTGGTGATTGGCTGAGTTCGGCTACGGTGGGGAACAGGTCGATGTTGGAACTCAGTTTATTGCAGGTTGTACCGGGAACGATTTTTCCTTTCCAGTACATAAAACAGGGTACCCGGTTTCCACCATCGAAAGTGGTAGCTTTGGCTTCTCGCAATCCTCCTGCCGAGCCGGCGTGGTTTCCGTAGTTCGTCCACGGGCCATTATCAGAGGTGAGTATCACGAGGGTGTTTTCTTCCAGTCCGGTTTCTCTCAGTGCTTTGAGGATTTCTCCCACACTCCAGTCTAACTCCATCATTACATCGCCGTATAGTCCTTGTTCGCTTTTTCCTTTGAATTTGTCGGAGACGGCTAAAGGAACGTGTGGCATAGAATGGGCTAAGTAAATAAGGAAGGGGTTGTTTTTGTTCTTTTTGATGAAACTGACTGCCCGTGTGGTATAATCGGTGGTGAACTGGCTTTGGTCGGTATTGTAGCCGATTATTTCGTTCCCGTCGATGGTGGGCAAATCGGGGAAATTGAATCCTTCGCCTTGTTGCGGATGAAATGGCCACATATCGTTGGAATACGGAAGCCCGTAGTATTCATCAAAGCCATTTTGTAGGGGTAGGAAAACTTTGGCATCGCCCAGATGCCATTTGCCGAAGGCGGCTGTATGGTAGCCTTTTTGTTTGACGAGTTCCCCGATGGTCATTTCATCGGGGTGAATACCGAAGGCTGAGTTTGGCCCCGGCGCTCCGCGGAACCCGACTCTGTTGGGATAGCAGCCTGTTAATAATCCGGCACGGGAGGCACCGCTTATCGGTTGGCCGACAAGGAAGTGGGTAAATCTCATTCCTTCGGCGGCCATGCGGTCAATATTGGGTGTGGTATATCCGTAAGCACCGTTGCAGGAAAAATCTCCGTATCCTACATCGTCCAGATTGATTATCACAAAATTGATTGGTTGAGCGGCATATCCGGTGACAGCCATTCCTCCCAATGCAGATAATAGGATTGTCTTTGTTTTCATATTTCTATTTCTTTATATTTTATGTGAATCAGTAATTAAAACGACTTTTAATGTAAATATATATAACTACACTATTTTCCTGTTTTGTTTTGCTGCAAAACGCTGAAATGATTTGCTGCAAAACGGTCGGGTGTTTTGCAGCAAAACGAAGTTGTATTTTGCAGCAAACTACTTTTGAGAGTAGTCAAACACCGTCTGGAGGCTTACGAAAGGGGGTAGTTGTATTGGATAGCGCAAATACATTGAAATTCGTGTCAAAATATTTATTAATCCCATATATTCCACCACTTCTGCCAGTTTCCTTCGCCGATACTGTCAAAAGAGCGTTTATAATCTTCCATCGTTTGCTTTAGAAGCGTCTGGAGTTTTTTGCTTTCGTTTGGATGTAAGGTGATAATATCATTCTCTTCTTCCGAATCGGCAGGTATATCATATAGTTCGAATTTACCTTTTGAATAATATAGTTTATAAGTGGAATCGATTACAGCTCCTTGCTTGCCGGAACAGAATACAAGGGGGTTATTCCTTTTCGTACCTTGTGTAATCATCGGCCAGATGGATTCACCGTCAAAATGGATGTTTCCGGATGCAATACCTGTTATATCCAATAAAGTTGGCAAATAATCATTGGTAGAACAAGGCTCTGCCAACTGGCTTCCACCTTTTATCTTATCCGGCCAGCAGATGATGGATGGAACACGGATTCCGCCTTCGTACAAAGAACGTTTTTTACCTTTAAACCGGCCGGGCGAACCGGGCGTTTCCAGTTCGGGACCGTTGTCGCTGCAAAAAAGAATAATGGTATTATTATATTCGCCTTTGGCTTTCAGATAATTGACTAAACGGCCTATTTGCTCATCGAGTGCGGTTATGCATCCGTAATAATTCCTTTCTTCCACACTCAGGTTCTCGTATTGAGCAACATGTTCAGGCCCGGCTACACAAGGCAAATGAGGGGTATGGAACCATATTACGCTAAGGAAAGGTGTTGTATCATTTATCGACTTATCCATAAAAGGGAATACCCTATCCATAATTACCCTCGAATCATCACCGCTCAAATCTTGTGTTACTCTTTCTCCTTCGTGGTTCCAGTATGCGGTTCCATAGGCTTTAGCTGGTTCGCCTTCGCGGATATAATCCCAAAAATTTCCGTCGTTGGTCACTGGTTGGAGCATGGGGTCGAAGGTGGGTACTTTGGATTCTGCTACAAAAGAGGCGTCGAAGCCGTGGCGGGAAGGGGGATTGTACAGGTGCTTGTTTTCCGGCCTTCCGCGGTTGGCGTCTTTTTCTTCGTACGTCAGTGTGCCCAGATGCCACTTACCGAACATTCCCGTGGCATAGCCTCCGGTTTTCAGTAGTTCGGCAACGGTGGTTTCTTCTTCTCTCAACAGTCCTACGTTTGCTGAGAAAATGCCCGACCGGAAGGCATTTCTTCCGGTCAGTACACTTGCGCGTGTGGGAGAAGACAGTGGCGCACCTGCATAAAACCGCTGCATGATTAATCCGTCGGCGGCTAATGCATCCAGATTCGGGGTTTTAATGATGGTGTTACCGTTAAAACCGACATCTCCCCATCCCATATCGTCAGCCATAATCAGGATGATATTGGGGGTTTCTTTCGACGACATTTCTGTCGTCGAAAGAGCAATCATCCCTAATCCCAGGTAAAATGCTTTATTTATCATTTCATTTTCTGCCTTATGAGATGTATATTAATCCCAGTTAGGATTTTGTGTCAGGTTGGGGTTCTGAACAGTTTGATTGTAGGGTATGGGCCATAGGTAATCCCGTGCAGGATTAAATTTGCGGATTACAACTTCGACTCCATCTGCATTGTGCATAGCACCGTTGTTTTCCTTTTCTATGGTTTTCCACCGCAGGGCATCGTAGTAGTATAGTCCTTCCATGGCTAGTTCTACTCTCCGTTCGAGGCGGATGGCTTCGCGCATTTGGTCTTTGGTCAGTCCGCGTGATATTTCGGGCATTTCTACACCGATACGTTGACGTATCTGGTTGATTGCTTCGTAAACCGAATCATCGGGGCCGTTGGTTTCGTTGCGGGCTTCAGCATAGGTTAATAATACTTCGGCGTAGCGTATCAGTATGAAGTTGAATGCCGAGCGTTCTACCAGCGGTATAGTTTCATTATCGGTATAAGTGGTATATTTCTTCTGCCCAAAGCCGGTAGTCATTACATCTTGTTTGGTTATCGGCTTACCATTATAAGGATAGCCCACACACGTAATACTATACAGGAGTCGCGGATCTCTGTTTTCGTAGGGTTGGGTTTTATCGAACAGAGGTGATTCGGCGATAGACTTACCATCGGTCATCAGGTATTTATCAACCAATTCTTTCAATGGAGCCGGACGGTTGAGGCGGAAGATACTGGAATCATATCCTGTCTGGAAATCTGGCAGAGAGGATTCTATATTGAATATTACTTCGGCATGGTGTTTATTGGATTCCATAAACATGTGGCGGTAATCGTTGAAGAGTGTATATACCCCGGACTCAATAATGGTTTTTGCCGTAGCTGCGGCTTCTTCCCATCTTTCGTTATAAAGTAACATACGGGCTTTTAATGCTAACGCCGCGCCTTTTGTGGCTCTGCCTAAATCGCTTCCCGAATAGGATGGTGGAAGAAGTTCGGCAGCTTCCGTAAGGTCTTTGAGTATCTGGTTTAATACCGCTTCTTTAGTATCCCGTGGGAGGGCGGCGTGCTTTTCGGCATTGGGGGTTTCCAGTATTAATGGTACTCCGCCGTAATGGTTGACGAGGTATGAGTAGTAGAAAGCGCGCAGGAAGAGGGCTTCTCCGGTCATACGACTTTTGAGTTTTTCGTCCATTTGTACATTGCCGATATTGTCAAGGAATGTGTTGGTGCGCCCTACTCCTTTATAACAATCACTCCATAGATTGGCTATGAGTACAGTGGTAGATAAATGCTCGCCTTTGCCTATAGCTTGTGTTCCGTTTACCTCGTTATAAGGCATGGCATTAGATGTTATCATGTCGAACTCGAATGTGTAGTTTCCTCTCCAGGGGTGCAGTACTCTGTAGCAACCACTTAATCCGGCACTGGCATGTTCTTCGGTTTTCCAGAATGTATCTGCCGAATATTTATCCGATGGGTCTACATCCAGCCAACTGTCACAAGCTGTAAACAGGAAGATTCCTGCAAACAAGACGCTTATATATATTATATTTTTTTTCATGTCGATGAGAATTAAAATGTAACATTAAAACCACCTGTAACTGTCTTTACAGACGGGAAAGAATAGAAATCACCTTGTAGCAGATTTTTTTCCGGATCAAATTCTTTCATCGGAGAGAATGTAAACAGGTTTTGTCCGTTTACGAATATTTTCAGGTTGCGGAACATTGTTTTCCTGAGTATATGTTGGGGTACCGTATAGGTCAACTGGATGTTCTTAAGTCTGAGGTAGGAGGCATTGCGCAGCCAGAAATCATTTACCCGGTAGTTTTCGTTCAATGCTCCTTCATAGGTGGTTAGGATGGGTAGACTGGCGCTGGTTCCCCGGTCAGGAGTCCATGAGTCCGTAAGCCATCTCTGGGGTAGTCCGCATCCGAACCATAAGGGGGTTGCACCAATACGGTCACCATAGGTATAAACATCGGTTACGCCCTGGAAGAAAGTAGTCAGGTCGAACCCTTTGTATGAAAGGTTGATGCCGAAGCTGTAGGTAAATTTGGGGATTACGCTGCCCCGAATCTGCCGGTCTTCTTCGGTTATCTTTCCGTCTTTATTGGTGTCTTCGAACTTGAGGTAGCCCGGTTTAGTAGCGGATGTCTGGAAAGGACTGTTGTCGATTTCTTCCTGAGACTGGAAAATACCGATGGCATGCAACATATAATAAGAGTCTATCGGGTAGCCTTCTTTTAGTATAGTATTCTGGCTATTATTGATAATGGTCTGCCCTTTTAGATCAACTATCTCGTTTTTAATATATGTGAGATTTCCATATACTTCGTACTTGAAATCCTGGATTTTATCCCGGTATTTCAGACCTATTTCAAAGCCTTTATTGTCTACCGTACCGATATTCTGGATAGGCCCTTTTAATGAGCCGACCTGTTGAGGAAGCTCAACTTCACGTAAGATGTCCGAGGTGCGTTTATTGAAATACTCAAAATTGAAATCAAGTTTCCCATTCAAAACAGTCGCGTCAAAACCGATGTTTGTCATGGTAGTAGTTTCCCAGGTAATGTCGGGGTCATTGTATTCGGTTACGGCGGCACCGGAACTTATAACATCATTGAACGGATAGTTCTGGTCGAGGGAAATAAGGTCGACATAGCGGAACCGGGCAATGCGTTCATTACCGAGTTGGCCCCACGAGGCGCGTATTTTCAGGTTATCCAGCCATTTTACATCCTTCATAAATGCCTCTTCACTTAAACGCCATCCAGCGGAGAATGAAGGGAATATACCCCAACGATTGCCTTTGGCAAAACGTGAAGAACCATCATAACGGAAATTTGCTTCTAACAAATAGCGTTCATTGAAATTATAATTCACTCTTCCGAAGTAGGACATAAGTACATTCTTCTGCGAAGCTCCATCGACAGTCGGATTACTTGACCCGGCGCCCAGTTCGTGAAGTTCGTTACCCAGATATCCCTCTCTCTGTGCCCAAAAATCAGAACTGAAGAAGTCCTCGTAACTATATCCCAATAACAGCTTCACATCGTGTTTTTCCTGGAATAATTTACCCCAGGTTAAGGTGTTGGAGAGTGTTTTATTCATATCGTTATTGTCCGTTTTCCGGGTATGCCGGGTATTGACTCCGTCGTATACAACACGAACCGGGGCAAGGGTTTTAACCTGATACTCGTAAATGTCGGGGGCAAAACGGGTGGTGAGCATATCGTGTTTGGTAATACCGACATTAAGGTTATAAACGATATCAAACGGCAATTTATACTCGGCGAACATATTTGCCAAGATACGCATTCTTTTCTGTTTGTTTTCTCCTTCATCGGCTAGTGCCAGCGGATGACGGTAGATGTTGTGTCCGGGGGTACGGATAAAGGTATCGGCATATCTTCCGTCTTCCAGGTAGGTAGGGTGGAAAGCCTGGGCTTTATAAGTCATTTGCACCAGGTTGGATACTCCTGCCACAGGTTGGTTCACGATGCGATAAAGACCATGTACATTCATACCTACCCGCAAACGGTCGTTCATCTGGGCAGAAGTGGTAAGTCCTATGGTAT
>DAMCMT010000017.1:36862-49718 GCA_032108265.1 Bacteroides sp.
CGAAGAACTCCGTCCTGGGTATTGTAACCTACGGATAGGGAATAATTATACTTTTCATCCCCACCGGAAAAACGGAGGTTGTGTTCCATCATAAAGGCGTCGTTATACATGATATCCAGCCAGTTGTTCTGAGGATAGGTATAGGGGTCGGTTTTCATTCCTTCGCGATATTCGTCTATGGTGGCCTGGGGATAGTCAACGGATAATTTGCCTTCATTGAGTTGCGCCTGGTTTCTCATTTCCATGAAGAGCACCGGGTCGTAAACGAAGTCGGGGAGATAAGTTGCCCGCTGAACACCGAAATAGTTGTTGTAATCTACGCGGAAATCTCCTTTTTTACCTTTTTTGGTTGTTACTAATATTACTCCGTTGGCTGCTCTGGAACCGTAAATGGCTGCGGAAGCGGCATCTTTGAGAACGGATATGTTTTCGATGTCGTTTGGGTTAATTGCGTTTAGTTCAAACTCTATGCCGTCGATAAGAACGAGGGGATTATTATCATTCAGTGTTCCTTGTCCGCGGATACGTATGGTGGCTCCGTCTCCTCCGGGTTGTCCACTTTGCTGGTTTACATAGACACCTTGTATACCCTGTAATGCCTGGGTGGCCTGAGTAATGGGACGATTTTCCAGTTCGCTGGCGTCTTTCGTGGAGATTGCGCCTGTAAGGTTTACTTTTTTCTGCGTTCCATAGCCGACTACGACTACTTCATCGAGTGAGAGAGCGTCTTCTACCAGGCGAATGGTAAAGGATGCTTTTCCTACTACGGATACTTCCTGACTTAGATAGCCGATATACGAAATCTGTAACACGGCATTGTCCTGAACATTGAGTGAGAAGTTGCCGTCGATGTCGGTGATTGCTCCGTTGGTAACGCCTTTCTCCACGACATTGGCGCCAATAATGGGTTCTCCAAACTGGTCGACGACTGTTCCTGTTATCTGTTTTTTGTTTTGTTGCTCTATTTGAACAACGGGTATTTCTTTACCTGCCGAGAGGATAATATAATTGCCATCGACAGCGTAATTGATTGGTGTTCCATTGAAGAGTTCTTTGAGTATTTCTTCAATCGTCGCACTGGTGTTGTTAACAGTATATTTCTGTTTTACATCTACACCTCTGGTGTATACAAAGAGGTAATTGGATTGTTTCTCTATTTCTTCAAGAATGTTCTCCAGGTAAGTATTGGTGTGTTTTACCGATAGTTTAGTATTCTGAGAATGTAAATTCTCCGCATTCAAACTGAAGATACATAGAAACAACAAAAGTAGTGATATCTTCATAATAGTAAATAAATGTTTATAATGAGGGCTTTCGGAATGAAAGCTCCCGGGAAATGATTTTTTATTCATATCTTTGAACGGCTAAAAATTAATACAGTTATTAATTGTGTTAAAGCAATGTCGATAGGGGCGCAATACCTATCGGCATTTTTTTTAAGGTTAACGTGTTTTGTGCATAGGCATTAGTTTTTTAAAAGTTAATTACTTGATTATATATACGACAGGATTTTCATCCAGCCTTTCAAAAGCATATTCTCCTTCTTTTTGAAGTATCCGTAAGGCGTTCTCTATACCGTCGGATATACGGAACTTTCCGCCAAATATTTTTCGGGCAATCCGGGGATTTTCAATTCTGATTTCTACGTCATAGCATTTTTCGAATCGCTTCATGAGTTCTCCGAATTCAATGTCTTTAAAACATATAAGACCTTCTTTCCATCTGTAGATATCGAAATCATAGATTGTTTCTTTCACAAGCCGTCCGTCTACCGTCATTACCCGCTGGTTGGACAATAGGGTAATATTTTCGGCGGGGTTGTCTGTTCTGGAGATTTTCACTGAACCCGTCATTAAGGCGGTGGTAAAATCGGGAGAATCCGGATAGGCTTCCACATCGAAGGAAGTTCCGAGGACTTCTATTTCATAATTGCGGGTATGGACAATGAATGGCATTTTCTTATCGGGAGATACATCGAAGAAAGCTTGCCCTTTGAGATAAACATCACGGTTTTTATCTGTAAAATATACCGGGTAGCTTATTTCCGACCCTCCGTTCAGCCAGACATCGCTGCCGTCGGGTAACTGGATATTGGCTCGTTGCCCGGGAGGAACCATAATGGTATTTGTGGTTTGCAGTATTTTATCTATTTGCTGTTGGTATATATATATGCCAGCTGAGAGAACCAGTAAAAATATAGCGGCTACTTTAGTAAATTCAGCAAAAACCTTTTTAAATCGTTTACGGGGCCGGAATTGATTACGGGAGGTTCCGGGCATATTATATTTAGATAGAATAACTGCATCATAAAATTTTCTTTCTCTGAAGAATTCTTCTTTGTGGTCGGGAGATGCTTCGAGCCAGGTTTTTACTGCTTCTTTTTCATCACGGGAAGCTTCGCCCTCGAAAAAACGATATAAGATTTTTCTATTCATAAGTTTGTTGTCTATATAGTATAGCAAAGTCAAGTGTGAAAACCCTAAACGCAAAAAGATTATTTTTTGAGAAGAGGGTGTTCGGAATTATAGTTGGTCCAGAAAAGGATAAATCTCATTCAGTTTTTTAAATAGAAAAAGAATAGGTAGATAATCTTTTAATGCGATGCGTAATAATTTATAAGACTTAGTCATATGGTATTCAATGCTTTTTATTGATAAATCCAACGCTTCTGCTATTTCTTTATTGGACTGGCCTTCATATTTACTGCGCACAAAAATCTCGCGGGATAATTCGGGCATGGCATTGAGTGTTTTTTCAATAATATTTTGAACTTCTTCGGAAAACAATTCTTCGGGGTTGCAGGCTTCAAGAGTAGCAATACGCAAATCCATTTCCCAATTATCCCGGTTGAACAGGTATCGGGTTGCTTCTTCGTGAGTTCTTTGTTTCTGGAGGTGATTGAGGCATTTATTCTTTATAACAGCAAGAATGTATGCCGGAATATTAAAATCATTTTTCAAGGAATGCTTGTTTTCCAGATAATAGATGAAGCTATCCATTACTATATCTTCGGCAGTAGTTATATCTTCCACGTATGTTTTCGCATAGTGAATAAAACGATGCCTATACTCCCGGTATAGCAGATTAAAGTCAGATGTCTCCGGCATTTCTATAAGCTGTAATTCTTTGACCGGATAAATATAAAGAAAAAATGGAATTACTTATATCGGATGGATGTTAATTTATAGCGTCCTATATGAATAAAATGAATGTAAGTATGATGTGAGAGTAAAATGTTATTTCGTAATATATTTCATCGTTTGACCGGGTTTAGACAGCGAAGGAGCTACAGACTCATCTTCTACTCCCCATGATTTATTTGGATTAGTACCCAGGACAAATTTTATTTCGGCACCATTACGGATATCATCATAGGTAATATATGTCTTATTATATGGCTTCCCATTCAGGTACATGGCCTGTACATATACATTCTTCTCGCTATAATTTTCAGTAGTTACTGATAACTTCTTTCCATTTCCGAGTGTCATTTCCACTGCTTCCATACCGGGCGAACCGATGGCGTAAATATTGCTCGACGGGCAGGTGGGGTAGAAACCCATGCTGTTAAAGATATACCAGGCCGACATTTGTCCGCAATCATCGTTGCCACTTAGAGCATCAGGTTCGTTACCATAGAAAGTCTCGAGTACGTAACGTATCTTTTCTTGTCCTTTCCAAGGTTGTTTTACGTAGTTGTACAGGTATAATATCTGGTGACATGGTTCATTGCCGTGCCAGTAAGCACCTATACGACCTTGTATATCGTGTGCTCCGGGTATATCTTCGGGCAGTTCCATCAGGAACATGGCATCAAGATGCTGTGTGAATATTTCATCACCACCCATTTCGTTGATATATCCCTGAACATCTTGCGGAACGTACCAAGTATACTGGTAGGTGAATCCTTCGGTTATATCGCCCCAACCATGTACAGAGCCGGGGCCGGTATATGCGATAGGATCAAAGGGTGTACGCCAGTTTCCCTGTGAATCACGACCACGCATGAATTTGGATTCGGGGTCAATAAGATTCTGATAAGAAAGCGAACGATTGAGGAAATAGCGATAGTCTTCTTCTTTACCCAGTTTTTGAGCCGCCATGGCAATGCAATAATCATCGTAAGCATATTCCAATGTTTTGGAAACTGATTCGCGCTCTTTATCGAAAGGAACCCAACCGTTGGCAGTATATTCGGGCAGGCAATCGTAATTGGGATTCATTGCCGTAGTTTTAATCGCTTCGAAAGCCCGCTCCCTGTCGAATCCGGGAATATCTTTGACGATGGCATCGGCAATTGCGGATACAGCATGGTAGCCAATCATACACCAGGTTTCGTTGCCATAAAATGACCAAATGGGAAGCATATTCTCCACACTTTGATCGTAGTGTGCGAGCATAGAGTTAATCATATCCGCATTCCTGTCCGGGTGAACGAGATTCAGCAACGGGTGGTGAGCGCGGTAAGTATCCCAGAGAGAGAAAACCGTATAGTTGTTGAATTTGCCACCGGTATGGTGGATGTTGGAATCGTGACCACGGTAGCTACCGTCGGCATCCTGATAAATAAACGGATGTATGGAGGCATGATAAACGGAGGTGTAAAATGTTTCTAATTGCTTCTTACTACCTTTCGCCTTGAACTTACTAAGCTCCTGTGCCCAAAGACCTTCGCCATCTGCTTTTACGGTTTCAAAATTCTTATTATACAGTTCTTTCATATTAGAAAGCGCCCCCGATGTTCCGGTAGAGGAAATGGCTACTTTGACTTCAATTTCTTCATCACTGTCTGTTTCGAAATCGAACCAGCCCATAATTTTATTACCATAAGCTACACGGTCGCTACGAAAACGTTTGGTATCATAAATAACTGGTTTACCATCCTGCATAATACCTGATTTCTTAAATGGCTTCGAAAATTCGGCCACGAAATAAACATATCGTTCGGGGCCCCACCCATTAACCAACTTAAATCCAGTTATAACCGAATCGTTTTCAATCCGGAGTTGCGACCATGCTGTTTTGAACCACTGTACATGATCCATATCGACCATAACAAAAGCACTATCCGAACGGGGGAAAGTGAATCTGAAAATTCCTGAACGGCAGGCAGATGTCATTTCGGCTTTTACACCGTAGTCGAGTAAATCGACACCATAATAATTAGGCGAAGCCCATTCCCGGTCGTGACTATAACGCGAGCGGTATCCTTCGTCGGGATTTTCGTGGGTGCCTGCTTCGAATTTCTTGGTACCAATGCCTGGTATAAAAAGGAAATCTCCCAGGTCGGGGATACCGGTACCACTTAAGTGTGTAAGGCTGAAACCCATGATAGTCATGTGGTTGTACTTGTAGCCGGAGGCAGCATCGTAGTAATCACGATCAGTATCCGGGCTTATCTGGATACCTCCGAAAGGGATTTGAGAACCGGGGTATACATTGCCGAAGCCTGATGTGCCTACAAAAGGATTAACATAGGCGTTGAGGGAAAGATCGGCTTGAATTTTATAACCGTTATTTGTCTCGTTGCAAGAGGTGAAGAAAAGGAGGGGGATTAAAATCTTCAATAAGTTGTACATAGTTGTCTATGATTAGTGTATGTTGATTCCATTTTATATGCTGAGGCAAGCTAACGGTTAATTGTTTGTTGCATGGTAGCCCCTCCTGCAAGTCAGGAGGGGCTGGGACATGCAAAGTTAACAATCCTTTTTACCTTAAGAGATTTGTTATGAAAGATTTTCTATTTATCCTATTAATTCCAACCTGGATTCTGATGTCCTTCCAAAGCGGGGTTCCTCTGTATTTCATCCAGTGGCAGAGGCCATAACAGGGCATATTCCGGAATTGCACCTGCTTTGATAAATCCATCGGGTTTGTTCTGGATTTGTGCTGTTGCCAGTGGAGTCCATTTCAGTTTACCCGAATTCAAACCATCAGCTTCGGGATACAAGCGGGTACGACGGATATCATCCCACACCTTGAATTCCAGTGGGAATTCGTGTAAGCGTTCGGTCAGGATAGATTGTATTAATGCATCACCTGTAGCCGTTTCCTTCTCAAGACCGGCACGTTTACGTACCTGATTAAGATAGAATTTAGCACCACCTTCGGCATCCGCTTCTTTTCCAGTACGAGCCAGGCCTTCAGCTGCAATTAAAAGAACCTCTGCATAGCGGAATACCGGCATATTATAGCTACCACCCTGATTCAATTTCAAAGCAGTTTCATCAAACCATGCCCAGTTTCCAACATCGCTCAAAGTATGAGTCGTGCCATCTTCGGTCCAGGTACGGAAAAAGAATTGTTTTTCGTGCGAACGGATATCAGCAGTTTCATAACTATTGATTATCATATCACAAGGCAGGTATGCGTTGTATAAGGTACCATTTCCGAAAACACCCCACTGGCTTGCTTCTGCTCCCATACAACGAGAGTGATAAGAGTTGCCTTGTTTAAGGTCTTCGTTAAATTCCTTGGCAAAGATAATTTCGTTCGATGACTTAGACGTTTTAATTATGTTGTAAGCAGAGTTAAGGTCATCACTACTGCCATCGGCCTGTACAAGTGCATGCTGACCACCTTTAACTACTTCTAAAGCCATTTCGGCAGCTTTGGCATAATATGTATCACCACCGTTGAGAGGCGCACCGGCCCATTGCAAATATACTTGTGCCAGTAAAGTCTGTGCCATAGGCTTTGTTACGTAACATCCGTTATCGTAAAATGCTTTATTAGGCAGTGCACTTCCTTGAATTACATCGAGCAAATCAGCTTCGATATTTTTGTATACCTGATCTGCAGGAGTACGTTCTATATACATATCCGTAGGAGATGTGTATGGTTCGGATACGTAAGGGCAAGCACCAAATTCTTTAACCAGATAAAAGTATGCATATGCACGGAAGAATTTACCTTGCGCTACATAGTTATCCATAGTAGCCTGGTCTAATATCCCTGTCATAGTAGGTATATTGGCAATAACAAAGTTTGCGCGCGAAATACCTTTATAAAACTCATGCCACAATTTCATTGCCGGGCCATCGAATGCCGGGATATTGAAGTTACAACCTTCGGATGCTGTAGTAAACGTTCTGTCTTTACGTTTGTCGACATATAAACCTGCCATAATACCGCCCCACATGGTTGCCTTAGGTGTCCAGCCACCGTCAACATCGGTACTGTGCAGATATGGAACACCACCGAAATAAAGTGCATTTACTGCCGATTCGGCATCTGACTTTGTTTTCCAGAATTGATGTGTACCTTTCTTGTTTTCGGGATTTTCTTCCAGAAAACCATCGCATGAACTTATCACTATTGATAATGCAAGCATGCAAAAGATGGAAATATTTATTTTATGGAATTTCATATGATTATAAATTTTATTTTTATACTACAAGTTAGAATGTTAGGTTAAGACCGAATGTAAATGTTCTTGGACGCGGATAGGTAAAGAACTGACGATTAGCTCCCCACTTATTATCGCCCAGACGAGATGAGTTGTCAGGATCGTATCCCAGATAATCAGATGAAGTGATAAGGAAAGCATTGTTTACACTACCATACAGGCGCAATGCAGAAAGTCCGATTTTCTTCAACTTGGCCGATTCGAATGTATAACCAAGCTGAATCAGGTTAGCACGTAGATAAGAACCATCGCATACCCAGGTATCATCTGCTGCATTGTTAGCACCCTGGCCAAAGTTATTTAAGCGGAGGGCTTGTGACTTACCGTTAGGATTCAGCGTTGGATGCCATGCTTCCTTGTAAATGCGGTCCAGACCATTTGTAAGGAAACGTGCTTCGGTAGAGTGGAAATACTCCTGCATAACGTCTACACCCCATGTAAACTGGAAATCTAGAGTGAGGTCGAATCCTTTATAGCTAAAGTTATTGATGAATGAGCCCATCCAACGTGGCAGACCATGACCGATAATTTCACGGTTCTTAGAAGTAACCTTTTCTCCGATAGTCGAAGGTATGTTCATTGTTTCAGGATCCCAGTTAGAAGGTATACCATCGTAAATACCTATACGTTTGTAACCGTAGAATGAAGAAAGCTCTTCACCTTCACGAATCAGGATATCATAACCTACGAAACCGTCCTTAGTCATCTGGCGCTTACCACTGATTGGGTCAACAGATGCACCTTCGTCTAGTTTTAATACTTTGTTCTTATTGTATCCTAAGTTAACGGTTGAAGTCCATTGGAAATCAGGACCATTTAAAATATGTGCAGTAAGTAAGAGGTCGACTCCCTGGTTTGCAACCGAACCAATATTAGCAAGGATTGACGAATAACCTGTTGATTCGGGTACAGGACGATCAAGCAACAAATCGGTTGTCTTTTTATAGTAATAAGAAGCTTCCAGATTTAATCTGTTATCGAAGAAACCTAAATCTACACCGACATCCCATTGACCTGTTTTTTCCCATTTAAGGCTTGGGTTAGGCATATTATCCAGATAAGAAACGATTTTCAACTCATTACCAATAATAGTCTTCGACTGACTTACAACTGCTAATGACCTAAATGTTCCGATTTCTGAGTTACCTGTTATACCATAAGAAGTATGTAGTTTCAATTTACTAATAATGGGATTAGCTTTCAGGAATTCTTCATTAGACACCATCCATCCTAAACCTACTGAAGGGAAGAAAGCATATTTATTCTCTTCACCGAATTTTGATGATCCGTCATAACGTCCGGTTACAGTAGCCATATACTTATTGTCGTAAGAATAGGCTGCGCGCAGGAAGTACGAGTTCATCGCCCATTTATCATATCCTGTACCTACTGTGGGTGTTGAAATACCATTACCCATATTATAATATCCATAAAAATCATCGGTAAACTGTTCGCCCTTAGCGTTAAAGCTTGTGTAATTATATTCTTGCCAGGACATACCTGCCATAGCGTTGATTGAATGTTTATTGAAAAGCTTATTATAATTTAGATAGGTTTCTTCCTGCCAGTATAATGCGTTTGAATTGGAGGCAGTAGATTCTCCTTTTGAAGAAGCACCAATGATTGAATGTGGTGTAACCGGAGTAAAATTACGGTCGCGATTATTCTGATAGTCGATACCAAACTGGGTTTTCAAAGTAAGATCCTTGGTTATATGGAAAGTTAAAGCTGCATTACCAAATATTTTGGTTCTGTATTTCATTGCTTCAATCCGTGTCAGCTGCTCAACAGGGTTACCAACACCTTCAGGACTAAACCCTTGTTTAGTACTATTGGGATTGTCCTTGTCTCTTAAAATACTACTTGTTTTAGGAGTATTAGTCTGAGTATACTCTCCATCCAGCATAACGGGTAGGAATGGTAACTGTTCAATCATAGTACGTAAAGCTCCTTGTCCGTATGGGTTATCCGAGGTTCTGTTACCCCAGGTATGGTTAACCATTAAATTCACTGATGTTGATAACCATTTAGTTGGTTTGTCATCATAAGCTATCTTAGCATTTAAACGCTTCATATAAGAATCGAGCAAAATACCTTGCTGATCGGTGTAATTAAGAAATGCTCCAACTGATGAGTCATCTCCACTACGCTGAATACTAAGCTGATGGTTATGGGAAAATGCTGTGCGAGATGCTTCTTTCTGCCAATCGGTATTATATTTCGGTGAACCATCGGCATTAAACAGACGTTCGTCTGTGAAAATTTTCGATAAATCTGTATCAAAATTTCTACCTTGCCATGCATTGGCATTTTCCAAACCTTGCTTAAATGCATCCATCCATTCGTAAGCATCCATAACATCCATGTATTTTGCCATGGTACTAACAGACATAGATCCGGAATATGAAACCATTGCTTTTTTACCAGCACCATCGCCACGTTTTGTTGTTACCAGGATAACGCCATTAGCACCACGGGCGCCATATATAGCGGCTGATGAAGCATCTTTCAATACTTCGATAGATTCGATATCATTGGGGTTCACCAATTGGAAATCTCTCATTACCACTCCATCTACTACATATAACGGACTGGCAGAGGCATTAATAGTAGAAATACCACGGATAATTACACGCATTTCTCCACCCGGCTGTCCGGTGTTCGAGAAGATGTTCACACCAGCGGCTTTACCTTTTAATCCGTCCAGGGCGTTAAATGCCTGCCCTTTAATAATGTCTTTACCTTTAGCCGTTGAAATAGAACCGGTTACGTCTGATTTACGCATGGTACCATAACCTACCACGACAACTTCGTCGAGCATTTCGCTGTCTTCAACCAACTGCACATTTATAGTAGCCTGGTTGGAAATAATAATTTCCTGGGTAACATAACCTATATATGAAAACAACAGTGTATTCCCTGTATTCGCATTAATAGAATAATTACCATTCACATCAGTAATAGTACCGGTTGTTCCACCCTTAACCATTACCGTCACACCTACCAGTGGCTCACCGGCTGCATCGGTTACCGAACCTTTAATTTGCTTGTTTTGTTGGATAATTTGTGTTTCCGTTGTATTAGCATTCATCGAAGGCACAATGAATGTCGCAAGCAAAACAATCAGGGCAGTGATTTTAATCCGGGAAAGGATTTGTTTGCCCTTAGGGTAAAAATGCTTCATAAAATTTTAATTTTAAATGAATATTAAGATTAACATTACGGCAACCCGAGCTATGGTATAGCCCTTTGTTGCAATGGTGCAATATTATGTTGTTTGGGTTGGAATAAGGTTATCTCAATCAGCGTTTAGAGTATCCTGAATTACACATGGCTGATTAGGATACTCTTTGGGTTTTTAAGGATACCCGCTTCGTATCATATCCTTCCTTTGGCTACCGCTGTACCCGGTAATCTGCAGGAATAACCCATACAGGCAAAGAAGGGGGAAACATGTCAAAGAAATATCGTGTTTGTAAGCTTACAATACAAAGATAAGGGGTATGGATTTAACAAAATGGCCAGAAATACCGAAACATTCCGAAATATTCCGAACGGCAGGATACGACATGTATTTTTATATTCTTTAACCAATAACCGACAGCATAACCTGTTTTTTACCGGCCATATAGCAATATCTACGTCACTCGTTTGCCAGTACCAAACTACTCATTTGATAGTACCAAACCACTCGTTTGCCAGTACCAAACCACTCGTTTGATAGTTTCATATTCAACTCTCGCCCTCATGAGAGATAGAGAGAGGTTTTAAAATGTATATAGTTTAATATAGTCTGTTTATTTTGCAGTAGTTACCACTGTTTATTTTGCAGTAGTTACCACTGTTCGATTTGAAGTAGTACTGCTGATTATTTGCTAAGTAGATGTTCATTATTAATTCGGGCATGAATCCCCGTATGGGGATTAAAGACGATTGTATTCTCTCTTTTTCTATTGATATATATGCCCTACGGGCAACAAAAAGTGCCCAGAGGGCATACATATCCATAGAAAAAACAGGTTAATATAACAACAAATCCCCATCGGGGATTCATTGATAAGATGATAACAAAATAGAATGAATTAATTATGAACACTTACTTACATTAATATAACGCCTACAACGTTAGGGGTACGATTACGGATAATCATTTTTTTATACAGGTATACCCGAAGTTTTATCCTGCTTCCCCAAACGATATTCCTTAGGAGTTACATTATATTTCTTTACAAATTCTCTATAGAAATAAGATTTATTGTTTATCCCGATTTTATAAACAATTTCCTGCGCAGTAAGATTAGTACTCACCAATAACTGAGCCGCAAGTTTAAACCGGTAATCTTTAATAAAATCGTTGGGAGATGAAGAGGTTATCTTTTTGAACCTGCGATACAGGTTGCGTGTGTTCATGCCTAATTTGTCGGCAATAAGTTCGGGCCGGAGATTTTCCTGAGCTATGTTCTCTTCGATTATCTGCACAACCGAATCCATAAAATTTTTATCTTCCTGATGCAACAGGCTACCGGCTGAATATTCGTAAGCACTTTCGGGAGAATAATAGTATCCTTTCAATTCTTCTTTATTTAAAAGAAGGCGTTTAACCAATGAACGCAAAACCAACGCCGAAAAAGGCTTTGTAAGATAAGCATCGGCACCGCTATCAATCCCTTCGGCCTGTTCTTTATCGCTGATTTTGGCTGATACAACAATGATAGGAATATGCTTGGAGAATTTATTGGATTTTATGGCATCAATCAGTTCCAGTCCATCTTGTCCGGGCATCATAATATCGGTGATAATAAGCGACGGGGTTTCATTCTCCAGATATTTCAGAGCTTCGGCGCTATTATATGCTCCTTTAACTGTATAATCATCTGATAAGGTATTTGTAATAAGCCATACAATATCTTTATTATCGTCGACTACCAGGATAACGGGTTTCGAATTATCATCCGAATCGCTGTTGAATGAAACTCCGGCAGGTTGCAAGTGCAATTCTTTCACTGCTTCCGGACTTGCTGTTTGGGCATTGGCCTCCAACAACGGTAATGTGATGATGAACTCAGTATATCGGTTTATTTCACTTTTCACTTCAATCTGCCCCTGAAGCAATTCTACCATGCTGTTGCAGATGGATAATCCGATGCCATTGCGTGATGTCTTTAGTGAATAGGGATTAGTTGCATCGATATTTTCGAGTATACGGTAGCGGTCGAAAATAAATGGAATGCTCGATTTCTCAATTCCTTTACCGGTATTATAAACCTTAAACACCAGTTGTTCGTCAACGACGTTTGCAGATATATGTATTCCGCCTCCCTCAGGGGTGTATTTAAATGCGTTGGATATAAGATTGAGTGCGATCCGGTTGAAGCAGGAAGTATCTGTATTCCAATCAAGCCTTTCGGGCAATGAAACGGTGAGGCGGATGCGATTTTGCTCCACAGC
>DAMCMT010000017.1:49728-64065 GCA_032108265.1 Bacteroides sp.
ACAGCGGCATCAAAGGAATGCAGGTGTTTATGAAGTATAGCCGAAATATCGACAGTACGGATATTATTGGCCTCGAACTTGGCAGCCTCAATTTTGCGGAAGTCGAGTATTTCCTGGATAAGCTCGTTCAGGCTGGCCACATTATTCTGTAATATTTCGGTGTACTTTTGTGTTTCGCCGGCTGGTAATAGTTTGTTAATTTGCTCAGTTACCCCGTTTATCACTGTCAGTGGGGTACAGAACTCATGGGTAATATTAGTAAAGAACATCAGCTTGGCTTCCATTAGTTTTTCTTTCTCTTCTTTTTTAATTTTCTGAAGCATTCGCTGATGCTTTCTATTGATGCGGTCGCGAATCCACAAGATAATGTATGCCGCCACTGCTATAAAAATAATTATATAAAAGAAAATAGCCAGCCGGGTAAGGTACCATGGAGATAACTTGGCAATATTTAGCGAATAGTACTTTTCTCCCGAGTCGAATACATCATTTTTATACCGTACTTTCAAGGTATAGTTTCCGGGAGGAAGATTGGTAAATGTTACTTCATTATTCTTCTGTAGTTCGTGCCACTGGTTGTTATAATTTTCCAGTTGATACGAATATTCGTAATTATCGCCGTTTATATAATCCAGCGCTACGAAAGAAACCGTAAATGATTGCACATCCGAGCCTATTTCAATACTTTGGTTTCCTGTCATGAACTTATCAATGGGATAGCTCTCTCCCGATATATGGATATCGAAAAATTGTAAGTCGGGAGCGTACGCGTTAGATGGTAATTCTTTATCCGGTTCAATCCATACCAATCCGTTTATTCCACCGAAAAAGAGGCGGTTGCTATACGGGCTTTTCCAGTAAGCATCGTCCGAGAATTCGGTTATTTCCAATTCCGGATAAGAATAATTATGGAAATAATCATTGTGGGGATTGTATTTTATCACTCCCTTATTGGTGCTGAACCATATACAACCGTCTTCTGCTTCGAGTACACCATGTATCATATCATTTGCCAATCCGTTCCGACGGTCGAATTGTTTAATAACATGATCTCCATCCGGTTGCATCTGGATTTTGGTAATTCCGGAACTTGCCCCGATATATAAGATGGAATCTGTACTGTAATGTGCGCACAGAACATCTCCTACAGCCGAGTTTTCACCCTGGTTCATTTTAATAAAATCATACTGTTTGGTGTGAATATTAAAACGGGCTACCCCATAACCTCCCCTACTTCCGATGTGCAATGTTTCCCTGCCGTCGTAAATAATTGAATGGAACTCTTTGCATACATGTTCACCATTCCTAAGGTAGAATTCATTGACGGCCTTTATTGACAAATGATTGCTATTGTCTTCAATAATAACTTCCAGGATTCCATTTCCGGCAGTGGCTAGCCATAGTGTATCTTCACTTACTTCGCATATGGAATGTACCTTCACTATCTGCTCATTGGGTAAGGTAATGATCCGGTCATTGCGGTATGAATAGAATGATAGCCCGGGACCGTCTGTTCCGATCCATATCAGTTTTTTATAGTTACTCCTCAGAAAGCTGTAGACTGAGTTGTTCGACAGGCCATTTTCCGATGTGTAATGCTCATAACCATTCATTGCGCTATGTGTCGGACTGTAATTTTTCATACGTATAAGCCCGTCTCCTTTGGTTCCTATCCACAAATTATTGTATTCGTCGGAAAATATTGCCCTTATTGGTTTCTCTACTTTTACAGGTAACTGCGAGGAGAGTATATTGCAGAACATTTCATTGTTTTGGTGGTACATCCGCACGCCTTGTCCATCCGTACCTATCCATATTATATCTTGATTACGATCCTTAAGCATACAAAAGATTCCGATATGCGAGCCGATGTGTTCCGGCAAATAATTGTCCGACGAGTTAAGTCTTACTACTCCTTCACGGTTGAATGACAGATATAGGTCGTGTTGGAAACTTAAAATACTTGATATCCTACCATACTTCTCTGCCAGCGGAGATAAATCAGATATTTCTTTTTTCTGAGTGGTATAAGTATTATATAGGTATAGCTTATTATTGTGGTTCATCAGGTATAAATTGCCATCTTCATAGAAAGCGCTCCGGATATTATGGCTATCTAAAAGCGTATCGGATACTGATAGGTTACCGTTTCCGGAAATTTGCACCCGTTTAAGCATACCGTTTGTTAGTATGGCATTCACTCTGTTTTCCATATCAACAAAAAGAGCCAGAACATTGTCCGGGCTTACTCCCGGCAGATGCATATCAACGAAATTACGGCTTTCGGGGGTATAATAAGAGATATAGTTTGTTTTGCATACCACCCAGGTATTTCCCTGGGTATCAACAGCCAATAGTTTAGCCTCCGGGCATTGGGTATACGATTCTGTTACTTTTTTCTCTCTCAGCGAAAACTTATTCAATCCCAGAAAAGTGGATATCCAGAGGTTATCATCATCTGCCTGTGTTATGTTGTGAATGATATTACTACATAAAGAAAACTCGTTATCCATTTCGTATCTGTATACAAAGACGTTCTTCCCATTATACAGGTTCAGGCCATCATACGTACCAAACCACATATATCCATCGTTATCCTGATGCATACATAAAACCGCATTATTAGATAAATCTAAATTATGACTCCTATGGATGGAATATGATGCAAATACCGTCAATGGGGTGATTGCAGGTAGAGTACAGATAAATAAGACAATTTTAAATATATCATTCATTGTCGTAGTTTTTCATGTTTCTATTTAAGGAAATCATTAACTATCATCAAAGTTATGAAAATATTGGTAGGATAAGTTCTGGAGGAACTATTTTTTTTTTCGTATCAACAAAACTTCTAAAGGCGTTAGTAGGTACTATTTCTTTTTCTTTGTTTCTCTTTTTCCTACCTCCAGTATCTTCCAGCATATACTATTTCCTGTTTTAAGACCTTATATTCACACATAGTTCCTCCAGAACTTTGACGAAATGTCAGAATTCCGGAACAAATTTCAAGAAGAATAAGCCATAAACCAATGAGTTACTTTTTCATTATAGGTTTTAGAAATCGGAATATCCGGAACATTCTCCAATCCGAACTCTAAATATATACCATCTTTTTGCCGCCTTATAACTTTTACCTGCGCAAAGTTGGCAATATAAGAACGGTGACAACGTAGTACACTGGTATTCTTCAAGCTTTCCTCAATGCCTTTCATCGAGTTACGAAGCATAAATTTAGTTAGTTTTCCTTTGTTGAGGTACCATATATATACATAATTGTCGGCAGATTCAATATAAAGTAAATTGCTTTGGTTTACGGAAAGACGAAGTTCGCCTTTCTCATCGTAGAACGAATAAATTACATTGCGCACGGTACGTTCCTGCTTTTCTTCTTCCAACTGGCGGATACGTTCGCGGCTATCCTGATAAGAGAGCCATAAGTGTATGACGAAATAGGGTAACAGAAGCACCAAAGCCGTATTAACAAACGATTCGCGGAATACCTGTAGCCATTCGCGCTGCGGATTGACGGATAATGTATATATGGTATAGAATAGCGACATACAGAATATTTCCAGCGCAATCCATATAGCATACTGCCCGATGGTGATGATATGCCGTTTGCCCCAATAGCGCATGATAATACGGCTCATTACAACTACTAATACACCAGTGAGGATAATAAGACTGGAGAAAACAAAGAACTTGAATTCGGAAACCGGATACCAGTTAGGTGAATTGAAAGGTTTGTATATATTAATAAAGATAAGCGCAAAGAAGGCCGTCGATAGTATCAGACGGATAATGTTATTTTTCTGCAACAGGTAATGAGGAATTCCTTTGTCGAACATACCACGTTTTCAACTTTATTTCGGGCAAAGATACACATTAATCCCCGTGAATTTAACCCCTGAATAATAAATTTCGCCCCTCAATACGCTTTTTTATCCCTTATCTGGGGTTAATCTAACATAAATTTGTTTCGGTAGATTTTCTGTTGTTAATTTGTAGTATATGATTTCAGAGAGTTATTTTTGCGACTGACGACACTTACGACTGCGATACAAATCACTACTTACAAAATGAATTAACTAATAGACACGGGAATTTGATTGGTTTGTGCACATTTACCAGTCATTAATGCCATTAGGCACTCCTCTTTCGGCGGAAAGAGGAGCATTCCGTGGATATTTTATATGTTCTTTAATTCTTCAGCTTTCTCAGGTATTCGGTGAGCATAATGCAACCCGGCCCAAACATATTACCATGGTCAAACCCTCCCAGTTCATGCAGATAAACTTTATCGTTTTTCTTATCTTTCAGAACGGCATATAATATGGCATTCTCTTCGTAACGGGCAGCCATTTCCAGATTCCTGTCGCCGGTAACCAGATAAATAGGGGGAGTATTGGCACGGGCGTGCTGAATCGGCGCATATTTATCTATAAATGGTATTCCATCAGGCATATTACGTTCGACACGGATGGTATAATGAGTCATTGTCTGGCCACTTAAGGGGAAGTAAGCCATTACTTTATCGGCATCGGCTCCGTATTTGGCAAGGCATGATTTATCTAAAGCGAGCATTAATGCCAGGTAACCTCCGGCAGAGTGTCCGGCAACAACTATCTTATCGGGGTTGCCTCCGTACTTTTCGATATTCCTGAAAACCCAGGCTACTGCTTCGGCAGAGTCGTCGATATAGGCGGGATGGGTGGCTTTCGGACTGAGACGGTAGTTAACGGGTATTACGGCAATTCCTTTTTCTTTCAACTCATCGGGAATGTGTTTGCTTCCGCCGGTCAGGCCACCGCCGTGGAACCAAACAACGGTTTGGAAATCGGTTTTGCCCTCCGGATAGTAAATATCCAGTTTACAACGTTCTTTGCGGTACGCATCGGTTTCAGAGGTTGAGATGTACGGAATGTCTTTCTCTGTTTTGTACTTTTGTTGCGCGTGGGCGGATATACCCAGCAGCAATAAAGCGGTAAGGATAAGTTGTTTTCTCATGGTTCTGTTATTTTATTGCGAATGTTTTACAGTATATATGTTTGAAACGCAGATTATTATTTCCTATTAAATTAATCTGCGTTAATCCGCGTTAATCTGCGTTTCAAAATTAATATAAAGCTATTTCAATTCAATCATTCTACGGTAATATTTTCGGCCAAAGTATACATATCCGGTAAATCTGCCGAGAAAAGCGCCAACGGATTTGCATACATCTTCCTGAAATCCGTTTCGGAGGGGTGGCCTTTAAATACGGAGAAGTAATGGTTTCCGGTTTCCTGCGGGTCGTATTTGTTGCGCCACATTACTATCATGCTGATGGCACGTCCCGTTGCGGGTTCGAGGATTTGTTTGCTCCAGAAATCTTTGTCCTGAAAGCCCTCTACTCCGGTTTCGGTGACGCCGCAGGGTTTCATTTTGGTTTTGGATGCGGCGGAAATGGATTTAAGATTGGCAGCGAAGATAGATGCATTGGTACCGTGATAGCAGTCCATGCCGATGAAATCGACATAATTATCGCCCGGCCAACGGAAGTAGAAATCTTCTTCGCGCTTGGCAGTATCCATTTGCGGGGAGATGGCGTAAATGAAATTGTGGACTCCTTTTTCATCTCTCAGGTATTCGATGGTGAAACGCCACAAACTGATAAATTCCTGTTCGGTAGTACAGCGGCTTCCCCACCACGACCAGGTTTGGGTATGTTCGTGGAAAGGGCGGAAGAGTACGGGTATATGGTTTCCCGCATCGTCTTTGAGGTTGAGAGCAAACGCAGCCAGGCGGTCGAGCCAGGTTTTGAATTTGATGTTGGTTTCGCTTCCGTTCTTAAGTATTTCTTTGGCTACTTCGCGGCTGGAATTATCCCAACTATCGCCACCTGTCAGTGGGTTGTTAATATGAATGCAGGCGGTTATTACTTCTCCCCGGCGGCGGGCTTCGAGTATAACGCGGCGGCGGATTTCGTTGGCGGTGTTATTTTCGTAACGGTCGTCCATGATTTCGGCGAAGTCGATGCTGCATACGGCAGGGTAATCGCCGGATACGTCTTTGGTGTCGCTTCGGCCGGGTTCGTTGTACCATTTGCGGCCGTACCATAAATCGTCGTGGTGGCCGAACATAAAGCCTTTGCTTTGAATGGCCCAGAGTTGGGAATAAAGGGCTTTGGTTTCGGGGGTAGCGTTGCTATCGGCTAGTTTCAGAACGATGGTTTCGGGGGTAGCGGGGCCGGGGAGTTCGTTGCCGCCTGAGCCGTTGTCGGCGCTACAGGCAATGAATGATAATAGGATAAGGGATATGGTAAGGGTGATGGATTTTGTTTTCATGGGTGTAATGTTTTTCGTTTTTAAGCTCTGGAAAATGATATTGAAAAATTCAAGTGTAGTTAATTAAAGGTAATTATATATTAGTTTATACAAAAACAGGTAAGAAATGATGTAAATCTGATGTCCTCCCCCTAACCCCCTCCAGAGGGGGACACCATGCGGAATCAGTTAATAGCGCAGCCTGTCCCCCTCTGGAGGGGGTTAGGGGGAGGACATCAGAATCAATATTCATTTACATCAAAACCGAAAAGAGTAGAGATGGAATTAAATGGAGTTAGCGGGCCTAAACGCCCTAGTCAAGATAGCTATCAAAACCTTTAACTCCTAGCGAAGCGATAACTCCCTTTAACTCCTTCTCTACTTACTGGTTTAAACTTGCAAATAACTGCCTAATATTTCAACTCCGTCAGCAAAATAAAGCTCTGAGCCTTGAGCGTAGTTGTATAACTACTGCCATTGACCCCTTTCTGCAAAGGAACCGGAAAGCCCTGAGCGTTCGCAGGCATATTTCCATCCTCGTAAACATACAGGTTGGCATTGTTTACGGCTTCGGGAAGTTTCAGTGTGATAGTCTCGTCCGTATCGCCTACATTGACAACAGCAACCGTATAGCCTTGCTCTGAGCGACCTGCAACGGAGAAAACACCCGGATTACTGCTGTTGATACCCGTCTTCAGAACCTCCGTTCCCGCCGGGAAGTAGCGGCACATGAGGCTCCATGTATAATACCACGGGCGGATTTCTTCCTCTTCGGGCTTGCCGAAAACTTCTTCTCCTAAGATATTCCACATACCCCAGAGTTTAATATCTTCGGTTTTACCCGAATCGCCGTTGCTATGCATGGCATCGTCCAGCATCCAAACGGCAAGTCCTGCATAGCCGGCATTCATTACTTCCATGGCAAGCAAAGGCATATCGAGGCCGTAGAAATAATCGTAAACCAGCATATTGCTGTCCGAACCTTTGGTGAACGGGTGGTCTTTGGCGCGACGTTGATATTCTTCCATCAGCGCTTCATCGCCCGGCCTCCAATATTTATATCCGGCTTCGCCGAGGACGATTTTCTTTCCCGGTGGAACGTGTTGCTTGTATTTAGCAAGAATTCCGGGGTACTGGCCACTGCGTACCTCGGTCTGACCTGGATATGCGTGTATATCGTACAGGCCGATGATTGGGTCGAGGTCCTGGGCAGTCATTTTTACCCATCCCTCGGCATCGTAATCGGAGGCGTTGTTTTTGTAATCGACAACAACATCGGGGCCGGCAAGGCTTACCCGGGCTGCCAGTTCGGGATACGATTGTATCTTGTCGTTGAAACGGAGCATCATATTTTTCCATACTTCGTAATCGCCGTTGGTGGATGCCCAGTCGCCATCGGGCTCGTTGAATGTAACGAAGTATTTGATACAGGTAAATCCTTTATCCACAACGAGGTAGTTGAGGTAGTCCACGGCCATGTCTATCCACTGCTGCGACTCTTTCATTTCCCAGGTGGGCGGGTTGTATTCACCGTACATCACGGTTATGTTGTTGCGGGTACAGTAATCGAGCAGGCGGGAGATGGATTCGAAGTTCCTTTCCCGGTCGTACTTTCCGGTTTGCGGGTCGTAGTATCTCCACGGACTGTTTATCATACAGCGCACGTATTGCGGACGCATGAAGTCGAGGCGGGCGAAGAGTTTTTGCCAGTCGGCTTCGGACACGGCGCTGCCCCATGCTTCGGCCTCGTCGTACGGATCCCATTCAGCGCCGTTGCCGATGTATCCGGTGGATATGACTTCCGGGGTTACGGTGATGGTGGTTGTACTTAGGCGGGTACAGGATGTGGTGAGGTTCATGGCGGCAATTATCCCCGAGAGGAGGAGTAGTTGTTTGGTTCTTAACATGATTCTTTTAACTATCATAATTATGTTATCTTACAGGTGGCGGAAGCAGTGATTTGTATAGACTATTTACTATTTAAAAAAAAGTCCAAAATTCTGTCTGCAAAAGTCCGGAGTTTTACTTGTAAAAGTCCGGAGTTTTATACGCAAAAGTATATACTTTTACAGGTAAAAGTCCGGACTTTTGCAGGCAGTCTATCCGATACTCCTCAGAAGCGTTCTGAGGGGCATCGATTGTTACTTTTTGCTCACTGAAACGAAGAACACACGTGCTTTTTTGGCAAATTTGTCATAGTCGCTGTAAATATTATTCCAATCGTCGGTACCGCTTATATTAAAGGAGAAAGCGTTACTGTCGACGGTGTACGAATTGCCGTTACCCAGGTCGACGGTACCTGAACCAAGGAAGCTTCCGGTAGTTCTTTTTCCGTTCGCATCGGTAAAGGTAATGGTTCCGTTCGAATAATTACGTTCCCATGTACTGGTTCCTTGGGGTATCTGGCGATAATATTTTTTCAGGTCGACATCTTCGCCCGTTTCAGGGTTCATGGCACCTTTGAAAATGAAGTCGGCGTATTTACCGTCGGGGCCGGCATCGTTTACGCATGTACCGATCGTGTTTCCGTTGTCCAGAATCTCGGTCATGGTGAAAGTGATTGTATTATCGTACTCGGCTGCCGGAGGGGCATCGTCGTACCAGCACCAGGATTTTTCCTGTAACTCCATTACGCCACCGCCGCCGTATTCGGGGCCTGTACCGCCGTAAACTACGAGGCTGTTTATGCCCCATGTACCTACCAGCGATTCGGAGAAGTCGGATAGTATTACTTTATAGTCGCGGGTTTCGCCGGTGGTGGCGGTGATGGTTATTACAGCGGTTTTGTCGGCGTTGCTGAAATCAAGGGTTTCGCCTTCTACAACGGATGATTGCGCCTGATAGGATGTTTGCAGGCGGGTAAGCTTGACTTTGGAGAAATCAGCCACGGCTGCGGTATTGATGGCGAGGTTTATCTCGCCGGTGGTGGCGTTGATGGTGGTAATCTCGGCGGCGCCTGCCTGATTTTCAAATTTAATATCGAGGATGGTTCGTTCGTGGTTCCAGCCGCCGTCGTTTACGTCGTCTAACGGGTCTTTTACACACGACTGAAAAGCCATTGTAGCTGCTATAATCAGCATTATGCATTTTATTGTTTTCATTGGTGTTGAATTTTAAATTATTTTATTTCGAACACAGAGACACAGAGGCACAGAGTCTTTTAATTTCTTTATCATAAAAGACTTTATAAATCTCTGTGCCTCTGTGTCTCTGTGTTCCATAATATATTTGATTAATTAATGCTTCCGTTCAAATTAATTTCAGCCTGCGGTATCGGATAAAATGTAACCTGGTCTTCGCTCAATCCGGCTGCCTGATGCACTACGCTTTGAATCCGGTTGAAGCGGCGAATATCATACATCCGGTCGCCCTCGAAAGCTAATTCGAATTTGCGTTCGTTCCATACCTGTTCGCGGAAATCGTCTTTGCTAAGGTTGGGGTTCATATTACCCAGTCCGGCGCGGTTGCGGATGAAGTTTACCAGTTCCAACGCTTTCGGTGTCGGGCCTACGGCTTCGGCATAAATCAATGCTACGTCCGAGTAACGTATCAGGAACGGGCGTGTACTGGTTTTATCCGAGTCGAACTTCGGGTCGATAAACTTGCGGCTGAACGGATAAGGGAAGTTTCCATCTTCGAAGGTTGCTTTTACGGTACCGTCGGCGTTGTACACTTTGTCGACTATCAGGTGAGTTTTTCGCTTGTCGTTGCCGTCGAACGATTCGTAAAAGTCAATTTCCGTACGGTATTCGCCCCAACCATCATGGGTAGGTATGTACTGGTCGCTATCGCCTTGCTTCAGGTAGATGGTTGCGCCGTCTATATAAGGCAGGAACATTTTGGAGATTTTAGAGTATTGTCCCTCGCTGGCTCCGCTGCGATCCATACCCATGAGGAAGATGTGTTCGGGGCCGTTGGGTTTCTCAACATCGTAAATGCCGAGTAAATCGGGGTCGAGTCCGTAAATGGTTTGGTTGTCTATTACCTGTCCGGCGAAATAAGCGGCGCTATCGTACATTACGGTTACGTCGCGTTGCATATCGCGGTATAGTTTTACTCCGTTCTCTTTCGCGGTGGCTACGTACAGATAGGCTTTGGCGGCAAGCGATTGCGCGGCCACGCGGTCGGCACGACCGAGTTTGGGAGCATCGTATACGGGCATCAGTTCGGCTGCGCGGCGACAGTCGGAAAGAATAAGGTCGTACATTTCGTCCATGCTGGTGGCCAGCGGGGTTGATGTCTGGTTCAGGGTTTCGACTACTGTTGAGTGCAGCGGCACCAGTCCGAAGTTCCTGACGAGGTTGAAGTAGTTCCATGCGCGGAGAAAGTAGGCTTCGCCGAGGAACTGTTCTTTTTGTTTTTCGTCGAAGTTGGCTTCGGGTACTTTCTTGATAACGGCATTGGCGCGGTTGATACCGATGAATGCGTATTTAAAGTAGTTTTCGAGCGAACCGTTGGTTTTGAAGTTCTCTACTTTCCAGTTGTTCAGGTCTTGATTATCCGCGGATGCGTCGCCCTTGGTGGTTTCCGTTTCGCTGGCCATATCGCCGAGGAAGAAAATCAGGCGGGAGTATTCCAGGAAAGTGAGTGTGCCGTAGGCGTAGTTTACGGCTGCTTCAGCATCGGCTGCCGTTTTATAGAAATTATCTTCGGAGTAGAAGCCGTACGGCTCTTCGTCCAGACTACACGAGGTAAAGAGTACCACCGTGCCCAATATTGCTATTAATATCTTATTTTTCATAATCTTATTGTTTTAATGGTGGTTTCAGAATGTGATGTCGAGTCCGATTGTCCATTTGCGCAGGCGTGGGTAGCCGCCCCAGTACATACCGTCGAGCCCTACTTCGGGGTCGTATCCTTTGAACTTGCTGAATGTGTAGAGGTTGGATACGTTGACGTACAAGCGTAGTTTTTCAACGTGTAACTGTTTGGGCAACTGGAAGTTGTAACCTACGGTCAGGTTCTGGATGCGGAGGAACGAGCCGTCTTCAACCCACCAGTCGGATACCCGGTTCTGCCTGTTGGTGCGCAGGCTTGGGTATTTGTTGGTCGGGTTATCAGGTGTCCAGCGGAAAGGCTGGTTGGATGGCTGGTTGAATGCTTGTGTGTTCAGAACGTCGTTTCCGTACACTCCGTTCAGGAAGATGGAGAAATCAAGGTTCTTCCACGATGCGTTCAGAGCCAAACTGGCGGTGAAGTCGGGGTTCGGGTCGCCGATGATGGTTTTATCGTTTTCGGATATTTCGCCGTCGCCACTCAGGTCTACGTACTTCCATTCGCCGGGAAGCGCGTAGTCTCCGGCTAGTCCGGCATCTACACCCTCTTGCAAGGTCTGTACTATTCCGTCGGTTTTATATCCGTAGAATACGTTTACGGGCTGGCCGATAGCCAGTATGTTGGTGTAGTCGCGGAACAATTCGTAACTGCTTCCGGCGTGTTCGTACTGCATACCAGTTAAGTGGTCGGTGCGCAGACCCGATTCGAGGGTGCTACCGAGGTCTTTTACCTTGTTGCGGTTCATGGAGTAGATAAGTGTACCACTAAATTTCCAGTCGCGGGTGTTGATAATATCGGCATCAACGGTTACTTCGAAACCGCGGTTCTGTATCTTACCATCGTTTACCCACATCTTGTCGTATCCGGATGAGAGGGCGAGGTTGCGTTGGCGCAACAGGTCTTTGGTTTGCTTATCATAAACATCCAGGGTCATGCGCAGGCGGCGTTTGAAGAATGCGAGGTCGAGCCCGATGTTGGCTTGTGCGGTTGTTTCCCATTTCAGGTCGGGGTTCGGTATACCACTCCATACACGGTAAATCCAACCCGGCCCTGTCCAGCCCGAGACGTAGCCCGGGCCGATGGTTGTAACCCAGGCGCCGTCGCTGTAATATTTGTCGGTTCCGTAGCGGCTCAATGTCTGGTAGGGGCTGATTCCCTGATTACCGCTGATACCGTAGCTGAGGCGGAGTTTCATTTCGTCGAACACATTCAGGTTCCTGATGAACTCTTCTTCGTGGGCTTTCCAACTGATGGCTCCCGAGGGGAAGTATGCCCATTTATTGTTGGCTCCGAACTTAGACGAACCGTCGGCGCGGTAGGTCAATGTCAATAGGTAGCGGTTGTCGTATGTATAGTTGGCGCGGAACATTCCGGATATAAGACGGGATTTGGACATACCGTTGCTTATTTCGTTCTTTTCCGGGTCGCCTGCACCCATGTTCTCGTATCCCAGTGATTCGTTTACGAAGCCACGGGCGGCCATGCGCGAGTCGCGCGACATATAGTTCTCATACGAATGTCCGGCCATAATGCCTACATCGTGTTTGTCGGCAAAAGTTTTCTGGAAGTTGGCAAAGGTTTCGGATACCAGCGTATGCCCCTGCCAGTTGTACATGCTGGCGTAACCTTTGTTCATGGAACCGGATTCGGTATATGTATCGGGCAGGTATTCGTCGGTAACGTAGGTGCCGTATTTGTAGTTCAACTGCGAGGTGATTTTGAGAGCCGGGAGAAGTTGCCATTCCAGCGCGCCCGATGTGATAACGTCAAGCGATTTAGTTTGGCTTTTCTTATGGTTGGTCAGCGCTACCGGGTGTTCGTAGTCCTGAGCGTTGGTCAGGTAGTAATCGCCGTTTTCATCGTATACCGGCAGGATAGGGTTTCTCCAGTAAGCCAGTCCGCCGTTGGCATCACGGACACCGCGCGAAAGGATGTTCGAGAAACGTACCTGGAAGTTATCGTATATTTTATGGTCAACACTCAGGTTGTAACCGAACTTGTCGTAATCGTCGTTAATGTACATACCACGGTCGGCAAAGTAATTGGCGCTGAGGCTGAATATGGTTTTGTCGTTTGAGCTGAGGATAGTTGCCGTACTGTTGTTGGATACGGGTGTATCGCGGAATACAATGTCGTCCCAACGGGTATTGGTTGTCCAGGTGGTTTGCAGTTCTTCGATGGATGGGTAATACACCCCGGCCGAGTTGATAGCGCCGATATAAAGCGGGTCTTCTCCACCATTAATACGTCCCTCGTTATTGAGCGATGCCATGAGTACGGGGTCTCGCCATAGGTTGAGTTTTGAGGTAAACTCAGAGAATGTAGTCTGCTGGCGCAGGATAACGGATGTTTTTCCGGCTTTGGCTTTCTTGGTTGTTACCATGATAACACCGTTGGCTCCGCGCGAACCGTAGATAGCGGAGGCGGAAGCATCTTTCAATATTTCCATATTTACAATGTCGGCGGGGTTGATTTGCTTTAAATCACCAGCATCTCCCAAAGGAAATCCGTCGACTACCACCAGCGGGGCATTGGAACCGTAGAGCGAACTACCCCCACGAATGCGTACAGTAGATGAGGCGCCGGGGTCTTGCGATGAGTTTACCACCTGCAAACCCGCGGCACGTCCCTGCAACAGTGTTTCGATGGAGTTGGCGGGTATTTCCTGCAATGCTTCGGTTTTAACTGAGGTTACCGAGCCGGTTACATCGCTCTTCTTCACACTACCGTAGCCGATAACGACTACCTGGTCGAGCAGTTGGGTAGCGTCATGAAGCACCACGTCGAGAACGGTTTTGCCCTCAACGGGTACTTCTATGGTATTCATACCTACAAATGAAAACTCTAATACGGCAGTACGCGGTACGTTGGAGAGGGAATATTTACCGTCGAGGTTGGTAACGGTACCGGTTGATTGTCCTTTAATCTTTACAGTTGCCCCTATCATGGGCTCGTTAAGCGCATCCGTTACTGTACCGGTTACGGTAATTCCGGATGGGGTCTGGTCGACCGCTGCTAAAGCGGTATTAAATCCCAACAATAATACTAATAATATTGCTATGGGATAACATAAGAAAGTGTTAGTCCATTTTCTTTGATTATGCTTCATGATATTAAAAATTAAGATATTATATTCTCTGAATCGTTGATGATACAAAATTACGTGTGTAGGTACTCTTTGTATTCATATAATTTATTTAAACGTTGTACTTTTTTGAATGGGGTGAAAGAAGTTTGATATTCTTCGTTTGTTTTG
>DAMCMT010000017.1:64075-64170 GCA_032108265.1 Bacteroides sp.
ATTTTTTTTTAAAGGGGTTATTGGTTCTAGTCGACGGGCTGAAAGCCCTGAGCACTGTAAGTGCGCCGAACCTAGCCCAGGGTTTCAACCCTGGG
>DAMCMT010000018.1:0-37139 GCA_032108265.1 Bacteroides sp.
GTCGTTGTTTCCGGCGGTATGCCAGCGATCCATATATTTCTTCATTAAAGTAGGATTCGTTTTCGAACCGTAACCGAATACATCGTCGTTGGCATAACCGATAACATGACCTCCGGCTCCCTGGAAGAGAATGTTCACATCCAAATTCCTGTATGTTAACCCCAGGTTTAAACCGTACTGGAAAGGAGGATTGCCTCCGGTACCGCGCGATTCGGGTTTCATATCATACATATCAATTACACCATCTCCGTTGCGGTCGACTAATCTGAACGATCCCGGTAACATCATTGAATTTCCGTTGCTGCCACCATATAACGGAGCCGTTTCGAGTTCTGCCAGCGAGGTAAACTGACCGTTATATTCTTGCATCCACATACCCCGGCTATGATCCCAAAAGCCATTGATGGTACGATTATCCCGACCGTACAACCAGCGATCCATGGAACTTTTGTAATCGGCGTGTTCTACGTACAAGTTCTTTTCGCGTACGAAGGTATAATTAGTGCTAACCCTGTAGCCCCAATCCTTACCAATGGTGCCACGGGTACCGAGTTCGATTTCAAAACCCCGGTTTTCGTTAGAGTTGATGTTCTCCTGCGGAAAGCTGGCACCAAAGGTGTTGGGAATGTTCTGCAAGCGCTGGGCTAAAAGACCCTCGTTCTTGCGACGGAAAAATTCCAGCGTACCGAACAGTTTGCCGTTCCATAATTCAGCATCCAAACCTATATTGGAAGTTTTGGATACCACCCACGAAAGGTTGTCGAGTACTACACCCGGAGCCTGCATAGCAATCATCTGATTCGAACCGAATACATAGCCGATGGGGTTGTTGTGTTGTTTGGCCTGTGTATAACCGGCCACATACTGGTAAGGGTTTCCCGTATCCCAACCACTCTTTCCGTACGAACCGCGTAGTTTCAGATTAGTTATGAAAGGAAGTCCTTTCATGAAGTTCTCTTCAGAGACGCGCCAACCTGCGCTGAACGAGGGAAAGAACGCCCAACGGTGTCCCGGTGCGTAACGGTATGAACCATCGTAGCGGGCAACGACTTCTAACAAATATTTGCCGGCATAATCATAATTGGCGCGTATCAGGTAGGCAGCCAGACGTGTTTCGTTGCGGTGTCCGGCATTAGTGGCTGTTCCGCCATCGGCCTGATTCAGGATGTCATTACTGAAATAGCCGGCATATTTGCGTGAACCCGTAAGCTCGTCGTAACGACTAGCCGAGAGTTCGGCAACCCCTGTCAGGTTCAGATTATGACGGCCGAAAGAGTTTGCATAGTTAGCCTGGACGCGTCCGTAAAGTTTTTGAAAGATACCCATCGTATTTTCGTATTTATCTTCCCCATAAGTCATCGTCGGCTTATTCTCATCATAGTCGTATAGCTGATAAGATTTCTGCAATTGCGAATTGTTACGGTTATTGCCATTGAACGAACCAAGTATGCCGACACTTAGTCCTTCGACGAAAGGAACTTTCCACGTCAGGTCTACATCGGCCGAGTAGTTTAAACCTCTTTGACGGCGATAGCCATCCACATTGGGGTCGACCAAAGCCGCGGGATTCTTGTGTTCGGGAAGAATATCGGAATAGTGGTCGGTAGTACCAAAAGCATACGGGCCTACACCCCGGTCGTTGACCAGCAAAGTTTTGAATGTCCATACGAAGGGTTCGCGGGGGCGCTGTGTCTGATCCCAGCGGCCGGATACTTTCACATTCATAGTTAATCCTTTAGCAATCTCGGCAGTTACGTTAGTACGGAAGTTATAACGTTCGTAATACTGTATCCCACTCTTCAATAAACCATTGTCGCGGTTGTAACCCAAACTGGTGAAATACTGTACTTTATCGGAACCCCCACGTATCGACATGGTGTGCGAGGTTTGGAAAGCATAATCGTTCATGTACATATCGAGCCAATCCCAATCGCGGTATTTCCCTCCCGGGCGGTATTCTTTCAGAATATCATCTTCAAACGCTACGGCTTTCTTGCCATTACGAGCCATTTCGTTTTCCATTTCGCGGTAAGTTAAAGCATCCACGGTTTCTTCCATACCGGTAGCATGCTTCAAACCGAACAATCCGGAGTAAGATACACGGGTTTTCTGGGCCGCACCCTTCCTGGTAGTTACAATAATAACCCCATTGGCAGAGTTCATACCATAAATGGCGGCAGAAGCGTCCTTCAGAATAGATATGCTCTCGATATCCTCCGAATTAAGCTGAGCCAGCTCATCTTTTTCGCGTGTTACACCATCAATAACTACAATAGGGTCGCCATAACCACGGATACTGATCATGTTATCGAATTCTCCCGGTTCGCCCGTCTTCTGACGAATCAACAATCCCGGCATTTTACCCTGGATGTTGTTAATCAGGTTTTCGCTCTTCGTGGTCTGTATATCATCGGCACTGATGGCAGTAACGGCTCCCGTCAGTGACTGTTTCTTCTGTACGCCATAACCTACCACAACCACCTCATCCAATAACTGATTATCCTCATTCAAAATAATAGTAAGACTGGTTGAATTTCCAACTGCTACTTCCCGGGTAATATAACCAATGTAACTTACTACCAATACAGCATTGCCGGGAACATGGGAAAGAGTAAACGAACCATCCACCGTAGTGATGGTACCGTTTTGAGAACCTTTTACCTGAACATTCACCCCAATAAGCGGGTCGTTCAGGTTGTCAAAAACTTTACCGGTAATGGTTTTACCTTGCTGAACAGCTTTCGTCCCGGCTGTTGCTTCATCGTTTTTTGCAGCAGATTCCGCCACTTTAAACAATACCACATGGCGGTCGCTGATAGTATAATTTATCCCCGCGCCGTCGAACAACAATTCTAATACTTCATTGATACTTTTATCCACTACCCGGATAGAAGTTTTCCGGTTCACATCCACCTGGCTCTGGCTATAAGTAAAATAGAAATCGCTTTGATGCTCAATAACGGAAAGAATTTCCCGGATGGATGCGTTTTCCTTTTCGATAGTTAACAGTGCGATCTGCGAATAGCTTAGCGAAGCCATTGATTGCAGTGTTCCCGAAAAGACAAATAGGCAAACGAACTTTATGATTATGAAAGTTCTGTGTAACGACGAGCATTTTCCAGATGAAAAAGCCCGCTTTTTCAAACAATAATTCATACATTTGTAATTGGTTAGTTAGTAATAATTCAGGTTAACCCAACTGATTCTCAAGCTAATCGTGAACCGGACGACGCGGCAACGTTTTCCGGTTCCTGTTTTTTCCGTGTTTTTCACTATTCCATAGGCATATCGTTTTTAATGATTATTACATGATTGGCGTTTTCGAATTTATAATCAATGCGCTGTGTTTCGCGCAGTAAATTCAAAACCTGTTCCAGGGTAAATCCCGGACGGGCCGAGCAATTGAATATCTCGCCGGCCAGTTCCCGGTCTTTCAGGGTAATGGTTACTATGTACTTGCGTTCCAATGATTTTATAATGGCCGACAATGGTTGCGAAACGAATGCAATACCTCCGTTACGCCAGTTATCTACCGAACTCATATCCATATCCGAAAGAATCATTTTACCGTTGGTGGAGTAACGTAACTGCTGGTGGGGTTTCATTAATACCTTATTGTCAGGGTTAAGCGCATCGGTGACTTGTATTTTCCCGGTTTTCAGAGATATCTCGGCATCTTCGTTCTTGTGTGCTTTGAGATTGAATTCTGTTCCCAAAACTTCTATATTGAACTTTTCGCCGTTAACAATAAACGGCTTGTTCTTAAGGTGCGCAACTTCAAAGAATGCTTCTCCATCCAGTGTAACCTCCCGGTTGCGCGAGCCGAAACGGTCGGGGTAAGAAAAACGTGTATCGGCATTCAGCCATACTTTGGTTCCGTCGCTCAGTGTTACGGATGCCATTTCGCCACGTTGAACTTCAATCAGGTTGAGGCCGTGAGAATCCTGCCGGGATGATGAAAAATACAGGTATACGGAAGCAATAACCAGTAAAGCAAATATAGCTGCATAGCGGATAAGAAATGTATATTTGCGCGTCCGGCTTTTAGGGTATATCTGTCGAACCACCTGCCGGTAGCTGGTTTCGGTTTCATTACTCCTTGCATAATGGATAACGTTTTTCAGGCTCCATATTCGTTCCATCTCAAAAAGATACCGGGAATTAGCCGGGTCGGATGCCAGCCATTCATCAATCTGCGCCATCTCCCGGGGTGTACATTGATGATTGAAAAAACGGATTAATAAATCGTCGTCCATAACGCGTGTTTTAATAAGAGTATATAAAGATAACGATTCACCCCCAAAGGACTACGCAACGAAAAAGAAGAAAAAATTTATTTTATGCTCAAGAACATAAAAAGGTATAAAAAGAGTTTGCTCAAATCATTGCGTAGAAATAGTACAGCCCGCCTCACATGGCTTTCGACTGTTCGCAATGAAATATCCAGAATGCCGGCAACTTCCTTTTGAGGAATATCGTGGAAATAACAAAGTCGAAATACCTGAGCACATTTTTCGGGCAATTTATCGACCGATGCTTCGATTTGCTCCAGTATATCCTGATTGGCAATGGAAAGAAATACTTCGTTGATATCGGTTGTTTCTTCAATAAAAGCTATTCGTTTCTCGGCTATGCGAATACGGGCTTCATAATCGTCTACCACCGCCTGATGTTTCAGGTAGTCCAAACACTTGTTCCGTAAAGTTTTATAGAAGAAAGCCTGTATATTATCTGTTCGTATGGTTTTGCGCTGTTCCCAATATACAAGAAAAACATCCTGCACTAAATCTCCGGCAGTTTGCTGTTCAACAAACCTACAGGCAAAGGCCATAAGCCTGGGGTAAAAATCGATGAAGAAGTCGTGGAAAGCTTCAGTATCCCCTTTTTTTAGTTTGTCAATGTTAATTGACTCTGTCATGCTTATTATAAGATTCCGTGTCTTAAATTAATTGATTTACTTCATAGTATTGATACAAATATATAAAAATAGTTTGGAGTATGGATAATTGTTTTAATTTTGTTGTTACAAACAATTTCTTAAATAGTGTTGCGCAAAAACAAGCTAAGGCTATTTAATCGTATTTTATACTCTTTTATTTCTTTCTTATCTTCCTAAATGAAAATATAAATGATAAATTTGCAATTTATCGGGCCATTCTATGAAAACACAATTTTGGATATTTCTAATTATATCGGTACACCTTTCTCATTCTGTATTTGCAGTAAAGGAAGATTACACACTACTAAAAATCGGTGAAGCACAAGGCTTATCTAATAGTGCTGTATTATCACTGTATCAGGATAATCAGGGCCTCATCTGGTTTGGAACCTATGATGGTCTGAACCATTTTGATGGTAAAACTATGGAGGTTTTCCGTGCTGATGCAGTAACAGGGAAACGCCTGCTGAACAATGTAATAAACCATATTAATGCGGCCGACAGCAATTGCCTGTGGATATCAACAAACCTGGGAGTCGACCGTTTTTCGGTGAAAGAAAAAAAAGTAGTAGGTAGGTTCGAAATGTCTAAGGATAACTTCTCCCTCTGCTCTAACCGTAAAGGAGATACCTGGGTGTTGGACCGGGAAGACATCTATTACTACAACACCTACCTGCATAATTTCGTTGAAGTGCATAAGAAAGATCGGATTTTTGATAAAGAACTCTCTTTTACTGATGAGAAAGGAGCATTATGGTTATTCTCAACAGATGATAACAGTGTTTACCAATGCCATATTGATGATTTTAATAAAGAACATCCTGTGTTTTCAGTGATGCGTGCAAATATTCACATAAAGAAAATTGTGCAAACCTTTTATCAGAATGGAATATTAAGCTTTGTAGACAAGGACAATGATTTATTTCTTTTTGACACAACACGCAATACTAAAGTTTTTATCCGCAATATAACTGATCTTCAGGAAAAGTATGGAGCAATAAATGGTATTACCTCTTTTTATGATGATATTATTATCGCTTTCAGGGGGAATGGACTCATTAAACTCGATGCTTCCTCACATTATAAAGAAAACAGGATAGACAGTGACATACGAATTTTTACTATATACAAAGATGTTGTTCAGGACATTGTTTGGGTAGCTACAGATGGTCAGGGAGTAATGGCCTGCACAAAGAAGCAATCACTGGCTACTCACTTGATGTTTGATCAGCTGCAAAATAAAATATCCCGCCAGGTACGTTCTATCCATACGGATGATAAGGGAAACCTGTGGTTTGGAACGAAAGGAGACGGACTGGTAAAAATTGCAGGATATATAAACGGGATGGATAAAAAGAATTTCCTGGAATCAACCCATGTCTATTTTCCGGGAATAAAAGAACATATAAATAATTATAATAGAGGGGAAGCCGATTTTCAGATATTCAGTATTGTTCCAAGCAGTTATATGAATGGTTTCTGGATAGGTGGAGCCGATAATCCGGGCCTATCCTATTATGATTATGAGAAAGACAAAGTCTTTCCGGTTCACGGTAATACATCTTTGTTGCAATGGGTACATCAAATTTATGAAGAGAATGATACAACTCTGTGGATGACAACTTCGGGTAATGGATTGGTTAAAGCAAATATTCGCCGGAACAATAATCAAATTGTTGTAGACAGTGTACGCGCTTTTGTGTTTCCACATGACGAAAGAGAAAATAACAACTTTTTTCCTTTAGTACAGGAAAATGATTCAATTATATGGTTGGGTAGCAGAGGACTGGGATTAGTAAGATTTAATATAAAAACCGAAGGATACACTACATGCTGGCTCGGCGATGAGGAACAGCTCTCAATTAACGATATTCTTTCTATTTATATAAAAGATGACCTTATTTATTTAGGAACCGTTTCAGGATTTATCCGCCTGGAATATTACCGCGAAGAGGGAAAATATACTAATCTCGGGAAAGAACATGGTTTTCTTAATGATATGGTACACGGCATATTAGAAGATGAAAACGGTTATCTGTGGTTAAGTACCAATAAAGGGCTGGTGAAATATAATCCGCAAAATAATACCTTTCATAATTATTACTATAGCAACGGATTACAGATAGGAGAATTCAGTGATGATGCCTACTATAGATGCCCCTATACAGAAAATTTGTTTTTTGGTGGAGTTAATGGTTTACTCTATCTGAATAAGGAACAAGCCAACGAAGTCGAATACCACCCGGATATATGCTTCCGTAACTTGACTTTGGGAATGGAAAAGGTGAACTTCAACGACTATTACAATGAAAACAGCAAAACACTGTTCTTGAAGGGAGCAAAATCAACTTTCACGATATCTTTCATTGCTCCCGATTTCATTAATGGAGATAATTTTGAATATTCCTATCAGTTATCGGGAGATAATGAAGTTTTCTGGTCTCCGTTCAGTTTTGACAATGTGGCAACTTTCAAAAACCTTTCTCATGGTAAGTATGTGTTGAATGTGAGATACAAGAAAAATGTATACGACAACGAATATAAACCTTATTCGCTGAACATCCATATCCTCCCTCCCTGGTATCTTTCCTGGTGGGCTTATATCATCTATACTTTGCTTATTGGCTTTGCCGCTTTTTATATTATCCGTATCGCAAAAAAATATTACCGGAGGGAAAAGCTGATAAAGGAACTTATGGTACACGAAGTCTCCGATGCTTCTGCAACAAGCATGAGTAGTAAATGGCATGAAACAGCCGGGTCTTTTGCTACCATATACCGGATGTGCGGACAGCTTCAACAATACAAATCCATGCCCCCCGAATACTACAAAAAGTTGGATATCATTCACCAGTCGATATTGTCTATTGTATTTAAATCGGGTAAATCTTGGGACGAAGGTTTATCATTGGAAAAACATCTGCCGACAGAGCTACCGGTATACGAAGACGTGAACATAAAGGAATTGTCTGATGAAGTAGTCCGTATGTTGATTTACCGGGGATATGAAAACCTATCTGGCTTGCATGTTGAATTACCAGATAATATTTTGGTTCGTATACCAAAGAATGCTCTCAGATACATTTTTTATTATCTTTATGCGCAAGCAATAAACCTGAAGATGGATCCTCACATGATGGTAAGTGGAGAAGTAGTTGAAAATTCATTGGTGTTGAGTTTTACTCTTCCTGCCGCAACCGCGAAGAAAATTCTCGATACACTCACCGGTAGTACTGTTTCAGAAAAAGAAGAAGACTTTAACACCTACTTGTACAGAGAACTATGCCGATATGCTTTAAAAGGAATGCATGCTACAGCGGTACATAAAGATGGAAAACTTTCTATTAAACTGCCATTAAGAGAGAAAACAGCAGAACTACCAAATAAGGAAAAGAAAACTATATTACTGTTGGAGAATAAGAACGAAATTACTTGGCTTATAAAAGATATACTATCCGAAGATTATAACATAGATTGCGTACAAACGGTACAGGATGCTTTCAATTATTTGCGCAGGAAAACTCCCGACCTTTTCCTGGCCGATACACAAATCTATGTGGGTGAAGAAGACAAGTTTATTGAATACGTACATAATAATAAAGGTTTGCTGATAAAGACGGCTTTTGTACCTATGCTAACATGGAAAGCCGCTTCGTTATTGCAGCATGACTTCAATAAACTAGCCGATGGTTTTGTGGTGATGCCATACAATATATTATTTATAAAGGAAATATTGAATATGGCACTAAACCGTACAACAGATAAGAAAGCCGTCGTAGTAGCATTCCCGAGCCAACCAGTTAAAGAAATAATATGCGAAACTCCGGAACAGGCCGATTTTATTAAAAAGCTTGTGCATGTTACTGATACAAATCTGGACCGTGAGGATTTGGGCTCTTCCTTCCTAGCTACTCAAATGAATATGAGTTCCCGTCAGTTCTATCGTAAATTCAAAGAAATCTCGGGTAACTCTCCCAGTGATTTTATAAAGAACTACCGGATAGATAAAGCCGCACTTTTATTATCGGAGAACGAAATGTCAATAGCCGATGTTATAAATGAAGTCGGAATTGCCAGCCGCTCTTATTTCTATAAAGAATTCCTTTGCAAGTTCGGGGTTACTCCAAAGGAGTATCGCAAAATGAAGGAGAAGAAGCATCTCCAATAAGTATTCTAATACCATAGGAAACTTGTGCTGATATTTGTACTGATCTTGTTTAACTCGTTAACAATCAAAACATTATCTATGTGCGCTCATTGACCGCGATGTGCGTTCATTGGCTCTTTTCGTATTGCCATAATTTTGGCAGAGCAAAGGAAAGGCGGCACAATTAAATCGGGTTAATTTGCCGCCGAAGAGGTTACTCGTAACTACACTTCTATTAAATCTTATTGTTTTACTTAAATTTAATGACTATGGTAAAGCTACTGAAATCAGTAGGTATACTGTTGCTCCTATCCAATTTATCATTTGGATATATTCATGCAGCAGTTGATGCAAAAGTGACGGAATTATATGTGGTACAACAAGGTAATGTTTGTACAGGTGTTGTTAAAGATGCAAATGGCGAGACTATTATTGGAGCATCTGTTGTAGTAAAAGGAACAACTAATGGAACTATAACAGGACTTGATGGAGAATTTTCTCTAGCAAATGTAACACAAGGAGATGTGTTGCGGATCTCATATGTGGGATACATCACCCAGGATATTATATGGGATGGGAGGTCTTTGAGTGTCTCTTTGAAGGAAGACAGTAAGACACTGGAAGAAGTGGTAGTAGTAGGTTATGCTACTGTAAAGAAAGCTAATTTGACGGGTGCGGTTTCGGCTGTCGATAGTAAAATACTCGAAGATCGCCCTATCGTAAATCTGGGGCAAGGCTTACAAGGAGCTATTCCCAACCTGAATGTTACCACCAGTGGGCGCCCCGGCGAAGGATCAAGCTTTAACATACGCGGTACTACTGCTATGAGTGGAGCTTCTCCGTTGGTGTTGGTAGATGGTGTAGAGATGGACCCGAATCTGATTAATCCTCAGGATGTACAAAGCGTATCTGTTTTAAAAGATGCTGCTTCAGCTTCTATCTATGGCGCACGCGCTGCTTATGGGGTAGTTCTTATTACAACTAAAGGGGGTAAACGGAATCAACCAACTAAGGTGTCGTTAGATGCATCATTATCATTCAATGGACCAACTACCCGTCCGACTTATATGACTTCCATGGAATTTGCTAACTGGATGAATGCCGCTCAGCAAACTACTACAGGGAATAATTATTTCGATGCTGAATGGATGCAACACATTGAAGCATATTATAAAGACCCGGCTAATAACTCTCCCGTGTTTGTTCACTCCGACCCCAATAAGAGCCAAAACGGAACATTATATTCTTATGCCGGTAATACCAACTGGACAGATGCTCTGTATAAAAAAAGTTATCCCGTGCAGAAGTATAATATGAATATCAGCGGAGGTGGTGAGAAGGCAACATATTATACATCTTTAGGATTTATGGATCAAGGTTCATTAATGCGTTATGGCAACGAAGGATATAGAAAGTACAATATGATGAATAATATTAGTTATGACATAACCGACAAGTTGCATTTTTCAATGAAAACATCATTCAACCGTACAGAATTGGAAGGATTAAATCAATCCAAAATACATGGCGACAGCTTTAGAGGGAGTGATGCAAGTCCACTTATGCCGGTAAAGCATCCGGATGGAAATTGGGCAGGGCAGGGTAATGTAACAAACTTTGCAGCAGTGTTAGAACAAGGTGGTACCCGTCAAACCCGTAAGAATGATTTCTGGAATACAATGGTACTAAAACTTACTCCAATTACCGGGATGACTGTCAATGTGGATTATACTTTCAATTATTATGCCGAACATAATAAATACCATTTAAAGGCTTATAATGAATATGGGGTAGACGGGAAATTCCTGAATATCTTCCCATGGACTAATCCAAGCTCATCCGGACAAACACAAGCTAATGATACCTATAATGCATTTAACTTTTTTGGAGACTACGAAAAAAGCTTTGGCAAACATTATTTGAAAGCAATGATAGGTTTCAATCAGGAAACAAAGCATGCTACCGGATTTAATGCAAGTCGCGAACAATTAATTTCAACAGACCTGGGCTCATTAAGCTATGCAACCGGAGAAAGAACAGTTGGTTGCAACGATGATTCCTGGGCAACACGAAGCACCTTTTTCCGAGTAAATTATAACTATGACGAACGCTACCTGCTCGAAGTTAACGGACGTTATGACCTTTCTTCCAAATTCCCCAAAGATGATCGTGCAGTATTTAATCCTTCACTTTCAGCCGCATGGAGAATCTCGAATGAGAAATGGTTTAAAGAACTCACTAATAGTTTTCTGGATGAACTGAAATTCAGGGCTTCCTACGGAAGTCTGGGCAATCAGGCTCTTAGTAATGGCTGGTATGCTTATTTATCGAGTTATGGCGCTCAACAGCTTGGCTGGATTATGGGAAGTACACAACCCCAGTATGTAACTCCGGGTGGACTTATCAGTTCTTCCATAACATGGGAAACTGTACACAATGGAATATTGGACTGGACTTCAGCCTCCTGAATAATAGGTTGAAAGGAGCTTTTGACTACTACCAGAGACGGACTTCTGATATTCTGACGACAGGTAAAATACTTCCGGGTATTTTAGGTGTGGGTGAACCATTGGAAAATGCAGCCGAATCAGTTACAAAAGGTTGGGAGTTCGAGGTAAGCTGGAATGATAGATTATCGAATGGATTACACTATTCAATCGGACTTAATTTATCTGATTACCAATCTGAGGTAACCAAATTTGATAATCCTACAGGAGATTTGGGTAACTGGTATGTAGGTGCAAAAGAAGGTGAGATTTGGGGATACACTACAATGGGCTTATTCCAATCTGCCGAAGAAGTGGCGGGCGCTGTAGACCAAAGCAAACTAAGTGGTGGTATTCAATTGTTGCCGGGTGATATTCGATTTACTGATATAAATAATGATAATGTTATAGACTGGGGTGATAATACAATTTATAATCCGGGCGACAAGAAGATTATTGGTAACAGTACACCTCGTTACCATTATGGAATCAATTTGGGGTTAGACTGGAAAGGCATCGATTTAGGTTTGTTTTTCCAGGGAGTTGGAAAACGTGATTACTATCTTCCGGCAACTTCATTCAGACACCATTATAGATATGTGTGGGAAGTTCCTTCGGCCTATAACAATGATTACTGGAGAGAAGATAATACAAATGCTTTATTTCCACGGGCACGTTTCAACGGAGGTTCGGCTATAGATCAGGTACAAACACGCTATCTGGTAGATGCATCTTACTGTCGTTTGAAGTCGCTTAGTGTGGGCTATACGTTGCCGCAAGTTTGGACAAGAAAGGTTTCACTGGATAAAGTGCGTGTTTATTTTACAGGAGAAAACCTGTTCACTATTGCAAATACTCCCAACGGACTTGATCCGGAATTGGATAACCCCTATAAATATCCATTACAAAAATCATTCTCATTTGGACTGAATCTTACATTTTAAACAATCAGCATTATGAAAAGAAACTATTTATTATATATATTCCTTGCAGCTTTTTCTCTTGTAGGTTGCAATGACGCCTATTTGGACAGACAACCCGAATCCATTAACGACAAGACTTTCTGGAATACCCCAACCGACCTGGAAACATATACGAATCAGTTCTATAATTGGTTACCAAGCGGACTGGCATCTATTTCTGATGGTGAGAGTGATAATCAGGCACCAAACTCCATTTCACAGTTCTTCTGGAATCAGTTAAGTGTGCCGGCAGAGGCTGCCGATTGGTGTAATTGGAGTAAAGGTGGATGGGAACCCATTCGCCAGGTAAATTACTTCCTTACGCATTATCAAAGCGTGAACGGAAAAGAAGAAGATATCAACAAATATGTTGGCGAAGCTCGTTTTTTCAGAGCCCAGCAATATGCAGGTTTAATGAGAACTTTTGGAGATATACCCTGGTTGGATAAAGATCTCAACACCAGTGATACCGAAATTCTTTACGGACCAAAGCTAAAGCGCTACGAAATCATGGATAAAATAATCGAAGACTTTGATTTTGCTATCCAATGGTTACCAGCCCAACCCGCTGCGGGACGTATTAGTAAAGATGTAGCACGGCATTTGAAAGCAAGAACCTGTTTACATGAAGCCACTTATTACAAATACCACACCGAACTTGGTTGGGAAAATAAAGCAGAACGTTTGCTGAAGATGGCAGTTGACGAAACAGATGCAATTATGGCGACGGGTAGCTATGAAATTTACACTACCGGTGCTCCTCTGAAAGACTATTATGAGATGTTTGTAATGGAAGATAAAACCGGATTAAAAGAAGCAATCCTTCCGGTGATCTTCCAGGATGGAAAGAGGAAACATAATATGAGTCGTATGCTGGTTGAAGCATTTAACGGTTTTTCAAAAGATTTCGTAGAAAGCTATCTGTGTATCGACGGAAGACCTATCAGTATAAGTACTCAATATCAGGGAGATGAAAACATGGAAAAGGAAACAACTAATCGTGATCCGCGCCTGAAACAAAACATTCTAACCTGGGATTTCCCTACGCGAGTAACCGTATCAACAAATGATAGTTCATTTATCGAGAGGGAAGAAGACTTTATCTCAGAATTTTGCTACACCGGATACCGGTCCATCAAATATTTTATTCCAACCGACAAAGCATTCGAAGCTACATCAAATACACACGATGGTATAGCCTATCGTTATGCAGAAACATTATTAATTAATGCGGAAGCAAAGGCAGAGCTTGGCGTTATTACGCAAGCAGATCTGGATAAAACCATCAATGTATTACGCGACCGGGTTGGCATGCAGCATTTAACTATCACAGTGGGATTTACCGATCCTAACTGGCCCGACTGGGGGTATAATCTAACCCCATTATTACAGGAAATACGGCGCGAACGTCGTGTTGAGCTGGCTGGCGAAGGTTTCCGTTGGGACGACCTGTTACGTTGGAAAGCAGGTGAACTTTGTAATAATGTAAAAACGTATGTTGGAAAGCGCGAACCCTATAGTACCGGAAAATATGCTATTGTATATCCTAATTATACAAATGAAGATTATAGTTACCAGGCTGGTAAGAGCCGTACATGGGATGATAAGCTTTATCTTCGCCCCATCCCAACCGGCGAACTTCAGAGAAACGAGAATCTGCTACCCCAAAACCCGGGATGGAAATAATTTACAGATTATATGAAGAATTTTAAACTTATTCTATTGTTTTCTCTTGTTGCAATACCGGCAGCATTCAAAGCATGTTCTTTTGCCGAAGTTGCAGCTCCCGAGCCAGTTTATCCCATACCGGCAACCAAGCAGGTGGAATGGCAGAAAATGGAAACGTATGCTTTCATACATTTCGGTCCCAATACATTTACTAATAGCGAATGGGGATATGGAGATACCGATCCAAAAATCTTTAATCCTACTAAACTGGATTGCGAGCAATGGGCGCAAACATTTGTAAATGCAGGCATGAAAGGAGTAATCCTTACTGCCAAACATCACGATGGTTTTTGTCTATGGCCGTTTGAGGGTACAGAGTATAGTGTTGCCAGTTCTCCTTATAAGAATGGGAAAGGGGATATTGTAAAAGAGTTGGCCGAGGCTTGTAAAAAGTATGGGCTTAAATTCGGATTCTATCTATCTCCATGGGATCGAAATCATCCCGAGTATGGAACACCTGAATATCTGGAATATTTTTATGCACAATTAACCGACCTGCTTACCAATTATGGAGATTTGTTTGAAGTATGGTTCGATGGGGCTAATGGTGGAGATGGCTGGTATGGCGGCGCTAAAGACATTCGTAGGATTGACCGTAGGAATTATTATAATTTCCCGAAGATTAATGGAATAGTCGAAAACATCCAACCCCAAGCAATAATCTTCTCCGATGCAGGTCCGGGTTGTCGTTGGGTGGGTAACGAAAGAGGTTTTGCAGGTGCCACTAACTGGTCTTTCTTGCGCGAAGGAGTTGTTTATCCAGGTTATCCGATACATTATGAACTTCAATACGGGCACGCTGATGGTGACCAATGGGTTGCGGCGGAATGTGACGTCTCTATTCGTCCGGGATGGTTCTACCATCAGGAAGAAGACGACCGTGTGAAAACGCCAGACCAACTGGTCGATTTATACTATCGGAGTGTTGGACATAATGCCACTTTGCTACTGAACTTTCCGGTAAACCGCGAAGGGCTTATTCATCCTACGGATTCGGCGAATGCAGTGAAATTACACGAGATAGTTGAGCAGCAATTGAAAACAAACCTGGTAGCAGGTACAACCCCTAAAGTATCAAGCAAGCGTGGAGGAAAATTCAGTGCTTCAGCAATGACCGATGATAACTATGATACATATTGGGCTACCGAAGATAATGTATTGAGTGGAGATATTGAGTTCTCGTTCACCGAGCTACAACGTATGAACAGGCTAATGATTCAGGAATACATTCCGCTGGGGCAGCGCGTTAAGTCTTTTGTGGTTGAATACAAAGAAAAGGATCAATGGCTACCAATAAAGCTGAACGAAGAGACAACCACTATCGGATACAAACGCCTACTGAGATTTGAAACAATAACCTCAAAAGGTATTCGTATACGAATAATAGATTCTCGTGGACCTTTGTGTATCAATAATGTGGGTGTTTATTATGCTGATAAAGCTTTTGATACCTATGGTATTTCTGTAGAAAAAATTGAAAGTCTTCCATTTACATTGACGAGAATCCCCGAAGATGAAGCGCTAATGGCTATGGATAGGGATGAAACTACTGTTTGTTTAATAGAAGGAGATAAGTTGTTGATTGATTTGGGAGAAAGAAAAATGATCTCTTCATTCCATTACCTACCCAACCAGTCAGATGATCAGAAAGGATTAATATCCAATTATGAACTGTCTGTTGGCGATGATCCGGAAAATATTAGTAATATGGTAAAAAAGGGAGAATTCTCTAATATCAAGAATAATCCTGTTATGCAATCTGTTTATTTTACTCCGGTGATAACGCGTTATGTTCAGCTTAAAGCCACACGGATGATTAAAGAAAATGAACCGATGACATTTGCTGAAGTTGCTGTGAAATAAATTAAACCAAGCAATTTAACTTACTAATTCGTTCTTTGCAGATTTAAACACCGGGTAAAGAAGCAGACCTTTACAGGAACCACTCTCTTTACCCGGGTTGAGAAAAAAGTTTCTTACGGCAAAAACACACAACAAAATTTATCGTATTGGGAAAGCAGAGCAATACTGGACAACTGGCTCCTTTTCTGGATGTATCGGTGCAGGTATTACAGATTATGCCCGAGGACCATTCGATGTTTATTTCAATAGAGAATAATAATGATAGTAGTACAAATATTGGCTATAATGCCAATGATGAGTTCAAAATAGTTAATAACCCTATTAACGAAGTCATGGATTTCTTCAAACAATATATGAAGATTCCAAAAAAGAAAGGGAAGAATTATTGAATCGCATCAGTGGTTTGGAAGATTTAATGAGAAAAAAATAAATATGTTCTGCCCGATGGTGGTTTGACAGTACCAAACGAGTAATTTGACAGTACCAAACGAACGGTTTGATAGTATCATTTACTATCTTTAATTGCTGATTCACATTTATTTGTACTTTTCAGGTGTTTTGTTATATATTTGCTGAAATATATTGGGTGCACCTATGAATAAACTTTCAATATTATTATCTTTTCTCCTGTTAATGCTTATTTCCTGCCAGCGAACAAAGTCTCAGGAAAAGATAGTGTTACACGTCACCGATACTACTGTTATCGGAAAACAACTAATTCCTGAATACGAACAGGAAACCTATTACCCCCCAAAAAGCCCTACTGCCCGGCGTTTCGACTCCCTCGGCCTGGTCGATATTTCCACCCTCGACCCGACCATTGCCGTACAACTGATATACGCCACCCCTGATAATTTCACCGGCGAAATCCTTTATGACGACCTTCGCGAAGCCTACCTCCACCCCGAAGCTGCCCAAGCCCTCGTTAAGGCACAAGCCTACCTGAAAGAGTTACACCCCCGCTACACCCTCGTTATTTACGACGCCACCCGCCCTATGTCGGCCCAGCGCAAGATGTGGAACCTCGTCAAAGGAACCTCCAAAAATATCTATGTATCCAACCCCGCAAGAGGTGGAGGACTGCACAACTACGGACTCGCCGTCGATGTAACCATACTCGATGAAACCGGAACCCCACTATCTATGGGTACCGAATTCGACCATTTCGGCTACGAGGCCCATATAAACAATGAGCAGCAGTTGGTAAAGAAGGGGGTTATCACCGAACAGGAACTCAAGAACCGTCTGCTCCTACGCAAAGTGATGCGGCATGCTGGATACCGTGCCCTTAACAGCGAATGGTGGCATTTCAATTTCCGCAGCCGTGAAGAAGCCCGGCGCAACTATAAACTCATAGAATAAGCTCATGGAACTATTGGCCCAAACGCAACAATTCATCCGCGACCATGCCCACGACGATATACGGCAACTTGCCTTGCAAGGGGGAAAGTATCCGGATATAGACCTGAAAACCGCCCTGCAACAGATTGCCGGACGCCAGGCTGTACGCACAAAGTTGCCTTCGTGGTATCTGACCGACGGGTTATGGTACCCCGCCCATCTACCGCTGGAGCAGTGTTCGTCCGAAGTTACCGCCCGTTACAAAGCCTCTTTGTGTAGCGGCGACACACTGGTTGACCTGACCGGCGGGTTCGGGGTCGATTGTATATTTATGGCTGCTAACTTCCGTTCGACCGTTTATATAGAGCGGCAGGAAGAACTTTGCACCCTCGCCCGGCACAATTTTCCGTTGTTGCAGGCGGGGCATATTGACATCAGGCAAGGTGACGGGGTAGATTTCCTGGCAAGTATGCCGCCTGCAGATTGCATTTTCATCGACCCGGCCCGCCGCAGCGAACAGGGCAGAAAGACGGTATTACTAGCCGATTGCGAGCCCGATGTAGGTCAACTTGAAGGTCTTCTGCTGTCGAAAGCCGGGAAAGTAATAATCAAACTGTCGCCCATGCTCGATATATCGCTGGCCCTGAAACAACTACCCTCGGCCTCCGAAGTGCATGTACTGTCCGTACAAAACGAATGCAAGGAGCTGCTCATGGTGCTCGAACGCCAGGCGCCGCGTGCTGTAACCATCCATTGCCTGAACTTTGCAGCCACACGGCAGGAGTTTAGCTTTACCCGTGAGGCCGAGCACGAAGCCGTTTGTACCTACACACCGCACATCGGCACCTACCTGTACGAGCCCAACTCCTCCATACTCAAGGCGGGCGCTTACAAGAGTATCTGCCAGGCATATAACCTGCGTAAACTGCATCCCAGCAGCCATTTATACACATCGAATGAGGTAGTTGCGGGCTTCCCCGGCCGTACCTTCCGGGTAACGGGGTGGGGCCCGGTGAAAGACAAAACATTGATAAGCGGAATAAGTAAAGCCAACGTTGCTGTGAGGAACTTCCCACTTCAGGCCGACGAACTGCGAAAGAAACTCCGATTGAAAGAAGGAGGTGATGTATACCTGTTCGGCAGTACGCTGGCGGATGGTTCGAAGGTTCTTATAAAAGGTGAAAGATTGATTTCCGACCGATAAACCTACCGGCTCATACCGGGATGCCGGCCAGCCCACACCGAGTAGTCTTTTGTCCGACACCGAGATACAGCCCGTCCCTCACCGAGATATAGAAGGTATCTCGGTGAGGAACAGGCTGTATCTCGGTGAGGGACCGGGGATACCTTAGTACCGGTAAAGAAATGTCTCGTAAAGCCGGGTCTAATTCAATATCCCTGTATCCTGCAACCGCGCGTATCGTCCCTGCACCTTTCCATCCTTGTCGATAACGAAAAACGTAGGCGTGCCGATTATCCCATAGTTGCCGAAATCCTCGCCCGAGAACCCTTTCAGGTCGCATATCCTGCTCTTCCAGGGGAAACTGCCCGAGGTATTCTTGTAGATGTTCTTGTCCACATCCGCCGAGATAGAAACAACCTCGTACCCCTTCTGCTTAATCGCCGGATAATGTGTCTGCAAACTCATCATCTCGTCCTCGCAATTGCCGCATCCCGATTCGTAAAACACAAGCAAGGCATTGGTCGGTCTGTCACCCGAAGTAAGCGCGGGAGCTTCGCTGCCCTTGGCCAGCTTGAACATTGTCATCAGTAACTTCACCTTCCCCTCCGGTTCGCCGATGCGTTCCTGGTTTATAAGGGTGTAGGCCAGTTGCTCCTCCAACTGCCCCCAGCTCATAGACTCGCAAATGGATATCAGGTTATCAGCCAGCGTATTATAAACCCTTCCGGAGGTGGCTTTGCTGAGGAGGACGGACATATCATTGATGTACTCGCTGTGGAAGGGCATACCGGTATCGTAAAGCGCCAGTAACCCATTGATAGTCTCGAACCAAAGCCCCGAGGTGTACAGGCTGTTGATGTCGAGACTGTCGCGCACATACCCGCGCACTGCCACCATGTGGGTAGAGTCGGCATATTCCAGCGCCGCTACCTCCCCGTGCAGGAAGTTATAGAACTGTATGAACCGGGCGGCATACAGCGGACTGCGCCCAATCTCTCCGGTGAAGGCCGTTTGCTCCCTTTCCAGCTTGTCCTTCTCTTGCTGAACCGCCGTACCGAACTCATCGCCCGGGCTGTACAGCCGCGCAAGGCCGGTGAGGTGGTTTATCTTCTGCAAACGGTTCATCTGGGCGATAAACTGCCGTTGCAGATACTCGTTCTCCGGCGAGCCTTCGAAGACCGTATTTCCCCCGTGAATGTACCTCTCGCCACAACTGACAGTCAGGTTTTCGCCCTTCGAACTGACGATAAAGTCCAGGTTGGTATCTTCTACCTTTACCGTGGCCATGCCCGTATAGCCGGCGTATGCCGCAGGCACGGCGAAAGATGCCGCGCCGTCTTTATCCAATACGCCGTTGTACAGGGTGTCGGTGCTGATGCCCTGTTTCAGCAACACCAGTACCGGGGTGCCGGGGTATTGGCTGAAATGGAGGGTTATTCCGGATGAATGCAGATGCCCGGCGCCGGTAACAGCAATCAGGAGTAGGATGCAAAGTGCTTTCTTCATGGTAAATCCTCCACACACCTTACTGATTGCCCCCAGTTGCGGTACGTAATCCCCTCATTCGTACTGACATATGGATTATTAACGTGCCTGAACCCTAACTCGTACGCCACATTCGTTTGCCAGTAAGTGTTATACTCGGCCGTGCTGCTCCAATAATAACCCTGGGGATAATTCGGTACCGAAGACTCAGGGTCGCTCGTAATGCTGGTACCCGGACGTGCCGAGCGTGAGCCTGCCGCAGGCAAGTATAAAGCATCGCCGATCTTCCTGCCTTTACCCGTCCAAACCCAATTGTTATTGTTTATCACCGCTCTCCACTGTGCGGCGGACGGAACTTTCCAGCCCGGCGGACACGGGTCGTTGGCCGTTTTTACATTATCTTTCCATAACTCTCCGTCCGACGGAGTACGCCAGTCCGAAACAATCTTCCTGCCGTAGACGAACATGAGGAACTGACCCGTCTTCTGACCCACAACCTGTCCGTTGGCATCCAGTTCGCCCCTGCTCTGGTCGGCAGGACCCGATACTTTGGAACTATTGCGAAGTTCGTGGTTATCGCTTCTGCGGCCCCATTGGTAAAGGTGGCCTTTCAAGCCTGCATTATATTCGAACGGGGGCAGGCTTTCATTGGCTCCCAGGTTGTGGCACATAAAGTTGAGCCAGCGCCCGTTCGCCACCTTCGCCCCGCAGCACGCACAGTCCTGGAGGGAGGCGGTAAGCTTCACGCTCTTTTCGCTTCCGCCTTCTTCATAGATGGCATATATGTGAACTTTGAGCGCATTCTCGCGGGTCAGGCCTTTCAGCGCCTCGTTCAGACTGGGTTTGAAATGCACCACCAGCTTATATTCATTTCCGGGCTTGGTTTCGTATTTATCTACAGCCAAGCCGCTCGGGTCCTCTACTATATAACGCAGATTAGTAATCACCACATTTGCCGGAGGAGTAAAAGTATACACCTGAACTCCGCTATACGGCGGGCCTACGTAACCGGCCACCGGGTCTTGCTCGGTGCGGATGCTGAAATCCGTCCTGTTCGATTGGCGTCCTGTGGGCTCTCCACACGAACCTCCGCTATTGCTGTAAGCAATGTCGAAACACGTGCGGCCCTGTAAGTTGCCCGGTCCCTCGGGTATGTTCGACGGATTCCTCACCGTCAGGATGCCGGCGCCATTGGTGGGGTCGCTGGTGTTGCCGCAGTCGTTGGTGGCCGTAACGCTCACCCCTACCAGGTTGATGGTTCCCTCGTTCTTCGCCCTGAGGCTGATGGGGTTGCCGATGTTGGAACCTACCACCTGTAGCCCTTCGGGCACACTCCAGGTGTATGTCATAGCGGCATCGGGAGTTGCCACGCGGGCGGTGAATATTTCGTTAACCAGTACGGTAGTTTTGCTGAAGATTATTTCGTCCGGGGCATCGGGCTTCGGACACGTTCCCCCGGCTACAATCATTATGAAGATGTCCGAGGCTTTACGCTGGCTGTCGCCGCAATCGTTGGAAGCAATAATGCCTATGGCTTCGCCCGAGCAGGTTTGATCTTCCTTACTGCTTTTGGTTGTCAGCAATATGGTGCCGTTGCCGTGGGTGATGATGCTGAAGAACTCGCTTCCCTCCTGGTTGAGGTTGAAACTGTATTTTACCGCCCCGCTGCCGGTGTCGGTATAGGATATGGTGAACGAGTTGCCCGCGCTCACCTTATACGGGTTTTCAATCGAACCGTTGCCATCGGTGAGGGTGGTGACGATGTTGCGTAAATCAATGTCGGCCAGTTGCGGCTCCGTTTCGCAGTTGAGCACCTGTATGTATCCGTTGCCCGGGCGCGAGGCTCCGGTATTGCCGCAGTCGTTGGTTGCGGTTACGCCGATGTTGTAGAGGCTATGGATGCCCGGCGTGACGGCCCGAAGGGTGATGGGGTTGTCGTTCACCGATGTGCCCTCGAGTACGAACGATGCGGGGATGGTCCACGTGTACGTCAGTCCCGCAATGGCCGGCACCTCGGCGGTGAAGGTTTCGTTCAGCCTCAGGGGCCCTGGTTTGCTGAATGTAATGGCCTCGGGCATGGCGGGCGTGGGGCACGACTCTCCGGCGCAGGTTGATATCCACTGTTCCCCGTTCCAGAACTCGATACAGTCTGTCTCCTTATTATATATGGTCAGGCCCCGCGCTTCGGCGTCTTTGGCGGCCTGGAACTCGGGGGTGGCGGTCAGTTGGTTGCGCTCTTCGGTGGTAAGCTGGGGCAGGCGCATTCCGCCCGCTTTTGTTTCGGTGCTTATAATCTCGAGCACGGAGAATTCCTGGGGCTCGGTGGCTTCGCCTATCACTGCCTGCGCCCGGCCGTCGGCGGCAAGGACCAGGAGCAAGGCTACTACTATTATATATGTATGCTTTTTCATCGGTGTTCCTTTGTTTGTTATCTATTCTTCTACGCAACGTACGGCACGGCCCTGGGCGCGGTAGGCGATTCCGTCGTCATCATCTGCTCTCGGGCCGTTTAGGGTAAATCTGAGTATATTGGATGTTTTCGGAGTTTTGTTCTTTTCGGGGGTCGATGTCCAGTATTCTCCACCGCGTATAGATTCTTCGTTGGGGTCATAGCTATTCAGCATTCTGTTCGTAACAGATGGCAGATAGAGGAAATCGCCAATCCTGAGTCCTTTGACTGCGCTGCCCTGCATATCCAGGTTTATGGAATTAACGCCACTGGCTATTACAGATGCCCACTGCGCCCGGGTGGGTACTCTCCATCCGGCGGGGCAGGGATCAGCTTTTGTTTTTACATTATCCTGCCACAGGTTATCATTTTGTGGCGAGCACCAGTCGTTATTATATCCGCTTGAGGAGTTAATGAACAGGCCGTATTTCGAGCCTTGCACCTGCCCGTCGGCATCCAGTTCGTTATTCCTGGCTACACCTGGTACGCCTTGGCTGCTGCGTTTCTGGTGCCCGTCGCCCCGTCGTCCCCATTGGTAGGCGTCTCCTATGATGGCTTTGCTGTAGTTAAACGGGTCGGGGTTGGTATCTACACCCATGTTGTAGCACCTGAAGTTGAGCCAGCCGCCTCCCTGGGTGGCCGCCCCGCAGCAGGCACAATCCTGCAGGCGCAGAGTGGTTTCGAGTTTTTTATCTTTGCCGTCGGCGTTGTCGGTATAGATAACATTTATGTTGACTTTGACGGACTCTGTCCGCGGCTTGCCCGACAGTAGGGTATTGAGTTGCGGGTTGAAGTTTATGGTAAGCGCCTTGTCGTTCTGCGTATAGCTGTCGACGGCCTTCGGGGTATTGGCATCTTGCACCATGAAGCGTACATTGCTCACCGTGGTGCCCGTAAGGGGCTTGAAAGTGTACACTTGGACGCCGGTATAGGGTGCCGATACGGCTCCGGCGGCGGGGTTCTGGGGCGTGCGGTCGGCGAAGTTGGTGAGGCGCGGTTGGCGTTTGCTGACGGTTGCGCAGTAATTCACATTGTTATTGCCGGTGGCAATGTCGAAGCATTTCTTGCCGATTATGGCACCTGTGCCTGTTTGCAGCACGGTATAATCGTTCACTACCAGGGTGCCCGTACCGACCATCGCTTCGCTGGTTCGTCCGCAGTTGTTGCTGGCCGTAACGCTGAAGGCGGATAGCTGGGTGCTGCCGATAACGGTTGTACTGATGGTTATCTGGCTGGAGGTTCTTGGTTCTTCGACAACGAAACCGGGGGGTATGGTCCAGTTGTACGTCATGTCGGGGTCGTTGGTTACGCTGGCCGCAAACGATTCGCCCACGAAGAGCGCCGAGTGGCTGAAGGTGATGGCCGACGGCGTGGCGGGTTGCGGACAGGTGGCCGGGTCGGGTATAATCTTTATAAACAGTCCGGAGGGTATGGCGTTGGTATGTCCGCAGTCGTTTCCGGCCATAATCTGTACCGCGTCGGGGTCGCATATGGCGTTTAGCTTCTGGCTGTTGGCCCGCAGGGTCACTGCGTTGTTGCCTTCGGATACGATGGTGAAGAACTTGTTTCCGTCGGTACTGAGGCTCCAGTTATAGTGGGCCGGGGGCGCAATATCATCGGGGTAGGTCAGGGTGAAGCTGTATCCCTCTATAATCTCGTATGGGTCGTCCAGGGCACCTGTGCCGGCAGTGAAGTTGGTGGCGATAATGCTGTTGACGTCGATATCGCTTTCCTGCGGTGCCGTTTCACAGTTATACACTTCCATAAATCCTGTGCCGGCGCGCCAGCTACTCTGGTTGCCGCAATCGTTGGTGGCGGTAACGCCGATATTGTACAGTCCGTGTACTCCGGCAATAATGGGCTTGATGCGGATGGTGTTGGTGTTTGTGGCCCCGATAGCGGTAAAGGTGGGGGGCAGCGTCCATTTATAGACGACGCCCGGTTCCAGCGGTACCGTGGCTGTGAGTTCTTCGTTGAGCTTGAAGGGACCCAGGTTGCTGAAGGTTATCACGCCGGGCATTTCCTGCGGTGGGCACGAGTTGTCGCTACAGCGTGAGATCCATTTCTCGCCGTTCCAGTATTCCAGGCACTTGGTTTCGGTATTGAATATGGTCAGGCCCATAGCCTTTCCGGTAGCTTCGGCCTGGAAGGCGGCTGTGCGGGTCATAACATCGCGCTCGTCGGTGGTGAACTGGGGCATGCGCAGTCCGCCTGCATTGTACGTGTCGGCTATTAGCTCCAGGAGCGAAAATTCGTGTGGTTTACCGGCTTCGACTCCGATTGTAACCTGTGCCGTGGCTGCCGTGCCTGCTATGAGGAACAGTAGCAGCAGATAGTATGCTTTTCTCATGTTTCGTGCTGTTTGTGTTTAAAGTTCGGTCCATAATTCTCCGTTCCAGTACTGAAAGGTTTTGGTGGTTTTGTTGTAGATAACCAGTCCTTTCGCTTCATCTGTCATTTTATCCTTGAACTCCTCGGAGTCGGTGAGCTGGTCTCGCTCTTCGGATGTGAGCTGCGGAATACGCAGTGCTTTCTTGCCTTCTCCTTCGAGTTGAAGGATGCTGAAGCCTTTAGGTTCTTCAACTTTTCCGATGGTTACCTGTGCGTTCATCCTGAACACGCAGCATACCACTAAGCTTAGGGTGGTAAATAAGTATCTTTTCATCTTCTCCGGTTCTTTTTGCGGGTTAAACTCGTATGGGCGTAATAGGGTGCCATAGTATTTAACGGGAGAGGGGGGAGGATATTGTGTTTTGTTGTATTTATTTGTCGGGCGAGGGCTTTTCCGGATGCTAGTCCAGAGGTATGCTTGTATTGATATTATCGTCTTTGAGGATGCTTATTTTGCCGTCGGTTTCGAGGATGGCCAGGGCGATAGTGTTAATATCTGCTATTCCCTGTTCGCGCCCGGCCTGTTCGAGTTCTTCGATGTTGATGCGGTTCTTCCGGATAAACCTACTCTTTCGGATAATTCGGACTATATAACAATGTCGAAGTGCGCTTTACCAATTCACCATCCTTAACATAACCTTCTCCGCGTTCGGAAAGGTGTTCAATCATAGCCTGTCGTAGCTGGGCAAGCTGTTTGCGGTACTTCTTGTCGGCAGAGCATTCGCGAAGTTCGTGCGGGTCTTTCACCAGGTCGAAGAGTTGCTCGGTGCCGGTGTGGAAATTCCATACGTACTTTATCTTGCCGTCGGTCAGGGCGCACCAGTAGTTCTCCTTGCGGTAGCAGGTGGCGTGTTCGAGGTCGATGTACCTGCGCCAGCCGGCGGTTTCGCCCTGGGCAAGGAGGCGCAACGGGCGGCCGTCCATATCGTCGGGCACGGTGCCTCCGGCGATGTCGATAAAGGTGGCAAGGAAGTCGCGCAGTTCCACAGGCTGCGCGATGGGTGAACCCTTCGCAACACTCGTCTGCATCTGATCAGGCCATTTCACAATCAGTGGTATCTTCGCCGAACCCTCATACGGATATGTCTTGCGCCAATGATAATGGTCGCCCATCATATCCCCATGGTCGGAGGTAAAGCAAATCAAAGCATTATCATACATTCCCTTCTCTTTGAGTACCCGGATGATTTCGCCTATCTGGTCGTCGATGAACGTGATGTTAGCGTAGTAGTGGCGGCGCGAGTTGATGGCATATTCATCGCCGAAGTTGGCAAAGGGCGCGTCTTTAGCCGTGGTAGCCGGGTCGCGGAGTTCGGCAAACTCGCCGCACCAGTCGCCGATGGCCGGGGCGGGGATGTTGGCATCGCGGTACATATCGAGGTAGCGCTGCGGCGGGTCGTACGGACTATGCGGACGGGCGAAGGATATTTTGACGAACAGCGGGTCGCCGTCTGTGTCGTAGTTTTGTATCAGTTCGCAAGCCGTTTCTCCCGTCCAGGTGGTGGGGTGTACGGCCTCGTCGAGTTTGTATGTGGCGGCTCCGTGGGCGTTCCAGCCTATGCCGGTTTCGTCGGGGTTCTGCCCGGGGGCGTGGAGTTGGAACCATTTGCGGTAGTCGCTGATGAAATTTTCGGACTCTACACGTCCGCTTTCATCGAGTAGTGTGGTGTGAAAGCCGTGCAGGGCGTTCTGGGGGGCCCAGTGCATTTTGCCGATGCCGAAGGTGTAATAGCCGAGTTCGCGAAGCATCTGCGGCATCTCGTAGCGGTACTGGCGGGCTACCTTGCCGTATCCGAGCATACCGTGACGCCAGGGCGATAGTCCGGTGAGCAGTCCGGCCCGTGCAGGTGTGCTGCTGGGGGTGGAGGTGTAGCCGGAGGTGAACAGGTTTCCGTCCTGGGCAAGGGCGTCGATATGGGGGGTGGATATGGACGGGTTGCCCATACAGCCCAGGGCGTCGGCCCGTTGCTGATCGGTCATGATGAATATGATGTGGGGCTTTTGCTGTTCGGTAGCCTGTGCGTGCAGGTGGGCGGCCGGGGTGATGGCGAGGGGGATGAAGGGGAGGAGGGTTGGTTTCATGGAGATTTGGCTTTTGGGTTATTTATTTTTAATTCACCACAGATTACGCAGATTACACAGATAATAAAAGTAATTATTAAAAAATCTGTGTAATCTGCGTAATCTGTGGTGAATAATAATAGAACTTAGCTATATCTATTTGCTCTTTTCACTTTTCAGAATGGCTTTTAATGCCTCTACCTTATCCGGATATTGTGCGGCCAGATTGTTCTTTTCGCCTATATCCTCTTTCAGGTTGTATAGCTGGGGTTCCTTATTGTTGCCGAGTTCGGTGTTCGTCAGGCGGTTGTATGCTGCGCCGTTGCTGGGCTGGATGTATTTCCAGTTGCCATCGGATACGGAGAGCGAACCGGCTTGCTCGATGATATAATCGCGGCCTTTCAGGTCATTACCCAGAAGAACTTCCATTTGGTCGCGGCTGTCGGGGGCTGCACCTTCGGGAACATCTTTGCCGATGAGCTTTGCCAGGGATGCAAATATATCAACCTGTGATACTAATGCTTCTGATACTTTCTGCTTGGTGTTTGCCGGCCAGCTTACTACAAAAGGAACCCGGGTTCCGGCTTCGAAGATGCTGTATTTGCCTCCGCGGAAGGGACCCCAGGGGCGGTGTTCGCCCAGTAATTCAACTGCCTGATCCTGATAGCCATCATCAACTACCGGACCATTGTCACTCGTCAGGATTATTAGCGTATTCTCAGTCAAGCCATGTTTCTCCAGCGCGTCCATAATTTGTCCGACACTCCAGTCGAATTCCAGGATAGCGTCGCCGCGTGGCCCCATACCGCTTTTGCCTGCGAAGCGGGGATGTGGAACGCGGGGAACATGGATATCGTTGGTGGCAAAGTACATGAAGAAGGGTTTGTCGTGGTTTGTGTCAATAAACTCTACGGCATGATGTGTAATGCTGTCGGCAATATTCTCGTCTACCCAAAGAGCCTGTTTGCCACCTTTCATATATCCGATACGCGAAATACCGTTTACGATGGCCTGGTCGTGACCGTGGTTGAGGCTGGGTTTTTGTACGTACAACATTTCCGGATGGTCTTTTCCAAGCGGTTCGCCCGGGAAAGGTTCTTTGTAACTTACGGCAATGGGGTCGTTCGGGTTGAGGTTTACTGCCCGTTGATTCTCAACATATACACAAGGAACACGGTCGCCGGTAGCTGCCATGATGTACGAGTAATCGAAGCCGATATCCGTAGGGCCGGGAGTAATAAATCCGTTCCAATCTTGGGTGCCTGCTTTATCACCCAGTCCGAGGTGCCATTTGCCTATGGCGGCGGTGGCGTATCCGCTTTCGCGGAACATATCGGCGATGGTGGTTTGCTCGGGGCGGATAACCATTCCGGCGTCTCCTGTGGCTATTCCGGTGTCGTTACGACGCCAGGCATATTGTCCGGTAAGCAGGGAATAGCGCGATGGGGTGCTGGTGGCCGCTACGGCATGGGCATCGGTGAAGCGTACGCCGCGTGCGGCTAGTTTCTCAACATTCGAGGTATGTATGGTTGGCTCGCCATTGCAACTCAGGTCACCATAACCAATATCGTCGGCCAGGATAATAATTACGTTAGGTTTGTTGTCGGTTTGTTTCTTTGCTTCTCCAGTGCAGGAGACAAGTAAGGTAGTGCCCAGTCCGAGGGCGATCGTTTTTTTCATAACTTAGTATTTATATATATTTATCAGAAGCAGCATTGAGTTACAAAAATAATAAAAGTGTGGCTAATATTGCTTCTTACTGATTAAATATGTTGTTGGCGAAGAATTGTGGTTTAACTATGTACATTAAAGTGGATATACTTACCACCTGGGAGTGTGAGCCAATAATTATTTTTGAACACAGAGACACAGAGTCACAGAGATTTCATAACTCTCTGTAAATAAAAGACTCTGTGTTTTTGTGTTTCTGTGTTCTAATGAATCATCTATTGGATACACTTTTTAGACAGCCCCGCCGAAAGGCGGGGTGGTAGATGTTATCCAATCAAATTCGGATTGATGTTCTGTTCGCTTTGCGGAACCGGCCAGCGATAATCCTGCTCCTTACGGAAAGCGCGTTTGCCCACATACCATCTGCCGTATTTATCTAGGGTGCCGTCGGGTAATTTGCTTACGCGGGTTGAGCCGGGGAACGGTGCTCCGAAGATATTGCCATTCAAAACTTCGTGTGCGATCTCCCAACGAAGTAAATCCCAGTAACGGATGCCCTCCATTCCTAACTCTACCCGTCGTTCATTCCGGAGAATGGGGCGAAGTTTATCGGCATTTGTTTCGGTTACTGCCGGCATATTTACCGATTGACGGCCGCGAACCTTATTAATTGTATTATTAAGTAACTCCTGGGTAATCGCATCGCCAGCTTCCAGTTTGGCTTCCAGATAACTTAACAACACTTCTGCGTAGCGAATGATGGGTACATTACCACCATAACTATTCAGGTTTCCGCTAAATCCGTCGTCGAAATATTTGCGCATCATTAGCCCGGTCTGGGTAGTTTGTCCGGATGCTACTCTGTCCGAACTGTCCGAATCGGGATGACAGTTATATACTGAATTGTGGAAGGTAGCTCCATCATAATATATGGTATAGTCCAAACGCGGGTCGCGGTTTTTACCCAGATTAGTAAGGGTCGTACAGCTGGCTCTCGAAACTGAAAGGCGTACCGTCAATAAATTCATAGGCTTCGAACAACCCACCGGCAACATTGATAAGACACCAACCACCGTTTTTAACCGGGTAAGCATGCTGTGGCATAGCATTGCCTGCAAGGTCGGCCAGGTACTGCATAGACAAAATATTCTCCGCGCTGTTTTCATTACCCGGAAGGAATATCGATTGGTAATCCGGGTCAATAATATTATCGCCATAACCGATTATTTCTTCGTAGGCTTTGGCTGCTTCCGAATATTTTTTATCAGCCAGTAGTGTGCGTCCCAGAAAAGCTAAAGCCGCCTGTTTGCTGGCTCTTCCGGTTTCGCCGGCTGTGAGGTCTTTGAAACGGGGAAGCCCGGCAGCACTTTCAGTCAGTTCGGTTATTATGAATTCAACTATCTGCGCTTTGGGGGTTTTGGTTACGGCATTGGCTTCGTCCTTAGTTAAAACTTTAGTTACCAAAGGCACATCGCCGAAAAACTGTGAAAGGTAGAAGTATTGAGTAGCCCGTAGGAACCGTGCTTCGGCTTTTAGCCGCGCAGCCAGTTGCGGAGCACTCGTTAATTGGTCAATACCTTCAATAAAGCGGTTACAACGTGCTATCTTGGTATATGATGCCAACCAGTAATTGCCGATATAGCCGTTATTCGCAAGCAAGTTACCGTCAGTCATTTTATGGAAATTCGAATTGGTTCCACGCCTGTCGTAAGCATTATCGGTTGGGAATTCCATAAAAATCAATCCTCCATACGTCCACCAGTCGCTGGGACTATATTCGGGGCTGTTAAACAGGCATCCCGATTTATAGATACCGGTCATTGCCAGTAAAGCATTATCTTCATCGTTCCAGAAGTCATTCACACCGAATTTATCCAACCAGGTCGCACGATGTAATGAAAACGAATGATACAAACAGGCTGTATATGATATATCTTATAGATTTCATTATTATTAGAAATTAAGGTTAATACCAAATGTAATAGTTCTCAGGATGGGATAATACACGCCGTCTGTATTGATTTCCGGATCCCAACCTTCGGGATAATTATTGATGCTGAACAGGTTTTCGGCCTGTGCATATACGCGAAGGCTTTTTATTCCGATGTGGTCGATAACAGATTTGGGCAGGGTATAACCCAACTGGATATTCTTCATACGAAGGTATGCACCGTTACGAATCCAGAAGTCGGATGTAACAACATTGGGGCCACCCGTGTTCGAAATACTGTGAAGGCGTGGATACTTCGGATAACGTGTCGGGTTCTCCGGGTCGAACGCTCCTTCGGCCTGCCAGCGTTGTACGTTTCCGTTGCCACTCCAGAATGCATACCCGGCATAATTATTCAACAAACCTTTTACACCGGCCACGCCCTGGAAGAAGAGGTTGATATCAAACCCACTGTACTGCGCCCCTATATTGAAACCGAAGCTGTACTTGGGAATACGAGAACCGAGGAATACGCGGTCGTACTGAGAATCGACTACTCCGTCGGGCACACCGTCGGGGCCACTGATGTCTTTGTATCTCAAATCTCCCGGTTTGGGGCTTGTATTAATCTTGGAAACATCGTGCCAGGAAGCGATATCGGCTTCGTCCAGATATACACCGTCTGTAAGATAACCATAGTACATCTGCATGGGATAACCGATAAACAAACTACTTCCGTTACCAACTAATCCGTTGGGTTGTTCCACATTACCTACACCCAGTGTCAGGATTTCGTTCCGTACATAAGTAAGGTTGGCGTTGAAGTTATAATCAACCTTTCCGATACGGTTGCGGTGGCCTAATTCGAATTCCCAACCTTCATTCTTTAATTTACCGGTATTGGTTACCGAAACACTTTGACCGAAGACGGACGAAACACTACCCGATGGGCTGTACAGAATGTCAGTGGTTTTACGGTAGAAATAAGAAGCGCCCAGACTGAGCTTACCGCGCCAGAGTATCATTTCGATACCTCCGTCGATGGTTTCCGTTTCTTCCCATTTGATGTTAGGGTCGGTAGCTGTGGTTGTTTTTTGTGATTAGTAATAATTTATTTCTTTGGGTATATTCGGATTTGGTCATCCATTATCCCGTAATTGATAGGGGCGATAATGTGTAATAGCTTAAATATTTCTTCTTTTGTTTCCCGGCGTATGGTAAATGAAAGCCGTTGTTCCAGATCGATATTAGGGCTGTATACGATATGGATATTATACCATCGTTCCATCTTGAAGAAAATACTGCGCAAAGTTTCATTGCTGAATACCAGTTTGTCTTTTATCCAAAGTATATAATCGTCTGAGTTAACGAAATCTGTGCTGTATGTCCGATTGTTTTTGTTCCATACAATCCTTTGATTGGGTTGCATATTAATCTGTAAACCTTCGGGTAAGTTTGTTTCCACTTTACCCGATAATAATACCGCCTCGGCGGTTTCAAGTTGCGGATAGTTTTTCAGGTTAAAACATGTACCCAGTACCCTGATGTCCATTTCACCGGTTTCAACATAAAAGGGCATTTTATCATTTTTTACTACTTCAAAGTATCCTTCTCCTTCAAGCCTTACTTTCCGTCTTTCTCCGGTAAAGACTTCCGGAAAACTTATTTTACTATTCCTGTGCAGCCAAACTACTGTTCCATCGGGCAGGGTAACCGGCCCTTTACTATCGTCTCCCATTATAAAGTGATTCATCGCTATTGGAATAATTTCTTCGGGAATTACCGTATGTTTTCCCGCGTAATAACTGATTCCGGAGGTTGCAATTACCAACAGTGCGATAGCGGCTATGCGGTATAAAAAAGTTTGCCTTGATTTTTTCTTCTTTAGTATTTCGTAATCTTCAATATTATGTAGAAACCGTTGAAATGACTTTTCTTTATAACCGGGAGTAAACAGTGGACTATTTCCCGCAGCCAACCAGGCATTCCGTAGTTCCGAGAATTCCTTTTTATGGTTATTATCGGCCTGCAACCATTCAAGTAGTTGCTTCTTTTCCTCCTCGGTAGCTTCGTTCTGAAGGTATTTAATAATGATATTGTCCATCTGACTCTTTTTCTTTCCATTATCACAGATGACATCACATTACCCCTACCTTGTAGAAGAAAAGTTTTCTTATGTGGAAAATATGCTTAAATTTGTCGTATCGGAAGAACACACAACCTGATATGGAGATTTACAACAGTAAAATCGGAATGTACGACACATTCGAAAAGTTATTCGGAGAATTCTTTGAACCTCTGGTAACATATGCCTTCCGGTATGTAAATAGCTGGCAAGTAGCCGAAGATATTGTTCAGGATTCTTTCCTGTCTTTATGGATTAACAAAGAACAGGTTGATTTTGAAGCTCCTATAAAGCCTTATCTTTACCGCACTGTGTACAATAAAAGCCTGAATTATATTCAGCAGGCCTATGTGCAACGACGTATTGAACCCGAGAATACCGATGAACTTATCAACCGTATTATCATGGAATTCAATCAATATGATACTTTGCTGGCTCAGGAAATTAATGCGGAAATCAATTCGGTTGTCGAAACTTTACCACCCCAATGCAAAAACGTTTTTCAGTTGAGCCGGATGAAAAACCTGAGTAATAAGGAAATAGCAACTTTATTAAATATCAGCGAGAAGGCGGTAGAGAAACACATATCCAAGGCTTTGGCAGCTATCAGGCAACATCTGAAAAAACTGGATTTGTTGCATTTGATGTTGTTTGTGTGGTTTATGAATCACTGATAAGGATGAATAGTAGAGTTCTAATTTCTGTGGTGAAAATATCCGATAATGTCAGAAAACAGAATCTTTCTGATAGTATTTCAACTTTCGTTCCCTATTTTATTTGTAACATTGCAACGGCAAAATTAATTGATAAAGTTATTACCCCAAGTTTAACGTTAAAATAACAGTTATGAAAAACTTAACACTCACTTTTGTACTACTTGCCCTGTTGGGCATCACTTCGTGTACAACCAACAAGCCCGTCGAAAAAACAGAATACCCTCTGTTCTGGACATGGCTGGGCTACCATCCCCAAATGAATTTCGACTCCATTTGCGGAGCAATTAAAGAAACCGGAATCGACGGCCTTGTTCTCAATGCTGCCACCCCCGACGATTACCGCAAAGCTATTCCAATTGCCAATAAACATGGCCTCGAAGTATATGCCTGGTTGTGGACAATGAACCTGGAACACGGAGCCAACGAAGTTGTAGCCAACCATCCCGAATGGTTAAGTGTAAACCGGAACGGCGAGAGCCTTGCCGATACACAGGCCTATGTAGGTTACTACAAATTTATGTGCCCGGCACTTCCCGAAGTACGCCAGTACATCCGCGACAAGGTTGCCGCTTACTGCGAGGTCGAAGGCTTGAATGGTATCGCCATTGATTACCACCGTTTTGTCGATGTAGTACTACCCACCACTTTGTGGCCCAAGTATGGTATCGTACAAGATAAAGAATACCCGCAATGGGATTACGGTTACCACCCCGCAATGATCGAGCTCTTTATGTCCAAATACGGATATGATCCGCGCGAGCAGGAAGACCCCTCTAAAGATGAGCAGTGGTTACAGTTCCGTTGCGACCAGATTACCGAAGTAGCCAACGAAATAGCCGATGTGGTGCATTCCTATGGCAAAGTAATGGCTGCTTCGCCATTTCCCACACCCCAGATGTCTCGCAAGATGGTGCGCCAGGATTGGGGCAAATGGAACTTGGATATTGTATTCCCCATGGTTTACTCGAACTTTTATACCGAAGATGTTAGCTTTATATCCGACTGTACCATTGAGAATGTGCGCGATAAAAATTCGCAAACCACTCTTTATTGCGGTATGATAGCCATGAATGGCCCCGAAATGTTCGAGAGTATGGACGCTGCCCTGAACAACGGCGCCGAGGGAATAGCCATCTTTACAGTAGCTAGCCTCCGTTCGCCCGAGGTGAAAAAACAATTCCGGGCTTACAGCGACAGTGTACGGGCATGGCGCGCTGCCAACGGCAAACCGGTGGTAAATAAGAATGCAAAGGTGAACACCAACCCGTTCGAGAACGCCGGTATCATGAAGCTGATTCAGGAGAAGATGGCAAGGGATATCAACAAGGACGCTCCGGCTGCCCTCGACCTGGACGATTATAAATTGGTAGATGAATACGGTGCTACCAAATGTTATGAAGTAACCGATAAGAACAGCAACACAACCTTCGATGTGAAATTCTATTTCTATGGCGGTATTCTTTCCGGATGGAGTGTGGAACCGTTAAAAGTATAAATAAGATATTATGAACAAGAACGCAACCGACTTCACCCAGCGAAACGTGGCCATCGACATACTGCGGGCCCTCACGATGTTATTAATGATTTTCGTCAACGACTTGTGGACGATTAAAGGTGAGCCCGAATGGCTCGGACACGCCGCCGGCGACCAGGATTTTATGGGATTGGCCGATATTGTATTCCCCTGTTTCCTGTTTGTAGTCGGTATGTCGATACCTTTTGCCATTGAACGCCGCTTCAGCAAGGGATTTCCGGGCGTCAGCACCGTGGCGCATATCCTTACCCGCACCCTTGCGCTGCTACTGATGGGGGTATTTATCGTCAATACCGAATCGGGAGTTTCACCCGCCAGTGGTATGACGTTGCCTGTTTTCAGGATACTCATGGTTGCCGCCTTCTTCCTGATATGGAACGTGTATCCGCGGACGGACAACCCGAACCGTAAACGATTGTACAGCATCCTCAAAGTGGTAGGCTGGTTGCTTCTTATTTACCTGGCTATTATCTTCCGCGATGCTGATGGCGGCATCTTTCAGGCCCGCTGGTGGGGTATCCTGGGATTAATTGGCTGGACGTACTTAATTTGTGCTATGATTTACGTCTTCGCACGCGACCGTTTCAAGTATCTCATTCCCGCATGGTTATTCTTTGTAGTATGGTGTATGCTACAAAGCCGTATGCGTGGAGGCGAAATGCTACTCGACTTGCCGCGTGGTAATTTCCTGAACCACTTTCTGGGGATGTTCCATATTGGCAACGGCTGCCTGCCTGCATTCACCATGGGCGGTATATTGTTGTCGCTGGTAAGCACTAAATACATCAATTCGGATAACCGCAAAAAGGTAATCTTCGCTATCGGCGCTACCTGCGGATTGGTTATACTGGGTGTTATCACGCACCAGTTTTGGATTGTATCCAAAATACAAGCCACGCTACCCTGGCTGTTCTACTGCTCGGCGATAGCTGTGGCCAGCTATTCTATTCTTACCTGGCTGGTTGCCAAGGGTAAGGCTTCCTGGTTCAATATTATCGGGCCTGCAGGTACGGCTACGCTCACCTGCTACCTTATTCCTTATGTAGCGTACAGTGTATCATCACTTCTGGGCATTCGTCTCCCCGAATTCCTGACTACCGGATGGGTGGGGATACTGAATTGTATTGTATTCTCGTTCATGATTGTGGGGATTACGTGGTTGTTGGGAAAGGTACATATTAAGTTGAAGATATAGGCAGGGCCTTTCTTCCAAACTTGCATCTATTTACGAACACCTAGGTCTTCGTCCTGTGAACACCTAGGTGTTCGTGCTTGGAAGACCTAGGTGTTCACGCTGCAAAGACCTAGGTGTTCGTAAAAAAATGAAACTATCATATAAAACTTATCAAACCGGCAATGAAAACAAATGCCGGTATCAGAAGAAATTCTTATCTTTGGCTTATCCATTGTTCAATACAGTAGATTCGTTGATGAAAAAGAATATCCTGTTGTTTCTGCTTCTATTATACTCTGTATCGCAATATGCGCTCGATACGGACGAATATACCCTTTCCCGGATTGGCTATGCACAAGGACTTTCCAATAGCGCCGTACTTTCCTTATATCAGGATAACCAGGGCTTTATGTGGTTTGGTACATACGATGGGCTAAATAATTTCGACGGTAAGAAAATGCAGGTTTACCGCACCGATTCGGACTTCGGGCAGCGTTTACTTAATAATGTAATCTATTCGGTAAACGGAGCCGATGATGAATGTTTATGGATATCGACGAACGTAGGTATCAACCGCTTTTCGATCAGGGAGCAACGGGTAACCGATACTTATGAGAATTTTAACGGTTCTTTCCAGCTATGTTCCAACCGTAAAGGTAATACCTGGGTGATTGATAGGGAAGATGTGTACTATTACAATACATCGCTCGGTGATTTTCGTAAGATAAGCGAGAAAAAACTATCGTATGCCGGCAGATTGTCTTTTGTAGACGATAATGGTCACCTCTGGTTGTTCTCTTCGACCGATAATACGGTTTACAAATACCGCATAGATGATTTTGGGGCCGAAAATGCTGCCTTTTCAGGCATACGTGCCAATATACACCAGAAACGGATTAAATATACTTTTTATCAGGAAGGCATCCTCAGCTTTATCGATGAACAGAACGACCT
>DAMCMT010000018.1:37149-45700 GCA_032108265.1 Bacteroides sp.
GTAGAGCGAAGCACCAAAATATATATCCGCAATGTAGCCGAATTGGTGCAGAAATACGGTACTATTATCGGCATCGTTTCCTTTTATGATGATATACTGATTGCTTTTGTACAGAACGGACTGGTAAAGCTCGAAGCAACATCGCAGTACAGAGAAACGGTTGTCGACCGTAGCATACGTATTTTCTCTGTTTACCGCGACCCGGTTCAGGATATTATATGGCTGGGCACCGACGGGCAAGGCGCTATGGGGTACTCTAAGAAGCATTCCCTGGCTCATCATATCATGTTCAGGAATCTTCAGGGCAGGCTTACCCGCCAAGTCCGGTCGATACTTACAGATAAGGATGGTGATTTGTGGTTTGGAACGAAAGGCGACGGATTAGTTCGTATAAAGAATTACACAGCCATGCAGCAAATCATGCAACCACAATCGGTATCTATCTATTTCCCGGGCATCCGTCAGGATATTCAAAATTATACCCGCGCACTGAACGAGTTCCAGATATTCGGTTTGACAGCCAGCCGGTATATGGATGGTTTCTGGATTGGTGCTGCCGACTCTCCCGGACTATTATATTATGATTACGACGAAGATAAAGTTAAGCCTGTACAAGGAAATACCCGTTTGTTGAGGCGGGTACACCGTATTTATGAAGAGAACGACTCTACCTTGTGGGCTACAACCTCCGGGCGTGGATTGTGTAAAGTAGCGCTTCGAAGACAAAATAACGAGTTCGAAGCATCTCACATACGGCAGTTTGTCTTTAAAGACGGCGATAAAGAAATCAATGACTTCTACCCTATGGTCAACGAGGGAGATTCGGTATTGTGGTTGGGAAGCCGGGGAATGGGACTGGTACGGTTCAATCTGCGTACGGAGGAGTATAAAGTCTATCTGTTGGATAATAAGAATAAGTTCTCTATGAACGATATTCTTTCCATTTACCGGAAAGACGATACACTCTATCTTGGAACCGTATCCGGACTGGTCAGACTCGAATTCGATGCTGCCGGAACCCCTGTTATATTTAGTGTGGGCAGGGAAGAAGGCTTTCTCAATGACATGATACATGGTATTCTGGAAGATGAAAATGGTTTCCTATGGCTCAGTACCAATAAAGGGCTTATAAAATACAATACTGAAAACAATGATTTTCATACCTATTATTATACCAACGGTGTACAAATAGGCGAGTTTAGCGACGATGCCTATTACAAGTGTCCTTATACGGGTAGCCTGCTCTTTGGCGGTGTGGATGGACTACTCTACCTGGAACAGGAACAGGTAAACGAAGTAGAATATTATCCCGATGTCCGTTTCCGTGATTTAACCCTGGGCGTGGAGAAGGTTAATCTGTACAATTACTACAACGAAGAAAAAAGCCTGCTTACTCTTCATGGGGCGAGCGCAACTTTCTCCATATCTTATGTGGCTCCCGATTTTATTGCCGGCGATAACTTCGAGTATTCGTATTGTCTCGAGAAGAATGGCAAAGGACAATGGAGCTCTTTCAGTACCGATAATACAGCCATGTTCCAGTCGCTGCCTTACGGCAATTATACCCTGAAGGTAAAGTACAAAAAAGATGTCTTTGATACCGAACATAAAACCTACGAATTGAGTATCCGCATTATTCCCCCCTGGTATTTGTCGCGCTGGGCGTATCTGTTCTATATTGTTGTGGCGATAATAATCTGCTTTTACTTCATTAAATCGAGAAAGAGAAGCTATACCAGGGAACGGCTGATAAAGGAACTGATGAATAAGAAACCAGACAACACTCCGGCCGGTAACCAGGAAGAAGATAGAATACCAATTGAACTTCCGGATGAGGTGAATAGTGGACTGGTTTGTAAAACCCCGGAACAGGCCGACTTTGCACGTAAACTTATCCGTATCATCGAAGATAATCTGGATAATGAAAACCTCACTACTTCTTTCATTGCCGAACACATGGCTATGAGTCCACGGCAGTACTACCGGCGTTTCAACGAAATATCCGAAGTCTCATCCAGTGACTTTATTAAAATATACCGGTTGGAGAAGGCCGCCCTTTTGTTAAGCGAAACGGATTGGCCTGTTCAGCGGGTTATCGGCGAGGTTGGTATAAATAGAATTTACTGCCCGGTTCGGGGTAACGCCGGGGAATTACCAGAAGGATAAGGGTAGACGGGAGGAATAGAACTCCAATATATCTTTATCTTTTTCACCACAGATTACACAGATTACTCAGATTTTAATTCTGTTTACTTCTAATATTTAATCTGCGTAATCTGTGTAATCTGTGGTGAAAATGTATTAACGAACATCATAATCGGGTTATTACATTGTATTTTAACCATTTTAAATTATGTCCTCTCCCTGTTCTCTCCCTGTATGTTCCAGCGACATTTGTGCGTTGTAGCGACATTCTTGCTTGTGACATCATTTTGGCAGGTCTAAGGACAGCCGATAAATCAGAATCTTTTTTCTTTGTATTTGGATGATGTAGAGTTCATCCACATCTTATATTATAATAAAGTAAAAACCTGTTATCAAACGAACCATGAAGCTACTAAAGTTACTATTACTTCCGTTCACACTACTAATCAGTATTCTAACTTTCGCACAACAGCCGAAAGAACCAGTCGACTACGTTAATCCACTAATGGGTACCGACTCAAAAATCTCGCTTTCCAATGGTAATACCTATCCGGCAATAGCACGGCCCTGGGGTATGAACTTCTGGATGCCGCAAACCGGTAAGATGGGAGATGGATGGGCTTACACTTACGCATCCGATAAGATCCGTGGATTTAAACAAACACATCAACCCAGTCCGTGGATAAACGATTACGGACAATTCTCCCTCATGCCTGTAACGGGACGTTTAAAAATAAATCAGGACGACAGGGCTTCATGGTTCTCGCATAAAGCAGAGAAAGCTACTCCTTATTATTACAGCGTATATCTGTCAGAGTACGATGTAACAACGGAAATAGCTCCTACCGAACGTTCTGCTTTCTTCCGCTTTACATTTCCGGAAACAAAAGACGCTTATGTTGTAATCGATGCTTTCGACCGGGGTTCGTATATTAAGATTATTCCCGAAGAAAACAAAATTATCGGTTATTCTACCCGTAACAGTGGTGGCGTACCCGAGAACTTTAAGAACTATTTTATTGTTGAGTTCGACAAGCCTTTCACATTCAACGGAGTATGGGCTAATGGCGATATTATTGAAGGTTTCCAGGAACTCAGTTCGCGCCATGTAGGTGCAGCTATTGGTTTCGCAACTAAAAGAGGCGAGCAGGTTCATGCCCGTGTAACTTCTTCGTTCATTAGCTGGGAGCAGGCCGAACGCAACATGAAGGAGTTAGACGGCAAGACTTTCGAACAAACTAAAATGGAAGGACGTGCTGCCTGGAATGACATTCTGGGACGTGTAAAAGTAGAAGGCGATGATTCTCAGCGTATGCGTACATTCTATTCTTGTCTGTACCGTTCCGTATTGTTCCCACGTATGTTCTACGAATTTGATGCAGCAGGCAAACCAATTCATTATAGCCCTTATAATGGAAAAGTACTTCCGGGTTATATGTTTACCGATACCGGATTCTGGGATACATTCCGTTGCCTCTTTCCTTTCGTGAATCTGGTTTACCCGTCGATGGGCGAGAAGATGCAGGAAGGATTGTTGAATACATATCTTGAAAGCGGATTCTTCCCCGAATGGGCAAGTCCGGGTCACCGCGGTTGTATGGTGGGTAATAACTCAGCCTCAGTGGTAGCCGATGCTTTCTTGAAGAATATAACAAAATCAGATGCTGTGAAGATGTACGAAGGTTTACTTTCAGGAGCAAACAGTGTACACCCACGCGTTTCTTCCACCGGTCGTTTAGGTTATCAGTATTATAACGATCTGGGCTATGTTCCTTATGATGTAAAAATCAATGAGAGTGCTGCCCGTACACTGGAATATGCTTATGACGACTGGTGTATTTACCAGATGGGTAAGAAACTGGGCCGTCCTACTGCTGAACTGGAACTTTATAAGAAAAGAAGCCAGAACTATAAGAATCTCTTCGATCCGGAAAGCAAACTGATGCGTGGTAAAAACGCAGACGGAAGCTTCCAGTCACCTTTCAGCCCGCTCAAATGGGGAGATGCATTTACCGAAGGAAATAGCTGGCACTATACATGGTCGGTATTCCATGATGTTCAGGGTCTTATTGACCTGATGGGTGGTAAGAAAGACTTCACTGCCATGCTCGACTCTGTATTTAACGTACCACCTTTATACGACGAAAGTTACTATGGTGGTGTTATACACGAAATCCGCGAAATGGAAATCATGAATATGGGTAACTATGCACATGGTAACCAGCCTATACAGCACATGATTTATTTATATAACTATGCCGGCGAACCCTGGAAAGCCCAATACTGGTTGCGCGAAGTAATGAACCGCCTGTACTGGCCTACTCCTGACGGTTATTGTGGCGACGAAGATAACGGACAAACCTCTGCATGGTATGTATTTACGGCACTCGGATTCTATCCGGTATGTCCGGGAAGCGACGAATATGTTCTTGGTGCTCCCTACTTTAACAAGGCAACTATTAGCCTGGAAAATGGAAAGAAGATTGAAATTACAGCACCGAAGAATAGCGACGAAAACAGATACATTAAATCTCTAACAATCAATAAGAAAAAGTCTACAAAGAATTACCTCAACCATTCCGAATTGTTGAAGGGAGCGAAGCTTGAATTCGATATGACCAGTCAGCCTGAATTAACCCGAGGAATACAAGATTCTGATTTTCCATATTCTCTGTCACGGGATGACAAGTGATATAGACTAAGTTTTAAGGTAAAGTGAAGACAGAATGAAAACAAAACTTGTATTATTACTGGGTTTCCTGTTGCCGGCAGCTATTCTGCCGGCGCAGGTTCAATATGTAAATCCAATTATCGGTACAGATGGCATGGGACATACATTTCCCGGTGCCTGTGTTCCCTTCGGTATTGTTCAGTTAAGCCCTGATACCGATACCATACCACATAATGTAAACGGAGTATACCAGCCGAAAGCCTACGAATACTGTGCCGGATACCAGTATCGCGACAATACCATCGTAGGTTTCAGTCATACGCATTTTAGTGGAACGGGGCATTCGGATTTAGGAGATATTTTAATTATGCCCACTACCGAGCCATTGAAATTGAATCCCGGAACATCCGATAATCCCGATAGCGGCTACCGTTCGCGCTTTTCGCACGATACGGAGAAAGCTACTCCGGGTTATTATGAAGTTGCATTAGACGACTACGGAGTAAAAGCGCAACTAACGGCAACTCAGCGGGTAGGTGTTCATAAGTACACATATAGCCCCAATACGGACGGGCGTATTATACTCGACCTCAATCACGGAATTTACAACTACGATGGTAAAACCCTGTGGGCAACTCTTCGCGTTGAAAACGATACCTTATTAACCGGTTATCGTATTACCAATGGTTGGGCACGGACAAACTACACTTATTTTGCCATTTCATTGTCTCAACCCATAACAAACTATGGTTATCGCGACCAGCAGAAAATACCGTATAACGGTTGGTGGCGTAAATTCCCGGTTAATAACAACTTCCCCGAAATGGCCGGACGCAAGCTGGTTGCATTCTTTGAATTCGATACCCAAAATAATCCCGAACTGCTTGTTAAAGTAGCGCTTTCGGCCACCAGTACCGAAGGAGCTATCCGTAACCTTCAGGCCGAGGCCGAATCTAAAAGTTTCGATACTCTTGTTCAGCAAGCTGCAACTGCCTGGAACGAGCAATTGAAATCAATTGAGGTACAAGGAACCGAAGACCAGTTGGCCATGTTCTATACCTCTTATTATCATACCATGATTAATCCTTCGGTTTACATGGATGTAGACGGAAGTTACCGTGGGCTCGATCATAATATCCATAAGGTAAAGGATTTTACTAACTATACCGTATTCTCTTTGTGGGATACTTACCGTGCCGAACATCCTTTCCTGATGTTGATGAAACAGCAGCAGGCCACCGATATGGTAAAATCAATGATTGCCCACCAACAGCAAAGTGTTCATGGAATGCTTCCGGTATGGAGCCACATGGGTAATGATAACTGGTGTATGAGTGGTTATCATGCTGTATCTGCGCTCGCTGATGCTATTGCTAAAGGAGCGGCAGTCGACAAGAATGAAGCTCTCAAAGCCATGGTAACGACCTCAAAAGTTGGTTATTACGATGGTATTGCCGATTATATGAAACTGGGATATGTTCCTCTGGATGTTAGTGGAACCGCCGCCTCTACTACATTGGAATATGCTTACGACGACTGGACCATCTACCAGACAGCCCTTAGAATGAATAATACCGCCATAGCAGAAGAATACAAAAAACGCGCACTGAACTACCGTAATATATACGATACCGAATTAGGTTTTGCCCGCCCCCGTTACAAAGACGGCAAATTCAAACCGGAATTTGATGTACTTCAAACGCACGGCGAAGGTTTTATCGAAGGAAACTCGTGGAATTTCTCTTTCCATGTGCCACATGATGTTTATGGAGTAATGAAACTCATGGGTGGTGAAAAGGAATTCCTTCGGAAGCTGGACGAATTATTTGAAATGCACCTTCCCGAAGAGTATTATGCTGATAATGAGGATGTAACCATAGACTGTCTTGTTGGTGGTTATGTACATGGTAACGAACCCAGTCACCACATACCTTATCTGTATGCCTGGACTTCGCAACCCTGGAAAACTCAGTATTGGGTACGCGAAGTAATGAACCGTATGTACCGGAATGATATTCGCGGCCTGGGAGGAAACGACGATTGCGGACAAATGTCGGCATGGTATATATTTACCGCTATGGGCTTTTATCCGGTTTGCCCCGGTACCGACGAGTATGTATTGGGCGCACCTTACCTTCCATATCTTAAACTTGCCCTACCCAATGGCAATACTTTCGAAGTCAAAGCTCCGGGTGTAGGTGATAAGAAACGGTATGTAAAATCAGTAAAATTGAACGGTAAACCTTATACCAAAACGTATATTACCCATGCTGATATCATAGATGGAGGTGTACTTGAGTTTGTAATGAGTTCATCGCCCAATAAATCTCGTGGATTAGCATCGGAAGATAAACCGTATTCCATGACTAACGGCGAATAATGGAATTATAAATAAATAACAAACATTGAAATGAGAAAACAATACTTTCTAGCTCTGTTATGCCTGATTATCAGTATAACAGCATGCACTCAAAAGACATCGTCAGGAAAGAATGCAACAACTCCCGAACAGGAAACAACTACTAACGGAGACGTTTGGGAAGATTATTTCGTAGGTAATATCCACTTTACGGATAAAGCACCGCAGAGCGAGGGTTCGCGTATTTATCATAGCATTATCCCCGATCCCGATGCTTACATAACTAAACAGGCGCGTACCGTATTAAATACATTATATAATAACCCAACCGACAGCATTGTACCAGTATATAACTTATACTATACACTTGAAGATACCGACGGTATATCTGCCAAAGGTGGTGGTGGCGGTGAAGTGAGTATTTTCTATAGCACACGCCATATTGCAAAATCATTTGCCAATAACGATACCGCTAAAGTTGACTTTGAAACCCGCGGTGTATTATTGCACGAACTAACACATGCATACCAACTCGAACCACAGGGAATTGGTAATTACGGAAACAACAAAGTATTCTGGGCATTTATTGAAGGTATGGCAGATGCGGTACGTGTTGCCAATGGCGGCTTTAAAGGAGAACAAGACCGTCCCAAAGGTGGTAACTACATGGATGGTTACCGTACTACCGGATATTTTCTTGTATGGCTACGCGATAATAAAGATCCTGAATTCCTGCGTAAATTCAACCGTAGTACACTTGAGATTGTTCCCTGGTCATTCGATGGTGCAATAAAACATGTTCTGGGCAATCAATATCAGATTGATGAGCTCTGGAAAGAATACCAGATTGCCGTTGGTGATATCGAAGCATAAGTTTCTCTCTATATTGGCAGAGGTGGCGATTGATAAGGAACAGGAAAATTAAAGTGCTTCTGTAACTTTGATATCACCACCTCACCTGGGTACAAATGTCGTCTGTTTATTTTTTAATCCGTATGCGTGCATCGACCGCCACCAGGGATTGCGGAGTACCCAGTAGCGGATTGATATCCATTTCCTTAATTTCGGTAGCAAAGCGTAGTAAGGTTGACAGCCGAACAATCGTCTCAGCAAATAATGATTCGTTTACTCCTGCTTGTCCGCGTGTTCCCTGAATAATTTTATAAGCACGCAGCGAGCGTATCATCGAATTGGCCTCGGCATAGGTTAACGGTGCCAGACCTGACGAAATATCTTTCAGCACCTCCACAAATATTCCACCCAGACCACACAATACCACATGGCCGAATTTGTCTTCGTACTTAGCTCCGATGAACAACTCGGTTCCTTTCAGCATGGGCTGAATCATTACAGCAGTAGCATCTGGTATCTGCATC
>DAMCMT010000018.1:45710-47068 GCA_032108265.1 Bacteroides sp.
CCCAGGTGTTCCTTACTTTTGATATTGAGTACCACCCCGCCGACATCTGATTTATGAACCGGGCCGACTACTTTTGCCACAATAGGGAAGCACATACGGCAACCGGCATCGAGTATCTCTTTTCTGTTGCTTGATACAAATTCTTCTACAATAGGTATCCCGGCGGCACGAAGCAAATCTTGTACAAAATGAGGGGCTATATATCCGTTCTCCGGGATTGAATCGATAATCCGGCGTATACGCGGTACATCTACTCCAAACAATTCAATTTCGTTGGTCGCAGGCCGGGGAGCATTGACAATACGCGAAAGAGCTGTTCCCAATGTCACTTCGTCGGCAAAGTTAACATGACCTTTCCTGAGAAATTCTTCCACTTCTTTACCAGCCGTATTAATAGAAGGTAATACCGGAAACAACGGTTTCTTTGAAGTAAGCATCTTCTGGTGCAATACCTCGTAAGTATCGAACATCGTTACCAACCCGGGAGTGCCGAAGATAGCCAGAATGGCATCGATATTATCGAATTTGTTTTCGCAGTAATCAATTGCAATGCTCAGGTGTTCGGGTGTACCGGTAGCCAGGATATCGATGGGGTTACTCACAGAAGCACCCGGATATAGTTTGCTTTTTAGTTCGTCGGCTATTGGACCTTCTAATTTGGGTACATTCAGACCGCCTTTGGAAAGTGCATCAGTCAGCATTACTCCGGGACCTCCTGCGTGGGTGATAATCGCAAAGTTTCGTCCTTTCAATTCGGGCAAGGTAAAGATACAGCCAACCGTAGTTAGTTCTTCACGGGAGAAGCAACGGATAATACCTGCTTTACGGAATAATGCTTCCACAGCCGAGTCTGAACTGGCAATGGCTCCGGTGTGCGAAGAAGCCGCACGGCTACCGCTTTCCGAACTTCCTGATTTAATAGCAGCTATTCTACATCCTTTCCGAATCAGTGATGAAGCATGCAACAGAAGCCTGTCGGGGTCTTTGATGCTTTCCATATACAATAGCTTGATGTCCGAGTCTTTCTCCGGGTCAAAGTTTTCGTCCATATATTGAAGTACATCTTCAACACCAATCTGGCGGGCATTACCTACCGACCATACGGAGTTAAATTGTAATCCTTTCACTACGGCCGATTCAAGGATAAACACTGCTGTAGCTCCCGAACTGGATATGAGGTCGACTCCCTGCGGATTGAGATTAGGTATGGGTTGTGTAAATACACTGTGATGGCACGTATTAAGCAGCCCGATACAATTTGGCCCAATCAGTGAGGCTCCGTAACGGTTGACGGTATCGAGAATTTGTTGTTCCAAGGCAGCCCCTTCACTCGTTTCTTCGCCAAATCCCGCCGAGAG
>DAMCMT010000018.1:47078-63399 GCA_032108265.1 Bacteroides sp.
ATAAAGGCGCGGGTGTGTTTCGTCTTTGCCAGTATTTCTACTGCTTCCGGGCACATGGGTGCCGGAATAGCAAGTATAGCCAATTCGGTGTCGGGCAATTCAGATACATCTTTGTATGCTGCAACTCCCTGGACTTCTGTCTCTTTAGGATTCACAGCATGCAACTGGCCCCGGTATTCACCGGCAATCAGGTTACGTAAAATAGCTCCTCCCGGTTTATGGACGTTATTCGAAGCTCCCACAACAACAATGCTGGCAGGGCAGATAAGTTCTCTTGTAATTGCGTTCACTGTTTGACTATTATAAGTGGAAAATATGAAAGTTTCAAACGAAGAATATGAAAGTTTCAAACGACTCGTTTAAAAGTTTCAAACGGTTGCTTTGAAACTTTCATATTTTGTTAGTAGTATAATTACTTCATTCCTCTGTTTCTGAGCATAGCATCCAGTTGAGGCTCAGCCCCACGGAAGTTCTTGTACAGTGTCATCGGGTCTTCGCTATCACCCTTCTCCAATACATTGCTACGGAATAGGTGAGCTGTTTTTTGGTCGAAGATGCCGTTTTCCTTAAATGCTTCGAAAGCGTCGGCATCCAATACATTTGCCCATAAATAGCTGTAGTAGCCGGCTGCATATCCGCCAATAATGTGGTTGAAGTAAGTAACCCGGTAACGTGGCGCTATTTCGGGAATTAATCCCAGCTTGTCCATTGCCTGTTTTTCAAAAGCAACCGGGTCGAAGTTATCAACCTGTGCGAGGTTATGTAATTCCATATCCAGAAGAGCTGCAGCCAGCAATTCGGTAGTCATGAATCCCTGGTTGAAGGTTTTCTGATTCAATATCTTGGTGATGAGTGCGTCGGGAATAACTTCGCCTGTCTGATAATGGCGTGCGTACGATTTCAGTACTTCAGGTTGGGTAGCCCAATGTTCCATAACCTGAGAGGGAAGTTCTACGAAGTCGCGTACAACATTGGTTCCGGCAACACCGGCATAGTTACATTTGGTTAGCAGGCCATGCAAACCGTGGCCGAATTCGTGGAAAAGTGTTTCGACTTCATCCAGTGTAAGTAATGAAGGCATATCCCCTACCGGTTTTGTATAGCTTGATACATTGCAAACTAACGGACGGATATCGCCTTGTTGCTCGCGGTAGTTACTCATCCAGGCACCACCACTCTTACCACTGCGCGGGAAATAATCTACGTAGAATATACCCAGGTCGCTACCATCGGCATCGGTAACTTTGAATACTTCAACATCCGGATGATAAACCGGCATATTATCAAGCTTGGTAAAGTTAATTCCATACAATTTGTGTGCTACATCGAAAGCTCCGTCGCGAACATTCTCGAGTTTGAAGTATGGTTTTATTTCTTCTTCGTCCAGGTCATACTTTTCTTTTCTTAATTGTTCGGTATAATACCACCAATCCCATGGTTGTAATTTATCGTCCTTACCTTCTTTATCCATTAGCTTTTGTAGTTCGGCTACTTCGGCTTTTGCTTTCGGTAGAGAGTACTGCCATAAGTTATGAAGGAAATCCATAACCGTGGTCGAGTTCTTTGCCATACATTCGTCCAGAACAAAATTCGAATAGTTATCATAGCCTAACAGATTGGCCTTTTCAAGACGCAACTTAACGATTTGAGAGATTATTTCTTTATTATCATTCTTATCATTGTTGTTGCCACGGTTGATATAAGCCATGTAAACCTTTTCTCTTAACTGACGGTTTTGAGCATATTGCAGGAAAGGAAGGCGACTGGCATTATGTAATGTAATCAACCATTTACCGGGCTGACCTTCTGCTTCTGCTTCGGCAGCGGCACTTGCCTTAAACCATTCGGGTAATCCGGCAAGGTCATCTTCTTTATCAATAAACAGTTTGAAGGCATTGTTCTCGTTGAGTACGTTATTGCTGAAAGTAAGTCCAAGCGTTGAAAGCTCTTTATTGATTTCTTTTAAGCGGTTCTGTTTATCCTGACTAAGGCTGGCGCCCGAGCGGATAAACCTTTTATAATACTTATCCAGTAAACGGTCTTGTTCAGTAGAAAGACCGAGTTGGTCTTTCTTCTGATTAACGGCATTTACTTTGGCGAACAAATCACTGTTCAGGTATATATTGTCCTCATGACCAGAGATCATCGGCGCAATCTTCATTGACAGGTCGGTAAGTTCTTCTGTTGTTTCGGCCTCGGTCATATTGAAGAATACCAGGCTTACACGGTTTAGTATCGGTGAACTATTATCCAGCGCCACAATGGTATTTTCGAAAGTGGGCTCTTCCTTATTATCAATGATAGCCTGAATATTAGTATTATGCTCCTTCATACCAGCTTCGAAAGCCGGCTCGTAATGTTCCAGTTTTATTTCATCGAACGGCGGCACGCCATATTCTGTTTCGAACTCTGTTAAAAACGGATTCTTATCCGTGGTATTAGTGCAAGCGTATATCATAATACACACAACTATTAATGAGTAAATTTTGTTCATCGTCTCTATATAGGATTAATTGTTTTCTTTCCTGGATATATAGCACCACATGGGGTAGTGGTCGGAGTCGCGGATGGAGCGGTCGACAGTACAATTATAAGCTTTCAGGTTCCGGCTGGTCAGGATATTATCAATCCGGAAAAAGAACATATTCCGGTTGTAAGATATACCCAGTCCATTGCCTGATTTTACAAAAGCATCGTCCAACCCATTTGAAATGGTTCGATGGGCATAAGAAATAGGAGTATCATTGAAATCTCCGCATACTATTATATAAGGATTATCAGTCTGTGCAACTGCATCAGCCACCGCCCGGGCTTGTGGTGCACGTATAGCTTGTGCATCACCTAACTTTCGGATAAGGTGTATGGCACCGCTTTTCACTTTATCAACTTCGGGTGCTTTTATCATTTCCTCGTACACCTCTTTGTCTTCGTTGGTTAGTTTGTTCGATTCAAGGTGGTTGTTGATAACAGTAAACACATCATCGCCCACTTTAATTTCGTAAACAACAGAACCGTTATGAATGCTTTTATACTCCAATGGTTTGGAAGAAAGTATCGGGAAGCGGGAATAACAAGCGAGGAAGTTACCACTTCCGCGTCCGATGCGCTGAATATGTTTATAAGGATATTCTTTGAGTGCAGTGTCAATATTATCCTGCGTCAGATATTTTCTGTTTTTTGCAGTGCTGAATTCTTGCAGGCAGATAATATCTGCATTACTGTTACGTATATAATTCAATATGGGGTTTTCTCCTTTTACTTTCTGGAAAGTATTGAATCCCATGACGTTATAGGAAAGTATCTTGATGCTGTTCTCCGGAATGTTTTTTTCTGCGGTTCGGAAGTTAATCGGTATGTACGTTCTTATTTGTGCAATGCAAAGTATAAAACCTATCAATGAAAGCAAGGCAAACTTATAAGAAAAAATCAGCCAAAAAATAAGAAACAGGAAATTTATTATCAGCAGTATAGGAAATGCCATTCCCACAACAGCCCGTAAAGGATGATTTTCCGGATTAATGTGTGGACTATAAGCCGAAAATAATAATATCCCTACGGAAACAGTGTTTATTATAAGGATAAAGTAAGAAAGCACTTTACCTAATCTTTTCATATCCCCTTTTTATTTATTGCTTGCGTCGAATAAACTCTTCTTTTCTTCGGCCGTCAGACTATCATATCCCGATTTTTTCAGTTTATCCAGAATACGGTCTATCTCATCTGATTGCGATTTCTTTTTCGAATTATATTCGTAATCTTTATTCCGGCTGTAGTTTACTTTCATTTTAGCCCGTTTACGGTCTGCACGGGCCTTGCTATTGAATAAAGAAGATAACCAATCCAGTGTTTTATTAATCCAGGCAGTAATATCTCTTCCTTTACTAAGGCTGGCTGCAAACCAAATTCCCGCTAATGCCCCACCAATATGGGCAATGTGCCCGCCCGAGTTGGCCGATGTCATCAGAATTAAATCCAGAAGTACAGTAACAAGTGCTAAATACTTCAGGCGTATGGTGCCGAATAATAGTAATCGTATCGGATAATTCGGTTCCCGGTAAGCTGCCGCTGTAACTATAGCGAGTATGGAAGCAGATGCACCTACCATGACAGAACTGTGCAGAACCGGTTGGAAATATGGAAAGATATTAAACGACAGCATATAAAGTAATCCACCGCAAACACCCCCGAAGACGTATAACCCTCTTAAATGCTTGCCCGTAAAGAATTGAAGGAATATGGAGCCAAACCAATACAGCCATAGCATATTAAAAAGGATATGCAAGAAATCGGCATGCATAAACATATAGGTGAATAACGACCAGGGTTGCCTGATAAAAGATTCCAGCGATGCTGGCAATTCAAACCACAATAAAATTCCTGCAATGCTGCGGTTGAACAGTGTAAAAAGGACAGATAGCAAGGCCGTAAACAGAAATACACCTACATTTATGTAAATGAGTTGTATATAAACGGAACCTCTTTTGAAGTTATTTTTAATATCTGTGATAATGTCCGTCATAACTTCCTTTCTTCTTTTTCCAATACATAATAAGGATGAAACCAAAAATCATACCACCCAGGTGGGCAAAGTGTGCCACATTATCTCCTGCTCTGTCGGAAATTCCAAGGAAAAGTTCCAGTACAGCATACCCTATAACAAAGAATTTAGCCTTAATAGGGAATGGGAAAGGTATGATAAATAGTTGTTGATTGGGAAACAGCATACCGAATGCGAGCAAAATGCCATATACAGCACCCGATGCCCCAACTGTTACCATCAGATTAAGATATTCCTGCATAGGTATAACGGTACTATTCCCTATATTTACGTTTGCATAACCCGAAAGCACGGTTTCATATTGAATAAATTGGACAAGTTCCTGAACTAATCCGGCACCGATACCGCACACCATGTAGTATAAGAGAAACCTTTTTGGACCCCAATATTCTTCGAGAATCCGACCGAACATCCAAACGGCAAACATATTAAAAAAGATATGTCCGAACCCGCTATGCATAAACATATAGGTTACCAACTGGTAAATCCGGAAGTTGTCGGCCATGAAAAAGTGTAGTCCCAGCAAGTCGTTCAGGTCAATACCATATCTGCTGGCAACAATTCCGGCAAAGAAAAACAATACATTGATAATGAGTAGGTTCTTGGTAACCGCAGGCATCGTATATATTTTTTTATGATTCAAAAATAAACGTATCGGGGCAAAAATACGAATAAATTCTGTTCAATGGCTGAAAAACTATTCCGTATTTATTCTTTTTCAATAAATACAGATAAAAATTTAATAAATAATTTGATATTTTATTTTGTTAATCTATATTTGTGAGGCGTTTGTAGACACTTTTAAATTTTATAACATTTTATTAATCAATTACGAAGTATGAATAAAGCAGAATTAATTAGCGCAATGGCTGAAAAAAGCGGCCTTTCTAAAGTTGATGCGAAAAAAGCGTTAGAGGCTTTCACATCAGTTGTTGGAGAATCATTGCAATCAGGTGACAAAGTTGGTCTGATTGGTTTCGGTACTTTCACCGTTTATGAAAGAAAAGAAAGAACTGGTATTAACCCGGCAACTAAAAAGCCTATCAGCATTCCTTCAAAGAAAGTTGTGAAATTCAGACCGGGTATGGAATTATCACTGGCTGTTGAAAAATAATGACATAGCGAAATGATATATGATAGAGAGTGCATCGTTGATGTCACTCTCTTTTTTGTTTGTATTTTATCTGCATTATTCATACTCAGTAGTTTTTTCCTTACTCTCTCCGGGATATATATGTAAAGCGACTCTGGAATGAGATTCGTTCGACACTGGGATACAGATTGTCCGACACCGAGATACTGCTCTTATCTCGGTGTCGGACAGCTCTTATCTCGGTGTCGGACGACTGGTATCTCGGTGTCGGACAAATCGGTTCCTTTAGTAGATATCTCATATAATCTGAAAGTTTTAAACGATTGGATTGAAACTTGCAAACGATTGGATTGAAACTTTTATATTTGCAGAATAGAGCATAACTAAAATTATGCTCACCACAATTATTAATCTTAATCGCTTATGAGAACAATAGCTTACCTCTTTTTTTCTGTTTTTTGCGGACTGAATTTGCAGGCGCAAACGAATGATTATCCGTTTCGTAACCCCGACCTGGATATCGAAACCAGGGTGAATGACCTGTTGTCACGACTTACCCTTCAGGAAAAGGTGCTGATGATGAAGCACCAATCTTCTGAAGTTTCCCGTTTGGGTATACCTGCCTATGATTGGTGGAACGAAGCGCTTCACGGAGTAGCTCGTACGAAAGAAAAAGTTACGGTGTACCCGCAGGCCATCGGAATGGCTGCCACCTTCGATAAGGAAGCAATTCATAAAATGGCCGATTATACTGCATCCGAAGGGCGTGCATTATTCAATGAAGCCCTCAAAACCGGTAAAACAGGGGAAAGATACCGGGGACTTACCTATTGGACACCCAACATAAATATATTCCGCGACCCACGCTGGGGCAGGGGACAGGAAACTTATGGAGAAGACCCCTATCTGACCGGACAAATGGGTAGTGCATTCGTCAGGGGATTGGAAGGTACTCATCCGCATTACCTGAAAGCCGTAGCCTGTGCCAAACATTATGCTGTACACAGTGGTCCGGAGCATAACCGCCACTCTTTCGATGCCCGGGTTAACTCTTTCGACCTTTGGGATACTTATCTACCCGCTTTTCGCGACCTGATTGTAAAAGCTAAGGTGCATGGTGTGATGTGCGCTTATAACAGAGTCGATGGTATGCCTTGTTGCGGTAATGATGAACTGCTGGCCGATATATTACGCAATCAATGGAAGTTCAATGGCTACGTAACATCCGACTGCTGGGGAATCAATGATTTCACCGCGCATCATAAAACCCATCGGGATAACGAAGAGGCGGTTGCTGATGCCGTTTTATCTGGTACCGACCTTGAGTGTGGTGATTTATACCATCTGCTGGAACAAAGTGTCAATCGCGGATTAATAACCGAACGCGATATTAATGTTTCGCTCAGTCGTTTACTTACTATCCTGTTTAAAATAGGAATGTTCGATCCCGCCGACCGTGTACCGTACGCATCAATCGGAAGGGAAGTAATTGAATGTGATGCACATAAAAACCATGCGTATGAAATGGCTCAGAAGTCGATGGTTCTTTTGAAGAATGACAATATTTTACCGTTGAATGCCGATAAGATTAAACGGATTGCCCTGATTGGCCCCAACGCGGATAATGGACACGCTCAACTAGCCAATTATTACGGAACGCCCAGCGAAATAATAACGGTGCGGAAAAGTTTGGAACAACGGTATGGAAAGAAAATAAAGATAGACTATATCCGGGGAGTAGACATAATAAATAAGGTGGAAGCAGGCCCTGGTTTCAGTGAAATAGCTTCGGAAGCAGCCCAATCGGATATAATTATCTTTGTAGGTGGCATCACCGCCGATTACGAAGGAGAAGCCGGAGATGCGGGAGCAGACGGTTACGGTGCTTTTGTTAGTGGTGACCGTACCACCACTCAATTACCAGCCATTCAGACGGAACTAATGAAGGAACTAAAAAAGACAGGCCGCCCGCTTATAGTTGTTAATATGTCGGGTTCGGTGATGAACTTCGAATGGGAAAGCGAGCATGCAGATGCAATATTGCAAGCCTGGTATGGCGGGCAGGCAGCTGGAGATGCAATTACCGATGTATTATTCGGAAAATATAATCCGGCAGGAAGAATGCCGCTGACAACATATATAAGTGATAATGATTTACCCGCGTTCGAAGATTATTCCATGGCTAACAGGACATACCGTTATTTCAACGGCGAAGTACGTTACCCGTTCGGGTATGGATTAAGTTACACAAGCTTTGGATACGAGAAGATTCAATGCCCTGAAACAACGGAAACAGGAAAAACAATAAAGGTGTCTGTTGCTGTTAAAAATACCGGAGCGCGCGATGGCGAGGAGGTGGTTCAATTATATGTCGTTCATCCGAAAGACATGAACCATCAAACCCCGAATTGTGCCCTGAAAGGTTTTGAACGGATACATTTAAAGAAGGGTGAAAGCCGTACCGTCACCTTTACCCTGTCTCCGGAAGAACTCGCTTTAACAGACCAGAGAGGTAATTTGACTCAGCGGGCGGGGAATGTGAAGATATATATAGGAGGCGGGCAGCCCGGTAAATCCGAAGGAGTTGATACCTCTTTTGTGATGACTGGAGAACCCTATATGGTGTTTTAATCAAGTTATATCTGCCTACCACCTCCCCCTTCGGGTACTCCTCCTTCCGGAAGGAGGAGATAGTTCCTGCGGCATTGATAATATTACCACTCCATTCGGCATCGATTCCCCTCCTTCCGGAAGGAGGGGGTGCCCAAAGGGCGGGGTGGTAGGATTTTGGGTTCTACAATTCTATTTACTGATCTCCACCGTGTGCAATAATTCTTTTTTGCAGTTAAGCATATAAAGCTTCAACTCTTCGTCCTGAATAGATAACAGACTGAATCCCGTTTCTGGGCTGCAAAAGATAGTACCGTCAATCGGGGCAACATTGCGGCTAAGAGAAGCTGACGTGTTGACTACATAATTAATATTATTACCCGGAACAACTATATGCTGGAAATTATGAATATGGCCGGAAATATACATATCAATATTATTTTTACGTAGGATTGGTTCCAGACGTTCCTGTAAATTCTTTCTTTCTATTTCACTTTTCGAGGTTTCAGCGTGTACGGGATGATGTCCTACCACAATCTTCCACATATCGGTAGAGGCATTGAGTACTGAATCAATCCACATTAATTGCTGCTGCATATCTTGTTTTGCGGCATCGGGATATTCGTCGGTTCCTTTCCGGTATTTATCAATAAGCGGCGCTGTGTCTATGTGAACGAGTAACACAGATTTACCATTTTCCAACGAGAATGAGTGGCTGTAATAGCGGGCGGGCATACACCAGCGGCGGCTAGACCGGGAGTAGTCGATAATTGCCTGCGTATTGCCCTGATATTCGTGATTACCAAGAATGGGATACCAGGGTATTTGTAACTCGGGATGCGAGTAGATAAGTTCGTAATTTGTCATCCAGAGGGGGTCATTGACACTCTCAATGCCCATATAGTGGTGAATATCGCCTCCGGCAACTACGAATTCAATGTCTATATCTTCCGCAATATCACCCATAGCCGTAGCAATGGTTTTCTGATCGTAATAGCCGTTACGTCCTAGATCGCATGCAACGATGAAATTGAAACTGTCGTCATCAAATACCGCAGCGGGAAGGGTAGGGCTGGTGTTTTGACAGCTTTGCAGACTACAGATTAAAAAGAACCCCGAAAGAATCAGGAAAATGTTTTTGCTAAGTTTCATACTTTATTTATAATTAGTAGATGGAAATTATTTATCAGAAATCGTATTTTAATCCGATATTAAAGGTGGGTTTATAGTACTCGAGCTGCATCATCCGCTCTTTTGAACCCTGATAGTAGCGCAATGCCTGATTGGTAAGGTTGTTTGCTTCGGCAAATAGTACGAGTTTGGGTGTGAATTTGAAAGAAGCATTGACATCCAGGAAAAGTTGTTTATCGTAGAAGCGGTCACTGAATCGTTCGTCGGCCACTTCGTCGATATAGCTGCCTGTATAGTTAAGTGATGCACGGGCAGACAGTCGTTTGTTTTCCCACGACAACGATGCATTGAACATGTGTGGTGCTGTTCCGGGTAAGTCTACATCGGTACGCTCTTCACCGTCGGCATTGTAAATACCTTTGGTAACAGAGTGGGTATAGGTGTAGTTTAGATAAACAGCGAAGTTACGCAAAAAGCGGCTCGGCATAAAATCGAGCTTGCGTTGAATAGCTACTTCGAAACCGTACACATCTACGTTATCGCCATTCATCGGACGGGTAAAATTCCATCTTTCGCCTTCGGGAATAGGATTGCCTGCCTCTGGGAAATCAGATGCGAAGTCGGCACGGGTGTAGTTGGTGTTAAGGTAAGTGTAGATGAAGTCGTTCAAGCGTTTATAAAATACCCCGCCGGAAAGCAAGCCTACGGATTTAAAGTAATATTCGCCCATAAGGTCGAAGTTGAGGGCATAAGTTGCTTTAAGGTCAGGATTACCAATGTTAATCGCACCGTTCTCGGTGCTTATCTGCGAATATGGAACAAGGACGTAGTAGTTAGGACGGGCAAGGGCGGTGGTAACGGCAGCACGCAGGATAAAGTCTTTGGTTACATCGTACTTAAGCGTAACTCCGGGCAGGAGGTTGAAGTATGAATTCTTTTCTTTTATCTGCTCGATGTTTTCATAATCTTCGTCTACAACCCGGTTGCCGGTATAATTGATGCGGGTATGTTCTCCACGCAAACCGAGAATCAAGAGTAGGTTGTTTGTTATGTTCTGGTCCCATCTGAGGTAACCTGCCCACACACTTTCGTCGGCTTTATAATTGCTTGCGACGTACTCTTCGGGCACTGCTTCTTGCTCAAATAAGCTACTGTTGTAGAGTTGAAGACCACCCAGATATTCGGGCGAAATAAACATACCGGGTACGTATTGTTTGCCTTGGGCGAGTGCTTTGGTGTAGTTTACGGTACTCATTCCCGAAAGGTTGGCGAAATCGGTGAGGGGTGTATAAGCATAAAAAATATTATCACGCTTTTTATTTTTAATACGGGCACGGGCTCCGAAGCGTAGGCGTCCTTTCTGATCGGGCAATACAGATAGTGGAACACGGGCATTGATCTTGGCGGATAGTTCGTCTTCGGTCGTATAGTCATGATTTTCGGTGAGTTCCTTGAATTTGAAATTATCATAGTTTTCATCTGCAGAGGAAATGAAAGGTTTGCGCGTATCGGATAAGTCCTGGCTTATGGTTAGCCCTTTCTGCTGGTATTCGATGTAACGCTCGTGGGGGCGGTCTTCACTGGCTTTGGAATACCCAATGTTCCAGTCGAGGTCGAACTTCTCTGTGATAAGGTGTTGACCGCGGAGAGAATAACTTTGTACGCGTTGGTCTTCCAGGCGTCTGTTTTTATTACGGTTATTGTCTATTCCACCTTTGGTTTGCCGGCGGATTTCTCCTTCGTAACCTTTAAACTGCCCGTCATCGCCATAGACGGTTTCCATGCCTTTAAAGCGGGTACGGTAACGGTTCTCGCGGTCGTCGCGCCAGTTATACATCACGTCGGCGGCAAGGGTGTGGTTGTCATTGATGCGCCAGTCGACATTGGCAGAAATGCTTCGCCGGATACGTTGTACATCATATTTGCGGATGTCCATTTCTTCGATATAGATTTTATCTTTGTCGTCTTTCACCCAAACGGCCTCAATATTATCCGAGCCATAATCTTTGTTTTGATAGGAAGCACTGACCACAAAGCCGAGTTTGTCGTTGAATAAACGGTTTCCGTAAATAAATGAGCCGGAGTAGGTGCCTCCTTCGCGGATGGGATTGTAACCACCGAGAATCGTTGCCGAGATACGTCGCCCGTTGGGTGCAGCACGGGTAATGAGGTCGACTGAGCCACCAATAGCATCGGCATCCATATCTGCGGTTAGTGTTTTACTGACTTCAACGGTTTGTATCATGTCGGATGGTATAAGGTCCATTTGTACTTTGCGGTTGTCTCCTTCGGCAGAAGGGATACGGTTCCCGTTGAGAGTAACAGAATTAAGTTCGGAGGCAAGCCCGCGCACTACAATGTTTCGTGCTTCGCCCTGGTCGTTTTGCATGGTGATACCAGGCACACGCTTCAGGGCATCGCCGATATTGGAATCAGGAAATCGTCCCACTTGATCGGAAGAGATAACATTGGAGATACGGGTATTGGTTTTCTGGGTATTGAGGGCTTTTGCCTGCCCGCGTAGCATGTCGCCCATGATAACTACGCTGTTGAGTTCCGTGACATTCTCAGACAAGAAAATTTCCAGGGCTACGTTGCCGCCGCCGGAAACCGAAACGGATTGATGAGCGGTTGTATATCCCAAGTAATTGACTTCGAGGGTGTAGCTATCCTCGGGTACATTCAGGAACTCGAAATAACCGTTTTGGTCGGAAATGGTGTATCGGTTGAACTTATCCAGTCTCAGGGTAGCGCCGGGCAGGGAGCGGTTGTCTGCTTTGTCTTTTACATAACCGGAAATGATGCCGCCAGGTTTGGCGCATAAAGTAATCGAGATAAGGAGAGTTGTAATTACTAAAACTACTTTTTTCATTGATTGTGTCGTTTTGATTTAACGGTGCAAAAAACAGGATTTCAGATTTCACGAGGGTTACACAGATATAAAATTGGTGTTACGGCAGATTAAGAAAGTGTGACAGAGAAGAACTGGAATGCTTCCTTTTTTACTATCTTTGCCCCGGTTAATTATATACAATTATGAATATTGAGAAAAAACTGGAACTGTCTGTTATGCGCGGCATTAAAGAGCTGTACGGACAGGAAGTTGTTGCCTCGCAGGTACAACTCTCGAAAACAAAGAAAGAATTCCAGGGGCATCTTACGCTGGTAGTGTTCCCTTTCCTTAAAATATCCCGGAAGAGTCCCGAACAAACCGCACAGGAAATCGGCGAGTATCTTCAAAACAACGAACCGGCTGTTGAATCATTCAATGTTATCAAAGGTTTCCTTAACCTGAGTATTGCTTCGGTTGCCTGGATTGAATTACTTAATGGCATCCATGCCGATGCAGATTACGGTATACAGCCGGTAACAGAATCTTCGCCTTTGGTGATGATTGAATACTCATCGCCAAACACCAACAAACCTCTGCATCTGGGTCATGTGCGCAATAACCTTCTTGGTAAAGCACTGGCGAATATCCTTGAAGCCAACGGCAATAAAGTGGTAAAAACCAACATTGTGAACGACCGTGGTATACATATCTGTAAATCCATGCTGGCATGGCAGAAATATGGTAAAGGCGAAACGCCCGAATCGTCCGGCAAGAAAGGCGACCACCTGGTAGGAGATTATTATGTAGTTTTCGATAAACAGTATAAAGCCGAAATAGCCGGGCTCATGGAACGCGGTATGACTAAAGAAGAGGCCGAAGCCGCATCGCCCATGATGAACGAAGCCCGCGAGATGCTGGTAAAGTGGGAAGCAGGCGACCCGGAAGTACGCGCCCTATGGTCGATGATGAACGGATGGGTGTACGAAGGTTTTGATGAAACCTATAAGAAACTCGGTGTAAGCTTCGATAAAATTTATTACGAGTCTGAAACCTATCTGGAAGGAAAAGATAAAGTTCTTGAAGGCCTGGATAAAGGCATATTTTACAGAAAAGTAGACGGCTCTGTATGGGCCGACCTTACGGCGGATGGCCTTGACCATAAGCTCTTGCTCCGTTCAGACGGTACATCGGTTTACATGACTCAGGATATCGGTACTGCCAAACTCCGGTTTGATGATTATCCCATCAATAAAATGGTTTATGTGGTGGGTAATGAACAGAATTACCATTTCCAGGTACTCTCTATCCTGCTCGATAAACTAGGATTCGAGTGGGGCAAAGGCCTTGTTCATTTCTCGTACGGTATGGTTGAACTGCCCGAAGGTAAAATGAAATCGCGGGAAGGAACTGTTGTGGATGCCGACGATCTGGTAGAAGAAATGGTTAACACCGCCAAAGAAACCTCCGAAGAGTTAGGTAAACTGGACGGATGTACTGAAGAAGAAGCTAACGACATAGCCCGTATCGTTGGTATGGGTGCTTTAAAATACTTTATCCTCAAGGTCGATGCCCGCAAGAACATGACTTTCAATCCGAAAGAATCCATCGACTTTAACGGAAATACCGGGCCATTTATTCAATATACTTATGCCCGCATACAGTCTGTACTGAGAAAGGCAACCGAAACAGGAATTGTTATTCCCCAGGTTTTACCAGCCGGATTGCAACTGAGCGAGAAAGAAATGGGGCTGATACAAACCATATCCGAATTCGCTGCCGTGGTAAAACAGGCCGGAGATGATTATAGCCCGTCTGTAATTGCGAATTATGTTTACGATTTGGTAAAAGAATACAATCAGTTCTACCATGATTTCAGTATACTGAAAGAAGAGAACCAGGACATTAAACTCTTCCGTATTGCGCTATCGGCCAATGTTGCCAAGGTAGTTCGTATCGGTATGGGGCTGTTGGGAATTGAGGTTCCGAACAGGATGTAAATTAATCGCAGTAATTCCCTTATAAATTAACGTGTTTCTATCGAAACCGAACAGTATTATTAGGCTCCGTTTACGGTGTTCCTATTTTTACTTGTACCAGTTTCTTTATCGTTTCACAGATATGCGTAAGCTTACTCACAGTAATGAGTAAGCTTACGCACAGTAATGAGTAAGCTTACTCATATCTGTGAAACGATAAAGAAACAGGTATGATACTCAATAGGGAGACTGAATTTCGATAATAAAAAAAGGGTATTGTTGAAATAAAATCTCTATCTCTTAGTCTACATACTCAATGTAGCTCAAAAAAATAAAGCCAACATTCTTTCGCAGAGTAGTTGGTATTTTAGAGTTTTAAATAAACCTTCATATACTTAACATTCTTAGTAAATCTCTTCACTTATCTTTTGTTTAATCACCTAAAAAATCAGAATGTGACGTAATGTGACGTGATTCCATAGAAATGTGACGTTAAATGTGACGTAAAACATTTGTAAAAAATGTCTTTTATCTCTATTTTTGTAGCTATCGATTGTATAATTTAATTGTGAATATCTACTTATTTAAAAATTGAAGGAATATGAAAAAGAAAGTCTTAAGTTCTTATGTTGTGGTTGTAATGCTGGTTGGTTATTTAAATGCACATCTCAATCTAAAAGAGTGTAATATCTCACAATTAACTCTTTTGAATGTAGAGGCATTAGCTAATAACGAAAATGCAGGTGGAGAATATATAGGTTGTTATAGTCAATATAGTACATATTCAGGTACAGGTTCATATACTCAGGTCACCGTATGTAGCCCTTGCGGCAGTAAAGTGAAATGTAGGTATTCATCAGATTACTCGGGACTTACAACCTGTAGAATAAATTGAGTATGCGTTATCTACTTATAGTTTTATTGGTATTACTCTATACCGGTTGTACGATTTCATCCACGGAAGATATAACCCCTGTGAAAGAGTTTCCTATAAATAAAGAATTGACAGCTACTATTATTGAAATACCTCCTGTATTACTCAACTCACGCAATCTGATTATTACCGGAGATGACCGGCTTATTTCTTATGAAGAGCTACAAGATTCATTCTTTGTATCCTTTAGACTCCCAGGTTTGGAGTATCTTGGTAAAGCTGGTACTAAGGGACAAGGCCCGGATGAATTCTTGAATCCCGATGAGCGATCATTTACAGGTACTCGTAATGGATTTTATGTATTAGATGTAGACGATAACCGGTTGAAAGAAGCAGAATGGACAGATGGACAGTTCAGTCTGATACGTTCGGATAAAATAGCAGAACCTTATCCTGCCATAAATTGTTTCGTAAAAATAAACGATAATACGGCCTGCATACTTGATCAGCCAGGTAAAGATACAGAATATCAATTGATAGATCTTAATACCTTCGAAACCAAAGATATAAGCCCTTACCCAAACTTGACAGAAGTAAATCTGGATGATCCTCATAAAAAATGGTTTGCTTATATAAAAAATAATGTAGCCAAGCCTGATGGGAGTAAGTTTGCTTCATTCTATTGTTATTTCAAATTTTTCAGAATTTATGATTCACAAGGAAACATTCTCAAAAACATCTCTGTGGAAATAGAACCATTTAAGAATACCTTTAAAGATGACTTTGAAGAATCCTTGATGATGTATGCCTCCTATCCTAAAGCGACAGAGAAGCATATATATGTATTATGCCGCAACAAGAAAGACAGTGATATTCCCAATGCTGATAGTGTGGAATTGCAGGTTTGGGATTGGGATGGAAATCCGGTAGCAAGATATATACTCAATAACACGTTGAATGTATTTGCCATATCAGAGAAGTATAATAAATTGTATGCAGTTCATCGTGATACAGAAGATAAAATATTTGTGTACGATCTTCAGTAATAGAGCGAGCATCCGGAAACAGGAAAACAAAGCCAACTATTCTTTCGCAGAGTAGCTGGCTTTTTAATTTGAACTTGCAGAAGTTCTGTCAATAAATAAAAGTGTGGTGTGTGAGTATGATGGTATTAGATAATTTCTATTCCTTTTTCGGTAGTGTAAATTAAACTGTGTCAGCGTTCTGCTTTCACTTTAAAATATCA
>DAMCMT010000019.1:0-288 GCA_032108265.1 Bacteroides sp.
AAAGGAGGACACCGTGCGGCATCGTGTCCTCCTTTGGAGGAGGTGCCCGAAGGGCGGAGGAGGAAGCAAATTGAAATTGATTTAAATATAAATTAATCATTATTCACCGCTTCACTTAAATTACATAAAATAACGCCAAACCTTCGGTTAACCGGCAGAAAGTGTGTATCTTTACATCGGCATTATACTTTTATTCACAATTTAAAACGAGAAAGATTATGGCAAACAGAAGAAGACTTAAAAAGAACGTAAATTATATAGCTGGCGAATTATTTGCCGAGTGTCTGG
>DAMCMT010000019.1:351-43501 GCA_032108265.1 Bacteroides sp.
ATAAGCCGCATCAGCCATACTCAGCCAGGAAATGTAAAAGGTTTCTACAAGAAATTCCGTGAAGATTTCAACGCGAAGGTGGATGAAATTGTAGATGCAATTGAGAAACTGAATTGAAGTGTTAGGTAAAGTGAGGTAAAGAGTGTGGTAAAGTAAGTGATGCCGTATGGTTTACTTCTTTACCTCACTCTTTACCTAACCTTACCTGACTCAAATACTCAAAAACGATGAAAAAAGCAATTTATAGTTTTATTTTCTACAAAATACTGGGTTGGAAGACGGTTTTTAAAGTATACATACCCGATAAATGCGTCATTGCTGTTGCTCCGCATACATCGAACTATGACTTTTTTATTGGTAAAATCTTCTACAATGCCGTTGGTAATAAGGCTAGTTTTATGATGAAAAAAGATTGGTTTTTCTTTCCCCTCGGATTAATATTGAAGGCTATGGGAGGCATACCAGTAAACAGAAACCGGAAAACTTCACTGGTAGACCAGATGGCAAAGGTATTTGACGAAAGAAAGCAGTTTAATCTGGCCATTACTCCCGAAGCAACCCGTAAACCAAATCCTGATTGGAAAAAAGGATTTTACTTTATTGCACTCAAAGCCCAGGTACCTATTGTACTGATTGGGATTGACTACGGAACAAAATCTATTGTTGCCGGAAAGGTTATTTATCCATCGGGAGATGTTGATGCGGATATGGTGGAGATTAAAGAGTATTTCAAACAGTTCCGGGCGAAGAATCCAGAAAACTTTGCATATTGATATAATTAACAAGATTTTTTAGCCGCGGATTACACGGATGACGCAGATTAAAAAACAAAAACGCCGAGTTATGGAAACAATCCGAGTAACCCTTCTACAAACAGATATAGTCTGGGAAAACATACAGGAAAATCTAAATTGTCTGTATCATAAACTCATACCATTAAAAGGCCAAACCGACCTTATAGTATTACCCGAAATGTTTTCGACCGGTTTTTCCATGCAAAGCGAACAATATGCCGAGCCAGCCGACGGGCATACGATTTCAACCCTTACAGAATGGTCATCCTTTTTCGACATAGCTATTACAGGAAGTTTTATCTGTGTTGAAAACGGAAAATATTATAACCGTGGATTTTTTATCACACCGGATAAAGAGGTTTTCTTTTATGACAAACGCCATCTCTTCCGCATGGGCGACGAGATCAATCATTTTTCTGCCGGGGATAATAGATTAATCCTACATTACCGTGGGTGGAATATATGCCTGCTTATATGCTATGATTTGCGTTTTCCCGTATGGAGCCGTAATGTAAACAACGAATACGACCTTCTTATCTATGTTGCCAACTGGCCTTCTTCCCGTCGAAATGTTTGGGATGCGCTACTACCTGCCCGTGCCCTCGAGAATATGGCTTACGTATGTGCAGTAAACCGCATAGGTATCGATGGAAAAAACCTGCCTTACAACGGAGGTAGCGTTGCTTATTCTTTCAAAGGCGAACTTTCAGGAAAAGTTCCCGATAATGAAGAAGGTGCAATTACAGTTGAAATAAGCTTATCACCTTTGAGGGAACTCCGTAACAAGTTTCCGGTATGGAAAGATGCTGATATATTTACTATTAAAAATTAAACTTAAAACTCATATCTCAAAACTATTACTCAAAACTTTTGTCGTATATTTGTAATTCATATTAACTTAATACTTTAATCTTACGCAACTAAAATTTTATGAAAACAAACCTTAGTTCTCAAATCACTCTCAACAGGGTTTCCCCTCGATACTACAAACCTGAGAATGCATTTGAGCGGTCAGCATTGACCCGTTACGAAAAAATTCCCACAGATATTTACGAGTCGGTCGAAGAGGGTGCGAAGCATATTGCTGATGATATCGCCGATACTATCCGTGATAAGCAAAAAAACGGACGTTTCTGTGTACTGGCACTTGCCGGAGGAGAATCTCCCCGCAGTGTGTACAACGAACTTGTACGGATGCACAAAGAGGAAAAGCTAAGTTTCCGCAATGTGATTGTATTCAATCTTTACGAATATTATCCACTGGCTGCCGATGCAGTGAATAGTAACCTGAATTCTCTGAAAGAAATGCTTCTGGATCATGTGGATATCGACAAGCAGAATATCTTTAGCCCTGATGGTACCATTCAAAAAGACGCTATTCTGGAATACTGCCGCCTGTACGAACAACGCATCGAAAGTTTTGGAGGTATTGATGTCGTTTTACTTGGTATTGGCCGCGTAGGTAATATTGCTTTTAATGAACCGGGTTCGCGTATCAATTCGGCAACACGTCTAATCTTATTGGATGTTGATTCCAGAAACGATGCCGCAAAAACCTTTGGAAACATTGATGCCACACCGGTAAGTTCAATTACGATGGGTATTTCTACCATTCTGGCCGCCAAAAAGGTTTACCTCATGGCATGGGGCGAGAACAAAGCCCAAATGATCCAGAAGTGTGTGGAAGGAACGGTTACCGATACCATTCCGGCTTCGTATCTTCAAACACACAATAATGCACATATAGCCATTGACTTATCTGCCGCAACAAATCTGACACGTATTCAACGTCCGTGGCTGGTTACAGCTTGCGATTGGAACGATAAGCTTATCCGTAGTGCCATCGTATGGCTTTGCGGCATTGTAAACAAGCCGATACTTAAACTTACCAACAAAGATTACAACGAAAACGGATTGAGCGAATTACTTGCCCTCTACGGTTCGGCGTACAATGTGAATATTAAGATTTTCAACGACCTGCAACACACCATCACCGGATGGCCGGGCGGTAAGCCGAATGCGGATGATACCTATCGTCCCGAACGTGCCAAGCCGTTCCCGAAACGTGTCCTGATATTCTCTCCCCACCCGGATGATGACGTAATCTCTATGGGAGGCACATTACGCCGGTTGGTAGAACAGAAGCACGAAGTTCATGTAGCCTATCAGACCTCGGGAAATATTGCCGTTGGCGACGAAGAAGTTATCCGCTTCCTGCACTTTATCAATGGATTCAGCCAGTTATTCGATAATGGACAGAATCAGGTTATCAACGATAAATATGCTGAAATACGTAAATACCTGGCTAACAAGAAAGAGGGCGACCTCGACTCCCAGGATATCCTGACTATTAAAGGTCTTATTCGCCGTGGCGAAGCCCGCATGGCTTGTATGTATAATAATATACCGCTTACCCGTTGTCATTTCCTCGATTTACCTTTCTATGAAACAGGTAAAATCCAGAAAGACCCTATCAGCGAGGCCGACGTAGAAATTGTTGCCAATTTACTTCGCGAAATCAAACCTCACCAGATATTCGTTGCCGGTGACCTTGCCGACCCGCATGGTACCCACAGAGTTTGTTTGGATGCTGCTTTGGCCGCTATTGATATTGAAAAGGAAGCCAGTGCCAAATGGTTGAAAGATTGCCGGATCTGGATGTATCGTGGTGCCTGGGCCGAATGGGAAATTGAAAACATTGAAATGGCTGTTCCTATCAGTCCGGAGGAGTTGCGCGCTAAGCGTAATTCTATCCTTAAGCATCAGTCGCAGATGGAAAGTGCCCCATTCATGGGCAACGACGAACGGTTGTTCTGGCAGCGTTCGGAAGACAGGAACCGGGCTACGGCTGCATTGTATGACAGTCTGGGACTGGCATCGTACGAGGCGATTGAGGCATTTGTAGAATATATTCCACTGTAAATAAAAACTACACAAATAAGTAACTATATGAGGCTGCCCGATTAATCGTGCAGCCTCTCTTTTTATATCTGACATTTAACACTTATTCCTTTGATTTCTAAATATTTATTATTATATTTGGGAATAACTTTAAATAAGAAGAGCTATGAAACGATTTATTATCTGTTTCCTGATGTCTTCTTTATTCTTTTCTATTTATGCCCAGGAAGAAGACTTGACCCGGATAATCCGGGAGGGAATTAAATTGCATGACCGCGGGTATTACGAAGCAGCAATTAATTGTTATCAGGAAGGATTAATGATTTATCCTGAATCATTGGCCGCCTACTATTACATGGCACAAAGCTATGCTTGTATTGAAAAATACAAAGATAGCAGAAAATGCGCCGAAAAAGCATTTATGTATGAAATGAACAACGAACCGACGGATAAAGTCAGCTTTTATCTGGAAGCGTTGTCCATGTACGTTACGCTGGTGTTTGCAGCCAGAAGTCTGGAGGACGAAACTGTACTTGCGAACGAATGAGCGGCGAAAGAAGCATTAGCTTTCACCTCTCATTGATACCATTTCGCGTAAAATACTGACGGCTGTTTCCACATTGGGAACAGACTTGACGATCATTGAGCGTTTACCATTCTTCTCGCGCAGGTCGCACTGGCGGGGATACTTCATCATGTAGTCTATCAGTTTGCCGAAAGACTCGCTTTGGTAATATGGACTTTCGCCGTTCGATACCAGAAACAGAGTCATACGTTCACCTTTCAGGAATACTTTCTCAGCGCCCAGGCGTGCGGCAAGCCGTCGTAACGGTACAATACGGAGCAGTTCTTCCGTCTCGGGAGGAACAGGACCGAAGCGATCTTCGAGCCGGGTACGGAATTCGGCTACATCTTTATCAAGTGTCAGTTTATCCAGTTCCCGGTACAACAACATACGCTCACTGCTACCGGTTACATAATCGGCAGGCAACAGCAGTTCAAGATCACTTTCAATTAATGCTTCATCAACAAATTGTTCGCCACTGATGGTACCGTCCTGCTGAACTTCATCTTTATAGAGTTCGGCAAATTCATCGGATTTTAATTCTTGCATGGCCTCGGTAAGTACCTTCTGATAAGTTTCATAGCCAAGATCGGCAATGAAACCGCTCTGCTCGGCTCCCAACAGATTACCCGCGCCGCGAATGTCGAGGTCTTGCATAGCAATATGAATACCACTGCCCAAGTCGCTGAAGTTTTCAATAGCCTGTAAACGGCGGCGGGCTTCAGGAGTTAGGCTGGATAATGGCGGAGCCAGCAGGTAACAGAATGCCTTTTTGTTGCTTCGCCCCACACGACCACGAAGTTGGTGTAAATCGCTTAACCCGAAATTCTGTGCCTGATTTATTATTATTGTATTGGCATTTGGAATATCAATACCGCTTTCGACAATAGAAGTAGATATAAGTACATCGTAATCGTAATTCACAAAATCGAATATAACCTTTTCCAGTTCAGCCGGTTCCATTTGTCCGTGACCGATAGCAATACGTGCATCGGGTATATGGCGCAATATCATTTCGCGCAATTCCGGTAGATTTGCTATGCGGTTGTTAACGAAGAAAACCTGTCCGTTGCGACTCATTTCGAAATTGATCGCATCGGTTATCACTTCTTCGTTAAAAGTATGTACTTCTGTCTGGATGGGGTAACGGTTGGGGGGCGGAGTAGAAATAACACTTAAATCACGCGCACCCATAAGCGAGAATTGTAAAGTACGGGGTATCGGGGTTGCGGTCATAGTAAGTGTATCGACATTGACCTTTAACTGGCGTAGTTTCTCTTTCACACCTACACCGAACTTCTGCTCTTCGTCAACAACCAATAAACCGAGGTCTTTAAACTGTACGTCTTTACTGAGTATACGGTGGGTACCAATCAGGATATTTACTCCCCCTTCTTTAAGTGATTTAATTATTTCCCTGGATTGGGCCGAAGTACGAGCCCGGCTCAAATATTCGACCCGGACAGGAAAATTTTTCAAGCGTTCGCGGAAAGTTTGATAATGCTGGTAAGCAAGAACAGTTGTCGGCACCAGAACCGCTACTTGTTTATTATCCGTAGCCGCTTTAAATGCTGCGCGGATAGCTACTTCTGTTTTACCGAAACCCACATCACCGCAAACCAGTCTATCCATAGGCATATCCCGCTCCATATCTTGCTTTACATCAGCGGTGGCTTTTCCCTGGTCGGGGGTATCTTCATAAATAAAGCTGGCTTCGAGTTCGTTCTGTAAAAAGCTATCGGGGCTGAAAGCAAAGCCTTTTTCCTGCCGCCGCTGCGAGTAGAGTTTTATCAGGTCGCGGGCAATATCCTTTATTTTGCTTTTGGTTCTTTCTTTCAACTTCTCCCATGCTCCCGTTCCAAGTTTATTCAAACGAGGCGCATCGCCATCCTTGCCTTTATATTTGGATACTTTGTGAAGGGAGTGTATGGATACGAATACCACATCTTCGTTCTGGTAAACCAGTTTAATAACTTCCTGCGTGGTATCTCCGTTGGGCAAACGAACCAATCCGGCAAATCGTCCTACTCCGTGGTCGGTATGTACCACATAATCGCCGGGGATAAACTGATTAAGTTCTTTAAGCGAGAGAGCAACTTTACCCGAACGGGCCTTATCACTTTTAAGATTGTATTTATGAAAACGGTCGAAAATCTGGTGATCGGTGAATACACATATTTTCAGCGTATTATCCGAAAAACCTTCGTGCAAGGTACGCTCAACCGGAATAAAGGCAATATCATCTCCCCTATCCTCGAAAATTACACGGATACGTTCAATCTGCTTGGTGCTGTCGCTACAAATATAAAGAGTATAATCTTTAGCTATATAGTCCTTAAATGATGAAGCTACCAAGTCGAAGTTCTTGTGATAAACAGGTTGTATAGTAGTGTCAAAATTTAAAGAGGCATCGGGAGTTCCGGTAGGCTGGTTACCGAATTCAATGCGGCAAAACTGCATGGCCCTGCTATAGAATTGCTCACCACTAATCAATTGATTTTTCAATTGAGAGCGTTGAACGGCCAATTCTTCAATTTCTTCTTCATTGGGTTCTAAATCGGAAGTCTCCGTTATTTCCTCGTATAAAGATTGAATCCTTTCCCGTTGCCAGAACAAATCACGGATGACGAGTACAGCATTATCAGGAATGAAATCCAGAAATGACGTATCGCCTGTAGCAGATAATCCAAGGTCGGGTACTATGGAGATACTTTCTTTTTTCTCTTTTGATAGCTGGGATTCTACTTCGAATGAGCGGATGCTTTCTATTTCGTCTCCAAAAAAGTCGATACGGTAGGGATATTCAGAAGAAAAAGAAAAGACATCAATAATACTTCCCCTGACAGCAAACTGGCCGGGCTCGTACACATAATCTACATACTGAAAGCCGTAGTTTCGAAGCACTTCGGTTATAAATTCGGTATCAACATGTTCGCCGGTATGCAGTTTCAGGGTGTTTTCGGCAAGTTCTTCACGAGATACCACTTTTTCGGCCAGTGCATCGGGATAGGTAACGATAAATAAATCCGACTCGTTCTTTTCAAGTTTATTCAAAACTTCTGTACGTAGAATCTCATTAGCCGAATCTTTCTGGCCGTATTTAACGGCACGACGAAATGATGAGGGAAAGAAAAGCACTTTCTCTTCGCCCAATATCTGCAACAGGTCGTGATAAAAATAACCGGCTTCTTCCAGATCGCCCAGTATAAAAACCAAGGAGCGGGATACGGATTGTGCCAGACAGGAATAAAACAATGGAGCCGCCGATGCCCGCAAACCTCCACAGTATATATGTCCTATCGATGAATCGTCCAATAAGTCGGTTAACACTTTGTTATTGGGATGTAAGGAGTATTTCTTTTGTAAATCTTCTATTTTCATGCAGTAAAACTTCTGTTTCCTTCTATAAAAAGTTTGATTACTGCACCGTATACACCCGGGTCTTTACAATGTAAACACCCGGGTCTTTACAGCGCATACACCCGGGTCTTTACAATGTATACACCCGGGTCTTTACATACAATTACTACCTGTTTCTTCGGAAAGGATATTTAGTTATTATCCAGAGAAAACAAGGTTATATTTTATAATAACATAATTTCCTGCAAAAGTACTAAAATAAAAGTTACTTTTATCGGACGGCTTTTTGTAACTGAAAGAAAAACATTACATTTGTTCCGTGAATACATTTAAATAACTTAACCAAAATGGCCGTTTCAGACAGTCTGATTATTATACCAACCTATAACGAAATTGAAAATATCGAGAAACTTATCGATACCATATTTTGTCTGGGAAAAGCTTTTCATATTCTTATTATCGACGACGGTTCGCCCGACGGAACAGCCGATGCGGTTAAAAGGTTACAAAGTCAATTTAAAGATTCCTTATTTCTTGTAGAGCGTAAAGGCAAACTCGGATTGGGCACTGCTTATATAGCAGGGTTTAAATGGGCGCTTGAGCATGATTACGAATTTATTTTCGAAATGGATGCCGATTTTTCGCACAATCCCAACGACTTAATTAAATTATACAAAGCTTGCACAGTAGATGGCGGCGATGTTGCCGTAGGTTCACGGTATGTCAGTGGAGTAAATGTGGTTAACTGGCCCATGGGGCGGGTACTTATGTCGTGGTGTGCTTCCAAATATGTACGCATCATAACCCGGATGCCGGTTAACGATACGACTGCCGGTTTTGTATGTTACCATCGCAAGGTTCTGGAAACAATAGACCTTGATAATATCCGTTTTAAAGGCTATGCATTCCAGATTGAAATGAAATTTACTGCCTATAAGATAGGTTATAAAATAATCGAAGTTCCGGTTATATTCATTAACCGCGAACTGGGTACTTCCAAAATGGATACAAGTATTTTCGGTGAAGCCATGTTTGGAGTTATCAACATGAAATTAAAAAGTTTATTTTACAAATATCCTCAGAAAACATGATACGTACACTCATCAGCAATGCCATTATCGTAAACGAAGGCAAACAGTTTCAGGGTTCGGTAGTGATTGAAGGTGAGACCATTACGGAGATTCTTACCCCGGAGCAACAACCTACGCAACCTTGTCAGGAAATAATTGATGCAACCGGATATTACCTGTTGCCCGGAGTTATTGACGAGCATGTGCATTTCCGTGACCCGGGTTTAACCCAGAAAGGCGATATTTATACCGAGAGCCAGGCTGCACTTGCTGGTGGAGTAACGTCTATTATGGATATGCCCAATACCAACCCCGTTACCACCACATTGGATGCATTGTACGAAAAGTACGATATCATGGCTAAAAAATCGCAGGTAAACTATGCCTGCTATTTCGGCGCTACCAATAGTAACTATACTGTATTCAATCAGTTAGACCCACACCGGGTAAGCGGTATCAAACTGTTTATGGGTTCGAGTACCGGTAATATGCTGGTAGACAGGATGAATAGCCTGAGAAACATTTTCAATGGCACCGACTTGCTGATTGCTACCCATTGCGAAAGTCAGGATATAATAAAGAAAAATACAGAATTCTATCTGGAAGAGTGTGGCATGGAGAATGATGCCGATAAAGACCTTCCACTATCATATCACCCAAGAATCAGATCGGTTGAAGCCTGTTATGAATCCAGTAAACTAGCTATTGAGTTGGCTACTGAAGCCGGAGCGCGTTTACATATTCTTCATGTAACAACTGCCCGCGAACTGGAATTGTTCCAAAATGATATTCCACTTTCCGACAAACAGATTACTGCCGAGGTTTGTATTCCGCACCTGATATTTACTTCGGATGATTACCGTACTCTTGGTACCCGGATAAAGTGTAACCCTGCCGTAAAAAATATAGAAGACCGGGAAACACTGCGAAAGGCAGTAAACAACAATGCTATAGATACTATTGCTACCGACCATGCACCGCATTTGCTTTCGGATAAAGTAGGTGGTGCATTAAAAGCTGCTTCGGGAATGCCGATGGTGCAATTCTCGCTCGTGAGTATGCTCGGGCTGGCTGATGAAGGTATTTTTACTCTCGACAAGATTGTCAAAAAGATGTGCCATGCCCCGGCAGATATATATCAGATACAGAAACGGGGGTATATCCGCAAGGGTTATCAGGCCGACCTGGTACTCGTTCAAAAGAAGGAATGGAAACTGGAAACAGCAGATATCCGTAGTAAATGTGGATGGAGCCCGCTGGAAGGTACTACCTTTAACTGGCAGGTAAGTAAAACATTTGTCAACGGCCATCTTGTTTACTCGAACGGCGAAATCAACGAAAATTACCGCGGACAAGAATTGAGATTCAGATGATACTCACTTACCGGATACACCAGGTTATTCCATATATTAATTGGATTTACTTTTTTCATGCATGGGGATTCCAACCCCGGTTTGCAGCTATTGCCAATATTCATGGATGCGATGCATGCCGCGCTTCCTGGCTTACTGGCTTTGAACCGGAAGACCGTCCGAAGGCCTCCGAAGCAATGCAGCTATTCAAGGAAGCAAACCGGTTACTGAACCAGTTGGATGAGGATTTTGAAGTTAAATCTGCTTTCCGGCTGTGCACCGCAAATGCCGATGGGGATAATCTTATTCTGGATGGCATCACCCTTCCCCTCCTGAGGCAACAATTCCAAAAGAAACCGGGTGATCCGTTATTATGCCTGAATGACTTTGTAAGACCACTATCGTCGGGTATCCCGGATACAGTAGGCGTATTTGCTTCGACCGTTGATACGGATATGGAACATCTCTATGAAAACGATCCATATAAAAAGCTTCTAGCCCAAACACTGGCCGACCGCCTTGCAGAAGCTGCTACAGAAAAAATGCACGAATATGTTCGTAAAGAAGCGTGGGGATATGCTAAGGACGAAAAACTGGGTATACAAGAGTTGTTAAACGAAAAATTCCAGGGTATTCGCCCGGCTGTAGGCTACCCTTCCCTACCCGATCAATCAGTGAATTTCATCCTAAATGAATTACTTAATTTCAATGAGATTGGAATTACTCTTACCGAAAATGGGGCTATGCACCCGCATGCATCGGTTTCGGGTCTGATGCTGGCTCATCCGGCGGCACGGTATTTCTCAGTAGGAAAAATTGGGTCAGACCAATTAACAGATTATGCCGCACGACGTCAAATGCCTGTTGATACAATGAAAAAGTTTCTGGACTTTTGAGTTTTGAGTTTTGAGTTTTGAGTTACCATTCGGCACCGCAACTCATAACTTAAAACTTATAACTTAAAACTTATAATCCAAAGTGTGATTTTCCAAACCATTTCGCGACTAATCCAATAAATATCATTACCAGGCGGTATGAATGAAAAAGTAGAGCAGGAATTCCTTTCCATCATCAGGGAGTATGAGCGGGTTATATACAAGGTATGTTACTTGTATACCACCCGGAATGCTTCACTGAATGACCTGTACCAGGAAACTGTCCTCAATATATGGAAAGCCTTCCCGAAATTCAGGGGAGAAAGTAAAATATCGACCTGGATATACCGGATTGCCTTAAATACATGTATCACCTTTATCCGAAAAGAAAAAAACGTTCCCGAAATTGTATGCCTCACGGCAGATGAAAACCGTATTACCGAAGATGATGATGATCTGCAATTGATGCTTCGGGAACTGTATGACCTCATAAACCGGCTCGGCCAATTGGATAAATCCATCATACTTTTATATCTAGAAGAGAAAAGTTATGAAGAGATAGCCGAAATAACCGGATTAACCCTGACAAATGTAGCTACCAAAATCAGCCGCATAAAAAACAAACTAAAGAAAATGCGAAACCTAACAACTTAAATATGGAACTGGATGATTTAAAGAAGTCGTGGAAAACGATTGATCAAAAGCTGCAAGATAAGAAGTTACTTACCGACGATGAACTTGCAAAAATCATGCAGCAAAAACTAAGCAATGCTAACGGCGTTCAAAAAGCATTGATGAGAACTAATTATATTGCACTTATACTGGCTGTAGCCGTATTAATATATTTTCTGTGGTATTCTTCGGGTAGAGAATATGTACTTGGACGGTTCTACTTCTGGACAATTATTAGCCTTGCTGCGGTGGCTTTGCCCTGGAGTATGTACACAATGCGATACCTGAAAAAAACAGATATATTCAATATGCCTCTGACAACGGTAATCCAACGGGTAAACCGATATAATTACTGGATGACGGTTGAAAGAGTTATTGGAATTGTAGTGCTGTTTATGCTTGCGCTTATTTCCATCATCCAATTGCAAGTCTGGAAACTCAGTGGTTGGTTCCCGTGGTTCGTTTATGGGGTGTGGACGGCAGCATTCGTCATTTATTTGTATATTGTAAACAGGTTAACGTTCCGCCGGTTGAAGAAAATCCGCCGAAATCTGGCCGAGTTAAAAGAAGTAAACGAAGAAAACCTATAACCTCTCTTTTTTGTTTAACAAACTCTAATTACCTTTGAAAGCCTTTCCGTTAACGGGGAGGCTTTTATACGATAAAACAAATTACCTACAAATTATGGCACAACGTTTCTTTATCCTTTTTGCGCTGATATTGATTTTACCGGATATTTACATATACCGAACCTTTATTGTCAGAGATACAGAAAGTCTGCTTTTGCGTATACTTTATTGGATACCCACAGTTTTTTTACTGGCAGGTCTTGTCTATTTTTCTTTCTTTACCCACAAAGAGTTGATAGGAACCCGTGTGCCTGGGATATTTTCGGTTATATTCTTGTTTTTCGTTATGCCGAAAATTGTCTTTTCTCTTGTTACCATTATTGGTTGGCCCTTTGTGCACTGGTTGGGATGGTCGCGCAATCCTTTTATCTGGGCAGGCGCTATTCTGGCATTCCTGGATGCAGCAGCAATTATTTACGGAGCCACCATTGGCAAAAACCGTTTTGTTGTTAAGAATGTAGATTATATTTCGCCATATGTACCTCCCGCATTTGATGGATACCGCATTGCATTATTATCAGATATACATATCGGAAGTTGGGCGGGTAGTCCCGGCCCTGTACGGCGATTTGTTGAAAAAACCAACGAACAAAAAGCAGACCTTATAGTATTCACCGGTGACCTGGTAAATAACCGAACGATTGAGCTAAACGGGCTTGAACACATTCTGGCACAACTCGATGCACCGGATGGGGTATTCTCTGTATTGGGAAATCATGATTTTGGCCCTTATTATCCCTGGAACAACAAAACCGAACAAGCCGAGAACCTGTCCGACCTGAAACGTCGCCAGGCTGATATGGGATGGATATTGCTGAACAATGATAATACCATACTGCATCGTGGAAATGACAGTATTGCATTACTGGGTGTAGAAAATGACGGAGAGCCACCGTTCTCCCAGTATGCCGACCTACCCAAAGCCTTAAGAGGAACGGAAGGTATGTTCCAGATACTTCTGAGTCATAATCCATCACACTGGCGCCGTGAGGTACTCCCTGAGTCTTCTATAGATCTGATGCTTGCCGGCCATACCCATGCTTTACAACTGGAATTCTTCAAATGGTCGCCTTCTTCCCAGTATTATCGCGAGTGGGGTGGTATGTATTATGAAGGCGAACGCGGCTTATATGTAAACATTGGAGTGGGGCATGTAGGATTACCTTTTCGTTTTGGAGCATGGCCGGAAATAACAGTTATTACTTTGCGTAAGGAATAACCATTAGTATCCAAATAATCATTCTGCTAAAAAACATATTCATTTCAGAGAAAATTTTCAAAAGAAATTCATAAATTAGCCGGAAGAACCCTTTAAATCAGTCAATATGATAATAGGAATTCCAAAAGAAATCAAAAACAATGAGAACCGTGTAGGGATGACTCCGGGGGGAGTTGCCGAGTTAGTAAAAAAAGGACATACTGTTTATGTTCAGCATAATGCCGGAAGTAACAGTGGTTTTTCAGACCCGGAATATGAAGCGGTTGGCGCTGAAATCCTCCCCGATATTGAATCCGTATATGCCATTGCCGAAATGATTGTCAAAGTAAAGGAACCTATTGCACCCGAATATAAATTGATTAAAAAAGGGCAATTACTATTTACATATTTCCATTTTGCATCCGATGAAACACTGACACGTGCCATGATTGATACCGGTGCTGTATGCCTGGCCTATGAGACTGTTGAGAAAGCAGATGGGTCATTGCCTCTTCTCGTTCCCATGAGCGAAGTTGCCGGTAGGATGTCAACCCAGGAAGGTGCACGCTTTCTTGAAAAACCACAAGGAGGTAAAGGTATCCTGTTAGGTGGAGTACCGGGAGTAAAGCCGGCTAAAGTTCTAGTATTGGGCGGTGGTATTGTTGGATATAATGCTGCGCTTATGGCAGCCGGAATGGGTGCCGATGTAACCATTACTGATATTTCTCTTCCGCGCTTGCGTTATCTGGATGAAGTTATGCCGAAGAATGTAAAAACATTGTATTCATCGCATCATAATATTGTACAGGAATTACCTGCAACTGACCTGGTGATAGGCTCAGTATTGATTCCCGGGGCAAAGGCTCCACATATTATCACCCGTGATATGCTTAAACTGTTAAATAAGGGTAGCGTATTAGTAGATGTAGCAATTGATCAAGGCGGATGTTTTGAAACTTCACACCCTACAACACATGCCGAACCGACTTATGAGGTAGATGGAATAATTCATTATTGTGTAGCTAATATACCGGGTGCGGTACCCTATACTTCTACATTGGCGCTAACGAATGCAACGTTGCCTTATGTTATTACACTTGCTGAAAAAGGTTGGGAAAAGGCTTGCCGGGAAGATAAAGAATTGGCTTTGGGATTGAATGTTGTTCATGGTAAGGTAACTTATCAGGCGGTTGCAGACACTTTCGGATTGAAATACGAACCGATAGATTTTTGATTTCAATAAAAATCATTGATATATATAATAAAAGAGCCATTCCTCGTAATGATGGAATGGCTCTTTTAATAATTCCTATAAATTAGAAATTCAATTTAGAATAAACTGCCTTTTGTGCCCGTTGAATACCTTCTTTTAAATCTTTCATTACTTCATCCACCGTCTGAAGTTCGCGAAACAAGGACGCAATCTGTCCGATTTCCAGTTCGCCGTCTTCAAGATTACCTTCGAACATTCCACTTTTTGCTCTGCCCCTACCCAGAAGTGTACGCAGTTTTTCAACGGAAGCACCGTTGCTCTCGGCCTCTTCGACTGCACTTTTGAAAGCGTTGTTCACAAGGCGCGTCGGGGAAAGCTTTTTCAATAGAAGTTTTGTATCTCCTTCATGAAGGTTGAGACAATACTTTTTAAATGATTCATTTGCCGAACTTTCAACCGTAAGGGCAAAACGGGTACCCATCTGTACACCATCCGCACCCAGAGTCATGGCTGCCAGTATACCTTCTCCCGTACCAATTCCTCCGGCAGCAATGAGGGGAAGAGAGGTTACCCTTCGTACGGCCGGAATAAGACAAAATGTGGTGGTTTCTTCCCTGCCATTGTGACCACCGGCTTCGAATCCTTCCGCAACAATGGCATCTACTCCTGCTTCTTCGCTTTTCAAGGCAAATTTAGAAGACGATACTACATGAACAACCGTAATACCTTTATCTTTCAACCAGGATGTCCATGTTTTAGGATTACCGGCGGAAGTAAATACTATTTTCACATTTTCTTCCACAATGATATTCATGATTTCCTCAATCTGAGGATACATCAACGGGACATTGACACCAAAAGGTTTATCGGTTGCTTTCCTGCATTTCTGTATATGTTCGCGCAGTACTTCAGGATACATGGAACCCGCTCCGAGAAGCCCCAGGCCTCCGGCATTACTCACCGCTGAGGCCAATCGCCAGCCACTACACCATACCATGCCACCTTGTACGACAGGAAATTGAATTCCGAAAAGGGAAGTTATCTTATTCATAATATAACACATTAATGTGTTACAAATTTAGATGAAAATATTCAAAAGCTATTTATACTCAATAATTTTCCAGTAATTCCAATGTCCGTTTCCTGTTGTCACGACCTATTTTGTCCCAGAATTCCCGGGTAAAAGGTTTCATGAAGTCAAAACCGCCAACGGTTGTTTTGCCGGGCATTGTTGTTACCCTATCCGAAATAGGAGCAATAGTACCCACTGCTGTACCCGGCGTACCTTGCCACATACCGACCGTCATTCCGCCCACCCGTTCACCAATCGGATTATACCGTAAACCGGTGGCTTCTATCTCTTCGAGTGACTTGCGGAATCCTCCTTCCAGAGGCTTTTCAGCCCAATTAGTATAAATGGTCATCATATACAGAGGATACAAAGAATCCACATTCTGCCAGGTATCGGCCCTTATTATTTCTTTACGTTTATAAATTGGGTCGTAATTAAACCGTATGTGTCCGGAATAAGGTCGCAGAGTCAGATTCATCTTACTATAATCGGGCATTGGAGAAGGTAAAGTAGAATTATAACGAAGTGCCGGGCTATCATTAGATTGTATCGGTTCGCCAACAAACGTACCGAAATCAATGTCCCTGACCGCATTGGGATTGAGTCGGATTTCGCCGTCTCCTTGTAGAAGACGGCGCAAATTCAACGAATCCTTCTGGCTCCACTGGGCTTGTGCAGATACAGTAATGACACAAAAAAACAAGAGAAGGTTTAGGTTTTTGTTCATTCTTACATTTTAAATTACCACCAGCGATAGTCGCTCTCAGCCAGCGGGTCAAAAGGCCAATAGCTCAACAGGCTATTGGAATCCTGAGTATCAATCTTTCTCCACCATTGACGATACAAAGAAGCTGCTTCGACTACCTGCTCATTACTCAGGAAGTATATTCCTTCATAATCCAGGGCATCTTTCTGAACCAGCTTACAACCCATAGAAGGGGGTTGTCCGATACGAATTCCTTCGACAATCCACAAGATACATTCGCCCAACCGGGGCTTGCCTCCGTAACTGGAGGATATGGATGGCAAGGGGAACGAGGGAATCTCAGTCATATCATCTGCATACCGCAGTAATTCGCCCACATGGGTGTAATTAAATATCGGTACAACGACTGTTCCTATTTCGTTCTTCGTATTATATGTTCCGGACTTTAATTGTTTAACAAACAATTTCACATCCGGATTATAGTAATCCAATGGCTCTTCGCTGCAACCCGTCCATGCAAAAAGCAACAATACGCTCCATAATATTAAGGCTAGCTTTTTCATAATGTTTATATTATGCGTATAGTTTTAAGATTTAATAAGTCATGCGTACACCGCAGAGCAGATTGAAATTAAGAGGTTTTTCCTTGCGGATGGTTGTTACAGGGCTTCCATCGTCGAAAGAATAAGTTAATCCAGGCTCGGCATATACCGACATACGCTCGTTCAACTTATATTCAACACCTACACCGGCGAGAACAGAAAACTGCAAAGGGTCGGGCTTCATTTTACCAGCCACACATTTTTCGAGCATTCCGCCTGCCGAAGCATACATATCAAACTTACCCGTATCGAGCAGGGTATAGCTGGCTTTCAAGGGTATACCGATATAATGCAGCTTTTGGTCTTGTTTGTAATAACTATCTGTATTACCGGATAATTCAGAATTCAACTGAGTATAAATCAAACCGGTTTCCAGCGCGAAATGCTTGGATAATTCTCTTTTCAAAGTCATTCCGGCCGAGAAAGAGGGTTTATGTTTAATCTGATTGTAGAATTCTTGTTGCGGCAGGGTCGATGCAATCTCTGATGTTCCTGCACCCGGACTGACCGAAGCAGCCAGGCCAACGGCCCATTTCCTGTCTTTCTTTTCCTTGGCCGGAGTAGGTTCGGGTGTACTGGCAACCTGTTGTTCCTGCTGAGCAGTATGGACATTTTGTAAACCACCCGCCCTTTGATTCTGATTGTATTGATTGCTGCCATACTCTTCTGTCACCGAAAAAGACATCGAAATTGAGAAGGAGAAAGATTCTTCTTCCATTTCTTCGACCTCGTGCATTCCGGACATTACCCGAACCGGTTTATTGTTTGCAGCAACATGACTTATTGGAACAGGAGTTAATTCTTCTTTTATACCATCCTGGATGATAGTACCTTTAATGCCGTTCGAAACCGCGACCTGCTGAAACGCATCTGCTATTTCGTCTTTCGGAGAGAAATACCAGAAGGAAGCCGAAGCGACACCAAGTATAAGTAATACGGAAGCGGCAGCCGAGAAACGGCGTATCATCATTCGCCGACGGTTATTCAGTACAACAGGGATATCGTTTTCCAGTTTTTCCCAGAAGTTGTCTCTGACAGGCATTTCTGCATGTTCTAACCGCGTGCGGAACAGGTTGGTTAATTCATCATTTTCTTTCCTCATATCTCACATAATCTTTTATTTTCTTTGCAAGTAATGTCTTGGCACGATGCAATTGCGATGTGGAAGAATGTTCCTTGATGTGTAGCAATTCAGCAATTTCTTTGTGTGATTTTCCTTCAATCACAAAAAGGTTGAATACTGTACGGCAACCTTCGGGAAGCTGGGCTATAAACGCCAGTAATTTTTCTTCCGAAATCTTTTCGTAATCCTCCGTGTACGACCAGTCTATTGTTTCGGGTATGTCTTCATCCGCGACAATCGTCTGGTTAATCCGTTTTTGTTTTCTCAGGTAATCCAAAGATTGGGTTATCATAACCCTTGTAACCCAGGTGCCTAAAGAAGACTCGCCACGGAAGGAAAAACCGGTAAAGATTTTTATAAAGCCATCATGTAAAACATCGTGTGCGGCATCCATATCGCCCGTATAACGGTAGCATATTGCCAGCATTTGCTTGGAATAGAGGGTATAAAGTTTCTTTCGGGCCGAATTATCTCCTGCACGACAGCCTTTAATCAGTTCTATCTCGTTATCCAATTGAAATGCTCTTTTATCCGAACGTATATTTGCCTCGTTCATCCGTTAGACGTTGCTTTTAACCTAATGCTGCAAAAAGAAATATAAAAGAAAGTTAAAATAATTATGAATTTTAAATTATGAATTATGAATTTCGATTTATAACAAAAAAAATATGAATTATAAATGGCCACCGCATGGCCAATTCATAATTCATAATTCAAAATTCATAATTATTTTATGCTGCTTTGAAACTCATATCGAGCCCTTTAACCGAATGCGTCAAAGCACCTACCGATATGAAATCCACCCCCGTCTCGGCATAGTCGCGAAGGGTATCGAATGTAATACCGCCCGATGATTCGGTTTCGTACCGGCCATCAATCATCTCTACGGCCTTACGTGTATCGTGGACAGTGAAGTTATCGAGCATAATGCGGTCGACTCCACCAATATTAAGAACCTGTTGTAGTTCGTCGAAGTCGCGTACTTCAATTTCTATTTTCAGGTCTTTTCCTTTTTCTTTCAGGTATTTTTTTGCTCCGGCAATGGCTTTATCAATACCACCGGCAAAATCTACATGGTTGTCTTTCAACAAAATCATATCGAAAAGGCCGATACGATGGTTAACACCGCCACCTATCTTTACGGCTTCTTTTTCCAGCATCCTCATGCCCGGAGTAGTTTTGCGGGTATCGAGAACACGGGTTTTAGTACCTTCAAGCTGCTTCACATATTTGCGGGTCATGGTAGCGATTCCACTCATACGCTGCATAACGTTCAGCATCAGGCGTTCGGTTTGTAATAGAGATTGAACTTTTCCTTCTACCACCATGGCTATATCGCCGGGTTTAACCTCCGTACCATCTTCAATGAAAACCTCTACTTTCATATCGGGGTCGAAACGGTGAAAGATTTCTTTGGCTATTTCAACTCCCGCCAGTACACCCGGTTCCTTAATAAGAAGTTTGGATTTCCCCATAGCGGTAGGCGGAATGGAGGATAGTGTGGTGTGGTCGCCATCACCTATATCTTCGGCAAAAGCCAGGTCAATTAGTCTGTCAATTAAATCACTCATTAGCTTTATCGATTCTTATCTGATGAATTAAATGTTTATCTTCTATACGTTTAAAAAAACAGTTTACTCTGAAATTACCGTTTGCAGTGGTGAGGCTTCCCACGAAAAAGCCCGATTCGTCTCTTTTACCTGTATGATTTACCGCAAAAGCTGTAACTTTATTGTCGGTAAAAAAGGTATTCAATGCCGGTACGGCTTTTCTTTTGTCGGTTGCGACCGACTTGTTCAGGATAACCACATCAATTTTATCGCCCAGATAAGTCGAGAGTTCCGTAGAACTTCCTTTCTTAAAAGCCGTCACCACTCCCGCAGGTACTTCTTGTGCCGTAATAGTCGTAATGGCAAATATGATGCCGGTTAACCACAATAGTATTCTTTTTTCCATAGCTATATATACTAATTGTATTGCAAAGATAGAAATCTTTTCTTCTTGCTAACAAAGTTTTCTTATAAATAAGACCGAATTTATAATGTTGTTGTTACACCAGTCTTTTATTATCTTACCGGAATAATGTTCTTTTCATACTGGAGTAACGTTTGTTTGTTACCATGATAATGTTCCTTTCATACTGGGATATCTTCGTCATCCACCCGTGTGACGCAAGTCTTCCACGTGGATGACAACGGTCATCCACCCGTGTGACGACAATCATCCACATGGAAGACGAAGCCTTTTTTATCACAAAAGCTGTTTATAAAGAACTAGAACTTATTAAAGTGCTTTTTGTTTTAAGATTTCTCTTTACGGGTAGGAAAATGATGGAATGTTTCGCCACGAAGTGGCAGATTAATTCAGCCCCAGGCAACGCCTGGGGTAGCAAGTCCACCCGGGGTTCCAGCGCCCTGAAAGGGCAAATTAAACATTTATTAACCTGGGCTTTCAGCCCGTAGGTTGTATATGAAACTCTTACCCCAGGCGATGCCTGGGGCTGAATTAACCTGCCACTTCGTGGCGGAAATAACAATTCATTTCACTCAGAACGGTACTAAGCTCAATTGATAAACAGAGATAATTTATGCCGTTTGGTAGACAGAAATCTGGTAATAGTCTATCTTTTTTGTTCCAGCAACAATCATCATTTACTTTTGTTTGCATAAAATCAACTTATAATATATATGTCCACATCACACCGACTGTATATAATAATCAGTATTATTATATCGTTTTATTCTACCAAATCATTTGCCCAGGAGCAGGATACAATTGTATGGAGCCTGGAAGATTGCATTAATTATGCTTTGGAGAATAATATCAGCATCCGACAGAATAACATTACTGCCGAAAGCAGTTATATCGATGTCCTGACGGCGAAAGCAAACTTATTCCCCAATCTCTCATTCAGTACCAGTCATAATTATGTGAACCGCCCACTGACCGAAGATGGGGGTGTAAAAAAGAACAGCTATAACGGTAATTACGGGCTGAATGCTTCATGGACGGTATTCAACGGCGGAAGAAATACGAAAACCATCCGCCAACAGACTATTAACAGCGAAATATCGCAATTGGATGTAGAAATTACAGAGAATAGCATCATCGAGTCTATCATTACGTTGTATATCCAGATTTTGTATGCCGAAGAGTCGGTGAAGATAAATGAGAATACACTCGAAGTATCGACTGCCCAACTCGACCGCGCCCGGGAGTTACTGGCCGTAGGTTCCATCGCCCGCAGCGATTATGCCCAGTTAGAGGCTCAGAACAGCAATGATAAATACAACCTTGTTACTTCGCAAACAGCATTAGAGAATTATAAATTGCAACTGAAACAATTGTTGGAACTGGATAATGAAGAAGAAATCAACATCTATATCCCAAAGCTAAGCGATGAATATGCATTGCAAATCCTGCCCGATAAAAGTGAAATTTACCGCACTTCGATGGTTCTGCGACCCGAAATCGAAGCGCGAAAACTAGCTACGGATGCCAGCGAACTGGCAATCGGAATTGCCCGGGCAGGTTATTTCCCGACAATCAGCCTATCAGCCGGAATAGGAACCAGCCACACTACGGGAACCGATTTTACATTCGCCCAACAGGCGAAAAACGGGTGGAACAATTCGATTGGAGTTACCCTGTCGGTACCTATTTTTAATAACCGCGAAACCAAAAGCGCCGTACAGAAAGCACGATTAAACTATGAAAGCAGCAAACTCGACCTTATCAATGAAGAAAAAAACCTATACCGCACCATCGAAGGTTATTGGCTCGATGCCACCAATGCACAGCAACGGTACATATCGGCCAGTGAAAACCTGCGGAGCGCCGGTACCAGTTACGAACTGGTAAGCGAACAATTCAATCTGGGAATGAAGAATACCGTGGAATTACTGACCGAGAAAAACAACCTGCAATCGGCCCGGCAAGAAGTAGTACAATCTAAATATATGGCTATCCTTAACCAGCAATTACTTGATTTTTACCGTGGAGAAATAGTAACATTCGAATAATATACCGCATTTATGAAAAAGAAAAGTATTATCATTATAACCGTTGCCGTAGTTCTCGTTGCCGGCATTTCCTGGTGGTTTTTCGGAAGAACCGCCCAGCACAAGATTACTTACCAGACGGCTGTCGTATCGCGCGGCAATATCAACAATTCGGTTACGGCAACCGGAACACTGGAACCGGTAACACAGGTCGAAGTAGGTACCCAGGTATCGGGTATTGTAGATAAAATTTATGTGGACTATAACAGCGATGTAAAGAAAGGACAAATAATTGCCGAACTGGATAAAACCAACCTGCTGAATGATTTGGCCAGTAAACGAAGTAACCTGGCAAACGCCAAAACGGATTACGATTACCAGTTACAGAATTATACCCGCATTAAAACCCTGCACGAAAAAGGATTGGTAGCCGACACCGATTACGAAACAGCCTGGTATAACTACGAAACAGCTAAGAATTCATACGATATAAGCCGAAACAGTCTGGCAACAGCCGAAACCAACCTGGGGTATGCTACTATTTATTCGCCTATCGACGGGGTTGTACTCAGCCGAGCCGTAGAAGAAGGCCAGACGGTGGCTGCTTCGTTCAGTACACCGACTCTTTTTACCATTGCGCAAGATTTAACCGATATGCGGGTAATAGCCGATGTAGACGAAGCCGACATAGGCCAGGTAACCGAAGGATTGCGGACAACATTTACCGTAGATGCTTTCCCCAACGATACATTCGAAGGACAGATAACACAAGTTCGCCAACAGGCAACCGTTACCAATAATGTGGTGACTTACGAGGTTGTAGTATCAGCTTATAATCCGGATTTAAAGTTAAAGCCGGGACTTACTGCCAATATTACCATATATACACACGAAAAAGGAGGAGTTCTTACAGTTCCGGCCAAGGCATTACGATTCACCCCGGTAAAAGAGATTATTGGGAAGGAAGACCAGGTTGTAGATGCCCCCGGCGCAGGAACCAAATTGTGGACAAGGGAAGGAAATACTTTTACCGCACACCCGGTAGAAACAGGCATTACCAATGGTGTGCTGACCGAAATTGTTTCGGGCATTGCCGAAGGTACACCAGTAGTTACCGATGCGGTTGCCGGTCAGATGCCGGGCGTGCAGTTACCCAACGGTCAGCCACAGGAACAATCACCCTTTATGCCGGGTCGCCCCGGAGGAAGGAGATAAACGGTATGGATAATAAAAAACCGATTATCGAATTAAGCCACATACGGCGCGACTTTCTGGTTGGGAACGAAACGGTGCATGCTTTGCGCGATATTTCGTTCACCATTTCCGAAGGTGAGTTCGTTACTATTATGGGTACTTCGGGTTCGGGGAAATCAACGTTACTCAATATTCTGGGATGCCTGGATACTCCGACCAACGGCGAATACCTGTTGGACGGTACCCCGGTAAAGAAGATGAGCAAACCCGAACGAGCCGTACTACGCAACCGGAAGATAGGGTTTGTATTCCAGAGTTACAACCTGTTGCCCAAAACCACCGCCATTGAAAACGTGGAACTTCCATTGATGTACAACCCATCTATCAAAGCCGCCGAACGTAAAGAACGAGCCATTCAGGCATTGAAAGATGTGGGATTGGGCGACCGCCTGATGCACAAAAGCAACCAGATGAGCGGTGGACAGATGCAGCGCGTTGCCATTGCGCGTGCCCTGGTGAACAACCCGGCCGTTATCCTGGCCGACGAAGCAACGGGTAACCTTGACACCCGGACTTCTTTTGATATCCTGGTATTGTTCCAGAAGCTTCATGCCGAAGGCCGAACCATTATCTTCGTAACGCACAACCCGGAGATTGCGCAGTTTACCAGCCGCAACATTGTACTACGCGACGGACGTATCCGCGAAGATACAACCAACGACCATATCGAGTCGGCAGCCAATGTACTGGCTACCCTACCCTTGCCCGAAGAATTATAACAACCAACGTATGAACGGAACAAATTTATTCAAAATAGCGCTCAGAGCCCTTGCCAACAACAAAATGCGGGCATTCCTCACCATGCTGGGTATTATTATCGGGGTAGCTTCGGTAATAACCATGCTCGCCATTGGCCAGGGTTCCAAGAAAAGTATCGAAACCCAGATATCCGAAATGGGTTCGAATATGATTATGATACATCCCGGTGCTGAAAATCGTGGCGGTGTAAGGCAAGACCCCAGCGCCATGCAAACGCTAAAAATGGAAGATTATACAGCATTACGGAACGAAACGAATTACCTTTCTGCCATTACACCCAATGTGTCCAGTTCAGGGCAATTTATTAGCGGAGCCAACAACTACCCATCGAGCATTACGGGTGTGAACCGTGATTACCTCACCATCCGCCAATTGACGGTAGAAAGCGGTGACATGTTTACCGACGAAGATATCCTGAGCAGCGCCAAAGTATGTGTTATCGGTAAAACTATTGTAGATAATCTCTTCCCGGGAGGTGACGACCCGGTCGGGCAGATTATCCGCTTCAATAAAATACCGTTTCAGGTAGTAGGGGTATTGAAACCGAAAGGGTATAATTCCATGGGACAAGACCAGGATGCCGTGGTGCTGGCTCCCTACTCAACTGTCATGAAAAGAGTGCTTGCCATAACATACCTGCAAGGTATTTTTGCCTCGGCACTCACCGAAGATATGACCGAAACAGCTATTGAAGAAATCGAAACGGTTCTGCGTGCCAACCACAAGCTGAAAGCAACCGACGAGGACGACTTTACCATCCGTTCCCAACAGGAATTAAGCACCATGCTCAGCAGTACTACCGAACTGATGACTACCTTACTAGCTTGTGTGGCCGGCATCAGTCTTATTGTTGGTGGTATCGGCATTATGAACATTATGTATGTGAGTGTAACCGAACGAACACGCGAAATTGGTTTGCGTATGTCGGTTGGCGCCCGTGGAGTAGATATTTTAAGCCAGTTCCTGATTGAAGCCATCATGATAAGTATTACCGGCGGTATCATAGGGGTTCTGTTTGGGTTTGCTGCATCCTTTATTGTCAAGCAATTACTCAACTGGCCTATCTATATTCAGATGTGGAGCGTATTCCTGAGTTTCGTAGTTTGTACGGCCACCGGTGTTTTCTTCGGATGGTACCCGGCACAAAAGGCGGCGAATCTCGACCCGATTGATGCAATTAGGTATGAATAATTCAAAAATAAAGGTAAATTTGCGGTAATGAAAAAATATCAGACGATAGAAATACTATTGCATGTCATTGTATGGTGCCTTTTCTTCCTATTTCCGCTATTGTTCATCGACCGAAACAACCCGGATTTCAGTTGGAAAGAAATTATGCATCATTGGGTGGTGCCTACGGTATTCATCATAGTGTTCTATACCAACTATTTCCTACTCATTCCCCGGCTACTGTTTAACGACCGGGTTCAACAGTATATCCTTTATAATATCCTGTTTATTTGCCTGATGGGAGTATTGTTATATCTATCCCAAAGCTTTGCATTCCATCCGCCCGTGCCGAAACCAGACCATCCCCGCCCGCCACGTCCCTGGATATTCTTTATCCGGGATATTCTGGGAATGGCATTTACAGTAGGAATAAGCGCCATTATCCGCATTACCAAACGATGGTCGAAGATAGAATACGCCCGCAAGGAAGCCGAAAAGAGCCGTGCGGAGGCTGAACTGAAGAACCTGCGAAATCAACTAAACCCGCACTTTCTTTTGAATACATTAAATAATATATATGCACTTGCTGCTTTTGATTCGGGCAAAGCTCAACAAGCCATCCAGGAACTGAGCAAATTACTCAGGTATATGCTTTACGACAATCAGCAAGATTACGTATCACTGGGCAAAGAGGTGGAGTTTATACAAAATTACATTGAACTGATGCGCATCCGTCTTTCATCCAATGTCAGCGTGCGCACCATGATTAGTGTTAATCCGGATAATCGCACCCCTATTGCCCCTCTCCTTTTTATTTCACTGATTGAAAATGCATTCAAGCATGGAATATCTCCGGAAAAGCCGTGCCATGTAGTTATTTTCCTTTCGGAAGAAAACGGAACGGTTTTTTGTGAAATCACCAACAGTAACTTCCCGAAAACCAGTGCCGATAAAAGCGGATCGGGCATCGGATTGGTACAGGTGCAAAAGCGTCTTGATTTGATTTACCCCGGCCAATACACCTGGGACAAAGGCATATCAGAAGACGAAACGGAATATTTTTCCAGATTGATTATAAATACAGAGATATGACACTTCACTGCGCGATAATCGACGATGAACCTCTGGCTCTCGACTTGCTCGAAAGCTATGTCAACAAAACCGGTTTCCTAAAACTGGAAGGCAAATACTCAAGTGCCATTCAGGCCATGAAAGAAATGTCCGAGAAACACATCGACCTGTTATTTCTGGATATTCAGATGCCTGAATTAAACGGTCTAGAGTTCTCTCGCATGGTGCCATCGCATACGCGCATCGTTTTCACTACTGCATTCCAACAATATGCACTCGAGGGATACCGGGTCAATGCACTCGACTACCTGTTGAAACCTTTTTCGTATACGGAATTCCTCGAAGCCGCCAACAAAGCCATTCAATGGTTTGAACGCTCACCGAAAACCGAAGAGGTGGATTGTATCTTTGTAAAAAGCGATTATAAGCTCATCAGAATCGATTTAAAAAAGATTCTTTATATCGAAGGATTAAAAGACTATATAAAAATATATACCGAAGATAATCCACGCCCCGTACTTTCCCTGATGAGTATGAAAGCTATGGAAGAATCGCTCCCTGCAGAAAGCTTTATGCGCGTACACCGGTCGTATATTGTTCGGACCGAAAAAATCAAAATTATCGACCGCGGCCGAATTGTTTTCGACAAAGTATATATACCGGTGAGCGACAGGTATAAACAGGATTTCCAGGATTATCTGGATAAAAGGAGTTAATGGGCTATTCGTCGATAAAATAACCCGCTTTATCTATATTAATTTTCATTATCTTCATAAATAACTATTTTCGTTTCATCAAAAGGAGTTGTGAAACTCTTCGAATAGGACTTAATAATTCAAGTTTAGTTTTTTGTATTATCCCCACTCCTCTGTATAGCCGATACGGAGGAGTGCTTTTTTTAGCCCAAAATTGCGTATCTTGCAACCGTTTTTTAAATTACTATCAATCAAATATTATACGCTGAGATAATGAAAACAGTTTTAATTGCTGTCGGCCGCACCGTTGAGCAACACTATATAACCGCCATTAACGACTATGTACAACGGGTTAAGCATTCCATTCCTTTCGATATGGAGATTATTCCGGAACTAAAAAACACGAAAAGCCTTTCCTTTGAACAGCAAAAAGAAAAAGAAGGCGAGTTGATATTAAAGTCTCTGCAACCGGGAGATGTGGTTGTACTTTTAGATGAAGGCGGTAAAGAATTCCGTTCAGTCGATTTTGCCTCATGGATTGAAAAGAAACTTTCAACCGTAAACAAACGCCTGATATTTATTATTGGCGGCCCCTATGGCTTTTCGGACAAAGTATATCAGACAGCAAACGAAAAGATATCATTATCAAAAATGACATTCTCCCATCAAATGGTACGGATTATCTTTGTCGAGCAACTTTACCGGGCGCTGGATATACTGAAAGGGGGGCCGTATCACCATGAATAAGAATGTGCCTCTTATTTATTAATATTGAAATAGTTTTCATTCTCACATATTCTTCCGACAAATAAATATATCCTTTAAATGGTCCAATATTCCCGTAGGAGTTTTTGGCTATAAAAAAACGTTCACCATATTGGTTGTGTGCTAACCCTACAATATGCATCATGTGGTCGTCAGTAGTTTCTCCAGAGATAAATGCTGATAATCGGGTGTCTTCATTTACAATAGTTTCAGGTGTACAAAAAGCAAATCCCTCATGTACAGATATTTCTGGTTCGCTTACATCACCATGCCACGCAAATGTAAATCCGTTTTGCAGCGCATTCACCATTATCTCTATCCATTGTTCTAATGGGCAATTGTAGAAAGACTGATGTTCCCAATTGTCAGGTAAATCCAGTTGACAATAAGTATAATAAGGGTAATTCTTGAAACTGGTAAGTTCGATATATTCATTGTTATGAGCTGGTAGTTTTGCAGCAAAAGAATAAGGAGAATACATTTGGTTCCTGTAAGAAAAGGAATCGGGTAGCACACCCATTTGGTCGTTTAGCAATGATACCAGTTCCTCCTTGAAATCGTGTTCTTTCGATGTTTTTTTAGCAGCCTTCCGCGCTAGTTGCCTAATATCTTTGAATAATTCCTTATAATCAGGTCGGTTATAATAACAACTGTCATATTCTTCCAAAGGTATAATGCCATATTTGCGGAAAGCATTCACTGCATTATGTCCTAATCCACCCTTACTTATATCTTTTCCGCATTGAGTCCGACAAAAACCATCAAATTGCTCCAGATATTTGTATCGTACAATAAATTCCGGTGAAAGGTTGATGGTATCTCCACTAGCCATCAATACTTCCGTTTCAAAAAGAGACGTCACGGCATAAGCCCAACAATTGCTTGATATTCCTTGATGTTTTACAGAGGTAGCGGGATGAATGGTATCAATAACAAATACGTAATCAGGAAAGTCTACTAATTTTTTCTGCCGAATGCAACCACTTAAACAAATAAATGAAAGAATGAATAGACAGAATATAGTTCGATTTTTCATATTAATTTCTAATAAATCTCCATAGAAATTACAAACTTAATTAAAAATATCCATTCCCGAACTTAAAATTACATTCCCATATCTCTGTTCATTAATCTATAGGTAGCCATTTCTTCATATCGGGTTCCCGGCTTGCCATAATTAGCATACGGATATATTGATATACCACCGCGCGGAGTAAAAATACCCGTAACTTCAATATATTTGGGTTCCATCAACTTTATCAAATCTTTCATAATGATATTTACACAATCCTCATGAAAAGCCCCATGATTACGGAAACTAAATAAATACAGCTTCAAACTTTTACTTTCAACCATCTTAATATCAGGCAGATAATTTATCCGGATTTCCGCAAAATCAGGTTGCCCCGTAATCGGGCAAAGACTGGTGAACTCAGGACAGTTAAACCGTACCCAATAATCATTTTCCGGATGTTTATTATCAAAAGCCTCCAGAACCTCAGGAGCATAATCCTGTTTATATTCTGTTTTGTTTCCTAAAAGTTTTAAGTCCATATTCATTATCTTTTAATATAATCTTATTATCAATGCAAATCAGCAGTTAAATATTTCAACACAGACATTCATGTATTTATTCAATTTTCTCTCATTAACCCTCTCTGCAAGCTTCCAAACGTCGATAGAGAGTCTTAGAAAGAGGTTTGCTGCAAAACACCAATTCATTTTGCTGCAAAACGTTAAAGTGATTTGCAGCAAAACGCTTATGTATTTTGCGGCAAAACAAAACGGAGAAATAAGGCAATCAAATATTCTTACACTTAAGTTATTTCCCCAAGAAGGATACCATAGATAATATCTCCGCAGGCCACCGGCCTTTATTTGTGCAGCGTCAAGCGAGTTTCCGTAGTGAAGCGTAAAAAGGACTATTGTTTGAGCGAAGCGAGTTTTAGTCCTTTTAGCGGAACGCAAGAAACGAGCAGCGTAACAAATACAGCCTTGATTTTTTCTTTTTGCTATCTTTTTCTTTTGTATCAAGACAAAAGAAAAAGTAGATTATAAAAGATTAAGAGAAAGATATTCCTCCAACCCTTCCCTCCTTAATTTACACGCCGGACAATTCCCGCATCCATCCCCCTGCACACCATTATAACACGTCAGTGTCTTATTACGCACAATATCAAACACCCCCAATTCATCCGCCAGTCCCCAGGTTTGAGCCTTATCCAGCCACATCAACGGCGTATGAATAACAAACTGTTCATCCATAGCCAGATTCAATGTAACATTGAGCGATTTTATAAACGAATCCCTGCAATCCGGATATCCACTATAATCCGTCTGAGAAACCCCCGTCACCAAATTATACACCCCACGTTCTCGGGCATAAACCGCTGCAATACTCAAAAAAAACAAATTCCTCCCCGGTACGAATGTATTCGGAAACGAGCCATCCGGTTGCTCCTCATCCATAGTTACAGAAAAATCCGTCAACGAATTACTTCCCAGCTTACCAATAAAAGAAGCATCCATAACATGAAACTCAATCCCGGCCGACTCAGCAATTTCACGAGCCAATTCCACTTCGCGCACATGCTTCTGTCCATACAGAAAACTCAATGCATAAACTTTCCTGAAATGCTTTTGCGCCCAGAACAAACAAGTTGTAGAGTCCTGTCCACCACTGAACAAGACTACAGCAATATCATTATTCATCATTATAAATCTTTGATTTTAAGAACATTGTAAGAGATATCCTCGTCGTACACATCCGTGCCCTCAATTCTCTTGATATTCTTTACAACCAGAACAGTTACCGGAAGTATAATTACCTCGTACAACGATTTAAGAACAACCTGAACTCCCATCATTATCATTAGCTCCTTAAACGGAATAATCCCGCCAAACGCCAATGGGAAAAAGATTAACGAGTCGGCAGTTTCACCCACAACAGTCGACCATATTGCACGGGCCGAGAAATTCTTTCCACCACTTGCCAGTTTCATCTTACTCATTACATATGCATTGAGGAACGAACCAACCAGGAAAGCAGCCAGACTGGCAGCCACAATGCGCGGCGCCATACCGAATACAAAATTAAAACCTTCTTCGCCTTCCCAGAATGGAGCAGCAGGTAGTGCAACAGCTATCTGTGCAATCGCCACAACGAAGAAATTCATAGCAAAACCAGTCCAGATGATAAGACGGGCTTTTTTAAAACCCCACACTTCGGCAATACAGTCGTTGATAATATACGAAATAGGAAAAACCAGTAAACCGGCAGTAACACTAATTCCAAAAACCTGGATAACTTTTGTTTCGAGGAGATTCGCAGTAATGAGGCACACATTAAATAATATGCCCAACAGCATAAAGGGTACAGATACTTTTTCTTTCATGTCTCTTGTTTTTTACGTGGTGTTCAAGCACACGGAGAACTCTTATGTTTCTCACTTTCGGGGTGCAAAGGTAAGTGATTTATTGGAATATATTCAAGAATTAAAGGGAAAAACAGTACATTTGTATTCACAAAATATCAGAATGACACTACTATGAATTATATATCAGGCACATACGATACTAACCTTTGTACTACACGGATAGGAGTTTTCACGTCTAATGATGGTATTGAGGAACAACACATCATGTTGCAAGCCATACCTGACGGAAATTTTGAATCCCAACTCAAGGCAATCCACGATACCAGAGATAAAATATTATCAGATGCACCGGCTACCATAATATTTCAACGATACTTCCTGAGCGATGCTGCAAATCAGGCGGATATAATCCGGGAAGCACTGGATAAGATGAAAGATATCCCTACATCTATTATTCAACAGCCACCTCTGGACGGTTCGAAAGTAGCTCTATGGATTTATTTGCATAAAGGTGCAGTCTATAGTGATTCGCACATTATCCACAATGGATATGAACATTTATGGACAGGCAACAAATATGAAGATACAGGAATCGTATACCAACAAAGTGAAAATATACTCACAGATTATAATAATTATCTAACCTCCAATGGTTGTACATTAAAAGATAACTGTATCCGTACCTGGTTTTTTGTTCAGGATGTGGATACAAACTATGCTGATTTTGTAAAAGCCCGCAAGGATTATTTCGACCAGAGCGGTCTTACTGCAAACACCCATTATATAGCCAGTACAGGTATCGAAGGCCGAAATGACTCTTTGCCTTCCCTGGTTAGTATGGATGTTTATTCTATTAAAGGAATATCTCAGGAACAGATTACTTATCTCCATGCTCTATCTCATTTAAGCCCGACGAATATTTATGGTGTTACCTTCGAACGCGGAGTAGCAGTTCAGTATGGTGACAGAAGGCATATTTATATTTCGGGAACTGCAAGTATTGATAATCAGGGAAATGTAGTTCATATCGGAGATGTAGAAAAGCAAACATTCCGGATGCTTGAAAATATCGAGATGCTTTTGAAAGAAGGAAAAGCTTGCATGGATGATATTGCCCAGGGTATTGTTTACCTGAGAGATACAGCAGATTACCGTACAGTAAAAAGAATTCTTGATAAAACATTCCCGGAGCTACCGTTAGTCATTACCCTCGCTCCGGTTTGCCGGCCAACATGGCTGGTAGAGATGGAATGTATAGCTATTATTTCAAGAGAAGATAGGCGTTTTAAGAACTTCTAAAAAACAAAAAACAGCAAGCTATTAACTTGCTGTTTTCTATCCAATTTACCCAATAAAATCAGAATTTATAATCCAAGCCAATTCCAAATACTTTATTAGTACGGCTGAATACATCTTTTGTAACTCCAACAGTACTACTAGTTAAATTTGATTTAGTATAGTCTTCATAATCCGTCCAGAAATAAGCCACATTCAGTTTCAATTTCTGAGTAATATTTATACCTGCTCCGAAACCGAAAGAATATGAACTAATCGAGAAACTCATATCACTTTGATACCCATCACCTATACCATAATTAGTACGTTGCATACCACCACTTATCTGAATTATATGATTAATGTCCCATTCTATACCACCCATAAACTCGTGAGTTCCATGGTCAATGTACTTTTGCTTATCATTAGCCATTTTGGCATTCTTGTCGAAAAAGTGATGATAACCCACTGAGGCTCTAAGTGTAGGAAGAATTTCGTAAGATGCTCCTAATGATAACATACTAGGGATATCATGAGGGGTATTCACACCATCTTTAAATAAATTTGTATCATCAACTTTAGTTTCGTTTTCTACATTCAAGTGGGTATTGAACTCGTATTTAGCTCCGAAGTTCCATTTTCCTATATTAAAGTCAACTCCAATAATAGGCGTTACTCCCCAACCGGTTTGTTCGCAATCCAGATATTTATCAGCTGCAGCAGCAGCATATTCAGGTTTTCCTAAAGCGTTAAAAACATCTGTTGCCAAAACCATTTCTCCATTTAATCCGGCAGCTGGAAAATTTGGATTTACCTTGATATTACGAATATGCCCCTTATATCCATTGCTTACATAATTCATACGAATACCACCGTATGCTGATAAGTTCTCTGTAATTTTGTAGGCTCCTCCAACCTGGAATCCGAAAATCATCTGTTTGCCCTGCATATAACTATCAACAGAATATTGAGTGGTAGGTATGGGCATTCCTTCATTATTATTCAACGCTACTGGTATCATAGCCACTGCCGATTCGAATGAACCCAATCCATTATTAAAAGTCGCTTTGCCACCACCACCAGTTACAGCAAAGTGCGCTCCGAACGCCCACCTATCTTTTTTATAAAGCGCAAAGACGCTAGGCACAATCGGTGCCGATGCTTCACCTTTATAAGTCTTTGTTTCATTACCGCCAAACATGGCAAACGGTGCAAAGGTAGACTGAATAGTCCTTGTCTGAAATGCGCTCTGACTATTCAACGAAAGATGGAAACCATCATTCATAAAAGCAATACCTGCCGGGTTAGAGTATAAAGCATCAATCTGTGTTGAAGCATTCCTGGCTGGATTCCGAAGAAAAAGAATATGTTGGTTAGTATTAGTCAATAGTCCACCTGCAAAGGTTGATTCTGAAACAATCAGCATTAATGCTAATATAAATAATAATTTCCTCATTTTATCATTCTTTAAAATTATTCGGCGCAAAGATATAATAAAATTGCACACAATACTAAATAATGTGCAAATATATTTCCAAACGAAATCGTTTCATAAGAAACAAATAAGCACTTAAGTTTCATTATATCATTGATTAAAACAAAGGATTAATAGAAGGAATCTATAAACAAACAAAGGATTAATATGTTATCTTTGTTAATGATTAATTAAAATTAGAAAGGAACCAATCATGAAAACAATTTATCATAAAGCAGATACCCGTGGACATTCGTTGCATAACTGGCTTGACAGTAAACATACATTCAGCTTCGACCGGTATTACGATCCGGCAAGAATACATTTCGGTGCTCTACGTGTATTGAATGACGACATAGTAGCCCCCGGCGAAGGATTTGGTATGCACCCGCACAAGAATATGGAAATTATTTCTATTCCTCTCAAAGGCGAATTGCAACACGGAGATAGTCACAAAAACAGTAAAGTGGTATCTCCCGGACTTATACAAACCATGAGTGCAGGAACGGGCATTTATCATAGCGAAATGAATTTCAGCCAGGAAGAACCGGTTGAGTTTCTACAAATATGGGTATTCCCCCGGAAAGAAAATCTCCAACCTGCCTATAACGATTATGATATACGCGATTTACTGAAAAAGAACGAAATGACCACCATTGTGGCGCCCGATGGTAGTGCCCCGGCAAAGATGCAGCAAGACACATGGTTCAGTATGGGAGAAATCGAAAAGGGAAGAACCATTGACTATACCATGCATCAGCCGCATATGGGTGTATATATTTTCCTGATAGAAGGTGAAGTTCGAGTTGATGGCCAGGTACTTGAAAAACGTGACGGACTGGGTGTTTATGATACAGATAAATTCTCAATAGAAACCCTCAAAGACTCGAATATTCTTTTAATGGAAGTACCTATGAATGTATAAGAATACCTGTATTCAATACATTTTCTTGTATCCGGAGCTTGCTCTTTCATTTAAATACATATCTTTGCGTTATGCAATTAATGTATACTTAATATGAAAAAGCAAGCTTATTTATTAACAGCACTACTGGCTATTATGCCAATTGTACTGCAAGCACAGGACGATAGTAAATACCTGGCTGGTGCAGTGCCCGAAGAAGATGGAAAAATTGTTTTCCGAAAAGAATTCGATCTCACAGGTGCATCCCAAGATGCTATTTATGATCGTATATATTCCTGGATGGACGAACGGCTGAAGCAAAACGAAAACAACAGCCGGATTGCTTATAGCGACAAAGAAAAAGGTGTAATTGCGGGTGTGGGCGAAGAATACATTGTATTCAAATCTTCGGCCCTGTCATTGGATAGAACCATTGTAGACTATCAACTCAGTGCATATGCCACTCCGGGTAATTTGAAACTCGAAGTCGAAAGAATAAAATACACGTACGGCGAAGAGAAACCTACTGCCGAAGAATATATCTCGGACAAAAATGCCCTCAATAAATCGAAAACCAAGCTGGTGCGGGGATTAGCCAAGTTCCGTACAAAAACAGTCGATTTTGTAGACGAACTTTTTGCCAGTGCACAAGCAGCATTGGGTATTGCACAAGCTCCAACTGTTGTGGTTCAACAACCGGCTGTGGCTCCGCCGCTTGTAACAACGCAACCTGTAACTACATCTCCCCAAATAACTACTGTACCGCCTGATGCCGTAATAACACAACCTGCTCAAAATCCATCGGTTACGCTGGTAACTGTACCCCGAGCTAATCCTTATACCCCTACATCTGCATCTTCGGATGTACTCGACGGTTACCGTCAGATATCCGCCGATAAAATTCCGGGTAATATTATTAAAATGTTGGGCGAAAACTGGATGTTGATTACAGCAGGCGATAAAGAACAATTTAATATGATGACTGCCAGTTGGGGTGGTATAGGCAGATTGTACGAAAAACCTGTTGCTATCTGCTTCATTAATCCTACCCGTTACACCTATCAGTTAATGGAGAAGAATGATACTTATACCCTTACATTCTACACCGAAGCTTACCGTGATGCATTGCAGTTCAATGGAACCAACTCAGGAAGAAATATTGATAAAGTAAAAGGTTCAGGACTTACTCCGGTAACTACCCCCGCGGGAAGTCAGGCTTTCACCGAAGCATGGATGATTATTGAGTGCCGCAAACTAGTTTCGCAATCACTTACTCCCGAAGCCGTTTCCGACGATAAAATAAAGGAAGAATATGCCGGAAAACAATTGCATAAAATGTATATCGGAGAGATTATTAATGTGTGGGTGAAATAAGAATTAATTTTGAATTAAGAATTTTGAATTTTGAATTAAGCCATGCGGCATCGTTAATTCAAAATTCATAATTCATAATTCAAATTAATTCCTCTTGCTTTTCTGTGCTCTTCTTTTCCTTATTTCAGCTTTCTTTTTTGCAGAGGCTGAGCCATGAAGACCCTTTATATACGTAGCTTTCTTCGCTTTGGTCTTTACTTTATTTTCTTCTTTGTTCTCGTTGGCCTTTCCTTTAAAAACGATGCCGCCGGTCATCGCTTTTTCTATTTCATTACTCATATCATCAGAATTTGGAGCAAAGATACGCTTTTTTAGCCGACTAGAACTATCTTTGCACATTAAGACGTTAAGATATGATTATACAAACAGGTATTCTCCCGGCAGATAAAGACCCGATGGGAAGCGCAATTGCCGATTATTATACAACTCATAAAGCTGGACGATTACGGGTGTTTTCATCTCAGTTTGATGAAGATGAAATCCCCGTTAAACAGCTTTTCCGTACATACAAACAAATGCCGGTACTGGAACGTACTGCCCTGGACATGGCTACCGGAAAGATTTTAGACATAGGTGCAGGAAGCGGATGCCATGCTTTGGCGCTTCAGGAAGCCGGAAAAGAAGTTTGTGCAATCGACATCTCTCCTCTGTCGGTAGAGGTGATGAAAAAAAGAGGTATTAACGACGTTCGCTTAATCAATCTTTTCAACGAACAATTTGCTGATAGTTTCGATACAATCCTGATGCTGATGAATGGTTCGGGCATCATCGGCAAGATTCAGAATTTGCCGGTATTTTTCAGAAAAATGAAGCAATTACTTCTTCCAGGTGGGTGCATCCTGATGGACTCAAGCGATTTACGTTATTTATATGAAGAAGAAGACGGTAGTTACCTGATTGATATTGCAGGAGACTATTATGGCGAAGTGGATTTTCGGATGCAATATAAAGATATTCACGGAGATACATTTGACTGGTTGTATATTGATTTCCAGACATTGAGTTTATATGCAAATGAGAATGGCTTTACAGCAGAAATTATAAAAGAGGGGAAACATTATGATTATCTGGCAAAACTAACTTTAACTTCTCAATTGTTGAAATAATTCAAAAAACAAAAGCATAAATTACTATCCTGTAAGAGTATATATTCCTGGAGCCTAAGAGTATATATTCTTAGGGTGCAAGAGTATATACTCTTTGTAGGTAAAAGTATATACTCTTATAGGGTAAAAGTATATAGTCTTGCGGCCAAGAGTATATACTCTTGCAAAGACAAAAAGCAATCCCTCTCACAAGGCTTGTGAAAGGGGTGCTTCGTAACAAAATAAGGGATTACTTTCTTATTCAACGATCGTTTTTGTAAGGAAATAATAAACTCGGCATATGTGCATCATTCATAACCGATTGCAATTTTATTAACTTTTCCGGATATTGAGCGGCTACATTCAAAAGTTCTCCCGGATCGGAAGAAAGATTATATAACTCAAACTCTGTTTTATCTGGTTCATTTACATACAACCGGATAAGTTTCCAATTATCTTTTAATACCGCCTGTTTGCCTCCTTGTTCGTGGAATTCCCAATATAAGTATTCATGCCTCAATTGTTCGCCTTTACCAGTAAGTTCGGGAAGATAGGAAATACCATCCACATCTACCGGAACGGTTTTTCCCAACAAATCGCATACCGTAGGCAGGAAATCCCAAAATGCCGAAACGTGGTAACTAACTTTTCCCGGTTCAATACCCGCAGGCCATTGTACAATAAAAGGGGTACGGATACCGCCATCGTACATATCGCGCTTATATCCGCGAAACGGCCCGTTACTGTCGAAGTATTCGGGGTCGTGCCCTCCTTCGATATGTGTGCCGTTATCGGAAGTAAAAACAATAATAGTATTTTCGTACAGGTTATTAGCTTTCAGTGCCTCGACGATAGCGGCTACATCTTTATCCATCCGTGTTACCATACCGGCAAAAGCAGCGCGGGGGTTCGGTTGACTACCATAATGATTGCCTACATAGGGCGTTTCCAGAAACTTTCCCCTGAATGGTTCTATTTCTTCCCCGGGCACAATTAACTCGGCATGTGGAATGGTGGGTGTAAGATACAGGAAAAACGGTTTATCTTTGTTTTTCTCGATAAATGCCAGTGTTTTATCCAGTAATATGTACGGGCTGTAGACTTCTTTCTTTAATTCGACCTTCTTATTATTTTCCCAAAGGAAACCGGGATAATAAAAATGCGCATTCCCCTGCCCCAGATAACCAAAGAAATAATCGAATCCCTGGTTGTTGGGGTGTCCTTCAGATTCCGGGCCGCCAAGTCCCCATTTACCGATACATGCGGTAGTATAGTCATACTCTTTGAGAATTTCGGCTACGGTAGTTTCGGTATCAGCCAGCGGATAATCGTATGTTTCGTTTTGAAACATGGTACTTTTATTACCCCGGATATAGGCATGGCCTGTATGCTTACCTGTCATTAGTGAGCAGCGCGATGGAGCACTGACGGTTGAGCCGGAATAGTGCTGGGCAAATCGTATGCCGTTCGCTGCCAATTGGTCAATGGCCGGGGTTTTAAACTTCTTCTGTCCGTAACAACTCAGGTCGCCAATACCCAGATCGTCGGCCATAATGTAGATAATGTTTGGTTGTTTCTCTTGCCCGGCAGTGTGTTGTGCGTAAGTAGAACCTGTGGGAAGTACTGCAATGGGCAGCACAAGAGTGGTTAGTTTACAAAAATTTCTTTTCATATCTATTTAGATTTAAACTGGGATTTCATTCAGCCTAGCAAAAATAGATATTTTATTTAAGTACCAGCATAAAGCTATAATTTTTATATTGAACACAGAGACGCAGAGGCACAGAGATTATAATTCTTTTAATGAAGAACTCTGTGCCTCTGTGTCTCTGTGTTCAGAATATAAGTTGCCCGGAACGAGTCTACATTTCCATCATGGACATTTCATATTCACTCCATGACTGATCTTTTTCGGGATTAGCAGATTTTATTTCTTTGCTTTTCTCCTTACTGAGTTTCTTATCCATATCGCGAACCGATTTCTCCGTACGTTTGGTTCCGGTAGCTTCTATATCCAGTAATCCATTGGTCGATGTTACCTGTTCCTGCACATCATCAATATATTGCCAGTTTTCTTTCAGTTGGGTACTTTCACCTTCGTTCCACGGGCCGCGGGCATCATTACCCTTCGACATATTATAATAAAGGTTACTGTAGCGTGGATCAGTTTGAAGTACACCCGGCGGAAAATTAGGCTCGATTGTATTCAGTGCAGCCTCGAATTGCTGATAGTGGGTTACCTCACGCGTCATCAGAAAATTAAGGGTTTGCTTTACATACGGGTCGTCCGTATATTTCAGCAAATATTCATAGGTTATTTTTGCCCGTGATTCTGCTGCTATGTTCGAACGTAAATCTACCGTTGGGTCGCCGTTAGCATTTACATAGGCTCCACTCCATGGATTGCCGTTACTATCAGTCAGCATCGGAGAACCGGCTGATACCACTCCGAATTGAGGATTGAATAAAGCTTCGTGAATAAAATCTTCTTTTGTGCCTTTACCTTTCATCATCGTATTGATTTCGGCGCTGTCGGCAATATCTTTTAATTCGCCGTTAATTCCGGTAAGTAGCATCTGGATGGTTGCTCCTACTATTTCCAGGTGGCTTAACTCTTCGGTTGCAATATCCATCAGCATATCATATTTATCAGGATACGTATTCTTACAGGCAAATGCCTGTACAAAATACTGCATGGCAGCTTTTAACTCACCATTACCTCCACCAAACTGCTCGAGAAGCAAACGGGCAAAGCGTGCATCGGGCTTAGTTACCCGTGCATTAAACTGTAATTCTTTTACGTGGTAAAACATACTCTTTCTTAATTAAATTAATGAATAAACTACCTGAAAAACGAAGAGTATAAATGATTAGTTTCTATTCTTAGAGAACTTTGGAACTTTTTAATCGACGCTTACAGAATTATTTAAATAAATCGTAAAAAAGGTTTATAATACCGGAACGATAAACCGTCTGAAATAAATATTGTTATCAGATTGATAGTTTTATTTTTATAACTAAAAACCTGAAAAAATGGAAAAGTCTAAAAAAACTACAGAAGAACCTAAAGCTAAAGCTTCTTCTAGATCAACAACTGGTGCTACAAAAGCTAAAACCACTTCAACAAGTGCTAAGCAAACTGCAACCAAGGCTACAGCTAAGAAAAGCGAAACTTCAAAGAAATAAGAAGAAAGCTGTATCAATAGGAATAAGCCGGCAATTAGCCGGCTTATTTTGTATGAAAATTGTTGGTATAAATAATTGTTTGATAAATCAGAAAGAAATCAACTTATCAATTATTCTTTGTTTAGCCTGTTCTATAGATGATTCGGTTAATAAATGACTGTATTCAATATAGTCGAATTTATCATTATTGAGTACCTGGATAGATTTATCGTCCTGCATAACCACCACCGGGCTTTTGTATGAATTGCGGATACCCAAAACAGTTAATACCCATCCACATTTAATACTTATATCGAAAAGTACTACCGAAGCGCTTACCAATTCTTTCATAATTTCAACTTCAGCATTTTCACCTACTACTATTTCATCCCGCCTTACCGGTATATAACCGGCCTGGAGTACTGATGGTTCTATAATTTTATTGTAAACTTGTCCGAAATGTCCGCCTTCGTAATCATAAAAGCTTCCTTCGTCGTCAGTCGGAAAAACTATAAAACATTTATTGGGGGTTGTTTCATCTTTCATAGAAAATTGTATTCATAATTAGAACCTATACAAATATAGGGGATTTCGCTAATTTGTAAAAGGTCTGTTTCTCCTTTTTTGAGGGTTTTTAGTTCAATTTGCGAAGTAAAATGTGTTTAAACCTTATATTTGCATTTATTATCCATTCTGATTACAAAGAGTTTAAATTAAAAACAAATGAAACCAATCAAAATAGGAATACTGGCAGCCGGCCACATAGCCCGTAAGATGGCTGCAACTATCACCCGTATGCCCGACGCAGAAGCTTACGCAGTTGCATCACGCCAATTAGATAAAGCCCAGAGTTTCGCCAATGAATTCGGCTTTGCCCATGCATATGGCTCATACGAAGAAATGCTGGACGATGAGAATGTCGAACTGGTTTATGTAACCACTCCCAACTCCCACCATTACGAACACGCCCGGGCATGCTTACTGAAAGGTAAACCTGTGTTATGCGAGAAATCTTTCACTGCCACCGCCCCGCAAGCTGCCGAATTATTCAGGATATCCCGAGAACGGAATGTATTTATCACCGAAGCAATCTGGACCCGCTATATGCCTCTTTCCAAAACAATAAACCAATTGCTCGAGCAAGGAGTTATCGGTGAACCCCGTCTGATAACAGCCAACTTGTGCTACCCGGTAAATCACAAAGAGCGTGTCATGCTACCCGAACTGGCCGGAGGTGCATTATTGGATATAGGATTATATGCAATCAATTTCGCCTCCATGATATTCGGCTCTGATGTGAAAGAAGTAACATCAAGCTGTCAACTTACCGATACTGGTGTAGACGGGCAGGAAACCATCACCCTATTGTACGATAATAACCGGATGGCATCCATCCAGTCGTCCATATGGGTTAAAAGTGACCGCATGGGTATTATCTCAGGAACTAAAGGACACATGATTGTTGAAAACATCAATAATCCCCTACGTATCAGAGTAGTTAATGAGAATTACGAAACCATCGCCGTACACGAACAGCCCCAACAATTAACCGGCTTTGAGTACGAAGTACGCGCCTGTATCGAAGCTATTAATAACGGATGGATTGAGCATCCCGATATGCCCCATGCCGAATCTCTCCGTATCATGGAAATGATGGACAATCTACGCAAAGAATGGGGAGTACGGTATCCGTGGGATAACTGGTAATCCAATAAAGAAATAATACATGCAATCACCTATTATAAACCTTTGCGATGCTGTTGCCCGCAACCCACAGGTACGTTTGCAAAAACCTGCAAGTTTTACCGTAAATCCAGGAAACCACGTAGCCATTGTAGGCCCTAACGGTGCCGGAAAAAGTATTCTTGTCGATATGATTATGGGCAAAATACCGTTGTGGAGTGGCAGCCTTACCTATAACTTCCCTTCACAACAACCCGCCTACGAAGCTATTAAATACATTGCTTTCCGCGACACTTACGGAAGCGCCGATGCAAACTATTACTATCAGCAACGATGGAACTCAACTGAACAAGACGATGTTCCCACCATCAGGGAAAAACTTGGAGACATAAGCCAGAAAGATTTGGCCGAACCTCTCTTACGATTCTTCGGACTGGGACCGTTACTTGATAAGAAAATCATTCTCTTATCCAGCGGCGAACTCCGGAAGTTCCAGTTGGTACAGGCACTTCTTTCGGCTCCATACGTATTAATTATGGATAATCCCTTTATCGGATTGGATGTAGAAACCCGGGCGATGCTTACCGAACTTCTGCAACAAATTTCCGAACTGGAAAATCTTCAGATTATTCTGGTATTATCGGCAATTAACGATATTCCTGACTTTATTACAGATGTTGTTCCTGTCAACAACAAAATTGTATATCCGGCAATTCCTCTTCAGGAATACATTCCATCTGATTATTTTGATACCAACATTCAACCGAAAGAGTTTGATGAAATAGCAAGAAAGATTCAGGCATTATCTGCTCATGAAGAGAATAATCAATCGCCCGAAATAGTACGCCTCAATCAAGTATCCATATGTTACGGCGACCGTACAATTTTAAAGGAACTGAGCTGGACAGTACTCCAAGGACAGAAATGGGCATTAAGCGGTTCCAACGGTTCAGGAAAATCAACCTT
>DAMCMT010000019.1:43511-62535 GCA_032108265.1 Bacteroides sp.
ACTGAGTCTGATTTGTGCCGATAACCCACAATCATACGCCCGCGACATCCGTCTGTTTGGCCGTCAGCGGGGAACAGGAGAAAGCATTTGGGATATTAAGAAGCGTATCGGATATGTCTCACCCGAAATGCACCGGGCATATCGTAAGAATATCCCGGCCATTGAAATTGTAGCCTCCGGTCTACACGATTCCATCGGCCTATACAAACGCCCGCAGCCCGAACAAATGGATATTTGCGAATACTGGATGGATATATTCGGAATAGCACACCTCAGAGATAAACCTTTCCTCCAATTATCTTCGGGCGAGCAGCGCCTTACTCTTCTGGCCCGTGCTTTTGTGAAAGACCCCGAACTGATTATCCTCGACGAACCCCTTCACGGATTAGATACTTTTAACCGGGCACGGGTAAAGAACATCATTGATGTATTCAGCCGCAGGGAAGGCAAAACATTGATAATGGTTACACACTACCAGGAAGAATTACCACCTGTTATCACCCACAAACTCGAGCTAAAAAAGACGAATTAACCACCTGTTTTACAGAAGTTTGAAATATCAGAAATAAAAAAAATGGAGCTTTTCACAAAGCTCCATTTTTCAGTTTTCAATAGGTATTAGTTTTTTTAAGGTAAAAAGATTGTTTTCAGGATAACGGTGCAAATATAGCGGGTTTTCGACATTCAACCCAAAAAATAAAACATGTCTTATAACATATTTTTGAGTTTTCTTGAGTTTTATTATCATTTCCCGTTAAAAAATATTTCGCAATCGTTCTCACTAACAAATATACCTTTTATATTCTAATACCATATATAATATTCTATAAAAACCTTTAATTATAACCGTGGATAGTGTTCATCCGTTTTGCCGCTGTGCTTCAGAACTTTCGCATCAACATAGAACACAATCTCTTCGGCAATGTTGGTTATATGGTCTCCGGCACGTTCCAGTTTCCTGAATACACTTACCAGGTTTAAGGCAAGCAATACCGCATCCGAATGATTGTTTATATACCCGGCCAGAACCTTTGTAACATTCGTGTTTATCTCATCGACTGTATTGTCTTTCGAGAATACGGTCGATGCCAGGTCGATACTTTCTTCGTTCAGGGCACGCTTGGTAATTTCGAGCATTGAAAGTACCTCGGTAAGCATCTCTTCCAGACGCAGGCTTTTAAGCAAATCACTGTCGAGAACCGGTTCCTCTGAAGTAATAACAAATCGTGCGATACCCTCGGCGAAGTCGCCAAGGCGTTCCAGGTTACTGTTAATTTTCAGCATAGCCAGCACAAAACGCAAATCCACACCTACCGGGTTATAGAGTTCGATGATATCTTCAATATCACTATCTATCTTCAACTCGAGTGCATTAACTCTTTTCTCGCGCACCATAACCTGTTGGGCAAGTTCTTTATCAAAAGTCAATACCGCTTCACCCGCACGGTCGAGCTGATTATATACCAGTGTCCACATCTCTTCGATTTCATTCTTGAGCAGAACCAATTCGGACTCTATAAACTTTACCATTCTTATATATTGTTTTAGTATTATCTAATATAATGCTGCAAAGATAAAAAAGTTCTGTTTCAAAAACATTACATTCCTATTAAGAGAATTGAAAATTGAGAATGGAAAATGGAAAATTGCCATGCGGTATGCTACCAAAACTTTAATTTCTAATTTTCCATTTTCCATTCTCAATTTTCAACTTCCATCTAGGTAATCCGAAATAAAAATCATAATTTTGTACCCTCTATAAACAGACTAATCAGTAACCATTATGGCAAACGATAAAAAAGAAGAAACAACAGAGAAAAAGAGCCTGAATTTCATTGAACAGGTTGTGGAAAGTGATTTGAAAGAAGGCAAAAACGACAGCCGCCTGCAAACCCGTTTCCCGCCCGAACCGAATGGTTATCTTCATATCGGACATGCCAAAGCAATCTGCCTGAATTTCGGACTGGCCGAGGAATACAACGGAGTATGCAACCTCCGTTTCGATGATACCAACCCTGTAAAAGAAGATGTTGAGTACGTAGACTCCATCATGGAAGATATCCAGTGGCTCGGATTCCAGTGGAAGGATATTTATTACGCTTCGGACTATTTCCAGCAGCTATGGGATTTCGCCGTAGAACTTATCAAAGAAGGAAAAGCCTATATTGACGAGCAAACCGCCGAGGAAATCGCCCGTCAGAAAGGAACCCCCACCCTGGCCGGAACAAACAGTCCGTACCGCAACCGCCCGGTAGAGGAAAACCTCGCCTTATTCGAAAAGATGAGAACCGGAGAGATTGAAGAAGGAGCCATGGTACTGCGTGCCAAAATTGATATGGCTAACCCCAATATGCATTTCCGCGACCCTATTATATACCGCGTAATCAAGCATCCGCACCACCGTACAGGCGATGCATGGAAAGCTTACCCGATGTACGACTTTGCCCACGGACAAAGCGATTACTTCGAAGGCGTTACACATTCCTTGTGTACCCTCGAATTCGAAGTACACCGCCCGCTATACGATTATTTTGTTGACGAGCTGAAAGAAACTCCCCAATACAATAACGACGGCGATTACCGCCCGCGCCAGATTGAATTCAACCGCCTCAACCTCACCTATACCGTAATGAGTAAGCGCAAACTGCTTACACTGGTAAAAGAAGGTCTGGTAAACGGTTGGGACGACCCGCGTATGCCCACCATCAGCGGATTCCGCCGCAGGGGATATTCACCCGAAGCCATCCGCAAATTTGTCGATATGATTGGCTACACCAAGTACGAAGCACTGAATGATATATCTTTGCTCGAAGCCGCCGTACGCGAAGACCTCAACAAGCGGTCCACACGTGTATCAGCCGTACTTAACCCGGTAAAGTTAATCATTACCAACTATCCGGAAGGCAAAGTCGAAGAAATGGAAGCCATCAATAATCCCGAAGACGATACGGCCGGCACTCACATCATCGAGTTCAGCCGCGAGCTTTGGATGGAGCAAGACGACTTTATGGAAGACGCTCCCAAGAAATACTTCCGTATGACCCCCGGGCAGGAGGTACGACTGAAAAACGCCTACATCGTAAAATGCACCGGCTGCAAAAAGAACGATGCGGGAGAGATTGTAGAAGTTTATGCCGAATACGACCCCAACACCAAAAGCGGAATGCCCGATAGCAACCGCAAGGTAAAAGGTACCATCCACTGGGTTAGTTGTGCCCACAGCGTACAGGCCGAAGTACGGTTGTACGACCGCCTGTTCAAAGTAGAAAACCCCGGCGCCGAACAGGACGCCGATTTCAGGGAACTATTGAACCCTGAATCGTTGAAAGTAATCAACAACTGTTACGTAGAAAAGTATGCTGCTGAAATGAAGCCGTTAAGCTATCTTCAATTCCAACGCATCGGTTATTTCAATGTTGATAAAGAATCAACACCCGGAAAGCTAATCTTCAACCGCACCGTTGGACTCAAAGATACATGGACCAAAATTAGTAACAAAAGCAATTAAATAAGAAGAGGAACCGTTCTTGGAAAATAAAAAGCTGGAAGAACTCGTACAACAATACGAGCAGGCGCAAGCCGAAAATAAGATACCTTATCTGGATGCAACCGACTATCTGGATATTGCCAATTATTACTGGATAAATAAAAAAGATGAAGAAGCGTTGTCCACCCTTGATAATGCCCTGCACATTCACCCGGGCAACGAAGAACTCATCAGAACCCAGATAGAACTATATATCGATACCGGCAACATATCCCGAGCCAGGGAAGTTATGGATAGCGCCAATTGCCGTTCGAGTGCAGCCATCCGCTACCTGGATGCCGAACTGCATTACGAAGAAGGCGATGTAGACGGAGCGCTCATCATCCTTCACGAACTATATGATATAAATACCGACCCGGATGTGTTTGCCGACATGGCCGAACTATACATGGATATGGATGATAAGGAGGCCGCCGTGAATTGTCTCGAAATGGCCGTTAAGATATCACCCAAAAGCATAGACATCATAGCCCCGTTAGCAACCACATTATGCGAATTAGGAAAATATAAAAAAGCCATTAAATACCTCAATCAGATTATTGATGAGGACCCTTATTCGTTTCTGGCATGGATGAAAATCGGAGAAAGCTATCTGGCCCTCGATAAATTCGACAAAGCCATCGAAGCAGCAGAGTTTGCCATGATTGCCAGCCCCGAGAGCGAAGCGCCCTACTTTATCCGTAGCCAGGCTTACTTCAACCTCGGCAATTACGAAAAGGCATTGGAAGATATCAACCAGGTCCAAACTTACGAATCTACCCCGCTAAGTTTTGTCACCTATTTCAAAGGATTGTGCTACGTAAATCTGGAAAGATTCGACGAAGCACAGGAAGCCCTGAAAATGGCTCTCGCCGAAATGGAAGAAGCAACTGAAAGAGAAGAACTCGTTTATTACCAGACACTTTTATATCTCTTCAAAAGCCTCTATGAATTAGGCCGGCTCGAAGAAGCCGAAACCTATATGAAAAGGCTCCCGATGGATACTTCGGACATTGAGACCGTAACCAAGATGCTTCAGGACAAAGCCAATGGCGTAGAGTATCCCGAAGATATCGAAACCCTCGAGAAAATCACCCTGAAAGACGCCACTGCCGAGAACTGGTTCAATCTGGGAATAGCCTATCTCGAGCAAAAAAGATTCGCCGAAGCCGTCGGTTCATTCATGATGGTCAGGGAGAAAGAACCTGATACCAAAGGACTTGGATTGAACATGGTCTTAGCCTATATCGGCAATAACGAACCGGATGAAATAAGAAAGAACATAGACTTCATCAAAAAGAATCTCAAAGAAAGCCATCCGGATTTCCAGATGGAGATTTCTGAAGATAAGGTAGAAGAGTTAATCAAACTCATCACCGATATGTTCAGCGATTTCTTTAATTCATCTCCTGATTAATACAAGTAAACAAAATAAACCCATAACCCACATAAAACTACCTGATGGAATCTGTAGCATTTATTCAATGGTGTCTCGAACACCTCAACTACTGGACAATAACCATTCTGATGACAATTGAAAGTTCATTCATACCCTTTCCGTCCGAAATTGTTGTTCCACCCGCTGCCTACAAAGCAACCGTAAGTGACGAAATGAATATTTTCCTGGTAGTTCTCTTTGCCACACTGGGCGCCAACTTCGGAGCCTTAATAAATTACTACCTTGCCAAGTATCTCGGCCGTCCTATTGTCTACAAATTCGCTAACAGCCGGTTCGGACATATATGCCTGATTGACGAGCACAAAGTAAAACGTGCCGAAGAGTATTTTGCCAAGCACGGTGCAGTCTCTACCTTCGTAGGACGTTTAATACCCGGCATACGCCAGTTGATATCCATTCCCGCAGGTTTATGTAACATGAAGATGTCGACCTTTTTGCTTTATACCACCATCGGAGCCGGAATATGGAACATTGTACTGGCTGCAATCGGTTATTACCTCTCATTCATCCCGGGAATGGAAAATCAGGAAGTAATGATGCAAACGGTAACCAAGTATAGCAAGGAAATCGGATATATCATTATTCTTGTTGTCGTTCTCGTGCTGGGAGTACTTATATATAAAGGTATAAAGAAACCCAAAGTACAAGAAAAGCACTAACCAGGCGTATAGTACTATATCTCTTACCAGGTACCAGGTTACGATTCATAAACAATCACCCCGGCGGGGTGACCTTTCGATAACCCCGGGTAAACGAAGTGCAACCCGGGGTAGTAGTATATTATAGATATTTTGGTGAGTTATAGAAGCAATTCATTTTATAAGCAACCCACTCAACTCCTCCAGACTCCCATTAAACACATTCAAATCCACATTCTCGTAAATCCCGGGCACCACTCCCCTATCCGAATGCTGCCAGAAATTCCATTTACCCGTATACCGCACCGCATCCACATGATAATGAGCTATCCAATACGGATAATCATCAAAGAAAGCATCATTCAGATACCTCATTTTAAACTTATACGAAGCATAAATAATCGGTTTCACCCCGTAATGCTTTTCAATCCGGGTAAGCCAGTATTTCACCTTTCCCTGTAACTGACTGATAGAATTCTTCCCCAGCACCTCCACATCGAGCACCGGAGGCAAATCGCCCGGTTTAAGATTTACATTGCGAATATAAAACTCTGCCTGCTTCACCACATCCGTAGAGGGCGAAAAGAAGTGATAAGCACCCCGGATAAAGCCGTGCTGACGTGCCAGCTCGAAGTTTTCGGCAAAAGTATGGTCGTCCAAATCGCCACCCTCGGTAGCCTTCATGAAAATGAAATGAATAGGAAACTCACTCTCCGTATTGCCCGCAAGAGTCAGCCAGTCGATATTGCCCTGATAATGCGAAATATCGATTCCATGAATAGCAAAGCCATGAGGAATACAAACGCCATAACCCTCCTGACCGTAACAAGGTTTCCAACGGTAAGCATACGGACGAACGAAGAAATAATAGAAGAAAGCCGCGAAAAAAACTACGATAACCCCCGCCAACACATTACGCAACCATACAGGCATATGCCTCCTCACAGGCTTCGCCGTCCGCTTGCGGGGAGAACGCCCCGAAGCCGGTTTACGCCTTACAGTAGTTGTAGATTTAGTGGTTCGTTTACTAGTCATCTATATACAGAGAATTGAGAATTGAAGATAGAAAATTAGATTCAAACCACATAATTTTCTACAACCAATTCTCAATTCTTAAGGCTAATTGTCAATCTTTAATTGACTATTTGCTTATTACTTAGCTTGTTCGAGCTGCAAAGTTTTAGTAGGCTGGTCGCATACTTCGGTCGGGCCAAAGTACTGAATCGGACCCGGATATACATAATCCGTATTGATAGCCCATGTATCGCGCTCGGCAGCAAACTTCTTGAACGGTGCGCCATCCAGTTTAACCAAAGCCTTCTGGATAACGGGTTTCATTTCGCCGTGACGACGTTCCATGTTCATCATCATCGTGATAGGCACACCACCAGCAATCCATTGTTCGGCCGGAGCAGTTGTGTTGCGTACAGACGACATATAACCGGTTTTACCGTTAGCAATCAGTGCCGAAGCAGTGTAACCCAGTGAGTAGCAATAGTCGGCATCGTAGTTCGACGGAGCTGCGCAACGTCCTTCGTAACCGAAGAAGTGGTGCTGTGCAGCAAACTTGCCATTGTATTTACCTTCGCTCTTCCACTGTTCCAGTTTGGTAGAAACCATTTCCGAAAGCAGTTTTTCTGTTTCAATCAACGATACCTGAACGTTACCGTGCGGGTCGCGGTCGAGTGTAAGCTGACGGGCAACACCTTCGGGAAGGCTGGCATAAATATCTGAGTTTTCTTTAGAAAGCTTAGAAATGATATAGTCGCGCTGACGCGATTTCTTGATTGACGAGAATTCATCTGCATTGTGAGCCAGGAAGTCGTTCAACTCCGAAATCAGTCTCTTCATAGCCGGAATGAATTCTACCAGACCTTCGGGGATAAGTACAGTACCGAAGTTATTTCCTTGTTCGGCACGGTTGGCTACAATTTTAGCAATGTAAGTTACTACATCGTCCAAAGACATATCGTTTTCTTCTACTTCTTCCGAGATGATACAAACGTTGGGCTGAACCTGCAAAGCACATTCCAATGCAATGTGTGAAGCCGAGCGACCCATCAGTTTAATAAAGTGCCAGTACTTGCGGGCCGAGTTACAGTCGCGCTGTATGTTACCGATAACTTCCGAGTACACTTTACAAGCAGTATCGAAACCAAAAGAAGTTTCAATCATTTCGTTCTTAAGGTCGCCGTCGATTGTTTTCGGGCAGCCGATTACCTGTACGCCGTAATCCTTAGCTGCATAATACTCAGCCAATACACAAGCGTTGGTATTAGAGTCGTCGCCACCGATAATTACCAGTGCCGAGATACCAAGCTTCTTAAGGATTTCGTAACCCTTTTCGAATTGCTCCTGCGATTCCAGTTTGGTACGTCCCGAACCGATGATATCGAAACCACCTGTATTACGGTATTCGTCGATGATATCGCTGGTTAGTTCAATATAGTTATGGTCGACCAAACCACCGGGGCCAAGGATAAAGCCATACAGTTTGCTATCGCCATTCAGCGTTTTGATACCGTCGAAAATACCAGAGATAACATTGTGTCCGCCCGGAGCCTGTCCGCCCGAAAGGATTACACCCACATTGATAGCCGGATACTGAGTATTATCGTTTGTTTCATCAAACTTAATCAGCGGCATTCCATATGTATTAGGGAATAATTTCTTGATTTCATCCTGGTCTGCAACCGATTGAGTGGCTTCGCCCTCACTTACTTTCACAGCTCCCCTCAGCGCTTTCGGGAGTTTAGGCTGGTATTCAGCCCTTGCTATTTGCAATGCACTTTTTGTCATTTTCTCTTTATTTGTTTAAAGGTGTATATCTAAAATTTACTGATTTAGTAGTATGCGCGTATTAAGCGTTGCAAATTTCGTGTTTTTTTCTGAAATACGGAAAAGAATTTTGAATTATGAGTTTTGAATTTTGAATTATGCCATGCGGAAAGAAAAGAATTATTAATTTTGAATTTCCATGCGGAAAGGGGATAGTTTTTCCTGCCGCACAGCCAATTCATAATTCATAATTCAAAATTCATAATTATTTCAAACACCATGAGAAAGAATCTATTCATTTTAGCACTCCCCCTGCTCTTAGTTGCAGGCAATGTCCTTGCACAGCAAACCGCCCCACGGCTTATTGTCCGTTCCGATGATATGGGCGCGTTTCACTCTGTCAACGATGCATGCATAGATGCCTACGTGAACGGCATTGAAACTACCATCGAAGTTATGGTAGTCACCCCCTGGTTCCCCGAAGCAGTAAAAATGCTCAAAGAGCATCCGGGCGTAGACGTAGGATTACACCTCACCATCACCAGCGAATGGGAGAATATGAAATGGCGCCCCCTCACCCCCTGCCCCAGCCTGACAGACAGCAACGGCTATTTCTACCCCATGATGTCGCCCAATCCGGCATACCCGGGACAGTCCATCCTTGAAAACGAATGGAAGCTGGCCGAGGTAGAACAGGAATTCCGCGCACAAATCGAACTCGGATTGAAGAACATCCCCCAAATCAGCCACATGACGGGCCACATGGGTTCCATCCGCTTCGACAAGCAAGTACTCGAAATGGTTCACCGCCTTTCCGAAGAATACAACCTTACCTTTGTCGAAGCCCCCGAGTTAAGAGAGCGCTACCAGGTAACCTCCGTAGGATACGACGGCCCCAACACCACCGTCGAAAAGGAAAACAGCTTCATCCGCATGCTCAACAAACTGGAACCGGGAAAGAATTACATCTTCCTCGACCACCCCGCCTACAATACCGATGAAATCGAAACCATCGGACACATCGGATACGAGTGGGTTGCCGAAGACCGCCAGGGCGTTACGAATGTAATGACCAGCGACCGCGTAAAACAAGTAATCCGCGAAAAGAACATCCAACTGATAACCTACAACGACCTCACCAAATCCCTGCCGCGCAGCACCCCGAAAGCAGAGAAGATGAACGAAAAAGCCGTTGCCAACTTCCTGCAAGCCATGCAGAAAGACGGCCACGACCTGCACAGCCTCATGATTGTACGCAACGGAAAAGTAATTGCCGAACACTGGCTGGGCGATAATGCGGCCAACAAACCGCACATCCTCAACTCCGTCAGCAAAACATATACCGCCACCGCAATCGGCTTTGCCGTTTCCGAAGGTCTTATCAAAGTTACGGATAAAGTAATATCCTTCTTCCCCGATAAACTGCCGGCCAATGTGAGCGCCAACCTCCGCAACATGGAGATACGCCACCTATTGACTATGACCACCGGCCACGAAGACGAACCCCGCCGCCAGAATGCCGGGGATGTCGACTGGGTGGAACATTTCCTTGCCGCACCCGTAGTTCACGAACCGGGCACTTATTACGTGTACAACACCCTTGGAACCTATATGCTATCCGCCATCATCCAGAAAGTAACCGGCGAAAAGCTGATAGATTACCTGTACCCCCGCCTCTTCCGTCCGCTCGGTATTGTTGGCGCCCGATGGCAGGAAAGTCCGCAGGGAATCAATACAGGCGGCTACGGCTTGTACGTTAAAACGGAAGATATGGCTAAACTCGGCCAACTGTTCCTGCAAAAAGGAAAATGGAACGGCAAACAGCTATTACCCGAATCGTGGATAGAAGACGCCAGTTCTTATCAGGTTCCCTCCTTGCCCGCCGGCACCAAGCCCGACCAGGTAAAGATGAAAGCCAAAGACAGCGACTGGCTGCAAGGCTACGGATACCAGATGTGGCGATGCCGACACAACGCATACCGCGCCGACGGTGCTGCCGGACAGTTTATAATTGTCATTCCGGAGAAGAACGCAGTGATTGCTATTACAGCCAATATCGGGGATATGCAGGCAGAACTCAACCTTGTTTGGAAGTACTTGCTGCCGGCGTTGAAATAAATCCGTATAATGAATACAGTTCAGCCGGAACGGCTGTTAATCTTGGTAGCCCGTTGCTTTAGCTTCGGGATTGGATGAAGCCATAGTGAGATTGCGTGCTGAAAGTACGCAATCTCACTATAAAGAACAGATGATAAAAAAATTGCATACCATCGGCATGCAACTTGAATATATCGCTTTAGAACCCCGAAGCTAAAGCAACGGGCTACCAAGATTAACAGCCGTTCCGGCTGAGGCTTAGTTTAATGCTATTTTCTACAATATTATTAATAAAAAGCCGGTTATTGTAAGTCTGGGCAGGGACACATTAAAACTCCAACCCCAGCCTCAGCACCAGTCCATCATAATGAGACCCTACCGCACTCCCATCATAAAAACCCCTGAACAAAGCAGAGTAATACGCCCCAAATGTAACAGGATGCTTTCCATTCTTCCAACGAACCCCGCCGCCCGCTGATACATAAGCAGCCTCCGTATCATTCGCAATAAATCCAATCCTGACATCCGCGAACGGTGCCACCTTCGGCCTCAACGGATTAATACGGATATTAGCATAAACAGGAACAAAGAAATCATCCTCGTCCGAAAGTTTATAGCACCCTACACCCCCACCCAGAAAAAGATAACGGTTGAACTGGAAACCAACGCTTCCCGTCAGTTCCCCGCCCGCTGCCGAATGATTAGGAATAATAATACCCCCCGCATCTACCATCCCTTTAAATCCCCAATATCTCTCTGATATTTTCTGGCCGAACGACGACACAACAAATGCAATAACTACCAGTGCTAAAAGTGAAAGTCTCTTCATATTATTAAGATTGAGTTTAAATTAAAGTTGCTCCTTTGTTAAATACAGATATAATAAATATATTGCACAGAAAACATCAATATATCATGAATAAATCCCAGGTATACTTCACCAACCTACGCACCACCCCCACCAGCAACCTGCTGGACAAGATGGAGCGATTAATCAAGAAAGCAGGAATCAAAACCATTGACTTCGATAAAAAGTTCACCGCCATAAAGATACACTTCGGAGAGCCGGGCAACCTGGCCTATATCCGCCCCAACTACGCCGCGCGGCTGGCCGATTACCTGCGAACCCTCGGCGCAAAGCCATTCCTTACCGATAGCAACACACTCTATTCCGGCGGCCGTTCCAATGCCGTCGACCACCTCGAGAGCGCTATGGCCAATGGCTTCAACCCCATCTCCGCCCGCTGCCAGGTTATCATTGCCGACGGGCTGAAAGGTACCGACTACCGCGAAATACCCATCGACGGCGAATACTGCAAAGCACCCAAGATAGGCACAGCCGTGGCCGATGCCGATGTAATCATCTCCATGACCCACTTCAAAGGACACGAGCAAACCGGATTCGGCGGAACCTTCAAGAACCTAGGAATGGGCGCAGCCGCCGTTCCCGGCAAGATGGAACTGCACTCTGCCTCCAAACCACTGATAAACAAAAACAATTGCACCTCCTGCAACATCTGCGTACGCCAGTGCGCCCACGATGCCGTACACCTGAACGACCAGCGCAAAGCCGATATAGATTATGATAAATGCGTAGGTTGCGGACAGTGCGTTGCCGTATGCCAGTACGACGCCGCACAGGTGGGAGCCGACGATACATCCGAACGCCTCAACTGCAAGATAGCCGAGTATACCCTCGCCATCCTACAAGGCAAACCCAGTTTCCACATCAGCTTTATCATGAACGTATCGCCCAACTGCGATTGCTGGAACCACAACGACGCCCCCATCGTACCCGATTTGGGCATTGCAGCATCGTTCGACCCGGTTGCGCTCGACAAGGCTTGTGCCGACATCGTTATAAACGCCCCGGCAGCACAAACCAGCAATGTACTTGCCGACGCGCACCCGCATCAGGACTTGCAAGGAGCAGACAAATTCTGCCTCGTGCATCCCGATACCGAATGGCTATCCGGACTAAGGCACGCCGAAAAGCTTGGAATGGGAAGTATGGACTATGAATTAATTACCGTATAACCACCGTGCGGATTAAAGGGTGAGGTTGATTACCACATACTCAGACTGAGTACCGATGCGGAATTTACCTCCCCAGATACCCAGACCCGAACTAACATAAATATGGCTGTTACCCTTTTGCAGATAACCGTGCGACTTCTCGTAAATAGCATCCGTAATCCACGAAATAGGCCATAGCTGCCCCCGGTGCGTATGACCGGATATCTGCACGTCTACGTTATTCTTCTCCACTTCCTCCAGGTTGTAAGGTTGGTGGTCGAGCATGATAACAGGCTTCGTGCGGTCTAATCCCGCCAGAGCCTCCTCCGTACTTTTGCGGTAGCGCGATGAACGGTCGTCGCGCCCCAGAACGTAAAGTCGGTTATCAATCAATGCAGCCGAATCGCGCAGCAACGTTACCCCGGCATCTTCCAGAAAACGGATACTTTCCTTTGAACCCGAGATATACTCGTGGTTGCCCATGCAGGCATACACGCCATAAGTAGACCGGAACTGGCGGAACACCTCGTCCATCCGCTCGTGGCGAAGCGGACTCACACTATTGTCAATCATATCGCCCGCAATCAGTATCAAATCGGGCTTCTCGCTGTTAATCTTCTCCACCCAACCCTCGAACTCACTGCGGCCGATGGCATAGCCAAGGTGCATATCGCTCAGCGCCACAATCTTAAGGGGCGCGGCAGCTACAGCCTCCTTGTTCAATTTTATATCGAGCGGAACACGTACCTTATTCTCGTACCGGATGTATCCCAGAATCATAATCACGGCAACCACCCCGGTGACCGAAAAGAAGCCTACCCAACTGTTATACAGTATCTTATGAACAGGCAGCAAATGCGTTACGCGTACAATATCCAATACCAGCATAGCCATAAGCAGATACAGGAATATAAAGAACCACGCCGTACCCACCTTATAGGATACCGACAGCACCGCGGGCGACAATCCACTGTCGCGAAGCACGAACGGAAGAATGAAACTCGCAATAAGCACCACGCCCACAACGACGAGCAATATGCGCACAGGTGTTAGCGGAACCATCTGATACAGACGGTAGAACACGTAAAAGTTGGCTCCCAGCACGAAAGCTAGCATTAATATGAAAAACATGTACCTCATTATTTAATTATTAGCAGCGCAAACATAAACAAACTTTCATTAACACTTACCACCCGTTATTATAAATTAACGGGTAAAGATGTCCGAAATTTACAATTATCCTCAAATAACACCCCGTACCTTTGTCCGGTTTATTTTATTACGTAATTTTGTATTATGGACTGCTTCCGAACCTATACCCCCACCCCTGCCCTCGCCCCCTACATCCTGTATTACTGGATGCTGGATACAAGCGGCGGTGTAACCGAACGTGTCATACCCTTCGGCCACGTACAGCTTATATTTCACCGGGAGCACAGCATCTTTTCCAGCAGCCACGACGAACTGCAACCCCAATGCTTCATCAGCGGCATGAGCAGCGGATACACCGACCTCCGCACCGCAGGCCATGTTAAGATGGCCGTGGTAGCCTTTCGCCCCGAGGGTGCGCGGGCATTCCTCAACATCCCGATGCAGCTTTTCCGCAACGACAACATCTCCGTCGACGACCTCGAAGATAAACCCCTGCGCCAACTCGGCCGACAACTCTGCACCGAAAGCAACGACTTACGCTGCATCCAAATGATAGAAAACTTCTTCCTCAAAAGGCTCGAAAACTTCGACACATACAACCTGCGGCGCATACTTCCGGCCATACGTACCATCAACCACGACAACCAGATAAGCATCTCCGACTTGCCCGATAGTGCCTGCCTGAGCCAGAAACAGTTCAACCGCGTATTCACCGACTACATAGGCGCTACGCCGAAAGAGTTTCACCGCATCATCCGCTTTCAACGGGCGCTTTTCATCCTGCAAAATCATCCCGATATGCAACTCACCCACCTGGCCTACGATGCCGGATACTACGACCAGTCGCACCTGATAAAGGATTTCAGGCAATTCACGGGGATGACGCCGGGCGAGTTTCTCAACCTCTGCGCTCCGGTATCGGATTATTTTACATATTTATAAGAGAAACGGAGCAATTCTAAATATTAATTTTAACTTAATTGCACCCCGATTACTAACCAGTGTTATAAAACACTGTATTAAGTTAGAATATTTGGAGGGTAAATACAATCACTGTATATTTGTACAGTGTTTTTCATAGTATTAGATTTAAGGTTTAACAAAAGATTGGCTGCTCGGGAGAGTAGCCTTTTTTTGTGCGTATAGTTAACGATTTGGTTTTATGTGGTTGCGAATATGATATGCTCATTTACGAAAACGTTAACAACACACCTCCTATTTATCCAAACGCTCAAAAGTAACCCCCTCGAACATCGGCCTGTTTTTGCCATCCACCGGATTCCGCGTATATTCGGGCGTAAACCGTATATTCAGCTCCGCAATCTGCGAACTATTCACCTCCTCCGGAGTATTCACCCCCTGCCCCTTCGAGTGTATTACCGCCGTAAAAGTGCCGAAGCCATCTACATGAACCGAATATCCATCCAGCACCTCCTCAGACAGTACACTGAAAAAGTTATGTATCACATTAAACACATCTCCCACAGTTACCGAAGACTTGTCGGCCGTTTTCCGCGCTATTTCCAAAGTCGAAATCGTTTTTTTCTTCTTTACCAACACCGGAAACCACTTCTTAATGCCATCTCTGCTCAATACCCGGGATTGCCAGGCTCTAAAATAAATCCTTTTCATACGTATCAATTATAGGATACAAATATATACTTTCCGGAGTAATAAAACAAATGGTTTGTTATCCATGCATGGATAAAATGTTATCGATGCATGGGTAAAATGTTATCCATGCATGGGTAATTTGTTATCGATGCATGGATAATATATCATCCATGCATGGGTAATTTGTTATCGATGCATGGATAATATATCGTCCATGCATGGGTAATCTGCCAAACCACCCGTAAACACTATCGAACTATTTGTTGCCCGCAAGCGTTTATCACAGAAAATCAAGAACATATAAATATGGGAATTTTATCAGGAAAAACCGCATTGGTAACAGGTTCCAGTTCGGGCATCGGGAAAGCGATTGCCGAATTATTCGCCCGCGAGGGAGCCAACGTTATCGTTACATACCACTCGGGCAAAGACCGGGGAGAGGAAGTTGCAAAGGAATTAACCGCCCTGGGCGTTAAGGCCAAAGCCTATCAACTGAACGTGGCCGACGAGCAAAACGTAAAAGATATCTTTGCCGAGGTGGACAAGGAATTCGGCGACTTAACCATTCTCGTTAACAACGCCGGCATCAATGGCGACGGCACTTACGTGGAGGATATGAGCACCGAGAAATGGGATAAGGTTATCCGGACGAATTTTTATGGCCCTTTCTTCTGCGCGCGCGAGTTTTTGCAAATGAAGAAGAAATACCAAACGTACAAGGGAAGCCGGATTATCAACGTTACATCCATTCACCAGTACGTAAACGTGCGGGGTACGGCCAATTATAACGCATCGAAATCGGCCATGCGCAACTTTGCTTACACGCTGGCGCTGGAACTGGCCGACAGGGAACTGACTGTAAACAACATTGCGCCGGGCATGATTCTGACGCCTATCAACGAAAAGGTTATCAACGACCCCGAGAAGCTGAAACATGCCGAAAGTGTGATTCCTTTCCACCGCGGCGGCGACCCGAAAGAGGTGGCGCAAGTGGCGTTGTTCCTGGCATCGGACGCTAGCTCGTATGTAACAGGCTCGACGTATACGGTAGATGGGGCGTTGTCGATTCTGGGGCCGGATGCTTAGATGGTTTAAATCATCCAATCCAGGATACTCACCACAACACTCATGATGATACTGAACAGCAATGCCCACCAGAAGTTGTTGACATGGAAATTACTCCCCATTATCCAGCTGGCAAGCATGATAATGAGTGCATTAATAACCAACAGGAACAAACCGAGGGTTAAAATAGTTATCGGGAACGATAAAAACTGCAATAAAGGTTTTACAACAGCATTTAATACACCCAATACGATGGCTACCAAAATAGCCGAGCCGAAGCTTTTTACCGAGATGCCCGGAAGCAACCATGCAGTAAAATACACTGCCACGCTCGAAATAATAATCTGTAATATAAGGCCCATAATTAATAGGTTTAAATGATAAATATGTAGGGGCGGATTGCTTTCGCCCAACCTTTGCAAAACAATTTCCGGCAGCAAATGGTTCTACGGCCTTTTGCTTCCAATCCATGTACGGTCTTTCAGGTCGCACACCAGAATCAACACCAATCCTACTACCGAATACAGTACAAGGATATCGCCGTTGTAAAAGAGGGCGTGGAATTGGGCAAAGAGGAACAGCAGGAGCATTCGCCAGGCAAAGCGGCCTTTGAAATTCTGTCCGCGGTTGCGGGCATTGCGCAGTTGGATGTAAAAGCTGAATCCGAACAAGAGCGAGAAGGTGGCGTATGCCTTTCCGGCAAAGAGAGTTTCTGTCATGATTAGTTAGGTTTATGATGAGAAAGCGTTACAAAAATACATATTTTTACTGTACTGAACATTCTTTTGCTTAGAATGTTATTGTAATAAAATAAACATTATGAAAAATAAAATAGCCGCATTTCTGATACCTATACTAATTTGCTTCGCCGTGGGGTTCATTGCCGGGCAACTTCAATCGGATTCGATTGAGAATTGGTATCCGTTTCTTGAGAAACCATCGCTTACACCGCCTAATATTGTTTTCCCGATTGTGTGGAATATCCTTTACCTTTGCATGGGTATTTCGATTGGCTTCATCCTGATTAGCCACCACCCTACGCGCGGTTTTCTTATCCGGTTGTTTATTTCGCAGCTTATACTTAACTTTGGTTGGAGCATCCTGTTCTTTTACATGCAGAGTCCGCTATTGGGTTTGGTCGATATAATTTTGCTCGACATTCTCCTTATTATATATGTGTTTACTTCGTATCCGGTTTCGAAGGTCAGTTCGCTGCTTTTCGTGCCGTATGTTATCTGGGTTACGTTTGCAACATATCTCAATTTGTATATCCTGATTCATAACTAAAAGCGTATCTTTGCGTAAAAAATGAAATACGCAGCGGTACTCTTCGATTTTGATTATACATTGGCCGATTCGTCACGCGGAATCGTTACCTGTTTCAGCAATGTACTCAACAACAACAATTTCAGCGGTTTCACCGAAGAAACCATCAAACGGACGATTGGTAAAACGCTTCAGGAGTCTTTTTCTATTCTTACAGGGGTTACGGACGGTGAACGTCTGGAAGCTCTGCGGATAGAGTACGGAAGGCAGGCCGATGTACACATGACGGTGAATACTTTCCTGTTCCCGGAGGTGGAAAGGGTTCTCACCGAATTAAAGAATCAGGGCGTTATGATTGGGATTATATCTACCAAATACCGCTTCCGCATTATGGAGTTTCTGGATAAGTACTTCCCGGCCGGGTTCTTCGATATTGTTATCGGGGGCGAGGATATTACTTACCACAAGCCTCATCCCGAGGGTCTTTTAAAGGCAATGGAGATGTTGGAGGTTACTACGGAGAATACGTTATACGTCGGCGACAGTCTTGTGGATGCCGAGACGGCTTACCGCGCCGGGGTGGATTTTATCGGGGTTACTTCGGGAATGACGATGGCGGCGGAGTTTGATGCTTTTCCGTATGTGAGGGTTATTAGGGATATGGGGGAGTTGCTGGAATAAACGCACCTTTAATATTGATTAGAACACAGAGACACAGAGGCACAGAGTTTAATATATACAAATCTCTGTGCCACTGTGTCTCTGTGTTCTAATTAAAATCCTTATCTTTTCTTCAGAATATACATATCGGCCAGTTCGCCGGTTATCCGGTTGCCGTGCATATCCAAAGCAATAAGTTGGTTTTCGCCTACCTGATACTGTTCGGTGCTATCGTTATTAAGCACAACCACACTTCCTGTATTATTCCAAGTGTACCGGCCGGAATCTCTGAAAGTGTTTTCACCCTCGCTTCCTTTACCTTCGTAAACGGTTACCATGGTGTAGGTACCGTCGTTATTCAGGGTCAGTTCCGTACGGATACCCGAGCAATCGGCACAAGGCATTGTACCGGAATATGTACCCGTGTAATCCAATGAGTTGCGCGAATTATGTGCCGAATCAACAGCCATAGAAGTGCGGTCGTTGTTCCGGGCATTCTGATTGTTATTTCCACAAGAAGCAATAAATAATCCTGTCAGGAGGATTGCTGCATACCAAATCTTTGTTTTCATACTTGTTTGTTATTTATAAATTAAAGCAATATATATATGTTTACACTAAATGTACAACTTATGGGTTTAGTGTTAAATAAGATAACGCCGCAGGCGTGATATTATGCATAACCGTATGCAAGCGAGGAACGAGCGCAGCTTACGGGCAGCGAGCCGCTGCACACAAGCCCTGCATAGGGGG
>DAMCMT010000020.1:0-19902 GCA_032108265.1 Bacteroides sp.
CCCACATACCGCATGGTATTCAGCAAGGTATATGCAACACAAACCATTTTCATAGGGCAGACACAAGGCCTGCCCCTACACCGTGCGGATCAACCCCATTTCCATCATTTCTTTACCGCTTTGGAATTGATCACTTTAGTTTTTATCTTCCTTTTCCTCTGGAATATCTTCTTTTTGCTCCTCGACTAGTCTTTTCCTTTTCCTCCAGTTATTCCAAAAAAATAAATCGCTCCAGCGGTCAAAGTCTCTTTTAAACAAAATACCAATACCTTGTGTGGTTAAACTAGTGCGGGTGATGAAACGGTCGTTTGTCTGGTTATAAGCTTTTAACCGTAAATCGCCTGATGGGGTAAGTAGCCATTGTGCATCAAAATCGCCTACAAAATTATTTTCGCTAAGGGGATTATCGCGATATCCGAAGTTGCCGTTAATAAGCAGGCGATTATTGAGTAATTGGGCCGAAAGGATGGCTTCGAATTCTACGTCTGTCCATCCTTTTTCGCCGGTGCTGACGTTGGTGCCCACATTGAAATTGCGACTATCCATCAACTGGGAGAAAATGTTGTTCAACTGTCCCGATAGAGTAGAAGAGAGGACAGAAGTCATCATATTCGACCGTTGTCCGGCATACAAATGATCCGGGGTATAGAATTTGCCGATTCCAAGCAAATACAGTGTTTGCATATTGATTTCTTCTTCGGTGCTGATGTGGGTGCGTACAAGTTCCTGTATTTCTTCGCGTTCATTAGGAAGTTCCAGTCCCAGTTTAATAGTCGGGCGATCCAGGTTGCCACTAATATTCATCAGGCTGTTTACCCTTACATTGGTTCTTGTTATAGGGCTATTCTCCGTAATAGGAATCAGATCGTTAAGCGATGCCGAATTTACTGTATATACAGCCTGGATATCCAGCGTGGCATCGGCTGGGTCGCCATTAAAAGCAATGCTACTACCTGTATTAATAAGGAAATCTTTCCGGATGACTTCTTGCAGGCTGAATTTATAAATACCCTGGTTGATGGTATAATTACCAAACATCTTGATATCGCCTTTATTGAAGAATTCGGCACGAATGTTTCCATAGCCTTGTCCGCTGATATAATCGCCCGAAGTTGGATCCATAATGATACGTACAGTAGCGTCGGGGGTAGCATCGACTACAATATTCAGGCGCAGGTCGGCTTCTGTTTCCTCTTCTTCCTGGATTTGACGTTGCCGGGCGAGTTCGAACTCGTTGTAAAGTGATATGGAGTCCTGGTAAATGCGTGAAGGGGTTTTATCGACAAATTTGATAAACTGGTTACTGGCAGCGTTGGCCGACTCGGCAAGGCTATACACAAATGTGGAATTGCGGTTGGTGGTGATAGCTGCATTTACTGTAAGCGACTCGGCATTACCTGTAAGTACAGCATTCCCCGTTCCGTAAATAGTGCCGTAAAAAGGCATATCCGGATCTTCTTTCGTATCCATAACCAGCATATTGTTGGCATTTATCTGGAAACGGTACGAGAGGTCTTTGAGGTTCCGATGGCGCAGATAGCCTTCCACAACGCCAGGGTGTCCCTGAAGGTCGGAAACACGTACGTTGTTGAATTGTATTTCATTCTTTGTCAGGCGTATACTGTCGTTTACAGCGAAATGTGTATTCAACACATCAACCTTAAAGGTAGCATTTGCATGGGCAGAACCTTCAAGGTTCAGTGTTTTGAAGCCACCATAAAAGTGAATATCGCCGCTGGCTCGTCCGGTTATATTCGAAGCAATGTTGTCCAGATATTCGCGCATAAATTCCAGGTTTGCATTCCGGGCTTTGATATGCAGGTCGAGTCCTGATTTGGGTTTTAACGGGAAGATATATCCTTCGACATCATTATCGGCAATGTCTCCTTCTTTTATTTTTGCTTTTAGGTAAATGCCCTGTTCGTCGTCATCCCATTCGCCATATACATTCAGGTCGCCCAGTAGGGCATCGTTGAAACGAAATCCTTTTACCGAGAGACGGGTATTCATTACCGGGTTTTTAAATGCGCTGTTTATGGTGGCAGTACCGGTAGCGTTTCCATTGAAGTCGACGCTTTTAAGGTTAACAATATCGAATACATAACCGATATTAATTTCTTTCAGGTCGAGTTTTAACGAGCTTCGCATATCGGCCGATGCGTAACCGTCGAGAATTAAATGGCGGTCGGCATGGGTGAAACGGAAATTATCGACATGTACCAGCTCGGGTTGTAGGGTGATGCGCGAGGAATGGATATTCCATATCGTATCGTTCAATATTATGTTTGTAGGTTTCAGGTCTATTACTGTAGTGAGTGCGCCGGTTTGTTCTTCTTCCGGTTTCAGGAAGCTGGCTAATGCTTCTACGTGTCCGCTATAGGTAGTCTGCCCGTCATTCCCCCAGTTTATTTTTGTGGTTATTTTATCATCGGCTGCCTGTACATTGAGCGACGCGCTTACAATTCCACTTTTCCGGTGATTGCTGAACCGTATACGGCCCATTATTTCGTCGGCATTGTTTTCGCACAATATCATTCCCGATTCCATAAAGAGGTTTCCGTACCGCAGACGGGGGAAATATCCTTCGATTTTCATCCGGCTGTTCCGGTCATTGAAATAACCTTTGATGGTGGAGGGGTTATATATATCTACGGGAATATCGAATATGGCAGGAAGAAGTTTTGTGTTGAAAACAGTGATATCGAAAGTGAAATCGTTTTTCCCGGCTATAGTGGGTTTACCTGCAGGAAGGATTGATGGCACATATTGATTGAGTACTGTTATTACATTGTTCACAATTGTCTGGTACGAATATTTCCCTTCGAGCCGTCCTTGCAGAAAATCTGATTGCAATAACAATGTGTTTTTGTTTTCTTCGTGTTGGGCTGTTATCAGTATGCCATTGGTAAAATAACTTTTTTCGGGCGAAACGAATGATACGCTGTCAATACGGATGGTTCCTTGCATTTCATCGATATTTCCTCCGGTAAAGTTTGCATCCAGTTTCAATGAAAAGGCTGCATTTTCGTATTTGGGTGTTAGTTTCAAATCGTGTGGGCGTACATCGTGGATAGCGGCGTGAAAATCGAATACCGGGATATGTTCGCTAAGGTTTATTTTACCATTCAGGAGAACAATACCGTTTTCATCGTTCAGTCCGAGAGTACCGTCGAAACCACCATTTTTATACTCGCCGTCCAGTGTAATATTTTCGTATTGGTAATCGCTGTATTCAAGGGATTCAACCACCCCTTTCATTATCATATGTGGGTAGCGGTTGGTGTAATGGTCGCTTTTTATATCCATTACATAAGATATATTACCCAACTTATCATTGGCGAGCCAGGTGCCTAGTTCGAATCCGGTGGTTTCGACTCCTCCTGAATAAGAGAAAGCACCTTTTTCTTTGTCGGAAGTGAATTTAACGTCGCCTTTTATAGTTCCCAGATCGGTACGTAATGTTCCGTAAGTAACCAGGTCGGTAAGATACCCGGTAATTTCACCGTTAAATGATATATTCCCCAGGCGCTCGAGCAGGGCAGGTGTGACTGTGTAGTTGCTGACCAGATTACGGGTTAGGAAAGCTAATCCTTCCCGGTCGGCCGATAATTCGGACAGATTACCATATATAAATGCATCGGCAGGATTGGATAAGTCCTGGAATTGAACATCTCCCCGGATTCGCAGATGATTGGATGCATGAACGAGAAGACGGGGACAATTCAGTTGGTCGATTGTGCCGTTGACATCTGCTTCCAAGTCGATTCTTTCGCGGAAATTTTCGAGAGCCGGAACAAATGCAGATATATCCTGAAGAGTAATATATGAAGGTAAGAGCCGGAAAGAGAAATTTACATCTGTCACAAATCTGTTGAATGAAGCCAGGCTGTCGTACTCCATTCGTATAGTATCCATTTTCAGGGTGGTTCCGGGTAAATCGATTTCAAAGTTATCAATGGTCATCGCATTTTGGTTTCCCTGAACTTTCAATGCCAGTTTATTGATTTCAAGTCCGGATTGTTCGTCTACACTGAATCGTTTTATCTGTGCATTGATGGAGTCGCTCTGAAAAGCTTTGAGCGATATATTACTTACAATATTATATAATTTGATGTGGTTAGGATTAAATTTGCCCGGGGTTTCCTGTTCAGAAAGTACATCATAGGATACTTGCCCGCGGCGGATAAGTACGGAGTTTATACGTAAATCAATGTTGGATGAACGTTGAATGGTGTCTTTGGGTGCAAAAGCATCTAATACAAACTGGAAATTCGGTTCGGCATCGGGGGTTGTTTTGTTTAGGCTGATGTTGAACCCGAATAGCTGAACGCTTCCCACCGAGATTCGTCCCCGAAACAAAGGTAATATGTCGAATTTGGCTGACAGGCGGCTCACTTTAAGCATTTCCTTGCCTTCCTGATCGTCCATAGATAAATCGTCGATAATAATCCGGTTCAGGACTCCGGCATTAATCTTTCCGATTGTTACTTCAGTTCCAAACAATCCGGATAACTCTTTGGCAACCGCAACAGTAGTTCTCTGTTGGATATACGGAATATTCAACAACGCAAAAGTACCGGCAAATAAGAATATTATAATACCGATAATAATTGTTACAACCTTTCTGAGTTTCTTAATAGACAGATAATTTTTTATTCGCGAACAAAATTATAAAATATAACCATACAAATCTACTTTATCACTACTTTTGCATCGTAAAAATATCTAAATTATGAGCATTACAATATTAGGAATCGAATCATCGTGCGATGATACTTCGGTAGCAGTTATCCGCGACGGGGTGCTGCTTTCGAATGTAATTGCCAGCCAGGCGGTTCATGAAGCTTATGGCGGGGTAGTTCCCGAACTGGCTTCGCGGGCGCATCAGCAGAATATCGTACCGGTGGTACACGAAGCGATGAAAAGGGCGGGAGTGGAGAAAGAAGAACTAAGTGCGGTAGCATTCACACGAGGGCCGGGTCTGATGGGATCGTTGTTGGTTGGAGTTTCTTTTGCCAAAGGCTTTGCACGTTCGTTGGGTATTCCGATGATTGAAGTGAATCATCTGGCAGCGCACGTATTGGCACATTATATAAAGGAAGATGGAGAAGATAATCCGCAACCAGAGTTCCCTTTCCTTTGCCTGTTGGTTTCGGGTGGTAACTCGCAGATTATCCTGGTAAAATCTTATAAGGATATGGAAGTTCTGGGTCAAACCATCGACGATGCAGCAGGAGAAGCTATTGATAAATGCTCGAAAGTTATGGGATTAGGCTATCCCGGTGGGCCGATTATTGATAAACTCGCACGGCAGGGTAATCCGAAAGCTTATTCTTTTAACAAACCACATATTCCGGGACTCGATTACAGTTTCAGCGGGCTGAAAACGTCATTCCTTTATTCTTTACGCGATTGGATAAAGGAAGAACCCGATTTCATCGAAAATCATAAAGAAGATTTAGCGGCTTCACTGGAACGTACGGTTGTCGAAATTCTGATGGATAAGTTGCGTAAAGCTGCCAAACAATATAATATAAAACAGGTAGCTGTAGCCGGAGGGGTATCTGCTAATACCGGCTTGCGAAACGCTTTTAAAGAATATGCGCAAAAATACGAATGGCAAATATTCATTCCTAAATTCAGCTATACGACGGATAATGCTGCGATGATTGCTATTACCGGGTATTTTAAATATATGGATAAGGATTTTGCTGATATGGAACTGGCACCTTATTCACGGGTAACATTATCATGAACGAAGATTTAAAATTGCCCGATGAAAAGGAAGTACACGAACTTTTCTTAAGCAAAGGACTCACCCTGTCCACAGCCGAAAGTTGTACCGGAGGCAGAATTGCAGCCAAAATAACTGCGCTGGCCGGAAGTTCAGCATATTTCAAAGGTGGCATAGTAGCTTACAGTAATGAAGTTAAAGAATCTTTGTTGAATGTATCCCGGGATACGCTCGATGAATTCGGTGCCGTAAGCGAAGAAACTGTCGTTGAAATGGTAAAAGGTGCAATGAAAGCACTTAACACAGATTGTGCCGTAGCCACATCGGGAATAGCAGGTCCCGGAGGTGGAACACCCGAAAAACCTGTAGGTACCGTATGGATTGCTGCCGGGTACAGGGAAAAGATTTTCACCATGAAACAAGAGGGAGATAGCGGCCGGTTGCAGAACATGGAAAGAGCAGCAAATAATGCCTTGTCACTTCTGCTTGAGGTGGTTGAATAGGGAAATATTACTATTACTCAGTGAATTAATGAGAAAATTATTTGTTTTATTACAATAAAAGTGCTTACTTTGCGCTCTGTTTGAAGAAAGCATAGATTGAAACTATAAAAAACTAGATAGAAATGTCGAAGATTTGTCAAATTACAGGAAAGAAAGCCATGATTGGCAACAACGTTTCACACTCAAAAAGAAGAACAAAACGGACGTTTGAGGTGAACTTGTTCACGAAGAAGTTCTACTATGTAGAGCAGGATTGTTGGATTAGCCTCAGTATCTCTGCGTCTGGTCTGCGCACTATTAATAAAAAAGGTCTGGACGCTGCATTGAAAGATGCTGTAGAAAAAGGCTTTTGTGACTGGAAAACCATTAAAGTAATCGGTTAAGAAGAGGAGAATTTATTATGGCTAAGAAAGCGAAAGGCAACAGAGTACAGGTGATTCTGGAATGCACAGAACACAAAGAAAGCGGTATGCCGGGTACATCTCGTTATATCACTACAAAAAACAGAAAAAATACTACAGAAAGACTTGAGTTGAAAAAATACAACCCAATTCTTAAAAGAGTAACAGTACATAAAGAAATTAAATAAGAGGACGTAAACCATGGCAAAGAAAACTGTAGCTAGCTTACAAGACGGTACTAAAGAAGGCCGTTCTTACACCAAGGTTATCAAAATGGTAAAGTCACCTAAAACCGGTGCTTACATTTTTGATGAGCAAATGGTTCCTAACGATAAAGTTCAGGATTTTTTCAAGAAATAATATTACCTGTAACGGGCAATTTATATATGAATAATCCTCTCATTGAACAATGAGGGGATTTTTTAGTTAACTCTCAACGAAAAAGTTATATCTTTGTAGGATAAACTCTCAAAAAGACATTAGGTATTATGGCATTTTTTAATTTCTTTTCGAAAGAGAAAAAGGAAACACTCGACAAGGGATTGTCAAAAACAAAGGAAAGTGTGTTTGGCAAGATAACCCGTGCAGTTGCAGGAAAATCCAAAGTAGACGATGAAGTACTCGACAACCTGGAAGAAGTGCTGATTACATCGGATGTAGGTGTTGAAACCACACTGAATATAATCAAGCGCATCGAGAAGCGAGTAGCATCCGATAAATACGTTACTACTCAGGAACTCAATAATATCTTACGGGAAGAAATTGCTGCACTGTTGACTGAGAACCATTCGGAAGATGTTTTGGACTTTGATACACCGTTGGATACTAAACCGTATGTAATAATGGTTGTAGGGGTAAATGGTGTAGGCAAAACAACTACCATTGGTAAGCTGGCTTATCAGTTTAAAAAGGCCGGTAAATCAGTTTATCTGGGTGCTGCCGATACCTTCCGTGCCGCTGCTGTTGAACAACTTGTTATTTGGGGCGAGCGGGTAGGAGTTCCTGTTGTTAAACAAAAAATGGGTTCGGACCCTGCATCTGTAGCTTACGATACGTTGAATTCGGCAGTAGCCAATAATGCAGATGTCGTAATAATTGATACAGCCGGACGGTTACACAATAAAGTAGGCCTGATGAACGAATTGACCAAGATTAAAAATGTAATGAAAAAGGTGGTTCCCAACGCTCCGCACGAAGTACTTCTGGTGCTTGACGGTTCTACCGGTCAGAACGCTTTTGAACAGGCCAAACAATTTACTCTGGCTACCGAGGTAACTGCTATGGCAATTACAAAACTCGATGGAACAGCTAAAGGCGGTGTAGTCATCGGCATATCCGATCAGTTTAAAATACCCGTAAAATACATCGGATTGGGCGAGGGAATGGAAGACTTACAGGTATTCCGCAGAGGAGAGTTTGTATCATCTTTGTTCGGAGAAAACGAATGAAGAGAAAATCAATAGACATTATAACACTGGGTTGTTCTAAGAACCTGGTAGATTCCGAACAACTAATACGACAACTCGAAGAAGTAGGATATGACGTAACTCACGATCCCGAAAAGCCATGTGGTGATATTGCGGTAATCAATACCTGCGGTTTCATCGGAGATGCGAAGGAAGAATCTATAAATATGATTCTGGAATTTGCACAGGCAAAAGAGGAAGGTGATTTGGAGCAACTATACGTTATGGGATGCTTGTCGGAACGTTACTTAAAGGAACTGGCAATCGAAATTCCCCAGGTGGATAAGTATTATGGTAAATTCAACTGGAAAGAACTCCTGGCCGACCTTGGTAAATCCTATCACCGCGAGATTGAACCTGAGCGTACATTAACAACTCCCGATCATTATGCATATCTGAAGATATCCGAGGGATGCGACCGGAAATGCTCTTATTGTGCCATTCCGATAATCACCGGACGACATATATCACGCCCTATGGAAGAAATTCTGGACGAAGTGAAATATCTGGTATCGCGTGGAGTTAAGGAATTTCAGGTTATTGCCCAGGAACTGACTTATTACGGCATCGACCTTTATAAAAAACAAGCACTCCCCGAATTAATCGAACGTATGGCAGATATCCCAGGTGTGGAATGGATTCGGCTTCACTATGCTTATCCCGCTCATTTCCCAGAAGATCTATTCCGGGTTATGCGCGAGAAAAAGAATGTATGCAACTACATGGACATTGCTCTGCAACACATCAGCGATAAGATGTTGAAATTGATGCGTCGCCATGTATCCAGAGCAGAAACTTATGAATTAATCGAAAGATTCAGGAAAGAAGTGCCTGGTATACACTTGCGTACCACTCTCATGGTGGGACATCCCGGCGAAACAGAAGAAGATTTTGAGGAACTCAAAGAATTTGTACGCAGGGTACGGTTTGATAGAATGGGAGCTTTTGCCTATTCGGAAGAAGAGAGTACTTACTCAGCCGAAAACTATACCGATGATATTCCTGAGGAAATCAAACAGCAAAGGCTTGACGAACTGATGATGATTCAACAAGGAATCGCAACAGAGCTAAGTGCAAATAAAATCGGTCAAAAACTGAAGGTTATTGTCGACAGGCAAGAAGGTGATTATTACATTGCCCGCTCGGAATTTGATTCGCCCGAAGTAGACCCGGAAATATTGATTCATAGTACAGAAAACAATCTGGTAGTGGGAGAATTTTATACTATAGAAGTTATTGATTCCGATGAATTCGACCTTTACGGAAAGATTATTTGCTAGAATATTTGGTTTATTCCCTGATTTTCACTAATATAGCAGCGTGCAACTAATATTTGTATACCTTGAGAACAAAAGAATTCATAACAGAGCTAGCCGGAAGAACCGGCAAAACTCCCGAAGAAACAGCCCGGTTAATGGAGTTGTTTGTATCTGATGTAGCGGGTGAACTGGAAGAAAGAAACACCGTTAACATACAGGAATTCGGCCAGTTCGAAGTCAGGAAAAAATCCGAACGTATATCCGTAAATCCTACTACCAAACAACGTATGTTAGTTCCTCCAAAACTCGTATTGGCATTCAAACCTAACACAAAATTGAAAGAAAAATTCAAATAAATCAACGAATCATGGCAGAACAAAGATTAACTAACCAGGATTTAGTCGAGATATTAGTTAAAAAGCATAATCTTGAAAAAGAGGAAGCAGAAACTTTTATTAAAGAATTCTTTCTTTTAATTGAAGAAGCGCTTCAAAAAGACGGAATAGCCAAAGTTAAAGGATTCGGCACATTTAAACTCACCGAAGTTAAAAGTCGCGAAAGCATCAATGTAAATACAGGCGAACGTTTTGAAATACAGGGACATACAAAGGTTTCCTTTATTCCCGATCCGGTTTTGCGTGATTACATCAACAAGCCTTTTGCGCATTTTGAAACAATTATATTGAATGATGGTGTTACCTTTGATGATGTTCAGGACGAAGAGAACGAATCAGAGGATATAGATGATAGTGCCGAAGAAGTTATCCCGGAAATCATTATTGATAAAGCAAATGATGAAGTAACTGAAACAATTTCTACAGATAATCATTTGGAAATACCTGTGAATGAGGAAGAAGTTATTTTACCGCCACCGCTCCCGGTTACCATTGAAACGCCGGAAGAATCAGAAGAAATTTCTCCATTACCAGAAAGCGCCGAAGAAGTAACAGAAGAAGAAACGGCTGAAATTGAAATAGAAGAGAAGAATGAAGAAGAAGAATTTAAAATAGAAAAAGAAATAGCTGCAGTAAACGAAGAAAACATAGAATCTGTTACCGAGCTTGAAGAACAGGAAAAAGTAACTACGGAAAGGGCAGCCAGACTTCCCCTTGAAGAAATTATAGCCCGGGAACTTCAGGATACTAACCGTTTCTTTAATAAAAGTATTGATGGTGAAGTGCCCGAGAAATCAGAAAATGAACCAAAAACTACCAATTCGCGTCCTTCCAAGAAGTTTATGATAATAACTATCGTCCTGGCTATCTTTATTTGCGGTACGGCAGTTCTTTTCACTTATTTCCCTAATTTTATGGACGATATATTCGGCTATAAACAACCGGTAAATACTGTGGCACAGGTTTCCGAGGGAATTGATACACCTTTAATCAATCCGATAATTGCAGATACGACAGAAACGACGGCACCAATCAATGAGAAAAAAGACTCTATAAGATCTGATGTGGAAATAGTTCCTGTCGAACAAAAGAAAGAAGAACCACCGGTGGTGGCATCTGTTCCTAAAACGGTAGCTCCTGAAAAGAAACAGCCCGTTGTCAAACATGAAAGCAAGCCTTCAGAGAATAAAGCAGAAAGAATACAGCCCAAGGTAGATCCACAAACCAGTGGAGTGGTTCGCGATGATTCTCCGGTACGAACAGATTCAACCAGCTATAAAATTATTGGTACCAAAACTACTCATACCATTGAATCCGGTGAAACACTTACTCGTGTATCGTTGCGCTTTTATGGCACAAAAGGTTTATGGCCATACCTGGTAATGCATAATAAAAGTAAAATCCCGAATCCGGCAGTTGTTCCGGCAGGATTGACGATAAATATTCCGGAGTTGGAGAAAAAATAAAAATGCCTGTATTGTACTTACAATATTAGCTATACCCTTTCTAAATGTACAGGTCTCTAGTATAAAAACTACAGGCCTACTCTTTAAAAAGTTCAGGCCTAGACATTGAATAACTCTAGGCCTCAAGTTAAAAAAGAGTAGGCCTGTAGTTTTTATACTTGAGGCCTCCAAATTTTGGTGCATAAGAATTTAATAAAAGCATACCTTTTCATAACACAAAAACATAAAACCTAATTCTAATCCTAAATAATCCCACTTCTAAACGTTTTGCATACTTTTTTAATAAAATTTAGTTGCGGTGGTTAATTATAAACAGTAATTTTGGAATCGTTTTTTATAATGGACATAAACAATAAAACAATAACTATTTTATGGCTGAATCAATTGATATTCGCGAATTAAACGAGCGTATAGAAAGACAAAGCGCTTTTGTTACCAATCTCACGAAAGGTATGGACCAAATTATCGTGGGACAGAAACATTTGGTTGAATCGCTTTTAATCGGACTTTTATCTGACGGTCACGTTCTTCTGGAAGGGGTTCCCGGTTTAGCTAAAACACTTGCGATTAAAACACTCGCATCGTTAATAGAAGCACAATATAGCCGTGTTCAATTCACACCCGACTTGTTACCGGCCGACGTTATCGGTACCATGGTGTACAGTCAGAAAGATGAAGGCTTTTCTGTTAAGAAAGGACCTATCTTTGCCAATTTTGTTTTAGCTGATGAAATTAACCGTGCACCGGCTAAAGTACAGAGTGCTTTGCTGGAAGCCATGCAGGAACGTCAAGTCACCATCGGAAAAGAAACTTTTCCACTTCCCGAACCTTTCCTGGTACTGGCTACCCAGAACCCGATTGAACAAGAAGGAACTTATCCATTGCCCGAAGCACAGGTAGACCGTTTTATGCTGAAAGTTGTTATAGACTATCCGAAGCATGAAGAAGAAAAACTAATTATCCGCCAGAATATCAACGGAGAAAAATTTGATGTAAAACCGATACTCAAAGCAGAAGAGATTATTGAAGCCCGCAAGATTGTCCGTCAGGTATATCTTGATGAAAAGATTGAACGCTATATCGTCGATATTGTATTTGCTACCCGTTACCCGGAAAAATACGATCTGAAAGAACTTAAGGATATGATTGGTTTCGGAGGTTCACCTCGTGCATCAATTAACCTGGCACTCGCTGCCCGGACATATGCTTTCATTAAGAGACGTGGATATGTTATTCCCGAAGATGTGCGCGCCATTGCTCATGATGTGCTTCGCCATCGTATCGGACTTACTTACGAAGCCGAAGCAAGTAATATGACTTCGGACGAAATCATCAGCAAAATCCTGAATAAAGTTGAGGTACCTTAATAAGTAATGAGTATGGAGCTATGAGTTATGAGTACCATGCGGCATCGTAACTTAAAACTTAAAACTCAAAACTCAAAACTTAAATATGGATACGAGTGAAATATTAAAGAAAGTTCGCCAGATTGAAATAAAGAGTAGGGGATTGTCCAACAATATTTTTGCCGGACAGTATCACTCTGCTTTTAAAGGACGTGGTATGGCTTTCTCGGAAGTTCGCGAATATCAGTTTGGCGACGATATACGTGATATCGACTGGAATGTTACTGCGCGTTTTAATAAACCTTATATAAAGGTGTTTGAAGAAGAACGCGAATTGACTGTTATGCTTCTGGTGGATGTTTCGGGGAGTTTGGAATTTGGAACGATCAAACAATTCAAAAAAGATATGGTAACCGAGATAGCTGCTACAGTGGCTTTTTCGGCTATTCAGAATAACGATAAAATCGGGGTTATTTTCTTTTCTGACAGAATAGAAAAGTTTATTCCTCCCAAAAAGGGACGTAAACACATTCTTTATATAATCCGCGAATTAATCGATTTTAAGGCTGAAAGTCGTCGTACCAACATCCGTACAGGTATTGAATACCTGACAAACGTGATGAAAAGGCGCTGTACAGCTTTTGTTTTATCCGATTTTATCGATCAGGAAAGTTTCAGGAACGCATTGACCATTGCCAACAGGAAGCATGATGTAGTTGCTATTCAGGTATATGACAAGCGGGTGGCCGAACTACCGAATATAGGCCTGATGAAAATAAAAGATGCTGAAACAGGACACGAACAGTGGATTGACACATCTTCCCGGACCATTCGTAAAATGCACCACGAATGGTGGACGGAAAAACAGGCTGAACTGAATGACACTTTTACAAAAAGCAATGTCGATTCGGTTTCTGTTCGTACCGATCAGGATTATGTAAAAGCCTTACTGAATTTGTTTGCTAAACGAAATTAAACAGGATGAATAAAAAGATATTTCTGCTATTACTTGCTATCGGTGCAGCTATACAGGCTGTTGCTCAATCCGTTACAGTAGAAGCTAGGATTGATTCATTACAGATACTGATTGGAGAACAAGCAAAAATTGAGCTGGAAATAGCTGCAGACAGCAAGCAGATTGTTGTTTTTCCCCATTTTACCGACACATTGGTGAAAGGAGTAGAAGTGATTGAAGCATCTAAAATCGATACCCAATATGTGAATAATAATCAGCGTATGTTGCTGACTCAGGAATATATTGTTACGTCTTTCGACTCGGCACTTTACTATATTCCACCTATTCCTGTATTGGTAGATAATCAGGAATATAAGTCGAATGCATTGGCTCTGAAGGTTTATTCAATACCGGTAGATACATCTCAGCCGGATGCTTTTTTTGGACTGAAAGATGTGATGAAAGCGCCGTTTTCATGGGATGACTGGAAAGGGTTGATTGCTCTTTCTTTTCTGGCAATTCCATTGCTGGCTTTGCTGATTTACTTTATTATCCGCATTCGTGATAACAAACCGATTATCCGGAAAGTAAAAGTAGAGCCGAAGATTCCTCCCCATATCCTTGCTATACAGGAAATTGAACGTGTCAAATCGGAGAAGTCATGGCAGAAAGGTGAACCGAAAGCATATTATACCGAATTAACGGACATTATCCGTAATTATATTCATGGTCGTTTCGGGTTCAATGCGCTCGAAATGACATCTTCGGAAATTATTGAAAAGTTGCAGGAAAGTAACAATCAGGAGGATATCAAGGACTTGAAAGAGTTGTTTGAGACTGCTGATCTTGTGAAATTTGCCAAGCATAATCCGTTGATGAATGAAAACGATGCTAATCTAATTAATGCTATTGAATTTATTAACGAGACTAAACCAGCAGAAGAAGAGGAATTCAAACCTCAACCTACAGAAATTACGATTATTGAAAAGAGATCATTGCGGTCTAAAATCCTTTTGGGTTGCGGAATTGCAATATTATCGGTTTCGATTATCGGAATTATTGTGTATTTGGTTATGCAATTGTATTATTTGCTGGCTTGATTTGATTGAATAGTAAACGCGAACATATAAATTAAAGATAAAATAATGGTATTTGCCAATTCTGGATATTTATTTTTACTCCTTTTACTTATACCTTATATAGTATGGTATATAATGAGGCGGAAGAGATATGAAGCAACACTTCAGATTTCAGATGCACGGGTATATGCCCATACGCCGAAAAGTTTCAGGATATATCTTTTGCATGCACCTTTTATATTACGATTAGCTGCATTGGTTATGATTATCCTTGTACTGGCTCGTCCGCAAAGCACAAATAGCTGGCAGAATAGTGAGATTGAAGGAATCGATATTATGCTGGCAATCGATATTTCTACCAGTATGCTTGCCGAAGACCTGAAACCCAATCGGTTGGAGGCTGCAAAAGATGTAGCTGCTGAGTTTATTAATGGCCGGCCGAATGACAATATAGGTATCACGCTATTTGCAGGAGAAACTTTTACACAGTGTCCGTTAACCACCGACCATGGAGTTTTGCTGAATTTCGTGCATAATATCCAAACAAACATAATCGAGGATGGTACAGCCGTCGGTATGGGTATTGCCAATGCAGTAACCCGTCTGAAAGACAGCAAAGCAAAGTCGAAGGTAATTATCCTGCTGACTGATGGTACAAACAACCGGGGAGATATCTCTCCGTTGACGGCTGCTGAGATAGCAAAAACTTTCGGAATTCGTATCTATACGATTGGTGTGGGTACAAATGGGATGGCGCCTCATCCACATCCGGCAGCACCGGGAGGATACATTACTATTCCGGTAGAAATTGATGAAAAGGCACTCACACAGATAGCTTCGATTACCGATGGAGATTTCTTCCGTGCTACCAGCAATTCCAAATTGAAAGAAGTATATCAGGAAATTGATAAGCTCGAAAAAACAAAATTAAATGTAAAAGAATACAGCAAGCGTCAGGAAGAATATCGTTTGTTTGCTTTAATAGCGCTTTTATGCGTGCTGGCTGAGGTTTTGTTACGTAATTCTGTATTAAAGAAAATACCTTAATATTGATTGAGATGTTTCGATTCGAAGACCCGACATATTTGTACCTATTATTATTACTACCTTTTCTGGTAGCATTTTATTTATATTCCAACTACAGGAGGCGGAAAGCGCTTCGGAAGTTTGGCGACCCGGTTCTGATGGCACCGCTTATGCCCGATGTATCTAAATATCGGCCGGATATAAAATTCTGGTTGGTTTTTGCTGCAATCGCTTTGTTTTCCGTTCTGTTGGCACGTCCGCAATTTGGTTCGAAGCCCGAAACGGTAAAAAGGAGTGGGGTAGAAGTTATTATTGCATTGGATATATCAAACTCCATGATGGCACAGGATGCACAGCCCAGTCGCCTCGACAGATCGAAAAGGCTGATATCCCGGTTGGTAGACCAATTGAATAATGATAAAGTAGGAATGATAGTTTTTGCAGGAGATGCTTTTACACAGTTACCTATAACGAGCGACTACATTTCGGCTAAAATGTTTCTGGATGCCATTAATCCGTCCCTTATCTCCAAACAAGGTACGGCAATTGGTGCCGCAATCAATCTGGCTGCCCGGAGTTTTACACCGCAAGAAGGAGTAGGACGTACTATTATTGTGATTACCGATGGCGAAAACCATGAATCGGGAACCCTTGAAGCAACCAAAGCTGCCCGCGAAAAAGGTATTCAGGTTAATGTGGTAGGTGTCGGTACTCCGGAAGGTGCTCCTATACCCGTCGCAGGAACAAATGATTATCAGCGCGACCGTGAAGGAAACGTCGTGGTAACCCGGTTGAATGAAGCTATGTGTCAGGAAATAGCTAAAGAAGGAGAAGGTGTGTATGCTTTCCTCGATAATTCCAATTCTGCACAAAGAGCTATTACCGGACAAATTGACACGCTTGCAAAGTCGGACATTGAAACAACAATTTATACAGATTATAACGAACAGTTTCAAGCAGTTGCCTGGCTGATATTTTTATTGTTACTCATTGAACTGATGATTTTGGAATGTAAGAATCCACTTTTCAAAAATATCCGGTTATTTAATAAGTAATTTATATGTTGAAAAATAGATATATAATATTTATAGCATTTCTTCTGGCATGTACCGCCGCTTCTGCTCAGAAAGCGGAGCGTGACCATATCCGCAAAGGGAACCGGGCCTATAAAGACAGTGTTTACGTAGATGCGGAAGTTAACTACCGGAAAGCATTAGAGGAAAATCCGGCTTCGGCTATATCCATGTATAATCTGGGAAATACTTTAGCCAATCAACAAAAGTTTCAGGAAGCTATGGAGCAATATCAAACGGCTGCAAAGTTCGAAAAAAATAAAGGAAAATTGTCGCAAATTTACCATAATGCAGGTGTGCTTCTACAAGCTGCCAAAGAATATGCTAAGGCTATTGAAGCTTATAAACAGTCGTTGCGAAATAATCCGAAAGACGATGAAACGCGGTATAATTTGGCTTTATGCCAGAAGTTGCTGGAAGATCAGGAACAGAATCAGGATAATCAGGATCAAAACCAGGATAACCAGGAACAACAGCAGGATCAACAACAACAAGATCAACAGAATCAGGAACAAGAGCAGAACCAGGATCAGCAACAACAGCAACAACCTGAACAGCAGGAAAATGAAATGTCGAAAGAAAATGCTGAACAAATGCTGAATTCGGTTACCCAGGACGAAAAGGATGTTCAGGAAAAAGTCCAGAAACAACAACAAGCTCTCCAGGGCGGGCGTTTAGAAAAGGATTGGTAATAAAGATATTATATAAAAAATAGAATAGAGAGATGAGAAAACTGATTTTCTTATTATTTATACTTACCGGAACTGGTGTTATCTATGCGGATGATATAAAGTTTACCGCCTCGGGTCCCGATGCGGTAGCTGTTGGTGACCAGTTTCGCCTGACGTACACTGTTACAACACAAAAGATTAAGGATTTCCGGGCACCTTCTTCAATCGATGGATTCGATGTATTAATGGGACCCAGCAGATCCACTCAAAGTAGTACGCAAATAATTAACGGAAATGTTACTCAAACCAGCAGTGTTACGTACACATATATTCTGATGGCATTGAAAGAAGGAAACTTTTCAATACCGGCTGCTACAGTTGTAGCCGACGGTAAACAAATGATTTCTAATGCAGTCTCTATTAAAGTTTTACCTAAAGATCAGGCGGCTGCTTCCAGTTCGGGTAATAGCAGTAATAGTAGTTCAGGCTCTAATGCCGGTCAACCTTCAGCATCTACTTCATCGGGAAACAGTATATCCAATGAAGATTTGTTCATAACAGGAACCGCTACAAAAACCAGTGTTTACGAACAAGAGGCTTTCCTGCTAACCTATAAAATTTATACCCTGGTAGATCTTCGGGGATTTGACAACGTGAAACTTCCTGATTTCAAGGGTTTCCATTCTCAGGAGGTTGAATTACCCAGCAATCAGAAATGGAGTCTTGAACATTATAAAGGACGTAATTATCACACAACTGTTTACCGTCAATTTGTTCTTTTCCCGCAACAGTCCGGAGAATTGGTTATTGAACCGGCACGCTTTGATGCGTCAGTAGCCAAAATGGTTCGCTCAGCCGATCCGTTCGATGCGTTCTTTAATGGTGGAAGTAATTTTGTAGAAATAAAGAAACCACTTAACACACCCCGTTTAACAATTAACGTGAAACCACTTCCTGCAGGAAAACCTGTAGGATTCTCAGGTGGAGTGGGGGATTATAGTATAAGTTCATCCATCAGCACGCAAAAGTTAAAGACAAATGATGCAGTTACCATCAAGCTGATAATCTCCGGAACAGGTAATATGCGGCTGGTTTCTAACCCGGAAGTTAAATTCCCGGAAGACTTCGAAATTTTCGACCCGAAGGTTGAAAATAATTTCCGTCTTACACGCGATGGACTTACCGGTAATAAAGTCATTGAGTATCTGGCTATCCCACGTCATCCGGGTACATATACCATACCAGCTGTTAATTTCAGCTATTTCGATTTGAAATCAGGCTCATATAAAACGCTGAAAACGGAAGAATTCACTCTGGAAGTCGAAAGGGGAGAAGGTAACGCTGAACAAGTTATTGCTAACTTTACCAACAAAGAAGATTTAAGAATATTGGGCGAAGATATCCGTTTCATCAAGTTAAACAATGTAGACCTCAACCCCCGTGGGCAGTTCTTCTTTGGTTCGACTGCATTCTGGTTGTTCTATATCATTCCGGCACTGGCTTTTATTATATTCTTTATTATTTATAGAAAAAAAGCCGTTGAGAATGCCAATATTGCCCAGGTTCGAACAAAAAAAGCTAATAAAATGGCAACCCGCCGACTAAAGCAGGCAGGTAAATTACTGGCTGAGAATAAAAAGGATGCTTTCTATGATGAAGTCTTAAAAGCATTGTGGGGGTATATTAGTGACAAGCTGAACATTCCTGTTTCGCAATTGAGCAAGGACAATATCGAAGAAAAGCTTAATAATTATGGAAAGAGTGAAGATTTAATCGCTGAATTCATCAATGCTTTGAACGAGTGCGAGTTTGCAAGGTTTGCTCCAGGTGATGAAGCTTCGGCTATGGATAAAGTTTATACTACTGCCCTTACTGTAATCAGTAGAATTGAAGGTTCAATCAAGCACTAAAGGAGGAAATAGAAATGAACAAAATAATATTTTTTACAATCTGTTTGATAATGGCATTAAAGGTTTCTGCTCAGGAAGATACCACTTCCATTAATCAGAGATTCTTAAATGATTCAATATCTCAATCCCATTTCGATGGACCGGTTTATACAAAATCCCTGGCGGATAGTGCTTATATGAATAATGATTATGCTACAGCTATTCAGATATACGAAAGTTTACTGGAGCAGGGTGAAGCAGCCGAAATATATTATAACCTGGGTAACAGTTATTATAAATCAAACGATATAGCACGAGCCATTCTTAATTATGAGCGTGCTTTACTGCTTAAACCCGGTAATGACGATATAAGAGCCAATCTTGAAATAGCCCGTTCAAAAACGGTAGATAAAGTAGAAGAAGTTCCTGACATCTTTTTTGTCGGGTGGATTAAATCCCTGATAAACAGCACCAGTGTAGATGTATGGGCGAAATGGGGAATTGGTTTCTTCCTTTTATTTCTTGTAGGACTTTATTTTTTCTTCTTTTCCAAACAAATATCCTGGAAAAAAGGCGGGTTTATTAGTGCCCTTGTTTTCCTGGTGCTGGTAGTTTGTACCAATATCTTTGCTTCGTACC
>DAMCMT010000020.1:19958-34735 GCA_032108265.1 Bacteroides sp.
GAAGATGGTAAAATAGGTTGGCTACAGGCATCCGATATCGAGATTATTTAGAGTAACAATTTATTGGTAATGTGTTTTAGGTAACGATACCGTATAACACTAAACTATAAATCAAAACTCAAATAGCGTTTCTTTATTAAAAAATATACAAAATAATTGTTTTTGTCCTTTTTTATACTTAAGTTTATAGCGAGATAATAAATATTTATAAGTTATTATTAACCATTAAATTTAGGAAACATGAGGACTATAACATTCAATGAACTTCGTAGAATTAAAGATTCACTGCCCAACGGTAGCATGCACAGAATTGCAGATGAATTAGGGCTTGACGTAAGCACAGTAAGGAACTTCTTTGGCGGACGTAATTTCAAGGAGGGGAAAAGTGTCGGAATTCATTTAGAGCCCGGTCCTGACGGCGGGCTGGTGATGCTGGACGATACCACTGTCTTAGACCGGGCTTTAAGAATTCTGGACGAAGTTAACAACAGCATGCAAAAAGAAGCTACCGAAGCTACGCAAGTTTAAAAAGATATTTCACCACTTAAATCCCAATTGCTAAACAATTGGGATTTATTATATGTTACCCTTCAATAAACAGATTTAAACAATACATGTTATGGAAGACAAATTAGTAACCCTATGTATTCTGACTTATTCGAAAGCTCAGATACTAAAGAGTGTCCTCGAAAGCGAAGGAATTGAAGCATACATACACAACGTTAATCAAATTCAGCCGATAGTGTCTTCAGGAGTGCGTTTGCGCATTAAAGAAAGCGATTTGCCGCATGCGCTGAAAATCATTGAAAGTTCGGCATGGCTTTCCGAAGGGGTGATAGAGGAGGATGAACCCCGGGAAAAAGATGTGGAAAAGAAAAAAAATATAATTCTGATTCCCGTCGATTTTTCCAGTTATGCCATGAAAGCCAGCGAATTAGGATTTAAACTGGCCAAAATATATAATGCGGAAGTTGTTTTCCTGCATGCATATTTTACACCCATTTATGCTTCCTCGTTGCCATATGGTGATGTCTTCAATTACCAGATAGGAGATGAAGAAAATGTAAAGGCAGTTCTGGAAAAAGTAAATTCAGATATAACAGAATTATCCGAAAATATTAAGCAGAAAATCGAAACTGGCGAGTACCCGGATGTAAAATATAGCTGTATCCTTCGCGAAGGAATTCCTGAAGAAGAAATTATCAGGTATGCCAAAGAAAATAGCCCGCAACTCATTCTGATGGGAACTCGTGGTAAAAACCAGAAAGATATCGATTTAATCGGAAGCGTAACCGCTGAAGTAATCGACAGGAGCAGGGTACCTGTACTTGCCATCCCTGAAAATGCGCCACTGTATGATTTAAACGAAGTAAAACGCTTTGCATTCATTACTAATTTCGACCAACGCGACCTTATTACATTCGATACCCTTATAAAATCCATTAAACCATTTCAGTTCGAAGTATTTTTGGTACATCTTGCGGGAAGCAAAGATGCCTGGGATGAAGTAAAACTGGCAGGAATTAAAGAATATTTTCAAAAGCAATATCCAATGCTCGAGATGCAATATGATATTGTAAAAGACGACGATTTACTGGATAGTCTCGATAAATACGTGAAAACCAATGAAATAGATATTATTACGCTGCCATCGTATAAGCGCAATATATTCTCACGTTTATTCAATCCCGGGATTGCAAAGAAAATGATTTTCCATTCGGATACACCGTTATTGATTATGAAATAAGTGATTTTTATGTTTTGTAAAGATGCAAAATATGCATCTTTACATTTGATAGGATAGTGTTTTCAAATAAGCCCCTTTATTCAATTAAACATAATCATGATAGTGTCTGATTTGTATTGAGAAGTTAATTGATAAGCAAACATAAAAAATTGCATAAAAAAAGGATTAGCAAAAACTAACCCTTTTCTTTATTAAATATATAATTCTAAATTCTTAGAATCCCATTAATTTTTCGATTTCTTCGAATTCAGGACCCATATTCAGATTATAGTAAATTGCATACAATCCCTGCAACCACAAGTTCTGATCATCCGGTTTCAATTCCCGTGCCTTTTCGTAATACGGTTTTGCTTCTTCATAGAATTTACGGAGTGTCTGCTGATCCTGTTCGTACTTCGGATCGTTAAGATCGGCTGTAGCCTGATCTGCAAATTCCTGAGCTTGTTGACGATATACTAAACCGATATTAGAATAAGCATCCGCATATGCTGGATCTTGTTCAATAGTTTTTTTGTAGAACTCAAGAGCCTTATCGTATTCTTTCATATTATGATAAAGATAACCCTTAACATACAGGAAGAATGGATTTGTTGGTTCATTGGAAAGCATATTATCAGCAAACACCATAGCTTCGTTAAACTTGTTGCTATTACTGTAATAATCAATCAAATGACCGAAGAAGAACGGATAAGTAGGATATTTTTTGATACCTTCCTGCAAAGAATTTATCCATTTCACCGTGTCACCCTGAGCCAGGTAAGCAGTGCTGATAAATTCCATTGCATACTGACCAACTTCTTTGTCATTCTCTGCATAAGGAGCATATTTCAATACAGCTGGATAATCTTCCAGACGTGCAGCAGCCAAAGAAGCATAATATGCAATCTGAGGAATCAGCGTGTCATTCTGCAACAGGTTTTCCTTTTCAAACATCGGATGTTTTGCAGCATCGATATACATTCCAAAGAATTTCAATGCTTCAGCATTCTCATTTAAGTTGAAATGTTGGATACCACCGTTTACCAGGTTCGGACGCTCGATAAGCATTGTAGCAGCATTCGGCTTGCGGTATTTGTTTTTAACCTTGCCCTTTTCATCGGGAATCTCGGCCAATTCGTCCGCTTTCATCCAATAGTTATACATATTCAAAACACTATTGTAAGCACGTAAGGTGTCATACGGTTGTCTCAAATACGCTTTTTCCATTTCTTTTTCATTTATCCTTTTCTGGACATAACCGGCTACGTCCCATGTAGCGGCATCGTCTTTAGATTCAGGATTTACTAAAGCATCATTAATAATCTGCTCAGCTTTAGCAAAATCAGGATTTGTTCCGCCGGCTATTTTCTTGGCTTCCTTTACCTCTTTCGTCTGGGCAAAAGTAACCATAGCGGCCATGACCAAAACCATTGAAAATAATACTCTCTTCATGATTGTTGTTGAATTAATAAATTAATACTATGTCTATTCTTCATTTTCGTTATCATTCTCTGCATCCGTTTCGGGAGCATCAGTAGTGTTTTCATCCATCAACTCAACAGTATCACCATCTTCAGTTACTTCAATTTCCTCGATGACTTCTTCTTCCGAATCTACTTTACATACCGAACCAATTGCATCGTTTCTCTTTTCCAGGTTAATCAGACGTACACCTTGTGTAGCACGTCCCATTACGCGGGTATCAGCTACTTTCAAACGAATGGTGATACCGGATTTATTGATAATCATCAGGTCGTTTTCGTCGGTTACAGATTTGATAGACACCAATTTACCTGTTTTATCCGTGATATTCATGGTTTTAACACCCTTTCCGCCACGGTTGGTTTTCCGGTAATCTTCCAGTTCGGAACGTTTGCCGTAACCTTGTTCAGATACGACCATAATCGTTTCTGTTTCAGGGTCTTTGATGCAAATCATACCTACTACTAAATCTTCTCCGTCCTCGTCCAATGTCATACCCCGAACGCCGGTAGCTGTACGACCCATTACGCGGACAGCACTTTCGTGGAAACGGATGGCACGACCGTTACGGTTGGCAATGATGATGTCATTGTTACCATTCGTCATACGTACTTCAATCACCTCATCATCTTCGCGAAGGCTGATGCCGATTACACCATTCTGGCGTGGACGCGAATACTGTTCGAGTAAAGTTTTCTTTATAACACCATTCTTTGTACAGAAAAGTACATAATGGCTGTTAATAAATTCCGTATCTCCCAAATTCTTAACACGAAGATAAGCATTTACTACATCACCCGATTCTATGTTTAACATATTTTGTATAGCGCGACCCTTAGAATTCTTCGTTCCCTCCGGAATTTCATAAACTTTAAGCCAATAGCACTTACCTTTGCGTGTAAAGAACATCATGGTGTTGTGCATCGTTGCCGGGTAAATATGTTCGATAAAGTCTTCGTCGCGGGTGTCGGTACCTTTCGACCCTACCCCACCGCGGTGTTGCGATCTGAACTCAGTTAACGGTGTCCGTTTAATATATCCCATGTGCGAGATGGTAATAATCATCTGGTCGTCCGAGTAAAAATCTTCCGGATTAAACTCTTCTGAAGAATAAACGATTTCAGAACGGCGTTTGTCACCAAATTTGGCTTTTACTTCCAATAATTCATCTTTTATAACTTCGCGACAACGTTCATCGTTATTCAGGATTTCTTCATAACCGGCAATCTGCTTCATTACATCCTCATATTCAGCATGCAATTGGTCTTGCATCAGTCCTGTTAACTGGCGCAAACGCATTTCAACAATGGCACGAGCCTGAATTTCTGTCAGTTCAAAGCGTTCGATTAAGCCGGAAATAGCTTCATTGGGTGTCTTAGCTGCACGGATGATGCGGATTACTTCGTCGATATTATCCGAAGCAATAATCAATCCCTCCAGGATATGGGCACGTTCTTTGGCCTTTCGCAAGTCGTATTGGGTACGACGAACAACCACCTCGTGGCGGTGCTCGACGAAATACATGATTAAATCGCGCAGGTTAAGTGTTTTTGGCCGGCCATTTACCAGCGCTACATTGTTAACTCCGAAAGAGGTTTGAAGCGCCGTCATTTTATACAGCTTATTCAATACTACGCTGGCATTGGCATCACGCTTGATGTCGATAACGATACGCATACCCTCACGGTCGGATTCATCGTTGGCATTGGAAATACCCTCAATTCTCTTTTCGTTAACAAGGTCGGCAATATTTTTAATAAGTTCTGCCTTATTGACATTATATGGTATTTCTGTCACTACAATCTTGTCGTGATGCGCTCCGGCCTCTATTTCCGCGCGCGCGCGCATAATAACACGGCCGCGACCCGTCATGAACGCTTCGCGTACACCGCTTATACCATATATAAATCCCCCTGTCGGGAAGTCGGGAGCTTTAACGTACTCCATCAATTCCTCAACGGTGATTTCGTTGTTTTCCAGATAAGCCACGCAAGCATCGATAACCTCGCTCAGGTTGTGAGGCGGCATATTGGTAGCCATACCTACGGCAATACCCGAAGCCCCATTCATCAACAGGTTCGGTATGCGGGTTGGCATTACCTGGGGTTCGGACAGTGTATTATCAAAGTTGGGGTCGAAATCGACAGTTTCTTTATAAAGGTCTTGCATCATCTCCTCGCCCATCTTGTTCAGGCGGGCTTCGGTATAACGCATTGCTGCCGGACTATCACCATCAACAGACCCGAAGTTTCCTTGTCCATCGACCAACGGATAGCGCATCGCCCATTCCTGAGCCATACGAACCATAGCAAGATATACCGACGAGTCGCCGTGCGGGTGGTATTTACCCATTACCTCACCTACTATTCTGGCAGATTTTTTATATGGTTTGTCTGAAGTATTACCCAGTTCCATCATTCCATAAAGAATTCGACGATGAACCGGCTTAAATCCGTCTCTAACATCCGGGAGCGCTCTCGAAACGATTACCGACATCGAATAATCGATGTACGATGACTTCATTTCCTCCTCGATGTTAATCTTTATAATTCTGTCTTGTTCAAGCATTTAAAAAGATTATTAATTATACATATAGCGGTTTGCAAAAAACCACGCTAAGGTACTGCTTTTTCGCGATATACGAAAGTATTTTCGCGGGAAAAACTTCATACGCTACGCAATGCTAAAAACAGTGTATGAGTTAACTCTTCTTTAACTGATTATCCGGTTTCTTCCCGTATTCTTTTCTCAATCTCCCCGACTCCTTTTTATTCTTTTCCGGGTTTCTTTGCTTACTCATATATGTGAGTAAGCTTCTTCACAGTAATGAGTAGGCTTACTCACAGATATGAGTAAGCTTACGCATTACTGTGAGTAAACAAAGAATAACGGCTTTTTGAAAATCCGAATCAAAAGGAATACCAATCGTTCTACCGGAAAGCCCCTATCCTACTCCCTGATGCTCTTTACTGAACTTTATATTAGTTTGTCGCTACTCATAAAAACGGCTGAGAATGAATCTAAACCGTAATCTTTTATGGCACGCTATTTGCAGTTTACCTAATAAAATAAATAAGAAATCTAAAAAGAATAACGACAGAAAGCAATTAATCATTATATTTGTAATAACCAAACCTTTAATTAATAAGGAGCATTATATGAATAACCAATTTTCAAGAAAAGTTTCCGACATCATAGGATACAGTAAGGAAGAAGCTAACCGTCTGAAAAACGGTTACATCGGCCCCGAGCATTTATTGCTGGGACTTATCCGTGACGGGGAAGGAAAAGCCATTGAAGTATTGTCCAGACTCAATATAAACTTCCTTGCAATCAAAGAAAGCATCGAAGCCATTTTGAAGAAATATCAGGACGAAATGCTACTGCCAAACGCAGATGTGCCATTGTCCAACGAGTCTGCCAAGATACTGAAAATGTGTATTTTAGAAGCACGACTGATGAAGAAAACTGTTGCCGACGCAGAACATATGTTGTTGGCCATATTGAAAGATAAAAACAATATAGCCGCCAATGTTCTGGAAGAAAATAACGTGGATTATAAAAAGGTATTCGAGCAAGTATCGCTTCAGCCCGATATAAGTTCCGGAATGGGATTTAGTGAGGACGACGATGATGAAGAAGAAATGGATGCACCACGTTCGGAAAGCCGCCAACAGTCTACTGCTACGCGCAAACCGGCGAATGATACACCTGTACTGGATAATTTCGGTACCGACATGACAAAAGCTGCCGAAGAGGGTAAACTCGACCCGGTTGTAGGACGTGAAAAGGAAATCGAACGGTTGGCGCAGATTCTGAGCCGCCGCAAGAAGAATAACCCCGTACTTATCGGTGAACCCGGTGTAGGTAAATCGGCTATTGTAGAAGGATTGGCGTTGCGCATCGTACAGAAGAAAGTATCGCGCATACTTTTTGATAAACGTGTAGTGGCACTGGATATGACTTCGGTTGTAGCCGGAACCAAATACCGCGGACAGTTCGAGGAACGCATTCGCTCTATCCTGAACGAATTGCAGAAGAACCCGAATGTAATCCTGTTCATCGACGAAATCCATACCATTGTAGGCGCAGGTTCTGCGGCCGGTTCGATGGATGCCGCCAATATGCTGAAACCTGCGTTGGCCAGGGGTGAAATACAATGCATCGGTGCAACAACACTCGATGAATACCGCAAGAACATAGAAAAAGATGGCGCTTTGGAACGTCGTTTCCAGAAGGTAATGGTTGAACCCACTACTACGGAGGAAACTCTGCAAATTCTGCGGAACATCAAAGACAGATACGAAGACCACCACAACGTTAATTATACGGATGCCGCTTTAGAGGCATGTGTGAAGCTGACAGACCGCTACATCACTGACCGTAATTTTCCCGACAAAGCTATTGACGCGCTCGACGAAGCTGGTTCGCGCGTACATATTACTAATGTAAGTGTTCCTAAGGAAATTGAGGAGCAGGAAAAGTTTATTGAAGAAGCTAAAGTAAAGAAAAATGAGGCTGTGAAGTCACAGAATTACGAACTGGCCGCTAGTTTCCGCGACCGCGAGAAAGAACTGACAGTACAACTGGATGTGATGAAACGCGACTGGGAAGCGAGCCTGAAAGACCACCGGCAGACGGTTGACGAGGAAGAAATTGCGAAAGTAGTTTCTATGATGTCGGGCGTACCTGTTCAACGCATGGCTCAGGCCGAAGGGTTGAAACTGGCCGGAATGAAAGACCAGCTCGAATCGAAAGTTATTGCTCAGAACCCGGCTATCGAGAAGCTTGTGAAAGCTATCCTCCGCAGCCGTGTAGGACTGAAAGACCCGAACCGTCCGATTGGTACATTTATGTTCCTCGGCCCCACGGGTGTAGGTAAAACGCATTTAGCGAAAGAATTGGCGAAATATATGTTCGGCTCTACCGATGCCTTAATCCGCATTGACATGAGCGAGTTCATGGAGAAATTCACCGTTTCGCGATTGGTTGGAGCACCTCCGGGATACGTAGGTTACGAAGAAGGTGGACAGTTGACCGAAAAGGTGCGCCGTAAACCCTACTCTATCGTACTGCTCGATGAAATCGAGAAAGCGCATCCGGATGTATTCAATCTGTTGCTTCAGGTAATGGATGAGGGTCGGTTGACTGACAGTTATGGCAGAACTATCGACTTCAAGAATACAGTGGTTATTATGACTTCGAACATCGGTACACGCCAGTTGAAAGACTTTGGCCGCGGTGTAGGTTTTGCAACGAATGCGCACATGAATGATAGTGAGTTTTCACGGAGTATTATCCAGAAAGCACTGAATAAATCGTTCGCGCCCGAGTTCATAAACCGTGTCGATGAAATCATTACTTTCGACCAGCTATCTCTCGATGCCATCAAGCAAATCATTGATATAGAGTTGCGTGGCTTGTTCGATAGAATCGAAAACATTGGTTACAAACTGGTGTTGGATGATAAAGCGAAAGAGTTTATTGCCTCTAAAGGATATGATGTGCAGTTCGGTGCCCGTCCGTTGAAACGAGCCATCCAAACTTATCTGGAAGATGGTCTTTCGGAACTGATTGTATCGAATGTACTGAATGAGGGTGATACAATTCATGTAACCCTGAACGAAGAAAAGGGCGAAATAGAAATGAAACCCGAACCGAAACCGGTTGAACAATAAGAAAAAAGTTCATAGTATAACGTCAAAATGTCAGACCTGCTGGTCTGGCATTTTTTTTGTAATTTAATTTTAGACGCGGATTACACGGATGACGCGGATTTTAAATACACGGATTTTTTATAACCAATATTAATCCGTGTTTCTTAATCCGCGTCATCCGTGTAATCCGCGGCTAAAAAGAATATCAAATTAAATAACTAAATATAAATCATTAATTATGCAGAAAGGACACATTGGGGTAACTACCGAAAACATTTTCCCCATCATCAAAAAGTTTCTTTACAGTGACCATGAAATATTCCTCCGGGAATTAGTATCTAACGCCGTCGATGCTACCCAAAAGCTGAAAACACTTGCTTCTATGGGCGATTTCAAAGGCGAATTGGGCGATTTGACCGTTCATGTTTCTCTGGGAAAGAAAACGATTACCATTTCAGACCGTGGTATTGGTCTTACTGCCGAGGAAATTGACAAATACATTAACCAGATAGCATTCTCTGGTGCCAATGACTTCCTCGAAAAATACAAAAAGGATGCAAACGCTATCATCGGACACTTCGGACTTGGTTTCTACTCAGCCTTTATGGTTGCTAAGAAAGTTGAAATCATCTCTAAATCGTACAAAGAAGATGCTGCGGCAGTAAAATGGGTGTGCGACGGAAGCCCCGAATACAGCATGGAAGAAACTACCAAGGACGACCGCGGTACGGATATCATCCTGCACATTGACAGCGATTCAAAAGAATTCCTTGAAGAGCCACGCATCTCGGCACTTCTTAAAAAATATTGCAGTTATCTGCCCGTGCCTATCGCTTTTGGCAAAAAGAAAGAATGGAAAGACGGCAAACAGGTGGATACGGAAGAAGATAACATCATCAATGAAACCAATCCCCTCTGGCTGCGTAAACCAAGTGAACTGACAGACGAAGATTATAAGAACTTCTACCGCGAATTATATCCGATGTCGGATGAACCGTTGTTCTGGATTCATTTAAATGTAGATTATCCTTTCCATCTCACCGGTATTCTGTATTTCCCAAAAATAAAGAATAACCTGGATTTAAGTAAGAATAAAATTCAACTTTACAGCAACCAGGTGTATGTTACCGACTCGGTAGAAGGAATCGTACCTGACTTTTTGACACTTCTTCACGGTGTAATAGATTCTCCGGATATTCCGTTGAACGTATCGCGTTCGTACCTGCAAAGCGATTCGAATGTGAAGAAGATATCTACATATATCACCAAGAAAGTAGCCGACCGTTTGCAATCTATCTTTAAGAACGACCGCAAACAGTTCGAAGAAAAGTGGAACGACCTGAAGCTTTTCATCAACTACGGAATGCTTACGCAGGACGATTTCTATACCAAAGCAGAGAAGTTTGCTTTGCTGTGCGATACGGACGGCAAATTTTATACTTATGAAGAGTATAAAACCCTTATCAAAGATACTCAAACCGATAAAGACGGTACACTCATCTATCTGTACACCAACAACAAAGAAGAGCAATATAGCTATATCGAAGCAGCTACCAACAAAGGCTACAATGTATTGTTGATGGATGGTCAGTTGGATGTGGCACTTATCAGTATGTTGGAACAGAAGTTCGAAAAGTCGCGCTTCTCTCGTGTGGACGGCGATACCGTAGACAACCTGATTGTAAAAGACGATAATAAAGGTAGTGATTTGCCAACCGACCAACAGACTGCCCTATCTGAAACATTCAAAAGCCAATTGCCTAAGGTAGAAAAAGTGGATTTCCATGTGATGGCACAATCGCTGGGCGAAAACAGCAGCCCGGTAATGATTACCCAAAGCGAATATATGCGCCGTATGAAAGAAATGGCGAGTATACAGGGCGGCATGAGTTTCTATGGCGAAATGCCTGATATGTATAACCTGATTCTTAACGCTGACCATAGGCTGATTAAGGAAGTTCTGACCGGAGAAGAAAAAGAATGCGGTGCAGAGGTTGCTCCTTTACAATCTGAAATGGACGAAGCAAATAAACGTCGTGAAGAAATCCGCAAAGGACACGAGGGTAAGAAAGATGAAGAAATCCCTGCCGCTGAGAAAGAAGAACTCGGCGATTTGGATAAGAAACTGGATGAACTGAAAAACAAGAAGAATGCCCTGTATGCTGAATATGGTAGTAAGAACAAGGTAGTTCGTCAATTGATTGACCTGGCATTGCTACAGAATAATATGCTAAAGGGCAAAGCACTGAATAACTTTGTGAAGAGAAGCATAGAGTTGATTTAATTAATTGATTATTGATAGTTTTATAGAGGAGGGGCCTTAGGGTTCCTCCTTTTTTTTGTTTTTAAACCATCTGCAACAAAATCATCAACACAGCGCCGAATGTAGTTTCAATCTGATACAATAACATCAAATTATCTTTCATTTTTATATTTCACAAACTGCTATAGCATCTTTTATGAATAATATAACACACAATAATATATCATTATGAAATAATAAATATAACTTTGCAAAACAATTTGATTAAACAATTAGTGTATTTCACTGATTTTAGACAATAAAAATGAGAAAAAGCAATCTTTTTAACAACAAAACAAAACATTCGCCAACTTCCTATCCTACACAAACCGGACTATATAACCCGGAGAACGAACACGACGCATGTGGAGTAGGTATGCTGGTAAATATTAACGGAGAAAAGTCGCACGAGCTGGTTGAATCAGCTTTGAAAGTACTTGAGAATATGCGCCACCGCGGCGCCGAAGGTGCCGACAACAAGACAGGTGATGGTGCGGGAATCATGCTACAAATCCCCCATGAGTTTATCTTGTTGCAAGGTATTCCTGTACCCGAAAAAGGGAAATACGGCACCGGACTGATATTTATGCCCAAAAACGAAACCGATCAGGGCGCCATACTTAGCATCTTTATCGAAGAGATTGAAAAGGAGGGACTTACATTGATGCATCTGCGTAATGTACCTACGAATCCCGACATACTTGGACAGGATGCACTGGCTAACGAACCCGATATTAAACAGGTTTTTATAACCGGATTTCCGGATACGGAAACTGTCGACCGCACTTTATATATAATAAGGAAGCGGATTGAGAACCGTATATACCGGTCGGATATTAGCTCGCGAAAAGATTTCTATATTGTTTCGCTTTCATCCAAAAGCATTATCTATAAAGGAATGCTTTCGTCTATGCAATTGCGAACCTATTTTCCTGACCTTACCAATACATATTTCACCAGCGGTATTGCCATGGTGCATTCCCGTTTCAGTACCAACACATTCCCTACATGGAGTTTGGCGCAGCCTTTCCGGTTGCTGGCACACAACGGCGAGATTAATACCATCCGTGGCAACCGGGGATGGATGGAAGCCCGCGAAAGCGTACTCTCCTCTCCTGCCCTTGGCGATTTGAAAGAATTACGTCCTATTCTGCAACCCGGAATGAGCGATAGCGCTTCACTGGATAATGTGTTAGAGTTTCTGGTTATGTCGGGATTAAGTCTTCCCCATGCCATGGCTATGCTCGTACCCGAGTCGTTCAACGATAAAAACCCCATCAGTGAAAAGCTGAAAGCATTTTACGAATACCATTCTATATTAATGGAACCGTGGGACGGCCCTGCTGCCCTGTTATTCAGCGACGGACGCTACGCGGGCGGTATGCTCGACCGTAACGGATTACGCCCGGCGCGTTACCTCATCACCCATACCGGCATGATGGTGGTAGCATCCGAAGTAGGTGTAATGAACTTCGAACCGAATGAGATTAAAGCCAAAGGCCGTTTACAACCGGGCAAGATATTACTGGTCGACACCGGAACAGGTAACATATACTACGATGGCGATTTAAAGAAAGAACTGGCCGATGCACTACCCTACCGCGAATGGCTATCCGCCAACCGTATTCAATTGGATGAGTTAAAGAGCGGACGTAAAGTATCGCATAAGGTCGATGCATACGACCGTATGTTACTGGCATTCGGCTATACCAAAGAAGATATTGAGAAAATTATTCTACCCATGAGTAACACGGGCGCCGAACCCATTAACTCGATGGGTAACGATACCCCGCTTGCCGTATTGTCGGACAAGCCACAATTGCTGTACAATTACTTCCGTCAACAATTTGCGCAGGTAACCAACCCGCCGATTGACCCTATCCGGGAAGAGTTGGTTATGTCGCTGACCGAATACATCGGTGCGGTCGGTATGAATATTCTCACACCTAATGAAAGCCATTGTAAAATGGTGCGCCTTAATCACCCCATTCTGAGCAATACACAACTGGATTTGCTTTGTAACATCCGCTACAAAGGATTCAATACGGTGAAACTACCTATCTTATTCGAAGCGTCCAAAGGTCGTGCCGGTTTGCAGGAAGCTATCACTAATCTTTGTAAGCAGGCTGAAGAATCGGTTAACCAGGGAGTTAACTACATCGTACTGACCGACCGCGGCATTAATGAGACTCATGCTGCCATACCATCTCTTCTGGCTGTCAGCGCTGTACACCACTATCTTATCTCAGTTGGAAAGCGGGTGCAAACCGCACTGATTGTAGAATCGGGCGAGATACGCGAAGTAATGCACGCCGCCCTGCTTCTGGGCTTCGGAGCCAGCGCGCTGAACCCATATATGGCATTTGCCGTACTGGATAAACTGGTGAATGATAAAGATATTCAACTGGACTATGCAACAGCCGAAAAGAATTATATCAAATCTATCTGCAAAGGCTTATTTAAGGTAATGAGCAAAATGGGTATCAGTACCATACGTTCGTACCGGGGCGCAAAGATATTCGAAGCCGTTGGATTAAGTCAGGAGTTGAGTAATGCCTATTTCGGCGGAATCAGTTCCAGCATAGAAGGTATACGTCTGGAAGAAGTTGCCAAAGACGCACTTGCCTTTCATGCCAACGCAATGTACGATTTAACGATTGACGATTTACGATTAAAAAACGAAGAACAAACTTCAATCGTAAATAGTAAATCGTCTAATCGTAAATTACCTCATGGTGGTATTTACTCATTCCGCAAAGATGGCGAACAACATGCATGGAACCCCGAAACAATCAGTACGTTGCAATTAGCCACCCGTTTGGGTAGTTACAAAAAATTCAAAGAATACACCAGCCTGGTAGATAACAAAGAGAAACCGATATTCCTGCGCGATTTCTTTGATTTCAAGCGCAGCCCTATCAGTATTGATAAAGTTGAACCGGCCGCGAACATCATGCGCAGGTTTGTTACCGGGGCTATGTCTTACGGTTCCATCAGCCGCGAAGCACACGAAGCCATGGCTATTGCCATGAATACGATTCACGGTCGTAGTAATACGGGCGAGGGCGGTGAAGATTCTGCCCGGTTCACTCCGTTGGAAGATGGAACAAGTATGCGAAGCGCCATCAAGCAGGTTGCATCCGGTCGTTTCGGTGTAACAACCGAATATCTGGTGAATGCCGATGAAATACAAATTAAGATTGCCCAAGGTGCCAAACCGGGCGAAGGTGGACAGCTACCGGGCTATAAAGTAGACCAGGTAATTGCCAAAACACGCCATAGCATACCGGGCATATCGCTTATATCTCCCCCGCCCCATCACGATATTTATTCTATCGAAGATTTGGCTCAGCTTATATTCGACCTCAAGAATGTAAACCCTCAGGCTAAAATCAGTGTAAAACTGGTAGCCGAAAGTGGTGTAGGTACCATTGCCGCAGGGGTAGCAAAGGCCAAAGCCGACTTGATTGTTATTTCCGGCGCCGAAGGAGGAACTGGTGCATCGCCCGTTTCATCCATCCGCTACGCAGGCATTTCGCCCGAACTCGGATTAAGCGAAACCCAGCAGACACTTGTATTGAACGGTCTGCGCGGACAAGTCATGCTACAG